>NZ_JBVJDK010000022.1:0-90609 GCF_055582325.1 Streptomyces sp. NPDC042100
AAACACACCGTCCGCCACACCAACGGCACCTGGGAACCCGCCGACACACCACCCGGCGCCCCCACCAACCCCACCCACCTCGCCATCACCGGCAGTTGGAACTAGACACCACCCAGCCACCCGTGCCCCCGTGGGGCCGTTTCATCTCATTCGGAGATTCAGTGCGTTCGTACCATCCCAGGGTCATGATCAGCGGCGCGTTCGCCGTTGCGTCTGTAGCCGCGTTCCTTCCCTTTTCCCAGGCTCACGCGGTTCAAGGTGGCGAGGAGGCGGCCCGGGCCTTCACGGCGAAGATCACCGTTGGGGACAGCGACCGCGCCTGCACAGGAGCACTCATCGACTCCAGCTGGGTGCTGACCGCGGCCGCGTGCTTCAGCGGTCCGGAGGGCGGTACAGCCGCAGGCGCTCCGAAGTCCCCCACGACGGTCGTCGTCGGGCGGCCCGATCTGAGGCAGACGGGCAGCGGCGCGATCCGCTCGGCGGTCGAGGTCGTCCCCCATCCCGACCGCGACCTCGCTCTGGTCAAGCTCGCCCAGCAGGTGACCAACGTGGCACCGGTGGCCCTGGCTGATACCCCCGCCGCGGCCGGTCAGGGCGTCAGCGTCTCCGGCTACGGGCGCACTGAGACCGTCTGGGTACCGACCCGCTCGCACACGGCAGCCTTCACCGCTCAGCCGGCGGACAACTCGAGCCTCGCGCTGACGCCGGCCGGTGACGGCGCGGTCTGCCAGGGTGACGCGGGGGGGCCCGTCCTGACTGGGGCGGACGGCTCGCTGAGGTTGGTCGGCGTCGCAAGCCGGTCGTGGCAAGGGGGATGTCTCGGGGCTCCCGCCGGCGAGACGCGGCGCGATGCCCTGGCCACGCGCGTGGACGACATGCGCGACTGGGTCGGCCGGACTATCGCCGAGTCCGTCTCCGGCAGCGTGCTCACCGCGTCACCGCGGGGCAAGGTGGTTCATCTGAACGCCACCGGCCTCGACGGGATGATGCACACGACCGATGCCGATTACGGCACCGGCAAATGGACCGGGAAGTGGACCAGGCTCGACGGCCAGAATCTGACGTCGCTGACCAGTGCGGTCGTGGACAACATCGTCCACATCTACGCCGTCGGGGCCGACGGCAAGGTCTACGGCAAGGACGCCAACTACAACACCGGAAAATTCACCAATTGGAGCGAGGTCCCCGGAGCGGCCACCGGAGCCCGAGCCCTCACCGCATCCACGCGCGGCAACGTGGTCCACCTGTACATGATCGGAGCCGACGGAGCCCTCCACACCACCGACGCCGACTACGGCACCGGCAAGTGGACCGGGAAGTGGACCAAGCTCGACACCAAGCCCCTCAAGGCCCTCACCAGCGCGGTCGTCGACAACATCGTCCACATCTACGCCGTCGGCACCGACGGCAAGGTCTACGGCAAGGACGCCAACTACAACACCGGAAAATTCACCAACTGGAGCGAGGTCCCCGGAGCGGCCACCGGAGCCCGAGCCCTCACCGCATCCACGCGCGGCAACGTGGTCCACCTGTACATGATCGGAGCCGACGGAGCCCTCCACACCACCGACGCCGACTACGGCACCGGCAAATGGACCGGGAAGTGGACCAAGCTCGACACCAAGCCCCTCAAGGCCCTCACCAGCGCGGTCGTCGACAACATCGTCCACATCTACGCCGTCGGCACCGACGGCAAGGTCTACGGCAAGGACGCCAACTACAACACCGGAAAACTCACCAACTGGAGCGAGGTCCCCGGGGAAATCACTCTCTGACCCGTCTCGCTGTCAGAGCTACTGTCGGACGAGGACGAAGCCGACTCCGGTGGCCCTCTCCAAAGCCACCCACCGAGTCTCGGCCTTGTTCTCGCCCGGTGGTGCATGCACCGGTCCAGCACGTCAGCAGGTCGTTTAGCTGGTCGAGGATCTTGTAGAGGCTCAGGCCGGAGCGTGGGCTTTCGGGTGGAGCCGCTTGAGGGTGAGGAAGGCATCGGCGGCTCCGACCCGTATCCGTACGGGTCACGGCCCAGGGTCTGGTCCATCTGGGACCGGAACCCGTCCGGGTCGCCGACCTTCTTCAGCGTCTCCTCGGCGACCGGCGTGTACGCGATCTTGCTCGCGCAGCTGGGCGAAGATCTCCTCGTCCTCCGGGAACGAGGCCAGCTCGACGATCCACCGGCGCACCACGTTGTAGAGGTCGTCGATGTTCGCCGCCTCGACCTCTGCGTCGAACCGGGCCCGGCGCTCACCTGACAGAGCAGCTCGGATCCCGCCGATCGTGGCGGGCACCTCGACCCGTTCGCCGCCGTGCATCGTCCATCGCACATCACCCTCGGCCATCACCGAACGCTCCTGTGCTCCAGCGAGACGCCTACCCAGGCCACGGTAGCGAGAGCAGACGGCCAGACGGCACCGAGCGGTCAGGACTTCACCCCAGGAGAAGGCTCCGGGGCCTAGTCCGGGATCGACGTGACGTCCGACGACCCCATGACGAAAATCTTCGTCACCGTGCTCGCCGGGGGCCTCGAAATCCAGCGTGCCATGATCAGCGTGAACACCAAGGACGACGTCGCCGCAGCCCAAGTGGCGGGCAAGGCGCTCGGCCGCCCCGCCAGTCTCGACCCCGGTCAGGTCGCCGACATCGCCACCGCGTACAGGAACGGCACGGCGGTGAAGGCGCTCGCCCGGCAGCACGGCGTGGACCCGAAGATCATCGGCCGCGCCCTCGACACCACCGGCGCCCGCGACCCCGAGGACCTGTCCACGCTGCTCGTTGACGCTGGGGCTCACCGACGCCGAGGAGGAGCAGGCGGTGGCCGATTCCGCCGTCGCGCTCGACGTGCCCGGCCTCGTCGCCGAGCACCTGCGCAACACCGAGGACCAGGCTCCTCACAGCCGAGGGAGCCTCCCCGGCCGGACGGAAGGCGCGCCGGGTGTACGCGGACTGGATCACCACCGCATCGACCACCGCCTGAGGAAGCACCGTCCCGCAACGACGTCGTCCGCCTGCCGGGGGCGCCTGCTGTCCCCGGCCCGCCCGTCGGCACCGGGCCGGTCGACGGACAGCTCCTGGAGCAACTCGTCCCGACGGCGCGGCCCGAGCGGCCGGGCCGCCCGCTGTCCGGCCGACCCGTCGCCCGAGCCGCGTCTCACCGTGGCGCCGAGCCGGATGGAGTCTCCTGAATCGCTCCGCCGTTGGTCGTCCCCGTCGTACCGTCATCTCGGAACCGGTGACCTTCCGCAACCGTTCAGTTACGAGGCAGCCGTACCTCGAAGGAGAGATCTCGTGGGCGTTCTGGGCAAGCGGCACGGCAACGGCTACGCCGGGGACGTCCCCGCACAGCCGTGCTGACCGTGGGGTTCCGGCTGGGCAGCGACACCCGGCAGGTGACGGTCCTGGTGACAGAAGCCGGCTACCTGCACCGGGCCCACGGCCCCCTCGGGAAACTGGCCCACCTGTCCCGCCCCGAGCTGTCCCCCGCGGTGAACCACCCCGCCCCCAGCCTCCGGGGCGAGCACCCGCTCGCCCGCCCCATCGCCTCCCTTCGCCGCCACCACGCCACGTACACACAACAGGGCTACACCCTCGCACTCATCCCGCCGTCCGTCGTGCGCCTGGACTACGACGCCCACCGGCCCCTGACCCCGTCGGCGCACCGCGAGCTGTTCCAGGCGTTCATCGGCGCGGCGCCCACCACCCCACAGTCACTCGAAGCGGCCATCACCGCCTTCCGCGCTGTGCTCGGCCTGCCGTCCCGGCCTGAACACATCACCCGGCCGCCCCGGGGCAAGGGCCTCCCGCCCCGCGTCGCCGTGATGCTGCGCGCCCTGGAGGAGGGCTCCGCCCTCACCCCGGTGCGCCGCCGGTCCGTCGACTGGTCGGTGAGCGGCCAGGGCGTGCGGCTGCACGTCGGCCCGGCCGGCGAGGTCCTCGACCGGGCGGCAGTGCTCGAAATGCAGGCGGCGCTCAGCGCGTGGCTGCACTTCACCAAGGACGGAGAGCGCTCCGCTCCGCAGGGCGACGGCCCTGAACTGTCCCGCCGTGCCGTTCCCGCGCCCGGGGCCACGACCGACTTAGGCCCCTCGGGGCTCGCGCGGCGTGAGGCGGCAGCGGGCCGGGCCGGTGGCCTGGAGGGTGATCGCCGAGGCGAGCGGCACATGGGTGTCGATCGCCTCCAGTTCGTAGCGCTGGAGGATCATCGCGAGCGCGATGACGGACTCCAGCATCGAGAAGTGCTGGCCGATGCAGGCGCGCGGGCCGCCGCCGAACGGGAACCAGGCGTAGCGGGGGCGGGCCGCCTCCCGTTCCGGCGTGAAGCGGTCGGGGTCGAAGCGCTCCGGGTCGTCCCAGTAGCGCGGGTGGCGGTGGGTGACCCAGGGGGCGACGATCACGTCGGCCCCTGCGGGGACCGGGTAGCCGTCGATCTCGGTGGCGACGACGGCCCGGCGCCCTATGGCCGGGGCGGCCGGGAAGAGCCGCATGGCCTCCTTGAGGACGCGGGTGAGGTAGGGCAGGGCGTCGAGGTCGGCGGCGCCGGGCGTCCGTCCGCCGAGGACCTCGTCGAGCTCCTGGTGGGCCCGCCGCTGGACCTCCGGGTGGCGGGCCAGCAGGTGCAGGGCGAAGCCCATGGAGGTGGCGGTCGTCTCGTGGCCGGCGAGCAGGAACACGAGGACCTGCTCGCGCAGTTCGGTCGGGTCGAAGCCGTCGGGGACAGCGGTGCCGCCGGTGCCTTCCGGGTCGTCGCCGCTCGCCGCGACGAGCAGGTCGTCCCCGGTGGCGTGGGCGCCGGCCGCGCGGCGCTCGGCGATGATCCGGTCGCAGACGGCGTAGAGCTCCTCGTGGGCGGCGGCGGCGCGCCGGTTGCCCGGCGTGGGCCAGGTGCGCGGGAGCTTGCGGGGCGCGAAGCCGCGGCGCGAGACGTACGCCCCGAGGACGGGGAAGCAGCGCTCGACGATGCCGACGGCGGCCTCGACGTCGGTGCCGAAGAGGATCCGGGCGACCGCGCGCAGGGCGAGCCCGGCCATCTCGTGGACGACGTCGACGGAGTCGTGGCCGGCGGCCCGCCAGCCGTCGGTGAGCCGGGTGACCTCGGTGGCGACGGCGGAGGCGTAGCCGTCGACGCCGCGCGGGGTGAACAGCGGCTGGACGAGCCGGCGCTGGCGCAGGTAGTCGTCGTCCTGGCTGGTGAGCAGGCCGTTGCCGAAGGACTCGCGGATCTCCTGGTAGAAGGCGTTGTCCTTGCGGAAGTCGGCGGCGCGGGTGGCAAGCACCTGCTGGACGCCCTCGGCGGAGAAGACGCAGTGGACGGTGGCCCGCGCGCCGGGCGGCCCGGCGGTGATCCGGACGACGTCGCCGTGGTCGCGGCGGGCCTTGAGGAAGGTGGCGAGCGAGTCGTTCTTGAGGTCCAGCAGCGAGCCGATCAGCGGGACGCCCGAAAGCTCGGGCGTCCGAGGTGCGGTGGTGCTGCCGTGGCCGGTCGTCGTCATCGTGCGGTCCCCCCGGGTGACATGGCGTCAGGCGGGCCCCACCGCCCGCCGGTCCGTCGATTCTGCCGTACGCGCGCGGGGGGCGGCAGGCGGCGCCCGGACCCCTTGTCAGTGGCTTCTGCGACGCTGGCGGCATGGACGACATCGAGATGACGCTGCAACTGACCATCGACTGCGCCGACCCCGGCCGCCTCGTCGTCTTCTGGGCGGAGGCCCTGCGCTACGCGCCGGAGCCGCCGCCGGAGGGACACGGGAGCTGGCAGGAGTACTGGCGGGCGATCGGCGTGCCGGAGGAGGAGCTGGCGGACGGGGCGGGCGAGCTGCCGGAGTCGATCGTGGACCCGAAGGGGGTGGGCCCGCGCATCTGGTTCCAGGCGGTCCCGGAGCCGAAGTCCGGGAAGAACCGCCTGCATCTGGACCTGAAGGTCGGCGGCGGCCGCGCGGTCCCGCTGGCCGTCCGCCGCGAGCGGGTGACCGCCGAGGTGGCCCGGCTGACCGCGCTGGGCGCCTCGGTGCTGTACGTGATGGACGAGCCGGACGGCATGGAGTACTACGCGACGGTCCTCCAGGACCCGGAGGGCAACGAGTTCTGCGTGGTGTGACGCCGGACCGGGCGGCCGACCCGATCCCTCCGCTATCTGACCGCATATCAGCTGTCGGTGCCGTGCGACGCCCCCTACCCTCCTTGAAAACTCAATCAAGGAGGGTGCCATGAAGCGTTCCTTCACACGGGTGCTGGCCACGGGGGCGAGCGCGCTGGCCCTGTCGGCCGCGGCGGTCACCGCCGCCCCCGCGGCCTCCGCCGCACCGGCGAACTGCGGGGGCGCGTACGCCTACCAGATCCCCGGCTGGGCGATCGTCTACTGCTACGGCGGCACGGGCTACTACCGCGCCTTCGTGCGGTGCTCCGACGGCGTGGGCGCGGGTTACGACGTCACGTACCCCGGCCCCTGGCGGTCGTCGGGGACCGGGGACGACAGCGAGGCCAACTGTTCGAGGACCTTCCCGTACCTCATCGAGCACGGGATGGACGTGCTGTAGCACGGCACGGCACGGCTCCGCTCCCGTCCGGAGCGGGGCCGTGCGTCGGCGGGCTCGCGCGCGTCAGCGGATCGGCATGCCGGAGAGGGTGCGGGCGATGACCAGGCGCTGGATCTCGCTCGTGCCCTCGAAGATCGTGTAGATGGCGGCGTCGCGGTGCATCCGCTCCACCGGGTACTCGCGGGTGTAGCCGTTGCCGCCGAGGATCTGGATGGCCTGGGCGGTGACCTTCTTGGCGACCTCGCTCGCGTACAGCTTCGACATCGACCCCTCGGCGGAGGTGAAGGGCTTGCCCGCGGTGGCCATCCAGGAGGCGCGCCAGACCAGCAGCCGGGCGGCGTCGATCTGGGTGCGCATGTCGGCGAGCTGGAAGGCGACGCCCTGGTTGTCGATGATCGGGCGGCCGAACTGCTCGCGGGTCTTCGCGTAGTCGAGGGCGACCTCGTACGCGGCGCGGGCGGTGCCGACGGCCATGGCGCCGACGGCGGGACGGGAGGCCTCGAAGGTGGCCATGGCGGCGTTCTTCACCCGCTCGCCGCCGCCCGCCTTCGCCTTCTCCCGGGCGCGGGCGAGCCGCTCGTCCAGCTTCTCCTTGCCGCCGAGCAGGCAGCCGCCGGGGACCCGGACGTCCTCCAGGACGACCTCGGCGGTGTGCGAGGCGCGGATGCCGTGCTTCTGGAACTTCTGGCCCTGGGAGAGGCCGGGGGTGCCGGGCGGCACGATGAAGGAGGCGTGACCCTTGGAGCCGAGCTCGGGGTCGACGGCGGCGACGACGACGTGGACGTTGGCGATGCCGCCGTTGGTGGCCCAGGTCTTGGTGCCGTTGAGCACCCACTCGTCCTTGGCCTCGTCGTAGACGGCGCGGGTGCGCATGGAGGCCACGTCGGAGCCGGCGTCGGGCTCGGAGGAGCAGAAGGCGGCGACCTTCACGTCGTTGGCGTCGCCGTACATCTGGGGGATCCAGGTGCCGATCTGCTCCTCGGTGCCGTTGGCGAGCACGCCGACGGCGGCGAGGCCGGTGCCGACGATGGAGAGGGCGATGCCCGCGTCGCCCCAGAAGAGCTCCTCCATGGCCATCGGGATGCCGAGCCCGGTGGGGTCGAAGAACTGCTGGGCGTAGAAGTCGAGCGAATAGATGCCTATCTTGGCCGCTTCCTGGATGATCGGCCAGGGCGTCTCCTCACGCTCGTCCCACTCGGCGGCCGCCGGGCGCATCACGTCCGCGGCGAAGCCGTGGAGCCAGTCGCGCACCTGCTTCTGGTCGTCGTTGAGTTCGAGCGTGAACTCTGCCATGGTCCCTCCCGGCGGTATGTTACTTGCGGTAACACCAGTCTGTTACCGCCGGGTACGGGCTGTCAACCAGCGGCGGAACCGTTCGGCCCGATCGGCACCGAGTGCCGCCATGGTGTTACGTTGCGACAGCCTCAGGAATTCGCACGGGCGGGGAGACACGCTTATGGACACCACACACCGGACCACCACCGACCAGCAGAAGCCGGCCGACCAACGGCGCCGCGAACTGCTGGAGGCGGCGGACCGCGTGGTGCTCCGGGACGGCCCCAAGGCCTCCATGAACGCCATCGCCGCCGAGGCCGGGATCACCAAGCCGATCCTCTACCGCCACTTCGGCGACAAGGGCGGCCTCTACCGGGCGCTCGCCACCCGCCACACCGACGCCCTGCTCTCCGCGCTCCGGGCCGCGCTCGACGCGCCCGCCGACCGGCGCCGCCGCGTCGAGTCCACCCTGGACACCTATCTCGCCTCGATCGAGGCGATGCCCCAGGTCTACCGCTTCCTCATGCACCCGGCCGAGGAGTCCCACCAGTCGGAGCAGGGCTTCGACGTGGGCCGGCACTCCGCCCCGCTGCTGCGCCGCATGGGCGAGGAGCTCGGCCAGGTCATCGCCGAGCGGGTGGACCTCGGCCCCGGCGGCGAGGCCCAGGCCCGGATCTGGGGCCACGGGATCGTCGGCATGATGCACGCCGCCGGGGACTGGTGGCTCGGCGAACGCCCCTGCTCCCGCGAGCAGTTGGTGCGCAGCATGGCGGACCTGCTGTGGGGCCGCCTGGCGGCGGCCGGCGACCGTCCGGACGGGCCCGGCTTCTGAGCCCCCGGCCGGCCACGCGGGCCCGGCGGCTACAGCGCCGCCGCCCCGCTCCCCCACGGCTCCTTGCGGATCTTCCGGAGCAGCCGGCTCCGCCGCCACCCGGTCACGTGGTCCGCGTAGACGCCGCCGTCCAGGTGGTCGGCCTCGTGCTGGAGGCAGCGGGCGAAGAAGCCGGTGCCCTCGATCCGGACCGGGGTGCCGTCCACCCGGACGCCCTCGACCACCGCGCGGTCGAAACGGGGCGTCGGCGCCTCCAGGCCCGGCAGCGACAGACAGCCCTCGGGGCCGCCGACGATCTCGCCGTCGGCCTCGACCAGCCGCGGGTTCACCACATGGCCCAGGTGGCGGACGTCCTCGTCGTCGGGGCAGTCGTAGACGAAGACGCGCAGCCCCACGCCCACCTGGTTGGCGGCGAGGCCCACGCCGTTCGCCGCGTACATGGTCGCGAACATGTCCTCGACGAGCCGGGCCAGCTCCGGTCCGAAGTCGGTGACGGGTGCGCAGGACGTGTGCAGCACCGGCTCGCCGAGCAGGGTCATCGCTCGGACCTGGCCGGAACTGCCGGGGATCAACCGCTTTCGCATGGGCGCAAGGGTACGTTCAGGGGGCAGCCACCCGCGCCACGGTGCCGCGGTTCGGGCTGCTGGCCGGATCTCGATAGGCTGAGGCCGGACCGACGCAAGGAGGAACAAGGACGATGTCAGGCAGCAACTCGGAGCCGCTGTCGCCGCGCGCGAAACTGGCCGTGACGGCGGGCAAGGCCGCCGCCGCGGTGTCGCGGGCAGCGGGGCGCGGCAGCGGATCGGTGATCGGCGGCCGGGTCGCGCTCAAGCTGGACCCTGATCTGCTGGGCCGGCTCGCGCAGCACCTGGACGTCGTCCTCGTGTCGGCGACCAACGGCAAGACCACCACGACGCGACTGATCGCCGAGGCGCTGCGCGCCAGCGGCCCGGTCGTCTCCAACGCCCTCGGCGCCAACATGCCCGCGGGCATCACCTCGGCGCTGGCCGGCGGCTCGGACGCCCGGTACGGCGTGATCGAGGTGGACGAGAAGTATCTGGCGGGAGTCGCCCGGGACACCACCCCGAAGGCGATCGCGCTGCTCAACCTCTCCCGCGACCAGCTCGACCGCGCGGCGGAGACCCGGATGCTCGCGGAGAAGTGGCGCGAGGGGCTCAACGGCACCAAGGCGGTCGTCATCGCCAACGCCGACGACCCGCTGATCGTCTGGGCCGCCTCCTCCTCGCCGAACGTGGTGTGGGTGGCCGCGGGCCAGGAGTGGAAGGACGACGCCTGGTCCTGCCCCGCCTGCGGCGGTGTGATGCAGCGCCCCGGCGACGACTGGTTCTGCGGCGAGTGCGGCTTCCGCCGCCCCGCGCCGAGCTGGGCGCTCAGCGGCGACCACGTGCTCGACCCGCACGGTTCGGCCTGGCCGATCCACCTGCAGCTGCCCGGCCGCGCCAACAAGGCCAACGCCGCCACCTCCGCCGCGGTCGCCGCGGTCTTCGGGGTGCCGCCGCAGGTCGCCCTGGAGCGGATGTACCAGGTGCAGGCCGTGGCCGGCCGCTACGACGTGGTCTCCTTCCAGGGCCGCGAGCTGCGCCTGCTGCTGGCCAAGAACCCGGCCGGCTGGCTCGAAACGTTTTCCCTGATCGACCAGCCGCCGACCCCGGTGATCCTGGCCGTCAACGCACGCGGCGCCGACGGCACGGACACCTCCTGGCTGTGGGACGTGGACTACGGCCGGCTGGCGGGCCACCCGATCATGGTGATCGGCGACCGCAAGCTGGACCTCGCGGTCCGGCTGGAGGTCGCCGGCGTGGACTTCCGGGTGTGCGAGACGATCGACGAGGCCGTGACGGTGGCGCCGCCCGGCCAGATCGAGCTGATCGGCAACTACACCGCGTTCCAGGACGTCCGCCGCCGCGTCGGCAACTGACCCGACACGACCCCGCAGAAGGACTTGCAGCATGACTGACAGCAGCCTGCGTCTGGTCTGGGTCTACCCGGACCTGCTCAGCACCTACGGCGACCAGGGCAACGTCCTCGTCGTCGAGCGCCGCGCCCGCCAGCGCGGACTCAGCGTCGAGCGCGTCGACGTGCGCAGTGACCAGCCCGTCCCGACCTCCGGCGACATCTACCTGATCGGCGGCGGCGAGGACCGGCCGCAGCGGCTCGCGGCCGAGCGGCTGCTCCGCGACGGCGGTCTCAGCCGGGCGGCGTCCAACGGCGCGATCATCTTCTCGGTCTGCGCCGGCTACCAGATCCTCGGCCACGAGTTCGTCAACGACGTCGGCGAGCGCCAGGCGGGCCTCGGCCTGCTCGACGTGACCACGGTCCGCGGCGAGGGCGCCCGGTGCGTCGGCGACGTGCTGGCGGACATCGACCCGAACCTGGGCCTGCCCCAGCTCACCGGGTTCGAGAACCACCAGGGCGTCACCCACCTCGGCCCGACCGCCCGCCCGTTCGCCCGGACCGTCTTCGGCAACGGCAACGGCACCGGCGACGGCACCGAGGGCGCGTACAACGACACCGTCTTCGGCACCTACATGCACGGCCCCGTCATGGCGCGGAACCCGCAGATCGCGGACCTGCTCCTGAAGCTGGCGCTGGACGTGAACGCGCTGCCGCCGACGGACGACCGCTGGTACGAGGCGCTGCGCGGCGAGCGCATCGCGGCGGCCACGCAGCCGTCCTGACGGTCCGTGACGCCCGGGTCCGTACAGCTCCCGTACGAAAGTACGTTGTCCACTGTGCGGACATCCGGTTCGGCCCCGCCACCCTGCACCGATAGGGTGGCGGGGATCCAGCCGGACGACGTGGTCCGGGAGTCGGCCCACGTTGCAAAGGTTTTTGGGCTATGCGCATTGGTGTGCTCACCTCCGGCGGAGACTGCCCCGGTCTGAACGCCGTCATCCGGTCCGTCGTGCACCGCGCCGTCGTCGACCACGGCGACGAGGTCATCGGCTTCCACGACGGCTGGCGCGGCCTGCTGGAGTGCGACTACCGCAAGCTGGACCTCGACTCGGTGGCGGGCATACTCGCCCGAGGCGGCACCATGCTGGGCTCCTCCCGGGTGCAGCCGGCGCACCTCGTCGACGGCGTGGAGCGCGCCCGGGGCCATGTGGCGGACCTCGGCCTCGACGCGATCATCCCGATCGGCGGCGAGGGCACCCTGAAGGCGGCGAACCTGCTCTCCCAGGCGGGGCTCCCGATCGTCGGCGTGCCGAAGACCATCGACAACGACATCGCCTCGACCGACGTCACCTTCGGCTTCGACACCGCCGTCACGGTGGCCACCGAGGCCCTGGACCGGCTGAAGACCACCGCCGAGTCCCACCAGCGCGTGCTGATCGTCGAGGTCATGGGCCGGCACACCGGCTGGATCGCCCTGCACTCCGGCATGGCGGCCGGCGCGCACGCCATCGTCGTGCCCGAGCGGCCCTTCGACATCGACGAGCTGACCGCCCGGGTCGGCGCCCGCTTCGAGGACGGCAAGCGCTTCGCGATCGTGGTGGTCGCCGAGGGCGCCAAGCCCCGCGAGGGCTCGATGGACTTCAAGACGGCCGGCACCGACATCTACGGCCACGAGCGCTTCACCGGCGTGGCCAACCAGCTCTCCGCCGAGCTGGAGCGCCGCCTGGGCAAGGAGGCCCGGCCGGTCATCCTCGGCCACGTCCAGCGCGGCGGCACCCCGACCGCGTACGACCGCGTCCTCGCGACCCGCTTCGGCTGGCACGCGGTGGAGGCGGCGCACCGCGGCGCCTTCGGGATGCTCACCGCGCTGCGCGGCACGGACATCGAGCTGGTGCCGCTCGCGGAGGCCGTGGAGACCCTGAAGACGGTCCCGGCGGACCGCTACGCCGAGGCCGAGACGGTGCTCTGATCTCCCGGCCGGGCCCCGGCCACGCCAGGAACCGCCCCCGGTCGCGGCCGCGACCGGGGGCGGTTCTAGTCTGGTGCGGACAACAAGCGCGAATCGGGCTCCAGGAGTAGAAAAATGGATCACAGCGGGCACGGCATGACCATGGATCTGCCGCCGTTCACGCTGGGGCGGGCCCTGGAGTTCTCTCCCGACCTGTTCTTCCTGATCGGCTGTCTCGCCGGGCTCGGCCTGTACGGCTGGGGCGTGGCGCGGCTGCGGAAGCGCGGGGACGCGTGGCCGGTGAGCCGGACGGTGTTCTTCGCGGTGGGCGTGCTGAGCATCGCCCTGGTGATGTGCACCAAGCTCAACGACTACGGCATGGTCATGTTCAGCGTGCACATGGTGCAGCACATGGTGATCTCGATGCTGTCACCGATCCTGCTGCTCCTCGGCGCGCCGGTGACCCTGGCGCTGCGGGCGCTGCCGGTGGCGGGGCGGGGCTCCACGGGCCCCCGCGAGCTGCTGCTGAAGCTGCTGCACAGCCGGTACATGCGGATCATCACGCACCCGGCGTTCACGATCTCGATGTTCATCGCGAGCCTGTACGGCCTGTACTTCACGCCGCTGTTCGACACGCTGATGGGCTCCAAGGCGGGCCACATCGGGATGATGGTCCACTTCCTCATGGTGGGCCTGGTCTTCTTCTGGCCGATCATGGGCGTGGACCCGGGTCCGCACCGGCCGGGCTACGTGATGCGGATGCTGGAGCTGTTCGCGGGGATGCCCTTCCACGCCTTCTTCGGCATCGCGATGATGATGGCGACCGAGCCGCTGGTCGAGGTCTACAAGAACCCGCCGGCCTCGCTCGGGATCGACGCGCTCGCCGACCAGAACGCGGCGGGCGGCATCGCCTGGGCGTTCAGCGAGATCCCGTCGGTGCTGGTGCTGATCGCGCTGGTCTACCAGTGGTACCACTCCGAACAGCGGCAGGCGATCCGCAAGGACCGGGCCGCGGACAGGGACGGCGACAAGGAGCTGGAGGCGTACAACGCCTATCTGGCCTCCCTCCAGGGGCGCGGCTCGCGCTAGCGGAGGCCCCCTAGCACGGTTTCGGCCGACGCGCAGGGCTGGCGCGGGGCCCGTCCCAGGAGTCACGATGGCTTCGAGGAGGGCTGAGCGATGATGTCCGGTCCCACGAAGACGATGGCGGCGGTCACCGCCGCCTCGCTGGTGCTCACCACCGCGTACACGGTGGCCCTCGGCAGCAGCGGCTGGCTCTGGTTCTGCTGGGTGCTGCTGGGCGTGACCACGATCGGGATGGCCGCCGCGGACAGCGGCGAGAGCCCGGTGCGCCGCCCGCGCCCGCGTCCGCGCCCCCGACCACAGCCGTGAGCCACGGCGCCGCGTCACGGCCCTGAACCACGCCCCGCAGGACCCGTCCGCCGATCTCACGGGGGTTGCCGGTGTTCTACCACGTCCTCAAGTACGTGCTCCTCGGTCCGCTCCTCAAGCTGCTCTTCCGGCCCCGGGTGGAGGGCCTGGAGCATGTGCCGGAGGAGGGCGCGGCGATCGTCGCGGGCAATCACCTGTCCTTCTCGGACCACTTCCTGATGCCGGTGGTGCTGGACCGCCGGATCACCTTCCTGGCCAAGCAGGAGTACTTCACGGGCCCGGGGCTCCGGGGCCGGCTGACGGCCGCGTTCTTCCGCAGCGCGGGGCAGATCCCGGTGGACCGCTCCGGCAAGGAGGCGGGGCGGGCCGCGATCCGGGAGGGGCTCGGGGTGCTGGCCCGGGGCGAGCTGCTCGGCATCTATCCGGAGGGCACCCGCTCGCACGACGGGCGGCTCTACAAGGGCAAGGTCGGGGTGGCCGTGATGGCGCTGACCGCCGGGGTGCCGGTGGTGCCCTGCGCGATGGTCGGCACCTTCGAGATCCAGCCGCCGGGGCGGGTGCTGCCGCGGATCCGACGGGTCACCATCCGGTTCGGCGAGCCGCTGGACTTCTCCCGGCACGCGGGGCTCGAAGGGCGGCGGGAGGTGGTGCGGGCGGTGACGGACGAGATCATGTCCGCGATCCTGGCGCTCTCCGGGCAGGAGTACGTGGACGCGTACGCGGCGGACGTGAAGGCCGCGGACGGCGTGGCCGGCACGGGCGGGGAGCCCGGGGAGTTCCCGCGCGGCTGACGCCCTCAGCGGATCCGCGCACGGCGAAAGCGGCTGGGCGCGCGGCCCGGCGGCCCGTAGCGTCCCCGGCATGACGATCAAGGGGAACGTGTTCGTGCTGGGAGCGACGGGGCAGATCGGGCGGGCGGCCGTGCGGGCGCTCGTCGCGGACGGCTGGGAGGTGACGGCCGGCTCGCGCCGCGGCGGCCGGGACGAGGGGTGGCCGCAGGAGGTGCGGTCGGTGGCGGTGGACCGTACCGAGGAGGGGGCGCTGGCGGCGGCGCTCGGAGCGGGCACCGACGTGCTGGTGGACGTGGTGGCGTACGACGCCGGGCACGGGCGGCAGCTGGCGGGGCTCGCCGGCCGGATCGGTTCGGCGGTGGTGATCTCCAGCGCCGCCGTGTACCAGGACGCCCAGGGCCGCAACTTCGACACCCAGGACGAGCCGGACGGCTTCCCGGACTATCCGCTGCCGATCACGGAGTCGCTGGGGACGGTCGCGCCGGGCGACACCACGTACGGCACCCGGAAGGTGGCGCTGGAGCGGGAGCTGCTGGCGGCGGGCGACGCGCTGCCGGCCACGCTGCTGCGGGCGACGGCGGTGCACGGCCCGTACAGTCCGGGGCCGCGCGAGCTGTGGTTCGTGAAGCGGGCCCTGGACGGGCGTCCGGTGCGGATCCTGGCGGAGGGCGGGCGGTCCGTCTTCCACCCGGTGCACGTGGACAACATCGCGGAGCTGGTCCGGCTGGCCGCCGCGCGGCCGGGAAGCCGGGTGCTCAACGCGGCCGACCCGCAGGCGCCGACGGTGGCGGAGATCGGGGCGATGATCGACGCGGCGATGGGCGTGCGCAGCGAGACGGTGCTGTTCGAGGGGTCGCCCGCCAAGGAGGGCATGGTCGGCTACACGCCGTGGACGACGCCCCGCCCGATGGTCTGCGCCATGGCGGCGGCGGAGCGCGAGCTGGGCTACCGGCCGGTGACGGGGTACGCGGAGTCGCTGCCCGGCACCATCGCGTTCCTGGCCGGGGCGGTGGCGGAGCGGGACTGGCGGGAGGCGTTCCCGGGGCTGGCGCGGTACGGCGTGGACTTCTTCGACTACGCGGCGGAGGACGCCTGGCTGGCCGCGCGCTGACACGCGCGGGGGCGGCCACCGTGAGGGTGACCGCCCCTGCCTGTTACCGGGTGTTACGGGGTGATGCGGGTGTTACGGCTGGGGCGTGGCGTGCGGCTCGCAGGTCACGTCCCGGCTGTCGACCTTGCCCGTGAGCAGGTAGGCCTCGACCTTCGGGTTGATGCAGGAGTTCACCAGGTTGGTGACGCCGTGCGAGCCGGCGTTCTTCTCGGTGATCAGACGCGAACCCTTGAAGCGCTTGTGCAGCTCGACCGCGCCGGCGTACGGCGTGGCCGCGTCCCGCTCGGACTGGACGATGAGCACCGGCGGCAGGCCCTTGCCGGTCTTGACCTGGGTCGGCTGCTGGCGCGGGCCGGACCAGGTGGCGCAGGGCAGGTTCATCCAGGCGTTGGCCCAGGTCATGAACGGGTACTGGCGGTGGAGCCGGGAGTTGTCCCGGTCCCACTGCTTCCAGCTCGTCGGCCAGGGGGCGTCGGCGCACTCGACGGCCGTGTAGACCGCGTTGCCGTTCTCCGAGGCGATGTTGCCGGCGGTGTCGGTGAGGTCCGCGGCGGCACCGTCGATGAGCGGCTGCGGGTCGCCCTGCGCGTACGCGCTCCAGGCCTCCGCGACCGGGACCCACGAGGAGTCGTAGTACGGGGCGCTCTGGAAGAAGTTGATGAGCTCGGCCGGGCCGACCTTGCCGCCCAGCGGGGCCTTCTTGGCGGCGGCGCGCAGGGTCACCCACTGCTGCTGGACCTCGGCGAGGGTCTTGCCGAGGTGGTACGTGTCGTCGTGCTGGGCGACCCAGGTCATCCAGTCCTTGAGACGTCCCTCGAAGGCGATGTCCTGCTCCAGGTTGGCCTGGTACCAGATGTTGCTCTTCGCCGGGTTGACCACGCTGTCGACGACCATGCGCCGGACGTGGTCCGGGTACAGGGTGCCGTAGACGGCGCCGAGGTAGGTGCCGTAGGAGACGCCGACGAAGTTGAGCTTCTTCTCCCCGAGCGCGGCGCGGATGACGTCCAGGTCGCGGACCGTGTTGCGGGTGGTCATGTAGGGCAGCATGTCGCCGCTCTTCTCGGCGCAGCCCTTGGCGTAGGCGGCGGCCAGCTTGCGCTGGGCCAGCTTGTCCGCCTCGCTGTCGGGGACCGGGTCGAGCTTGGGGCCCTTGACGAAGTCCGTCGGGTCCACGCAGGAGATCGGCGCCGAGTGGCCGACGCCGCGCGGGTCGAAGCCGACGAAGTCGTAGGCCTTGGCGGCGTTCGCCCAGATCTTGTTGTTCGTGGTGACGCGGCGCGGGAAGCGCAGGCCGGAGCCGCCGGGGCCGCCCGGGTTGTAGACCAGGGCGCCCTGGCGCTCGGCCGGGGTGCCGGTGGCGCCGATGCGGTCCACGGCGATCTTGATCTTCTTGCCGTCGGGGCGCGCGTAGTCGACCGGGACGGTGACCCAGCCGCACTTGATGGGCTTCTCAAGCCCCCAGTCGGCCGGACAGTCCTGCCAGTCGATGCCCGCCTTCGCGGCGCGGGCGGCGGCGATGGTCGCGCCGCGCGCCTCGTCGTCGCGGTCGTGACGGCTCTGCGCGCCGGCCGTCGGCGCGGCCAGCGCGCCGACTATGAGCGTCGCGGTCATCAGAGTGCCGGCGGAGCCGAGCACTGCTGTACGTCTCAAGTGGTTCCTCCCCCAAGGAGAGCGCCGCCCCCGTGGCAGCGCCGTGGTGGGCTGTCCGGGGGATCCTTTCGTCCTTGGGGCCTCCGGTAAAAGGGCGTACGCGTGTTTCTTTGCCGAACCAATAACCGGAGATCGGTGTACCGCTGAGCGGAACTCACCCGGAGTTCACCTGGCCGCGCCCTGCGGCGCGAGCAGCGCGAGCCCTTCGTCCAGGGCCCGGCGCAGCGCGAGCGCGTCGGGCGCGACGGCGGTGACCAGGGCGGCGGGTCCGGCGAGCGGCACGAGCACGGCGTGCTCGCCGAGCGGCCGGGCCTCGGGCGGTTCGCCCGTTCCCTCCGCCTCCGTGGTGAAATCGGGGTCGACCACGAGGAGTTGCCCGGTGGCCCGGTGGCCGCCGAGGACGGCGGGGCCGTCCCAGCCGCCGGGGGCGCCCGGCCCGTAGCGGAGCTCCTGGTCGAACAGCGGGCGCCCGGCGTGGCGGACGGTGAGGCGGGTGCGGAGGGTGCCGGGACGCTCGCCGTGCCGCCCCAGGATCTGCTCCTCGCGGAACACGAGGCGCGCCCCGGCGCCGAGGTCGACCGTGGTGCGCATCCGCAGCTCGGAGCCCTCGGCCGAGACGAGCTGCTCGGGCAGCCAGCGCAGCTCGGCGCCCGCGCCGACGGTGAGCGCGACGTCGTACGTGGCGGGGCCGCCGCCGGCGCCGGGCAGGGCGACGGTCGCGGCGGCGGAGTCGACCAGGAGCCGCGCCCCGTCCCGTACCTCCGCCTCCAGCAGCAGCCGGTCACCGCCGAGCGGGGCGCTCATGGCGCCGACGACGGTGACCCGGGTGTACGGGCCGGGGGCGCGGGTGCGGCGCAGCGCGAGCGGCCCGGAGCTCTCCAGGACGGGGAGCGAGCCGTCCGCCTCGGCGGTGATCCGGGCCGTGGCGCGCAGGCTCATGCGGTCCATGCGGCGAGCCGCTCGCGGACCCAGGAGGCGACGGGGGCGACGCCCTCGGCGGAGCGGAGGGACTGGAAGGCGACGGGCAGCGCGCCGCGCTGGGCGGCGGCGTCGCCGGCCATCCGCTCCAGGTCGGAGCCGACGTGCGGGGCGAGGTCGGTCTTGTTGACGACGAGCAGGTCGGCGGTGGTCACGCCGGGGCCGCCCTTGCGCGGGATGTCGTCGCCGCCGGCGACGTCGATGACGAAGATCTGGGCGTCGACGAGGCCCCGGGAGAAGGTGGCGGTGAGGTTGTCGCCGCCGGACTCGACCAGGATGAGGTCGAGCGGGCCGACGGTCTCCTCCAGTTCCTCGACGGCTTCGAGGTTGGCGGAGATGTCGTCGCGGATCGCGGTGTGCGGGCAGGCGCCGGTCTCGACGGCCTGGATCCGCTCGGGCGGCAGCACGGCCTCGCGGAGCAGGAACTCGGCGTCCTCGCGGGTGTAGATGTCGTTGGTGACGACGGCGAGGGAGAGGGTGTCGCGCAGTTCGCGGCAGAGCGCGGCGACGGTGGCGGTCTTGCCGGAGCCGACCGGGCCGCCGAGGCCGATGCGCAGGGCGCGTCGGGTGCCGTCCGGGCGGTGGGCGTCGGCGGAGACGGCGTGGATGTGGTTGTTGCCGTGGTCGAGGTGCATGGGCGGGCTCCTGTGTTCTCGGATGTGAGGGGGCTCGGGGCGCTCGGGGTGCGGGTGGGACGCGCGGGGTGCTCGGTGCGGCGGCCCGTTCAGGAGGCGAAGAGCCGGACCGGCCAGCACGCGTGCTGTTCGGCGGTGAGGTCGAGCAGCGGCGCCGAGGCGGCCGGCAGGGCGTCCACGTCGCCCTCCCGGGCGGCGGCGGAGGCGCGGGCGGCGACCTCGTCCAGGTCGGGCGCGAGCCGGGCGAGGACGGCGGTGGCCTGGAAGGGGTCCAGGCCGAGCAGCCGCACCACGGCGGTGGCGGGGCCGCTGACCGTCTCGTAGCCGACGCAGTGCGCGGCCTCCTCGGGGTCGAGCCCGGCGGCGCGGGCCGCGGTGCCGAGCACGACCGGCTGGTGGGCGCCGCGCGGGAACGCGGCGGCCAGCCGGTCGAGTTCGGGTCCCGGCCAGGCCGCGCGGGCCGCCCGCATCATCTGCCGGCCGAGCCTGCGGGCGGTGGCGCGCAGGGCGGGCGAGGGGGTGCGGGCGTCGGCGGCGGCGTCGAGCTCGTGCGGGTCGGCGCCGAGCGTCGCGGCGGCGGCCAGCGCGGCCGTGGTGAGGCCGGTGGTGTGCAGCCGGCCCCGGCAGAAGGCCTCCAGGTCGGCGGCGTCCTTGAGGCGGCCGGCCTTGACGGCCGCCTCGGCGCCGCCCGAGTGGGCGTGCCCGCCGGCGGGGAAACGCCCGTCGGCGAGCACGAGGAGTGCGGATCTCATGGGGTGTGGGGCCCGTCAGAAGAGGAAGTAGCGCTGGGCCATGGGCAGTTCGGCGGCGGGGGCCGGTTCGACCGGCTCGCCGTCGATGGTCACCGAGAAGGTGTCGGCGTCGACCTCGACCCGGGGCAGGGCGTCGTTCTCCCGCATGTCGGCCTTGGTCACCCGGCGGGTGGAGCCGATCGCGGTGAACTCCTTGTTCAGGCCCAGGCGTCGCGGCAGGTCGTCCTCGATGGCCGCCTCGGCGACGAAGTTGACCGAACCGGCCGCGGCGGCCCGGCCCAGGGAGCCGAACATCGGGCGCGGCAGCACCGGCTGGGGCGTGGGGATGGAGGCGTTGGCGTCGCCCATCTGCGCGTACGCGATCTGTCCGCCCTTGATCACGACGAGCGGCTTGACGCCGAAGAAGGCGGGCTCCCACAGCACCAGGTCGGCCAGCTTGCCCGGCTCGACGGAGCCGATGAGGTGGCCCATGCCCTGCGCGACGGCCGGGTTGATCGTGTACTTGGCGACGTAGCGGCGGGCCCGGTGGTTGTCGGCGTCCCCGTCGCCGGGAAGCGCCCCGCGCCGCTTCTTCATCACGTGGGCGGTCTGCCAGGTCCGCATGATCACCTCGCCGATCCGGCCCATGGCCTGGGAGTCGGAGGAGATGATCGAGATGGCGCCGAGGTCGTGCAGGACGTCCTCGGCGGCGATCGTCGAGGGCCGGATCCGGGACTCGGCGAAGGCGAGGTCCTCGGGGACGGCCGGGTTGAGGTGGTGGCAGACCATCAGCATGTCGAGGTGTTCCTCGATGGTGTTGACGGTGTGCGGCCGGGTCGGGTTGGTGGAGCTGGGCAGCACGTGCGCCTCGGAGACCACGGTGATGATGTCCGGCGCGTGCCCGCCGCCCGCGCCCTCGGTGTGGTACGCGTGGATGGTGCGGCCGGCGATGGCGGCGAGGGTGTCGCCGACGAATCCGGCCTCGTTGAGGGTGTCGGTGTGGATGGCCAGCTGGGCGCCGGTCTCCTCGCACACGCTCAGACAGGCGTCGATGACGGCGGGGGTGGCTCCCCAGTCCTCGTGGATCTTGAACCCGAGGGCTCCGCCGCACAGTTGGGAGTGCATGGCGTCCCGGGACATCGTGTTGCCCTTGCCGAGCAGACCGATGTTGACGGGGAAGGTGTCCAGGGCCTCGAACATCCGGGCCATGTGCCAGGGGCCGGGGGTGATCGTGGTGGCCTTGGTGCCCTCGGCCGGTCCGGTGCCGCCGCCGACCAGGGTGGTGACGCCGGTGGCCAGGGCCTGCTCGACGACGGTCGGCGAGATGAAGTGGACGTGGGTGTCCACGGCTCCGGCGGTGAGGATCCGCCCGTTGCCGACGATCACCTCGGTCTCGGGGCCGATGACCAGGTCGGGGTGGACCCCGTCCATGGTGTCGGGGTTGCCGGCCTTGCCGAGGGCGGTGACGCGGCCGTCGCGGATGCCGATGTCGGCCTTGACGATGCCCCAGTGGTCGATGACCACGACACCGGTGATCACCGTGTCGGGGGCGCCTTCGGCGCGGGTGGTCCGGGACTGGCCCATCGACTCGCGGATGACCTTGCCGCCGCCGAACACGGCCTCCTCGCCGGCCCGTCCGGGGCCGCCGGAGCGGTCCTCCTCGATCTCGACGAGCAGGTCGGTGTCGGCGAGCCGGATCCGGTCGCCGGTGGTGGGGCCGAACAGGTCGGCGTAGACGGCGCGGTGCAGCTCAGGCACGGTCGCCTCCGTTCGGCTCGGTGGGGGCGGTGGCGTCGAGGGGGCCGGCGGTCTCGCCGCGCAGCCCGGGGACGATCCGGCGGCCGGCGATCGGCACCAGTTCGACCTCGACGCGGATGCCGGGCTCGAAGCGCACGGCGGTGCCCGCCGCGATGTTCAGCCGGAGCCCGTGGGCGGCCTCGCGGTCGAAGTCGAGACCGGGGTTGGCCTCGGCGAAGTGGTAGTGCGAGCCGACCTGGACAGGCCGGTCGGCCGCGTTGAGGACGGTGAGGCGACTGGCGGGGCGGCCCTCGTTGAGGACCACGGGCCCGTCCGCGTACAGGATCTCTCCGGGAATCATCGGTCGCGCCCCTCAGATGATCGGCTCGTGCACGGTCACCAGCTTGGTGCCGTCCGGGAACGTGGCCTCGACCTGGACGTCGTGGATCATCTCGGGGATGCCGTCCATGACCTCCTGCCGGGTGAGCACCTTGCGTCCGGAGGCCATGAGCTCGGCCACGGTGCGCCCGTCGCGGGCACCCTCCAGGACGTGCGAGGTGATGAGCGCGACGGCTTCGGGATGATTGAGCAGGACACCGCGCGCCCGGCGCTTCTCGGCCACGTCCGCCGCGACATGGATCAGCAGCCGTTCCTGCTCATGGGGGCTGAGTTGCACGCTTCCACCTCACTGTCGACCACCGGGGACTCCCGGACGCAGGGGACCCTAGCGACCTTCAACACTCTGTTGACGAGGGGGGAAGGGGCTCCGGGCCAGACATTGCACGTTAGGGCCGAAGTTTTTCCTCCTCGTTAACTAAGCCTTTGCGCCACCGTGGAGTTCAGCCCCGGGGAGTACCGGAGCGAAACATCTCGGCCAGCGGCGCGGGGGCCTCCGGGTGGAAGAGGAGGTCGAGCGCCTCGGCGGATTCCCGGGCCTTCTCCTCGGCCCGGTCGAACATCTCCCGCTCGTAGCGGGCGACGGCGGTACGCGGGTCCCCGGGGCGCTCCAGCAGGTGGCGGGCGAGCTCGGCGGCGTCGAACAGGGCGAGGTTCGCGCCCTCCCCGGCGAAGGGGGACATCAGGTGCGCGGCGTCTCCCAGGAGGGTGACGCCGGGCCGGGTCCGCCAGCGCAGCCCGGCGGGCAGGGCGTGGATGCGGCGCGGGGTGAGCGGTCCGTCGGCGTCGGCGACCAGCCGCCGCAGCGCGGGGTCCCAGTCGGCGAAGTGCGCCAGGACGGCCCCCTTCGCGGCGGGGGTGTCGGTGAGGTCGAGGGTGTCCAGCCATCCCTCCTCGGCCCGCAGCGCCACGTACAGATGGAGGCTGCCGTCGGTCTCGCGGTGCCCGAGGAAGCCCTTGCCGTCGCCGAGCGCGAAGAACATGCCGCCGCCGACGAGGGCCGCCGCCTCGGGGTGGCGCGCGTCGGCGTCGCCCAGGTCGAGCTCGACGAAGGAGATGCCCGTGTAGGCGGGGCGGGCGTCGGTGACCAGGGGCCGGATCCGGGACCAGGCCCCGTCGGCACCGACGAGCAGATCGGTGGTGAGGACCCGCCCGTCGGCCAGGGCGACCTCATGGCGGCCGTCCCCGAGGGGGCGGGCGCCGGCGACCTTGGCGCCCCAGCGCACCGTGCCCTCCGGCAGAGAGGAGAGCAGCAGGTCGCGGAGGTCGCCCCGGTCGATCTCGGGCCGGCCGCCGGGGGCGCCGTCGTCGCTCTCCTCGTGGACCGGGACGGCGTGCCGGTCGAGCACGCGCAGGGCCTCGCCGCCGGGGTGCACCTTGGCCAGAAAGGCCCCGTGCAGCCCGGCGGCGCGCAGGGCCGCCTGGCCGGTGTCGTGGTGGATGTCCAGCATCCCGCCCTGGGTGCGGGCGTCGGCGGAGGCTTCGAGGTCGAGGACGGCGGCGGCGACGCCGTGCGCGGACAGGATCCGGGCGAGGGTGACGCCGCCGAGGCCGCCGCCGGCGATGACGAGGGGGAGGTGGGGGGTGTCCATACCCTCCAACGTAACGAACATGTTCGTTACGAACAAGTTCGTCACCGCCCGGGTCGCGCGGCCCCCACCCGACCGTTCAGGCGGCGCCCGGGTGGGTGACGAGGATGCCGTTGAGCAGGACCTCCACCCGCCAGCGGCGGCGTTCGGCGGGGGTTCCGGAGAGGAGTTCGGCGGCCTGGGCGCGCACGCGCGGATGCGTGTCGGACGTGGCCTCGGCGACGGCCCGGCGCAGCCGGTCCCAGTCCCGGTCGGCGTCCGCGTCCTCGCCGCGCGCGGAGTGCTCGGCCGCGGCGGCCGTCGAGCCCTGGAGCAGGAGGTCGACGCCCCAGGCCGCCTGGAGCGCGGGGACGCCGCCCTCGGCGAGCAGCGTGAGCAGGGTGTCGAGCAGGCCGAGGTAGTGCGGGCCGGAGGGGCGGGCGACCAGCGCCGACTGGGCGAGCGCCGGGTTGGCGAACAGGATCGCCTCGTACCCGGCGAGCACCGCGTCGAGCCGGGTCCGCCACGGGGCGGCCGGGTCGCCGGCGTCCAGGGCGGCGCGGCCGAGCAGCCGGTCCAGGATGGCGGCGTGCAGCTCGCCGGTGTTGGCGACGTAGACGTAGAGGGAGGCGGGCCCGGTGTCCAGCGCCTGGGCCAGCCGGCGCATGGTGACGCGGCGCAGGCCCTCCGCCTCCATCAGCGCCACGGCGGTGTCGACGATGCCCTCCCGGGTCAGGGCGGGCTTGGCTGGCCGCTCGCGGCGGCTGTGCGGAGTGGGCATGGGGCCAGTCTAGGGCGTGACCCGAACACGTTCGGTACGAACGCGTTCGCACCGCCCGCCCCGGGCGCCCCCGCCCCGGAGCCCCGTTCAGCCCCGGAAGCCCGGGCCGCCCGGCTCGCGATGGTGGGCGGCGAGGCCGAAGCGCCCCTGTTCGCCCGGAGCGGACGCGAAGGGCTCGACATGGGAGACCGTGCTGACCGCCGGCTCCTCGGCCGGCTGCCGGACCGCCTCCAGAAGCTCCAGGTCGGCGGCGGAGACCAGGGCGACCAGCGGCTTTCCGTGGCGGGTGACGACCACGCGCTCGTCGCCGTAGACGACACGGTTGATCAGATCGGCGAGCTCTGCGCGCGCTTGCGTCACCGGAATCTCGTAGGCCATGCTCCTCATCTTACGGCCTGTACGTCCTGTACATTTTTTACAGACAGAGGAGTACGCCATGCACGAGGCCCGCCACGTCCTTCCCGAGTTCACCGAGCGCACCGGCTACGGCACCCGCACCCTCGACCCCTACTCCAAGCTGCTGGAGGGCCGCATCGTCCTCCTCGGCACGCCGATCGACGAGATCTCCGCCAACGACGTCATCGCCCAGCTCCTGCACCTCGAATACGCGGCCCCCGGCCAGCCGGTCTCCCTCTACCTGAACTCCCCCGGCGGTTCGGTCAGCGCCATGACCGCGGTGTACGACACGATGCGGGCGCTCGCCTGCGAGGTGGAGACCACCTGCCTGGGCCAGGCCGTCGGCCCCGCCGCCGTCCTGCTCGCGGCCAGCACCCCTGGGCGCCGGCTGGCCCTGCCGGGCGCCCGGATCGTCCTCCAGGAGCCCGCCGTGGAGGAGCCGCTGCGGGGGCAGCCCAGCGATCTGGACATCCACGCGCGGGAACTGCTGCGCCAGCGCGAGCTGATGGCCGGCCTGCTGGCCGAGCACACCGGCCGGGGCCGCGCCGAGACCGCCGCCGACCTGGACCGGACCACCGTCCTGGACGCCCCGGCCGCCCTCGCCTACGGCCTGGTGGACCACGTGGTGGAGAGCCGGGCCCGGACCTCCGGCGCCGGGCGGGGGTGAGCCCGGCATGATCCCGGAGCCGCCGCCGCTGCCCGCGCTCACCCGCGCCGAGGGCGAGTTCGTGGACGCCTACCTCGAAGTCCTGGACCTCCTGGGGCGGATCAATCCATCCAGATCCACGCATACCTACGGGGCACTGCGCGCGGCCCAGGCCCTGGTCGGGCGCGCGACGGCGCTCCGCGACGCCCTGACGCTCATGCACACGCGGGGCGAGAGCGAGGTCCACGCCGACACATTGACCCGTGCGCTACGGGTGTTGGACGGAGAGCGACGGTCCGGCCGGGTCATCGTCCCCGGAGAGCCCGCCAGTTGACACAACCGCGTGTCGTGTCGAGGGCCGGCCGGGGCACGGCGACCGCAGAAACCCTCCCCCGTTCGGCGTAGTAGACGAATCGACATAGAGCTCAGGCGAGTTGCGCAGCAGGAGTACACATCTGGCGGAATCGGGCGTTCCCTCGCAGGTGCGGGCCTCATCGCCGAAACGTCGGAAGATCAAGAAACCCGACTGTCCACCCGTATGGATCAGTCGTGAGGAGCCTCACATATCGCCGTTTCAGCTCGGATTTCGCCCGGTCCGTGGGTCAAGATCCTCGACGACGACAAGCCCCCGCCACCCACGGCGGGGCGGTCCGGGCGGACGCCGAGTCCTGCCGCCGTCCCGGACGCCTGGTCGACAGGAGTGGATCGGCAGGAGTGGAGGACCCGAGCAGTACGGGACGTTCGCGCAGGACGCGGACGTTCCTCGGGGTGAAGCCGCAGCCGCGGCCGGGCATCTTCGCCTGCCCGAACCCGACAGGTCATCCTTCACAGGCGGCTGACGAAGGGTTGCGCATGACTGCGCAGATTCATGTCCCGTCCCTGCTGTCCCGGGCCGGAGCCGTCTCGGCTCTCACCCTCGCCGCCGTCGGCGGCTCGCTGCTCGCCCCAGGAGCGGCACCGGAGGCCCAGGCAGCGACGAACTACGCCACCAAGGCGCTGGACGTCGCCGCCTCGAAGAAGGGATCGCCTTACCGCTACGGAGCCTCGGGACCGAGCCGTTTCGACTGCTCGGGTCTCACGGTCTACTCGTACAAGAAGGCGGGCAAGACGCTGCCCCGCACCGCGCAGCAGCAGTACAACAAGACCCGGCACATCGCCGCGTCCGGTCGACAGAAGGGGGACCTGGTCTTCTTCCATTCCGGCGGAAGGGTGTACCACGTCGGAATCTACGCGGGTAACAACAAGATCTGGCACTCGCCGAAGACCGGCTCATGGGTGAAGCTCGACAAGATCTGGAGCTCGAAGATCTCCTACGGACGCGTCCGCTGACGCGCTGAACGACGGCGCGGGAGGAGCGCCCGGTGGCGCCGCCGTCCCCTCCTCCCGCGCTCCTCCTCAGACCCGCTCCGGCCTGCTCCGGCCCGCGTCGGCCCGCGTAGGCCCGTCCTCAGGCCGCGTGCGCCGCCGGCCAGGGCAGCCGGATCCACACCGTCTTGCCGCCCTCGTCCGTGGGCGTCACCGAGAGCCGCCCGCCCGCCTCCGCCGCGAGCGAGCGGATGATCACCAGGCCGCGCCCGTTGTCCTGCTGCACCGCGGCGGGCAGCCGCTGCGGCCAGCGCGGATGGCTGTCGGTCACGCCGATCCGCAACTGCTCGTCGCGCTCCAGGAGCACGTCCACCGTGAAGGTCGGCGACTGGCCGAAGGTGTGCTGGACCGCGTTGGTCGCCAGCTCCGAGACGATCAGCCGTACGGTGTCCGTGATGCCGTCGGCGTCGTCGAGCCCCCAGGACCCGAGCACCTCGGCCACGTACCGCCGGGCGGTCGGCACCGAGGCGGGATCGCTCGGCAGCGTGACGCTTGCTTCCTGATGGTCTGCCATGGCGACGCCGTCCCTTTCCCACCGGGCCGGGCCCCGGTCTGCGCTGCGCGCCAGCCTGCCACCGATCGCACCGCCCTGGGTGGCGATCCACCAAGATATGCGGATATCTGTCGCCCGATGCGGTGAACACCGCGACGGGCGACCGGACAAGCGCGCGTGACCCGCGCTCAGCCCCGGTCCCGCGCCCCGTCCGCCGCGCCCTCGGGCGCGGTCTCCAGGACGATGCCGACGGCCCGCTCGATCTGCTCGTCCGTGAGGTCCGCGCGGGCGGTCAGCCGGAGCCGGGAGATGCCGTCGGGGACCGAGGGCGGCCGGAAGCAGCCGACGCCCAGCCCGCGTTCCCGGCATGACGCCGCCCACGCCAGCGCCTGCTGCGGGCCCGGCGCCCGGACCGAGACCACGGCCGCGTCGGGCCGGGCGGCACTCAGCCCCGCCCCCGTGAGCAGCGTGTGCAGCCGGGCCGCCACCTCCCGGGCCCGGGCGGCCAGCTCCGGCTCGGCGGCGATCAGCCGGAGGCTCGCCAGGGCGCCGCCGACGGCCGCCGGGGCGAGACCGGTGTCGAAGATGAAGGTCCGGGCCGTGTTGACGAGGTGCTCGATCACCCGGGCCGGGCCGAGGACCGCGCCGCCCTGGCTGCCCAGCGACTTGGACAGGGTGAGGGTGGCGACGACGTCCGGGGCGCCCGCGAGGCCCGCCGCGTGGAGCGCGCCGCGCCCGCCCTCGCCGAGCACGCCGAAGCCGTGGGCGTCGTCGACGAGCAGGCCCGCGCCGTGCGCCCGGCAGGCCGCGGCGAGCGCGGCGAGCGGCGCCCGGTCGCCGTCCACGGAGAAGACGGAGTCGCTGACGACCAGCGCCGCGCGGCCCGGGTGGGCGGCCAGTGTCTTGGCGACGGCCTCCGGATCGGCGTGCGGGACGACGGCCGTCTCGGCGCGCGCCAGGCGGCAGCCGTCCACGAGGGAGGCGTGGTTGGCGGCGTCCGAGACGATCAGCCCGTCCCGGACGGAGAGCGCGGTGAGCGCCGCCAGGTTCGCGGTGTAGCCGGAGGAGAAGACGAGGGCCGCCTCGAAACCGCCGAACGCGGCCAGTTCGCGCTCCAGGCGCTCGTGCAGCCGGGTGGTGCCGGTGACGAGCCGGGAGCCGGTGGCGCCGGCGCCCCAGCGGCGGGCCGCCCCGGCCGCCGCCTCGGTGATCCCGGGCCGCCGGGTGAGACCGAGGTAGTCGTTGCCGGCCAGGTCGAGCAGGCCGGACTCGGCGGCGCGCGGGCGCAGCGTGCGGACCAGGCCGGCCCGCGCGCGCTGCCGTGCGGCGGTGTCGGTCCAGTCGAAGGCGGCCTCGCGCGGGTCGCGTCCCCCGCGCGGCGCCGACGGGTGCTCGGGGTACGACGGCATGACGGTTCCTTTTGTAGGCAGCGCACAGACCCTAACCCTCGTGGGCCGAGGTCAGGGTGTGGCCATACACACACCTCGATCGGGGTCGTTTGTTCAGTTCCTCCTTGGCCGAGGGGCGTGCGGTAGGCCAGGATCAGCGCTTATGGACCTGCTGAACACGCTGGTGGAGAAGGGGCTGCGGCGCGAGTCGCCGACCCGTGAAGAAGCGCTCGCCGTCCTGGCGACCTCCGATGACGAGCTGCTCGATGTGGTGGCCGCCGCCGGGAAGGTGCGCCGGCAGTGGTTCGGGCGCCGGGTGAAGCTCAACTATCTGGTCAACCTGAAGTCCGGCCTGTGCCCCGAGGACTGCTCGTACTGTTCGCAGCGGCTCGGTTCGACGGCGGGCATCCTCAAGTACACGTGGCTGAAGCCCGACGAGGCGTCCGCCGCGGCGGCGGCCGGGGTCGCGGGCGGCGCGAAGCGGGTCTGCCTGGTGGCGAGCGGGCGCGGCCCGACGGACCGTGACGTCGAGCGGGTCGGCAGGACCATCGAGGCCATCAAGCAGGACAACGAGGGCGTGGAGGTCTGCGCCTGCCTCGGCCTGCTCTCCGACGGCCAGGCGGAGCGGCTGCGGGAGGCCGGCGCCGACGCGTACAACCACAACCTGAACACGTCCGAGGCGACGTACGGGGAGATCACGTCCACGCACACCTACGCGGACCGCGTGGACACCGTGCGGAAGGCGCACGCGGCGGGCCTCTCGGCCTGCTCGGGCCTGATCGCGGGCATGGGCGAGCGCGACGAGGACCTGGTCGACGTCGTGTTCGCGCTGCGCGAGCTGGACTCGGACTCGGTGCCGGTCAACTTCCTGATCCCCTTCGAGGGCACCCCGCTGGCCAAGGAGTGGAACCTCACCCCGCAGCGCTGCCTGCGGATCCTCGCGATGGTCCGGTTCGTCTGCCCGGACGTCGAGGTGCGGATCGCGGGCGGGCGCGAGGTGCACCTGCGCTCGATGCAGCCGCTGGCCCTGCACATCGCCAACTCGATCTTCCTGGGCGACTACCTGACCAGCGAGGGCCAGGCGGGCCAGGCGGACCTGGACATGATCGCGGACGCCGGCTTCGAGGTGGAGGGCGCGGGCACGACGACGCTCCCGGCGCACCGCGCGGACGCGCTCGCGGCGGCCGGCGGCGGCTGCGGCTCGCACGCGGCGGCCGGCGGCGGCTGCGGTACGGAGGCCCCGGCGGGCGGCGGCTGCGGAGGGCACGCGGAGGCGGGCGGCGGCTGCGGTCCTTGCGGCGCGGGTGCCGGAGAGCCGGTGGCGGCGGGCGAGGAGCCGGCGGCCGTCCCGGGCGCCCGGACCGACCTGGTCGCGGTGCGCCGCCGAGGCGCCGGAACGGACCTCGCGCCGAATGCGTAACGAGGAACTGCTGGCCCTGGACCGGGCCCACGTCTGGCATCCGTACGGCCCCATGCCGGGGCGGGTGGAGCCGCTGGTCGTGGACTCCGCGTCCGGGGTGCGGCTCCGGCTCGCCGAACCGGCGGAGGGGCGGGCCGAGTTGATCGACGGCATGTCCTCCTGGTGGTCGGCGATCCACGGCTACAACCACCCCGTCCTGAACGAGGCGGCGCGCGGCCAGCTCGACCGGATGAGCCACGTCATGTTCGGCGGGCTCACCCACGAGCCGGCCGTGCGGCTCGCCGCCCGGCTGGTGGAGATCACCCCGGAGCCGCTGCGGCACGTCTTCCTCAGCGACTCCGGCTCGGTCTCGGTCGAGGTCGCGGCCAAGATGTGCCTGCAGTACTGGCGTTCCGTCGGGCGCCCCGGCAAGCAGCGGCTGCTGACCTGGCGCGGCGGCTACCACGGCGACACCTGGCAGCCCATGTCGGTGTGCGACCCGCAGGGCGGGATGCACGAGCTGTGGTCCGGGGTGCTCCAGCGCCAGGTGTTCGTCGACGCGCCTCCCGAGGAGTACGAGGAGGGGTACGCGGAGCTGCTGCGCGAGGCGATCGCGCGGCACGCCGACGAGGTCGCCGCGGTGATCGTGGAGCCGGTGGTGCAGGGCGCGGGCGGGATGCGCTTCCACTCCCCCGCGTATCTGCGGGTGCTGCGCGAGGCGTGCGACGCGCACGGCGTGCTGCTCGTCTTCGACGAGATCGCGACCGGCTTCGGCCGGACCGGTGAGCTGTTCGCCGCGGACCACGCCGGGGTCTCGCCGGACGTGATGTGCGTCGGCAAGGCGCTGACCGGCGGTTATCTGTCGATGGCCGCGACGCTCTGCACCAGCCGGGTCGCCGAGGGCATCTCGCGCGGCGAGGTCCCCGTGCTCGCGCACGGTCCCACCTTCATGGGCAACCCGCTGGCCTCCTCGGTCGCGCTCGCCTCGATCGACCTGCTGCTGTCGCGGGACTGGCGGGTCGAGGTCGAGCGCGTCGAGACGGGGCTGCGCGAGGGCCTCGCGGAGGCGGCCGGCCTGCCCGGCGTCCGGGACGTGCGGGTGCTCGGCGCGATCGGCGTCGTCCAGCTCGACCACGAGGTCGACATGGCGGCGGCGACCCGCGCGGCGGTCCGCGCGGGCGTGTGGCTGCGCCCGTTCCGGGACCTGATCTACACGATGCCGCCGTTCGTGACGGGCGACGAGGACCTGTCCGCCATCGCGCGCGCGGTGACCGAGGCGGCCCGCGCGGGCTGAACCGCGCGCGGGGCCCGGTCCGTCCGGCGCCCCGCGTCCCCGGCGGCGCGCGCGGGGCCCGCGCCGCCCGGCCTCGTCCCGGCCACCGGGCCCCGAGAAGCACGTGTGAGAGGACTCCCATGCCCGTCATCGTCGTCACCGGCACCGGCACCGAGATCGGCAAGACCGTCGTCACCGCCGCCACCGCCGCCCTGGCCACCGCCGCCGGCCGGTCCGTCGCGGTCCTGAAGCCCGCGCAGACGGGCGTGGCGCCGCGGGAGGCGGGCGACGTGGCGGAGGTGCTGCGCCTGTCGGGCGCGACGACCGGGGCCGAACTCGCCCGGTTCCCCGAGCCGTTGGCACCGGACACGGCGGCGCGCCGGGCGGGCCTCGCGCCGGTCGGCCCGGCCGAGGTCGCCGAGGCGGCCCGGAAGCTGGCGGAGGAGCACGACCTGGTGCTCGTGGAGGGCGCGGGCGGTCTGCTGGTGCGCTTCGACGAGGCGGGCGGGACGCTCGCCGACGCGGCCCGGCTGCTCGGGGCGCCGGTCCTGGTGGTCGTCCCGGCCGGTCTCGGCACCCTCAACTCGACCGCGCTGACGGCGGAGGCACTGCGGGCGCGCGGGATCGAGCAGCTGGGCGTGGTGGTGGGCAGCTGGCCCGGGGAGCCGGACCTGGCGGCCCGGTGCAATCTGGCGGACCTGCCGACGGCGGCGGGGGCCCCGCTGCTCGGGGCGGTCCCGGCGGGCGCGGGCGCGCTGGGTGCGGAGGAGTTCCGCGCGGCGGCGGCGGGCTGGCTGGCGCCCGCGCTGGGCGGGGAGTGGGACGCGGCCGGGTTCACGGCCGCGCACGCGGCGGCGCGGGCCTGAGCCCGGCCCGTCGCCCCGCGCTCCGGTCCGGCCCGTACGCTGGCCGGTATGCGTGCGCGTGTGCAGGAGATCGTGTTCGACTGCGCCGACCCGGCCGGGCTCGTCCGGTTCTGGTCGGCGCTGCTCGGCGGGGAACCCGTCGACCGGGGCCCCGACTGGTCGTACGTGGAGCCGCCGGGCTTCGTCCGGATCGCGTTCCAGCGGGTGCCGGAGGGCAAGGCGGCCAAGAACCGGCTCCATCTGGACGTGGAGGTGGCCGACCCGGTGGCGGCGGCCGAGGAGGTCCTGGCGCTCGGCGCGCGCCGCTCGGGCGGTCCGGTGACGGACGAGCAGGGCACCTTCCAGGTGATGGACGACCCCGAGGGCAACGAGTTCTGCTTCGTGACGGGCTGACCCGAACGCGGCCCCGCACCCGTCCTGGCCTGTGAAATCCGCTCGCCGGGCGGGCCGGGGCGGTGGTGGGATACGGGCCATGGATGACCTTCGTATACGGGCCGCGCTGGCGGCCGACCTCGACGCCGTGCTCGCCTTCTGGAAGACCGCGGCGGAGGGCACCAGCATCAGCGACGACCGCGCGGGCGTGGAGCGGCTGGTCGAGCGGGACCCCGGGGCGCTGCTCCTGGCCGAGCTGGACGGGGAGCTGGTGGGCACGGTGATCGCCGGTTTCGACGGCTGGCGCTGTCATCTGTACCGGCTCGCCGTGCACCCCGGGCGGCGCCGCCGGGGCATCGGCGGCGCGCTCCTGGGCGCGGCCGAGGAGCGCTTCGTACGGCTCGGCGGCCGGCGCGCGGACGCGATGGTGCTGGACCGCAACGAGCTCGGCCAGGCCGCGTGGCGGGCCGCGGCGTACGGTCCGCAGGAGCAGTGGACCCGCTGGGTGAAGCCGCTCGGAGCGGGCACCGGTGACTGAGCGCAGCCCCCTTTTGCCGGTCCTTTACTATGGGTGGTCAGAATTCGATCACCTGATCAGCCACAGCGCCGCATGAGCACCACCCGCGGCGCCGTGGCAGCACCGCCCCCGCACTATCGAAAGGTGTGAGCGTCCGCCCATGGGCGAGCCTCCCAGTAGCCGTTCCCGAAGCCGACATCGCGCGGTCCTCCCTCCCCTGACTGATCATGGGACTCGTCGAGGGACGGAGGTGAACCGATGACCGAGGTACTGCTCCTCTTCGTGGCGCTGCTGCTGGCCCTCGCCTGCGGTGCCTTCGTCGCGGCCGAGTTCTCGCTGACCACCGTCCAGCGGAGCGAGCTCGAAGCCGCCGCCGCGCGCGGCGAGCGGGGCGCCGCAGGCGCCCTCAAGGCCGTGAAGTCGCTGACCTTCCAGCTCTCCGGCGCCCAGCTCGGCATCACCGTGACCAACCTGGTCGTCGGCATGCTCTCCGAGCCCTCGATCTCCAAGCTGCTCAAGGGCCCGGTCGAGGCCCTCGGCCTCTCCCCCTCGGTCGCCTCCTCGGTGGCCCTGGTCCTCGGCACCGCGCTGTCGACCGTGGTCCTGATGGTCGTCGGCGAGCTGGTCCCCAAGAACTGGGCGATCTCCTCGCCGCTCGCGGTCGCCAAGGCGGTCGCCACCCCGCAGCGGATCTTCACCGCCGCGTTCAAGCCGCTGATCAGCCACCTCAACAACACCGCCAACCGCATCCTGCGCCGGCTGGGCCTGGAGCCCACCGAGGAGCTGGCCTCGGCCCGCTCCCCGCAGGAGCTGGTGGCGCTGGCCCGCCACTCCGCCAAGGAGGGCGCGCTGGAGGCGGACACCGCCGAGCTCTTCGTCCGCACGCTCAACCTGGCCGAGCTCACCGCGGAGAACGTGATGACCCCGCGCGTCCAGGTGACCGCCCTGGAGGTGCAGGCCACCGCCGAGGACGTCGCCAACGCCACCCGGGCGACCGGGCTGAGCCGCTTCCCCGTCTACCGGGGCAGCCTGGACACGGTCGTCGGCATCGCCCACATCAAGGACGTCCTCGCCATACCGGCCGCCGAGCGCCCGCGCCGCGGCATCGGCGAGCTGCTGCGCGAGCCGCTGCTGGTCCCCGAGAGCCTCACCGTGGACCGGCTGCTGGACCGCCTGTCCGGGAAGCAGACCATGGCCGTCGTCATCGACGAGTACGGCGGTACGGCCGGGGTCGCGACCCTGGAGGACATCGTCGAGGAGGTCGTCGGCGAGGTGCGCGACGAGCACGACCCGCACGAGACCTCCGACCTGGCCCCGGCGGGCGAGGACGCCGACGGCCGCGCGCTGTGGTCGGCCGACGGCGCCGCCCGCACCGACCAGCTGGAGGCCATCGGCCTGAAGCTGCCGGAGGGCCCGTACGAGACGCTGGCCGGCGTGCTGGCCACCGAGCTCGGCCGGATCCCGGCCGTCGGCGACAGCGTGGAGCTCACCGGCTGGCGGCTCGACGTCCTGGACGCCTCCGGCCGGCGCGCGGCCCGCGTGCTGATGCACGCCCCGCTGCCCGGTGAGGGCGCGGACGCGCGCGAGGAGGCCGCCCGATGATCGCGGTCCAGCTGCTGATCGGCTTCGCGACCCTGGTCGTGAACGCCTTCTTCGTCGGCGCCGAGTTCGCCCTGATCTCCGTGCGCCGCAGTCAGATCGAGCCGCTCGCGGAGGCCGGGAACCGCCGGGCCCGCAGCGTCATCTGGGGCCTGGAGCACGTCTCGGCGCTGCTCGCGGCGGCCCAGCTCGGCATCACCCTGTGCACCCTGGTGCTGGGCATCGTGGCCGAGCCGGCCATCGCCCACCTCCTGGAGCCGGTGTTCGACGCCGTCGGCGTGCCGGACGGCCTGGTGCACCCGATCTCCTTCGTGATCGCCCTGTCGGTCGCCACCTACCTGCACATGCTGCTGGGCGAGATGGTCCCGAAGAACATCGCGCTGGCCGAACCGGCCCGCTCCGCGCTGGCCCTCGGCCCGCCGCTGGTGACCTTCGCGCGGGCGCTGCGCCCGGTGATCTTCACGATCAACGCCTTCGCCAACGCGATCCTGAAGCTGCTGCGGGTCGAGGCGAAGGACGAGGTCTCGGCCACCTTCTCGGACGACGAGCTGGCCCGGATGGTCACCGACGCCGGGGACGCGGGGCTGCTCGACGACCGCGCCGCCGAGCGCCTGCACGACGCCCTGGAGCTGGGCCGCCGCCCGGTGCGGGACGTCGTGATGCCGGAGGACGAGGTCGTGTACGCGAAGGCGGGCACGACCCCGGAGGAGCTGGAGGAGCTGTCCGCGCGGACCGGCTACTCCCGCTTCCCGGTGGCGGACCCGGCCCGCCGGATCCTCGGCTACCTGCACGTGAAGGACGCCCTGGACATCGCCCCGCGCGACCAGCCGTTCCCGGTGTCGGCCCTGCGGCCGATCGCCCGGGTGCGGGCGGCGACGCCGCTGGACGACGTGCTGACGGCGATGCGGCGCAGCCGCACCCACCTCGCCGCGGTCGTCGACGAGGACGGGAGTCCGGCCGGTCTGGTGACGATGGAGGACGTGCTGCGCGAGCTGGTGGGCCGCCCCGCGGGGGGCTGACGCACCCCCGCTCGCAGCGGCGGAAGGGCCCGGGACGACAGCCGTCCCGGGCCCTTCCGGTGTCCGGGGCCCTTTGCCGGTATCCGGGGCCGCTCGGTGCCCGGGGCCGCTCGGTGCCCGGGGCCGCTCGGTGCCTGGGGCCGCTCGGGTGCCCGGAGCCGCTCGGTGCCCGGAGCCGCTCGGTGCCCGGAGCCCCGGGACGGGGCCTAGAAGGCGGTCGCCGCCGCCCAGGCGTCGAGCAGGGCGCGGTCGCCGGTCACGGTGAAGCGGGCGCCGTCGTCCGCCGCGTACCGGCCGTGGACGAGGAGCAGCAGGTCGGCGGCGGTGCCCGCGACGGCCGCCGTGGGCTCGTCCGCGGCGCCGCGGCGCCAGGCGAAGCCGCCGCCGCCCAGGGTGAGCGTCCAGGCGGCGCCGGTGTCGGTCGCGGTCAGCAGCAGGCGCGCGCCGTCCCGCCCGAGCCGGGCGACCGGCTCGGCGACCCAGGCGTAGTGCGGCAGGTTCTCCAGGAACTCCTCGACCCCGTCGGCGGCCGTGCCCGGGTCGGCGGGGGCGGGCGCCCGGCCGAGGGCCCGTTCGGCGTCGGCGAGGTGGACGACCGCCTCGAAGAGCAGCCGGCGCGGGTGGAACCGCACGTGCGGATCGGCGCCGTACGACCACATCGGGGCGTCCGGGTCGGCCGCCCGCAGCGTCCGCAGGGCGGCCCCGGCGCCCTCGGCGAACCAGCCCGGGTAGTCCGCCGGGTCCTCGGGGAGCTCCAGCGGCACGTCGCCGGGCCGGACCCGGGCGCCCGCGCGGGTGCGCACCAGGTGCTCCGTCCAGCGGTAGCCGGTGCCGAGGTGCCGGACCAGGTCGGCGAGGGTCCAGCCGGGGCAGGACGGCACGGGCGCGGCCGGGTCGGCGTCGCGGACGAGCGTGGCGAAGCGCTCGGTGTACGAGGCGAGCAGGGCGCACCGGGCGGCGTGCGCGTCACCCGGGAGGCCGAGCCCCGCCGGGACCTTCAGGAGGCGTTCGCGGCGGGGTCCGGGCGGCTGTCGCAGGGCGGCGGCGCGCAGCAGCCGGTCGAGGGTCCTGCGGTCGGCCGGGGACAGCCCGTCCAGCGGGCGCGCGGCGCCCTCCAGGCCCGGTCCCGCCCCGGGATCCCGCTCCGCGGCGAGCTCCGCGACAGCCTCGGCCAGCGCGTTCAGCAGCGCCTCGCTCATGGGGTTTCCCCTCCCAGGTCCTCCCGGCCCCCGCGTCCATACCGCGCGGTACGATCGCTGGGCCATGGACATCAATGCCACGTACACCAGTCTCGTCGCCGTGGGCGACAGCTTCACCGAGGGTATGTCGGACCGGAAGCCCGACGGTTCCTACCGGGGGTGGGCCGACGTCCTGGCGGGCCGGCTGGCCGCCCGCTCCCCCGGCTTCCGCTACGCCAATCTGGCGGTGCGCGGCAAGCTGATCGGCCAGATCGTCGAGGAGCAGGTCGACACCGCGGCCTCGATGAAGGCCGATGTCGTCACCCTCGTCGGCGGGCTCAACGACACCCTGCGCCCGAAGTGCGACATGGGCCGGGTGCGCGGGCTGCTCGGCGAGGCCGTGGAGCGGCTCGCCCCGTCCTGCGGCCACCTGGTCCTGATGCGCAGCCCCGGCCGCGACGGCCCGGTGATGCAGCGCTTCCGCCCGCGCATGGAGGAGCTCTTCGCGTACGTGGACGAGCTCGCCGCCCGGCACGGCGCCCTGGTGGTGGACCTGTACGGGGCCCCGGCGCTGGGCGACCCGCGCCTGTGGGACGTGGACCGGCTGCACCTGACGCCCGAGGGGCACCGGCGGGTCGCGGAGGCGGTCTGGCAGACCCTGGGCCTGCCGCCCGAGGACGACTGGCGCGCCCCGCTGCCGCCCCAGGCGCCGCCCGGCTGGGCCGCGCGCCGGACCGCCGACGCGCGCTTCGCCAAGGAGCACCTGGTGCCGTGGATCGGGCGGCGGCTCACCGGCCGCTCCTCCGGGGACGGCCTCCCGCCCAAGCGCCCGGAGCTGCTGCCGTACGAGGCGACGGCGGGCCGGACGGAGTGACGCGCGTCTCGTAGCAAGCTCCAGCCGCCACCCTGGCGCCGACCTGCACAAACCGCCAGTAGAATCGGTGCACGTGACTGCTGTGACTGCGAAGCCCCGCATCCCCAACGTCCTGGCCGGCCGCTACGCCTCCGCGGAGCTCGCCGGCCTCTGGTCCCCCGAGCAGAAGGTGAAGCTGGAGCGCCGGCTGTGGCTGGCCGTGCTGCGTGCCCAGAAGGACCTCGGGATCGAGGTTCCGGACGCGGCCCTCGCCGACTACGAGCGCGTGCTCGACCAGGTCGACCTCGGCTCCATCGCCGAGCGCGAGAAGGTCACCCGGCACGACGTGAAGGCCCGCATCGAGGAGTTCAACGCCCTCGCCGGCCACGAGCACGTCCACAAGGGCATGACCTCCCGTGACCTCACGGAGAACGTCGAGCAGCTCCAGATCCGCCTCTCCCTGGAGCTCATGCGCGACCGTACCGTGGCCGTGCTGGCCCGGCTCGGCAAGCTCTCCGCCGAGTACGCGGAGCTGGTCATGGCGGGCCGCTCGCACAACGTCGCCGCCCAGGCCACCACCCTCGGCAAGCGCTTCGCGACCGCCGCCGACGAGCTGCTGGCCGCCTACGCGCGCCTGGAGGACCTGCTCGGCCGCTACCCGCTGCGCGGGATCAAGGGCCCGGTCGGCACCGCCCAGGACATGCTCGACCTGCTCGGCGGCGACGCCTCGAAGCTGGCCGACCTGGAGCGGCGGATCGCCGGGCACCTCGGCTTCGCGCACGCCTTCACCTCGGTGGGCCAGGTCTACCCGCGCTCGCTCGACTACGACGTGGTCACCACCCTGGTGCAGCTGGCCGCCGCCCCGTCCTCGATCGCCAAGACGATCCGCCTGATGGCGGGCCACGAGCTGGTGACCGAGGGCTTCAAGCCCGGTCAGGTCGGCTCCTCGGCGATGCCGCACAAGATGAACACCCGCTCCTGCGAGCGCGTCAACGGCCTCATGGTCATCCTGCGCGGCTACGCGTCGATGACCGGCGAGCTGGCGGGCGACCAGTGGAACGAGGGCGACGTCTCCTGCTCGGTGGTGCGCCGGGTGGCCCTGCCGGACGCGTTCTTCGCCTTCGACGGCCTGCTGGAGACCTTCCTGACCGTCCTCGACGAGTTCGGCGCCTTCCCCGCGGTCATCGCCCGCGAGCTGGACCGCTACCTGCCCTTCCTGGCCACCACCAAGGTCCTCATGGGCGCCGTGCGCGCCGGGGTCGGCCGCGAGGTCGCCCACGAGGTCATCAAGGAGCACGCGGTCGCCTCCGCCCTCGCCATGCGCGAGCAGGGCGCCGAGCGCAACGAGCTGCTGGACAAGCTGGCCGCCGACGAGCGGATCCCGCTGGACCGGGAGCGGCTGGACGCGCTGATGGCCGACAAGCTGTCCTTCACCGGTGCCGCCGCCGACCAGGTCGCCACCGTCGTCTCCCGTATCGAGGAGATCGCCAAGCAGCACCCGGAGGCCGCCGGCTACACCCCCGGGTCGATCCTCTGACCGGAACCCCCCGGTTCTCCGCCGAGGAGCTCCAGGCCGCCCGCGACCGCGTCGTCCCCGACGTGGCCGAGGGCGGCCTTTCGGTGCTCCTGTGCGGGATCAACCCGGGGCTGATGACGGCCGCGACGGGCCACCACTTCGCCCGCCCCGGCAACCGCTTCTGGCCGGTGCTGCACCTGTCCGGTCTCACCCCGCGGCGGCTCGCCCCGGCGGAGCAGGACGAGCTCCTCGCGTACGGCCTCGGCATCACCAACGTGGTGGCGCGGGCGACCGCGCGGGCCGACGAGCTGAGCGCCGAGGAGTACCGGGAGGGCGGCCGGATCCTCACGGAGAAGGTGGAGCGGCTGGCGCCGCGCTGGCTGGCGGTCGTCGGGGTCACCGCGTACCGCACGGCCTTCGGGGAGAAGAAGGCGGCGATCGGTCCGCAGGAGCGGACGATCGGCGCGACGCGGATCTGGGCGCTGCCCAACCCGAGCGGGCTGAACGCGCACTGGACGGCCGAGTCGATGGCGGAGGAGTTCGCCCGGCTCCGCGAGGCGGCGGGGCTGCCGGACCGGCGCACGGCCGGATGAACCGGGGCCCGGGGCCGCTCATGGCGGGTCCACCTCGGTGACGCAGACGAGCAGGGCGGGCGCCTCCCCCTCGGCGCCCGTCACGCCGAGGGCGATCCAGCGGCCCCCGGTCCGCCACAGCTCGACGTCCGGCACGGCGGCACTCAGCAGGTCCCACGGCTCGGGCAGCGGCTCACCGCGCTCGGCGCGCAGCGCCAGGGTGCCGAGGCCGAGGCGGTCGGGCGGGCCCCAGCGGGCGGCGAGCAGCCCGGCGAGGGCGGTGCGCTCCGCCTCCGCCTGCCCGGCGTCGGCGGGGACCGCGGTGGCTAACTCGGCCACGTGGTGGGCGCGGTCGCCGAAGGGGCGGTCGCGCAGCAGGTCGAGGGCGGCGAGGTGCCGGTCCAGGCTCATGGGTCCAGTAAAGCGGCGGACACTGACAGCCGACGCTCCGTCAGCCGCCCGGCGTCCGGTTCGGGGACGAACGCCACTCGCCGTGCCCGTGCCCCATTGAGTAACATCCGGGCAAAGAAGGCGCACGAGCTGGGAGGACACACGGTGGGGCGGCTGACCGGCGGGGACCCGTCGCTGCTGCGGCGGATCAACTCCGCGGTGGTACTCCATGCGCTGCGGGGCTCCGACGCGCTCACACTCACGGATCTGACCCGGGTCACCGGGCTCTCCCGGCCGACGGTCGAGGGCGTGACCGAGGGGCTGATCGAGGGCGGTCTGGTCGTCGAGGCGGCGCCCGAGGAGGGCGAGGCGCGACGGCAGGGGCGGCCGGCCCGGAGGTTCCGCTTCCGGGCGGAGGCCGGGCATCTGCTGGGCGTCGAGATCGGCCCGCACCGGGTCGCCGCGCTCATCTCCGGCCTGGACGGGCGGATCATCGGCGCGGGCGCCCGCGAGGTGTCCGAGACGGCCCCCGAGGACGAACGGCTCGACCGGGTGCGGACGGTGGTCGCCGACGTGCTGCGCAGGACCGGGGTGCCCCGGTCCAATCTGCGGGCGGTCGGCGTGGGCACGCCGGGGATCGTCGAGGCCGACGGCACGGTCCGGCTCGGCACCGCGCTGCCCGGCTGGACGGGCCTGGCGCTCGGCGAGCGGCTGCGGCGCTCGTTCCGCTGTCCGGTGATCGTGGAGAACGACGCCAACGCGGCGGCGGTCGCCGAGCACTGGAAGGGCGCGGCGACCGACTCCGACGACATCGTCTTCGTCCTCGCGGGCCTGAGCCCCGGCGCCGGTTCGCTGATCGGCGGGCGGCTGCACCGGGGGTACGGCGGGGCCGCCGGCGAGATCGGGGCGCTGCACCTGCTGGGCCGGGGCGTCACCCCCGAGCACCTGCTGTCCACCACCGACGAGCCGCTGCACCCGCTGGACGAGCAGGCGGTGGCCGAGGTGTTCGCGCTGGCCCGGCAGGGCGACGCGCGGGCCGGGGCGGCCGTGGAGCGGTTCATCCAGCGCCTGGTGCACGACGTGGCGGCGCTGGTGCTCGCGCTCGACCCGGAGCTGGTGGTGATCGGCGGCTGGGCGGCCGGTCTGGACGGGGTGCTGCAGCCGCTGCGCGAGGAGCTGGCCCGCTTCTGCCTGCGCCCGCCGCGCGTGGTGCTGTCGATGCTGGGCGAGGCGGCGGTGGGCACGGGCGCGCTGCGGCTGGCGCTCGACCACGTGGAGGAGCAGTTGTTCGCCGTGGACGGCACGGTGTCGGCCCGCCGCTGAGGCGGGCCCCACGGCGCCGGGCCCGGGTCCGGCGCCGTGGGGACGGCGGCCGGATCCGGGCCCGGTGGTGCGCGCGGGTGCGTGCGCGCGGTGGTGCGGGGGCGGCGGGGTCAGGAGGCCATGACCAGGTCTCCGGAGTCGCCGAAGGTGAGCTTGCAGGTGTCCGCGCGGTACGTGGCGACGGAGACGGCGGCGGTGCCGCCCCCCGACAGGTAGCGGGTGGTGACGACGAGGACGGGAGCGCCCGGCAGGCGGTCCAACTCCCGGGCGTCGTCGGCGCGCGCGGAGCCGAGCTCGACGGAGCGGTCCTGCCCGTCGAGGGCGAGGCGCTGGAGCTCGCGGAGCACGGAGCGGGCGCGGTCGACGCCGCCGGGCACGTCCACGGCACCGAGTCCGGGGACCGAGCCGGACGGCACGTACAGCAGCTCGGCGGCGACCGGCTGGCCCTCGGTGACGCGCAGCCGGCGCACCACGTGCACCGGCTCGTCGGCGGTGATCTCCAGGAGACGGGCGACGGCGGCGGGCGCCGTGCCGGCGGCGGAGTCGAGGGACTGCCAGGTGTCCTCGCCGACTCCGGGCCAGGTGTGCTGGGCGGTGGAGACGTCCACCCCGACCCGGGGCGGGGCGACGGTGGTGCCGACGCCCCGGCGGCGCTGCAGGCGTCCCTCCAGCTCCAGCTGCTCCAGCGCCTGCCGGAGCGTGGCGCGCGCGACGCCGAAACGAGCGGCCAGTTCACGCTCGTTGGGAAGGATCTCCCCGACCGCGAAGTCCGAGTCGAGGGCTTCGCCGATCACGGTCTTGAGGTGCCAGTACTTCGGCTCCGGCACTGATTCCAGCTGCGTGGTCCCCACCCTGATCCTCCGCACATTCGCCGTGTCCCGCGGCGGTTTTCCGCGCCCTTGTTTATTAAAGGTTCCTGCACTAACTCTGCGACCATAAGCCGCCTCACACCCTTGGTCAAGACCAATCCTCCGCCGAAGAACCCCGAATGTGGCCCTCTGACCTAGATCGTTCACAGGACGTTCGCGTGTTGGAGAAGCCCCGGCAGCAAAACGGACCGCCCCGGACCGTTTTCGGGGTCCGGGGCGGGTCGGCCGGGGCTCGCGGGTGTCAGTCGAGGGTGAGGCCCCGGAGCTTGTCGGGGTTGCGCAGGATGTAGACGCAGGCGATCCGGCCGTCCCGGACGTCGATCTGGAAGACGCTGTCGACCTCGCCGCCGACCAGGGCGATCAGCGCCGGGCCGCCGTTGACCTCGGCGAAGCGGAAGCCGAATTCCTCCTGGGCGCCCAGGGAGATCGCGACGAGGAAGCGGCCGATCTTGTCGGCGGTCTCCATGATCCGCAGCGGGGCCTTGGACTTGCCGCCGCTGTCCCCGACGAGCCGGGCGTCGGGGGCGAGCAGGGAGAGCAGCCCTTCGAGGTCGCCGCTGGACGCGGCGGCGAGGAACCGCTCGGTGAGATCGCGCCGTTGGGCCGGATCCACGTCGTAGCGGGGTCTGCCCTCGTCGACGTGCCGCCGGGCGCGCCCGGCGAGCTGGCGGACAGCCGCCTCGCCGCGGTCGAGGATGGCGGCGATCTCGGCGAAGGGGAAGCCGAAGGCCTCCCGCAGCACGAAGACCGCGCGCTCCAGCGGGGACAGGGACTCCAGGACGACCAGGAGCGCGAGGGAGACGGAGTCGGAGAGCAGCGCGCGCTCGGCCGTGTCGGGCACGGTGGGGCCGAAGTCGGTGACGATCGGCTCGGGCAGCCAGGGGCCGACGTAGGACTCGCGGCGGGACTGGACGTGGCGGAGCCGGTCGATGGCGAGCCGGGTGGTGATCCGGACGAGGAAGGCGCGGGGCTCGCGCACCTCGGAGCGGTCGTCGGCGGACCAGCGCAGCCACGCCTCCTGGACCACGTCCTCGGCGTCGGCGGCCCGGCCGAGCATCCGGTAGGCGACGCCGGTGAGCATCGGGCGGTGTTCTTCGAAGAGATCGGTCGGGTCGGTGAGGATGTCGGTCGGCACGGCTCCATCCCAGCTCACGCGTCGGACGCTGTCCAGTTCGGCTTCCGGTCTTGAACTCGACCCTACCCACGGGTAATTGTTGCTGACAGGGTGTCTCACGGGTTTCCCACGACAGGAGCAGCCGATGACCGCACAGATCACCTTCCCCGTGGAGTCGCCCGGCGGGCCGCGCCCGGTGACGGTCGCGTACGAGCGCCGGGGACGCGGCGAGCCACTGCTGCTGCTCCACGGGATCGGGCACCACTGGCAGGCCTGGGAGCCGGTGTTCGACGTGCTGGCCACCGAGCGGGACGTCGTCGCGATCGACCTGCCCGGCTTCGGCACCTCCCCCGCGCTGCCCGAGGGACACGGCTACGACCTGGACACCGTCGTGCCGGTGCTCGGCGCCTTCTGCGCGGCCCTCGGCCTCGACCGGCCGCACGTGGCGGGCAACTCGCTCGGCGGCCTGCTCGCCCTGGAGCTCGGCCGGGAGAAGCTGGTGCGCTCGGTGACCGCGCTCTCCCCGGCCGGCTTCTGGTCGGAGGCCGAGCGGCGCTACGCCTTCGCGACCCTGCGCGCGATGCGGGCCGCCGCGCTCGCGATGCCCTTCCCGCTGATCGAGCGCCTGTCCCGGAGCGCGGCCGGCCGCGCCGCCCTCACCAGCACCATCTACGCGCGCCCCGGGCGCCGTTCACCCGAGGCGGCCGTCGCCGAGACGCTCGCGCTGCGCGCCGCGACCGGCTTCCACCAGACCCTCGCGGCCGGCCGGACCGTGCTCTTCGCCGACGACGTCCCCGCCCTGCCGGTCACCGTCGCCTGGGGCACCCGCGACCGGCTGCTCCTCCGTCGCCAGGGCGTCCGCGCCAAGCGGACCCTGCCCGGCGCGCGCCTGGTCCGGCTGCCCGGCTGCGGCCACGTCCCCATGAACGACGACCCGGCCCTGGTCGCGCGGGTGATCCTCGACGGCAGCCGCACCGTCTGAGCCCGCGCGGGAGAGGCCGCCCGCGCCCGCGCGGGAGGGCGCGTCCTGGCTCGCGCGAGAGGGAGCGTCCTCGCTCATGCGGGAGGGCGCGTTCCGGCTCGCGCGGGAGGGCGCGTCCCGGCCCTCGCGGGAGAACAGGCCCGTGCCCAAGGCCGCCCCGGCTCCCACGAGGAGGCCGCCGGCGGCCTGGGGCAGGCCGAACGAGCCGTGGGAGACCGCGACGGCGGTCAGCGCGGCGGCCACCGGGATCGCTCCCGTATAGAGCGTGGCCCTCTCCATGCCGATGCGCTGGACGCCCATGTAGAAGAGGACGAAGCCGACGACGGTCGCCAGCACCGCCTGCCACACCAGGGCCCCCGTCTCGACCGAGGTCGGCACCCGCAGGAAGGCGGTGCCGTCGACGGCGAGGCCGGTCAGCGCCGACTCCACCGCCGCCACCCCGCAGACGACCGCCGTCAGGAGCTTCGGCCCCAGCGGGCGCAGCACCGGCACCGCGAGCACCGTGAAGCCGACCTCGCCCGCGAGCGCCGCCACCGACCAGCCGAGGCCCGCGAGGTCGGTGCGGCCCCAGCCCTGCACGGTGAAGGCGCCGGCGGCGACCAGGAGCGCGCCGTACAGCACCGGGCGGGCGGGCCTGCGGCCCTCGGTCAGCGGGACCAGGACGGCGACCACGACCGGCGCGCAGCCCACCAGGACGCCGGGCACGGCGGGCTCGGCGGTCCGCTCGGCGGCGAGCACGGCCAGGTTGAAGCCGACCATGCCGACGGCGGCGATCAGGGCCAGCCGCACCCACTGGCGCGCGGTCAGGGCCCGCAGCGGGGCGAGGCCGCCGCGCCCCAGCAGCGGCAGCAGGAGCAGACAGGCGGCGGCGTACCGCAGCGCCTGCCCGCCGGCGTACGGATAGGCCCCCAGCAGGGCGTTGGCGGTGAAGGAAGCCCCGACGAGGGCGTAGGCGACGGTCACCAGGACGGCGCCGCGCAACGAGTCGACGTTCATGGTCCCGACGGTAGGAAGCGGCGCTCTCCGCATTAAGGTCCACTTCCATGACGCCATCGGGGACCACTTGGGAGGACGGCCCGGCCGAGGCCGCCGGGACGGCGCAGCCCGCCTGGGAGCTGCTCCTCCCGGCGGCGGGGGCCCCCGCGCGCGGGCGCGGGCGGGCACTCCAGGAGGCGCTGCGCGAGGCGGTCCGCGCCAGGCGGCTGGCCCCGGGCACCCGGCTGCCGTCGAGCCGCGCCCTCGCCGCCGACCTCGGCGTCTCGCGCGGTCTGGTGACCGAGGTGTACGAACAGCTCGTCGCCGAGGGCTATCTGCGCAGCGACCGGGGCTCGGGCACCTGGGTGGGCGGCGCGGCGCGCTCGGCCGCGCCGGGCGTACGGGACCCGGCGCGGCGCGCCCCGGGAGTTCCGGAGGTCCGCGTGGACTTCCGCGCCGGGACGCCCGACCTGGCGCTGTTCCCGCGTGCCGCGTGGGGCGCGGCGCAGCGGGCGGTGCTGTCGGAGCTGGCCCACCGCGGGCTCGGCTACCCGGACCCGCGCGGGCTGCCGGAGCTGCGCGCCGCGCTCGCCGCGCTCCTCGCGCGCAGGCGCGGGGTGGTGGCCGGCCCCGAGCGCCTGGTGGTGTGCTCGGGGGTGGCGCAGGCGACGACGCTGCTCGGCTTCGTGCTGCGGTCGCGCGGGCTGCGTACCGTGGGTGTCGAGGACCCCGGCAGCCAGGAGCACGCCCGGCTGTTCGCCTCCACGGGGCTGGACACGCTCTGGCTGCCGGTCGACGGGGAGGGTCTGGAGCCGGGGCCGCTGGCCGCGTCCGGGGTGCGGGCGGTGGTGGCCACGCCCTCGCACCAGTTCCCCTCCGGGATCGCGTACTCGGCGGAGCGGCGGGCCGCGCTGCTGGACTGGGCGCGGGCGGTGGACGGCTACGTCCTGGAGGACGACTACGACGGCGACTTCCGCTACGACCGGGCCCCGGTGGGGGCGCTCCAGGGGCTCGACCCGGAGCGGGTGGCCTACGCGGGCTCGGTGAGCAAGTCGCTCGCGCCGGGGCTGCGGCTGGGCTGGATGCTGGCGCCGGAGGCGCTGCTCGACGAGGTGGTGGAGCGCAAGCGGACCATGGACCTCGGCAATCCGGCCCTGGACCAGGCGGTCCTCGCCCGCTTCGTCGCCGACGGCGGCTACGACCGGCAGCTCCGCCGCTGCCAGCGCGCCTACCGGGAGCGGCGGGACGCCCTGGTCGCGGCGCTGGAGCGGTACTTCCCCGGCAGCCGGGTGAGCGGCATCGCGGCCGGCCTCCACGTCATCGCCCGGCTCCCCGAGGAGCACGGCCCCACCGGCCGCTTCCTGGAGCGCGCCCGGGCGGCCGGGGTGGCCGTCCGCCCGCTGGCCGACTACGGCACGCGCCGCCCGCCGGACGGCGCCGTCCGCCTGGTCCTCGGCTACGCCCATCTGACCCCCGGCGAGATCGCGCGCGGGGTGGGGCTCTTGGCGAGGGGGCCACGGGACGGGACCACGGCCGAGGGCGGCTGACAGGGACCGACAGGGACCGACAGGAACCGACAGGAACTGACGGGGACTGACGGGAACTGACGGGGACTGACGGGGACTGACGGGGACTGACGGGGACTGACGGGAACTGATGGCGGCTGTGAGCCGGCGGTGGCTGACGGCGGCTCACCTCCGGGGCCGATCCCCTCCCCGTACCGTTGTTCACACGGGGTTCGACTGTGCGCCGTCCCCGGACGCTAGGCATGGGGGCGTCCCCTTCCGCACGGTCCCCGGAGGCGCTCCGATGTCGCACCCCACGCCCGCTCCCTCGCCCGCACGCCGTACGGTGCTGCGCGGATCGCTCGCCGCCTCGGCCGCCGCGTTCGCCGTCGGCGGGGGCGCGTTCGCGAGCCCGGCGCTCGCGCTCTCCGGGCGCCCGTCGGCCGCGTGGGGCGTGCAGGCCGGTGACGTGACGGCGAACTCGGGCCTCGTGTGGGTCCGTTCGGACCGGCCCGCGCGGATGGTCGTGGAGACCTCGGCCGGGGAGTCCTTCCGGCGGGTCCGCCGCCACTACGGGCCGCTGATCGGCCCCGGTACCGACTTCACCGGCACCACCTCGCTGCGCGGGCTGCCGGCGGGCGAGCAGATCCACTACCGGGTCACCCTCGCGGACCCCGACGACCCGCGCCGCACGGGCGCGCCGGTGACCGGCACCTTCCGCACCGCGCCCGAACGGCGCCGGGACGGCGTGCGGTTCCTCTGGTCCGGCGACATCGCCGGGCAGGGCTGGGGCATCAACCCGGACATCGGCGGCTTTCGCGCCTACGAGGAGATGCGCCGGCTCGACCCGGACTTCTTCCTGTGCAGCGGCGACACCATCTACGCCGACGGGGTCATCCAGCCCAGCGTCACCCTCCCCGACGGGCGGATCTGGCGGAACGTCACCACGCCCGAGAAGGCGAAGGTCGCCGAGACCCTCGACGAGTACCGGGGCAACTTCCGCTACAACCTCCTCGACCACAACGTGCGCGCCTTCAACGCACAGGTGCCGTCGATCGTGCAGTGGGACGACCACGAGGTGCGCAACAACTGGTACCCCGGACAGATCCTGGACGACGCCCGCTACACCGAGAAGAGCGTCGACGTGCTCGCGGCCCGCGCCTCCCGGGCCTTCGCGGAGTACTTCCCCGTCTCCACCCTGCACGCGCGCGGCACCGAGCGCCGGATGCACCGGGTGGTGCGGTACGGGCCGCTGCTCGACGTGTTCGTGCTGGACATGCGCTCGTACCGCAACGCCAACTCGCCGGGCCGGCAGGCCGACGACACCACCGGCATCCTCGGCGCGGAGCAACTGGAGTGGCTGAAGCGGGAGCTGAGCCGTTCGCGCGCGGTGTGGAAGGTGCTCGCGGCGGACATGCCGCTGGGCCTCGTGGTCACGGACGGCGCCACCGACTTCGAGGCGGTCGCGCAGGGCGACCCGGGCGCGCCGCTCGGCCGCGAGCTGCAGATCGCCGAGCTGCTCCGATTCATCAAGCACCGCAGGATCACCGGCACGCTCTGGCTGACGGCGGACGTGCACTACACCTCGGCGCAGCACTACGCGCCGGAGCGCGCCGCCTTCCAGGACTTCGCGCCCTTCTGGGAGTTCGTCTCCGGGCCGCTGGCGGCGGGCGGCTTCCCGGCCAACAGCCTCGACGCGACCTTCGGGCCCGAGCGGGTCTTCGTACGGGCCCCGGAGCGGGCCAACCTGTCGCCGATGGAGAGCCCGCAGTACTTCGGCGAGGTGGACATCGACGGCGACAGCGGGGAACTGACGGTCCGCCTGCGCGCCGAGGGCGGCACGGTGCTGTTCAGCACGGTCCTCCAGCCGGGCCGGGTCGGGCAGCAACTCCGGTAGAACCGCAGGCCGGACGGGGACCCGGCCGATTGTCAGTGCCGGGTCCTACGGTTTTTCCCATGACGCGATCCGTACAGGCGCTCGCCTACGCACGCCCTTCCGCACTGGAGTCCGGGGACTCCGGCCGGCTGCTCGGTCTGGAGACCTCGGGGGGTCTCACGCCGCGCGGCGCCGAGGCCCGGCCCCGGTTCTTCGCGGGCTTCCTCAGCTCCCCGCAGATCGCCGCGCGCGGTCTGCTCGCGGTCGCCGACGTGGCCGCCGCCCGCTACTACCAGCGGCTGCGCCCGGCCTCCCTCGACCCGGTGGTCACGGGCAACGGGGACCGGCTGCGGTTCGAGTCCTTCTCGGGCTGCGGCGGGGTGTACGCGCGCCTCGACGTGCTGAGCGCGGGCCTGGACGGCGCGGAGACGGGCCACGGCACGACCAACGTGGACGTGAACAACCCCCTGCGCGAGGCGCTGTCCCGGCTCACCGGCGACGACCCGCTGCATCTGCGGGTCGGCCCCGAGGAGCTGGCGGTCACCACGATGGAGGGGCCCGTCGTGGAGAAGAAGGTGCCGCTGCCGGACCGCTGGCTGCGGGGCTTCGCCGAGGCGCAGGTCGCCTCCGCCGGTTTCGACCTGCGCGCCGAGCTGTCCGGCGCGGAGGCGGTGCGGTTCCTGCGCTCGCTGCCGCGCTCGCGGGCCCGGGGCGCCGCGCCGCTGTGGGTGACGCCCGCCGGCCGGACGCTGCGGCCCACCACGCGGCCGCTGCCGGGCGCCGTCTGCCTGGCCGGTCCGGACCGGCTGGCGGCCCTGGAGCGGGTGCTGCGGCACGCGACGGCGCTGCGGGTGTACGGGCCGGTGCCGGACGGCGCGCCCGCACCGAGCGCCTGGGAGGTCGAGCTGCCCGGGATGCGGCTCACCCTGACGCTGTCGCCGGACCCGGCGCGCGGCTTCTCCGGCGAGGGCGGTGTCCTGGAGGCCCTGGCCACCGACGAGGCGGCCGGGGACGCGGAGCTGGTGTCGGTGCTGCTCGCCTGGGAGCCGCGGATCGACCCGGCCGACCTGGCCGAGCAGGCGGGGCTCTCCGTCGAGCGGGTGCGGGCGGCGCTGACGCGCCTGGGCACGGCCGGGCGCGTGGGGTACGACGTGGCCGACGCGGCCTACTTCCACCGGGAGCTGCCGTACGACGCGGACCGCGCCGAGCGGCACAACCCCCGGCTGGTCGACGCGCGCCGCCTGCTCGCCGAGGGGGCGGTCGCGCTGGACGGCGAGCTCGCCGCGGTCGCCTCCGGGGAGCGGCGCTACCAGGTGCGGGAGTCGGCCGGGGGCCGGCTGCACTGCACCTGCGCCTGGTGGGCGGAGTACCGGGGGCGGCGCGGGCCGTGCAAGCACGCGCTCGCGGTCCGGATGGCCCGGCGCGGCGCGTCCGTCGGCACGCCGGTCGCGGTGGGGGACGCGCGATGACGACGGCGACGGAGCGGAAGCCCGGGACGGACAGCGCGCCGGGGACGGACAGGGGCAGGGGCGGGGACATGGGTACGGAGACAGGGGCGGGTACGGGGATGGCGACGGCGACGGGCCGCACGACGGCCGCGGCGACGGACACCGGAGCGGAGACGGCGGCCGACTTCCACCTGCGGCGGCTGCTCGACGCCGTACGGCAGGGGCGGCAGAAGGACGTGCCCGGACTGCTCGCTCCGCTGGACGCGGCGACGCGCAAGGCGGCGGTGGCGGAGCTGAAGCTGATCCGCAAGGAGGTCCGGGGCTGGGACTGGGGGCGGTGGCGGGAGCAGCAGCGGGTGCGGAGCGCGCTGCGGCTCGCGGGCGCGGGCTGCATCACGGGGGCCGCGGCGGCCGCGGAGTGGATCGGCGGGCGCGAGTTCCTCGGGTGGGGCGACGAGAGCCGTCCCGTGCTCGGGGTGCTGGCGGGCCGTGACCACGCGTGGCTGACGGAGGTCGCCCGGCGGCTGGCCGAGCGCCCCACCGTGGCGGAGGACGAGTATGTGCTGGTCCACGGCCTGGTGCTGCTGACCGGCTGCCCGGCGCCCGCCACCGACGCCTACGTGCGGGGCTGGACGGCGGCGATGAACACCCGTGACCTGGCCGCGAGGCTGCGCGCCGACCCGCAGACACCGGTGCTGGTCGCGCGGCTCCTCGACATGACCGAGACGCCGGGCGCCATCGTCTGGCAGGCCGAGGCCCGCGCCCAGGACCGGAGCGCCACGTGGCCGAGCGCGCTCGCGACGCTCGCGGGCGAGGGGCTGCTCGACCGGGCGGCGCTGGTCGACGCGTGCACGGCCCGGCTGCTGCGCGGCGGCCGGCCGCGCGACCTGCGGCTGCCGCTGGCCGTCCTCCAGGCCGTCGGGACCACCCGCGAGGAGCGGCGGGCCCGGATCCCCGACTGGCTCGGCATGGTGGCCGACGGCCCCTCGCCGGTCGCCGGACACGCCCAGGAGGTGCTGGCGGAGCTCGCCCTGGAGGGGGAGCTGCCGGTGCGGGAGCTGGCGGAGCTGACCGGCTCGGCGCTGTTCCGCACCGAGAAGAAGCTGGTGCGGGCCCAGTTGACGCTGCTGACGAAGGCGCTGCGACGCGATCCGGGGGCGGCGGCCGAGCTGCTGCCGGCGGTGTCGGACGCGTTCGGGCACGAGGACACGGCGATCCAGGAGCGGGCGCTGAAGCTGGTGGGCCGCCATCTGGGCGAGGTCGACGAGCGGGTGCGTGAGGAGCTGGCGGGGGCGGCGGCGCTGCTGAGCCCGGTGCACCGGGCGGCGGCGGCCGGGCTGTTCGGCGCGGACGCGGTCGGCGAGGACGCGCCCTACGAGGAGACGCTGCCGCCCGTGCCGGAGCCGCGCCCCGCGATGCCCCCGGCCGCGTCGGTGGCCGAGCTGATCGAGGACCTGGTCACGGTGGTGCGCCGGCCGGACGAGCCGGAGGAGTTCGAGCGGGCCCTGGACGGCCTGGTGCGCCACGCCTACCGGGACCGGGAGGGGCTGAGGGCGGCGCTGCGCGAGACCTTCGGCGACGCGTACTGGATGACCGGCCCGCACCGGTTCACCCACGGGCCGGACGGGATCACGGTCGTGCTCGCCGCGCTAGCGGACACGGTGACCCTCGGCCGGCTCCACGAGGGGCGCAAGCTGGAGAAGGCGTCGTGCGGGCACCCGGGTCCGGGCGGTGTGGTGGAGGCGCGCCTGTGGGAGGCCGCGTGGCTGGTCTCCGACGGCGCACCGGTGCCCTTCCTGCTGGCGACGCCGACCGCGCACACCGGCGCGATCGACGCGCCGGTCCTGCTGGAGCGGCTGCGGGGGTACCGGGACGCGGGGGCCGAGCCCGCTCCGGTCGACCTCGCGCAGGCGCTGCTGCGGGTGCGGCGGACGGGCCCGGGGACGCGGGAGGCCGCCGAGGGGGCGGCGGTGCTGGGCACCCGCGCGGGCGACCGGCTCGCGGAGTGGCTGACGGCGGACGTCTCGCTCACCCCGGACGTGCGCTTCCTGAGCCGGGGCGCGGACGTCCGGTCCGGGCGGTGGTGGCTGGCGGACCGGCTCGTCGTGTCGTTCCGGGAGCGCCGGGCCATCCGGGAGGAGTTCCCGCCGTCCTTCCGCTGGCTGAGCGGCTCGTCCGGCGAGTCCCGGCACCGCTGCCACCACTGGTGGGGGCAGCAGCCGCACTGGCCGGGCGTGCTGCCGGAGGACCGGGAGGTCCTGGCGGTCTGGCTGCTGCCGGCCGTGGTCAACGGGACCGAGTGGGACACCCAGGGCTCGGCCTGGGGGCTGACGCCGCTCGCCGAGGCCGGCGGGGCGGTCGGCCCCACGGTGCACACGGCGCTCGCGGTGGGGCTGGGCAGCCGCCACACGGAGGACCGGCTCACCACGGTCGACGCGCTCCTGGTGCTGGCCTCCCGTGGCGAGCTGGACGCGGCGCTGCTCGGGCGGCGGCTCGGGGAGCTGCTGGCCGAGGGGACGGTGAAGCCGAACCGGCTGGCGGACGCGGTCCGCACGGGGGCGGCGACCGGGGCGTACGGGACGGTCTGGGCGGTGCTCGCGGAGCTGCTGCCGGGGCTGCTCGCCGCGCCGAAGCCAGCGCGCGGGCTCGGCGAGCTGCTGGCGGTGGCGGCGGAGTGCGTCGAGCGGTGCGGGACCCGAGGGGAGCGGCCGGTGCCGCCCGGCCTGGCGGAGGCGGCGGCGCGGCCGGGATCCTCGCAGGCGGTGACGCAGGCACGGCGGCTGCTGAGCGCACTCGAACAGAAGGGCGATCAGAGCGCGACATAATCGGTCGAAATAAGCCACAAAACCAACAGATCGGCACTTAACCCGTCGGTCACAAAGCGTTCGTGATCACGCAACACCGCTGGGTCACAGTGAGGTCATGGATGCCATGACCCCCCGCGAGAACGCCCGCCCCGTCCACCGCTGGCGGCACGACGTGATCGAGCTGGCCGCGATGTTCACCGCCGTGGTGGTCGCGGACTCGATCGCCAAGACCATCGCCAAGGGCCCCGACGGACCCTACCTGCTGATCTTCTCGGCGATAGCGCTGGTCGCCACCGCCGGCTTCCACACCTGGTGGGCCCGGAGGCACAGCCATGCGCCGCCCGCCGACGATCCCGGCGGCAGCGGGGAGCCCCCGCTGCCGCCGGACGCCGTCCCCGGCACCGCCGGGGCGGCTCCGGTGGCCGGGGCGGCGGACACGGCGCTGTGGCGGATGCGGACCACCGTCCGCGACGCTCCGGGCAGCCTCGCCGCGCTGTGCACGGTGCTCGCCCGCCACGGCGTGGACATCCTGACCCTCCAGACCCACCCGCTCGCCGACGGGACCGTGGACGAGTTCCTGCTGCGGGCCCCCGCGAGCCTCCAGACCGGCGTCCTCACCCGGGCCGTGGCCGCCGCCGGCGGCAGCGACACCTGGACCGAGCGGGCCGACACACACGACCTCGTGGACACCCCGACCCGGGTCCTCGGCCTCGCCGCCCGTACCGCCCTCGATTCGGCCGAACTCCCGCTCGCGCTGCGCCAGCTGCTCGGCCGGTGCACGCTCCACTCCGTCCCCGCCGTCTCCCTCAGCGGACGGCCCAACGGCGAGACCACGCCCGCGGAAGGGGTCCTGGAGGACACCACCATGCGGCTGCGCGACCCCCACGGCGGCACGCTGATCATCGAGCGGCCCTACCTCCCCTTCACCCCCACCGAGTTCGCCCGCGCCCGCGCGCTCGTCGAGCTCGACGCCCGGCTCGGCCCGCGCGTCCCGCGCGCCCACGACGTGCTCACCCTCCCCGAGGGCAACGCGATCACCGTCCGGCGCGCCGACCAGCGCGACCTGCCCGCGGCCCGCGCCATGCACGACCGCTGCTCCGAGCGGACCCTGCGGCTGCGCTACCACGGCCCCGTCGGCGACGCCGACCGCTACCTCGACCACCTGCTCAGCCCCCGCTTCGGCCGCACCCTCGCGGTCCAGACGGCCTCCGGGCGCGTCGTCGCCCTCGGCCACCTGCTCTGGGACGGCGACGAGACCGAGGTCGCCCTGATGGTGGAGGACGACTGGCAGCGGCGCGGCATCGGCGCCGAACTCCTCGGCCGGCTCGTCGCGATGGCCGAGGAGGCGGGCTGCGACAGCGTCTACGCGGTGACCCAGTCCTCCAACACCGGCATGGTCGCCGCCATGCGCGGCCTGAACCTGCCGCTGGACTACCAGATCGAGGAGGGCACCCTGGTCATCACCGCCCGCCTCGCCGGGCGTACGGCCGACCCCCGCCCGACCGCCCTCCACCCCGCCCAGCGGCGCACCGAGCACTGACACCCCGGGCACCCCGCACCGCCGAACCGCCGCCCCGCACCACCGCACCGCCGCACCACCGTCCGGCCCCGGGCCCACCCACGCCCGGGGCCGGACCCATGCCTGCGGCATGCCGTGCCGAAGACATGTTCCGTGCCGTGGGCACGGTCCGCGCCGGGCTCGTCGCGTACGGCTGGATCCGGCCAAACTCGGACGGGCTTCCGGATCTCCTCCACCGCGCCCGGCACAGCCGCTAAGGCGAGGACGCGCCGGTCCGGTCCCGCCGCGCGCCCCGCTCCCGCGCTCGTACCGCCCCCCGCCGCCCCCGGCCCGGCCGGTCCCGCGCCCGCCCCTCGCCGACCCCGCCGACCTGCGGCGTCCCGCCCGGGAGCGGTCCGGACCACCGGCCGGTCCGGACCCTCCGCCACCCCCGCCGCCCGCCCGCCGAGCGGGGCGCGGCCCCCCGCTCCGACCCGCCCCCGGCGTTCAGTTGTCAGCCGTCTGAGATCGATTGAGGGTGACGCGGGGAGCAAGGACGGGCGAGGATGAGCCTCATGCCAGAGACTTCCAGCATCGTGCTTCCCCGCCAGGTCGCCGACGACTACGTCGACGCGCTCATCGAACTCGACCCGATCACCGGTACCTACCTGGGAGTCAAGGAGAGTTCGGGGCGTCTCCCCGACTTCTCCCCCGCCGGCCAGGAGGCCATGGCCGAGCTCGCGCGCCGCACCCTCGCCCTCCTCGACGAGGCCGAGCGGCGGCCCGGCGCCGAGGACGAGGCGGAGCGCCGTTGCGCCCGGCTGCTGCGGGAGCGGCTGGACGCCCAGTTGATCGTGCACGACGCCGACGAGGGCCTGTGCGCGGTGAGCAACCTGCGCTCGCCCGCCCACAGCGTGCGCATCTCCTTCACCGTGCTCCCCACGGAGACGGAGGAGGACTGGGACGCGGTGGCGCGACGGCTGCGGGCCGTTCCCGGTGCTTTCGAGGGCTACCGTGCCTCGCTCGCCCTCGGCCTGGAGCGCGGGATGCTCGGCGGCCCCCGGGCCACCGCCACCTTCATCGGCCAGCTGACCGAGTGGGCGGGCGCGGGCGGCACCGGCGCGGACGGCGCCCCGCACGGCTGGTTCGAGGAGTTCGCCTCCGGCGCTGGCGAGCGCGTCGACAAGGAGCTGCGCGCGGAGCTGGCGGCCGCGGGCGCGGGCGCCGACCTGGCCGTCGCCGCGCTGCGGGACTGGATGCGCGACGTGTACGCCCCGGCCGTGGCCGACGCCCCCGACACCGTGGGCCGCGAGCGCTACCGCCACTGGTCGCGCTTCTTCAACGGCACCGACCTGGACCTCGACCAGGCCTACGCGTACGGCTGGTCCGAGTACCACCGGCTGCTCGGCGAGATGAAGGGCGAGGCCGAGCGGATCCTGCCCGGCGCCGGTCCCTGGGAGGCGCTCGCCCACCTCGACGAGCACGGCACCCACATCGAGGGCGTCGACGAGGTCCAGGCCTGGCTCCAGCAGCTGATGGACGAGGCGATCAAGTCCCTGGACGGCACCCACTTCGAACTCGCCGACCGGGTGCGCCGGGTGGAGTCCCGGATCGCCCCGCCCGGCGGCGCCGCCGCCCCTTACTACACCGGCCCGTCCGAGGACTTCTCCCGCCCCGGCCGCACCTGGCTGCCGGTCGACGGGCAGACCCGCTTCCCCGTGTACGACCTGGTCTCGACCTGGTACCACGAGGGCGTGCCCGGCCATCACCTGCAGATCGCGCAGTGGGCGCACGTCGCCGACCGGCTCTCCCGCTACCAGGCCACCATCGGCAAGGTCAGCGCCAACACCGAGGGCTGGGCGCTGTACGCGGAGCGCCTGATGGACGAGCTCGGCTTCCTCGGCGACGCGGAGCGGCGGCTCGGCTACCTGGACGGCCAGATGATGCGGGCCTGCCGGGTGATCGTCGACATCGGCATGCACCTGCGGCTGGAGATCCCGGCGGACTCCCCCTTCCACCCGGGCGAGGTGTGGACGCCGGAGCTGGCGCAGGAGTTCTTCCAGCGGCACAGCAGCCGGCCGCCGGCCTTCGTGGAGAGCGAGATGACCCGCTATCTGTCGATGCCCGGGCAGGCCATCGGCTACAAGCTGGGCGAGCGCGCCTGGCTGCTCGGCCGGGCCAACGCGCAGGCCGCGCACGGCGACTCCTTCGACGCCAAGGCGTGGCACATGGCCGCCCTGTCGCAGGGTCCGCTCGGCCTGGACGACCTGGTGGACGAGCTGTCGCGGCTCTGAGCGCGATGCGCCGGGCGGACCGTCCACGGCGTGGGAAGTCCCCGGAAGCCGCTTGCGCTCCCGGGGATTTCCCTGCAAGGTCACGCCCATGACCAGCGGATACATCCCGGACGCCACGGACTGGCGGATCCTCGACGCCCTTCAGGAACAGGGCCGGGCCAGCTTCGCCGAGCTCGCCCGCGCGGTGTCCATGTCGGCGTCGGCGGTGACCGAGCGGGTACGGCGGCTGGAGGAGGCCGGCGTCATCGCCGGCTACACGGCGGTGATCGACCAGGAGCGGCTGGGCCTGCCGATCCTGGCCTTCGTCCGGCTGCGCTACCCGCACGGCAACTACAAGCCCTTCCACGACCTCGTCGCGGCGACCCCCGAGATCCTGGAGGCGCACCACGTGACGGGCGACGACTGCTTCGTCCTCAAGGTCGCCACCCGGTCGATGAAGCACCTGGAGGAGATCTCCGGGAAGGTGGGCGCGCTCGGCTCGGTCACCACCAGTGTGGTGTACTCCTCGCCGCTCCCCCGGCGGGCGATCAGCCGCTGAGCGCCTCCGCGCCGGTGCGCAGCCGCACCGCGGAGCCGTGCCGGTCCTTGACGACCTCCAGCTGGGCGGGGACGCGGCGGCGCAGGTCGCCGACGTGGCTGACGATGCCGACGCTGCGGTCCCGTTCGCGCAGCGAGTCCAGGACGTCGAGGACCTCGTCGAGGGTCTGCTCGTCGAGGCTGCCGAAGCCCTCGTCGATGAAGAGGGTGTCGAGCCGCATCCCGCCCGCCTCGTCGGTGACGACGTCGGCGAGGCCGAGGGCGAGCGCGAGGGAGGCGAAGAAGGTCTCGCCGCCGGAGAGGGTGGCGGTGTCCCGCTCGTTGCCCGTCCAGGCGTCCACGACGTGCAGGCCGAGCCCGGCCCGCCGGCCGCCGCTGCGGGCGTCGGAGTGGACCAGGGTGTAGCGGCCGGAGGACATCCGCTGGAGGCGGGCGGTGGCCGCGGCGGCGACCTGTTCGAGGCGGGCGGCCAGCACGTACGACTCCAGGCGCATCTTGCGCTCGTTGTCGGCGGAGGTGCCCGCGGTGAGGGCGGCGAGCCCGGCCACCCGCTCGTACTCCTCGCGCAGCGGCCCGAGCCGACGGGCCTCCGTGTCGGCCTGCCGGGAGAGCCGGGCCAGCTCGGCGCGCCGCTCCCGCACGGCGGCGAGCGCGGCGGCGGCCCCGCGCAGCGCCCGCTCGGCGGTGGCGTGGGCGGCCCCGACGGACGCCGGGTCGGCGGGCGGGAGCGCGGCGGCGGCGGCCGTGGCGGGCTCGGCGAGCCGGTCCGCGACGGCGGCGGCCTCGCCGTCCCAGGTGTCCACCCGCTGCTGGAGTCCGCGCCGGGCGGGCTCGTCGAGGAGGGCGGCGGCGGCCTCGGCCGGGGTGGCGAAGCCGCCCCGGAACGCGGCGTCGGCCAGCCGGTCGTCGGCCTGCTTGAGGGCGGCCGCGGTCTGCTCCGCGGCCCGTACGGTCTCGGTGGCCTCGGTCAGCAGGGCGATGCGCCGCTCCAGGAGCGTGGCGTGCGCGGCGACGCTGCCGGAGGTGCCTCGGCCTCGGGCGAGCTCGTCCTCCAGCTCCGCGTGCTGGCGCTCCAGGGCCTCGCGGCGGGAGGTCCGGCCGGCGGCCCGCCGCTCGGCCTCGCGCTGGGCGGCGCGGCGCTCCTCGCACTCCCGCTCGGCGCGGTCCAGCGCCTCGCGGGCGGCGTGGGTCCGCGCGGCCAGGGCGTGCGCCTCGGCGTGCTCGCGGGTCAGCTCCTCGACGGCGCGGGCGAGTCCGGCGACGCTCGGTCCGTGCTCGGTCCCGCCGCCGGACGGCGCCGCGGTGTCCGTGACGCGGGCCTCCTCGGCCGCCGCGTCCAGGGCCCGGGCGGTGCCCGCGACGGCGGTCTCGGCGGCGGTGCGGGCCTCGTCGGCGCGGGTGTAGGCGGCGTACGCGGCGTCCTCGGCGGCGCGGTCCACGTGGCCGGCGGCGGTGCGGGCGGGGGCCGGGTGGGCGGCGGAGCCGCAGACTTGGCAGGGGGCGCCGGGTTCGAGTGCGGCGGCGAGCTCGGCCGCGATGCCGCGCAGGCGGCGGGACTTGACGTCCAGCCAGCTCTCGTGGGCCGCGTTGCGCCGCTCGCGGGCGGCGGTGAGGCGCTCGCGGGCGACGGCGAGCTCCTGGGTCAGCTCCTCGCGGCGGCGGGCCGCGGCGAGGCGGCGACGGGCCGGGTCGAGCCGTCCGGCGAGGTGCTCGGCGCGGGCCGTGGCGTCCTGGGCGGCCGCCACCCGCCGCTGGAGCTCCGCGCGGCGCGGCTCCCAGCCGGCGAGCCAGGCGGCGGCGTCCTGGAGGGCCTCGTCGTCGGCGCGGGCCTCCCGCTCCAGGGTGGCGCGCTCGGCGGCGAGCTCGGCGGCGCGCAGCTCGGCGCGGCGGGCGGACTCCAGGCCGCCGAGCTCCTCGCGGAGCCGCCGCTCCAGGGCGGAGAGCTGTTCGGCGCCGGCCTCGGCGAGCTCGGCGGGCAGGCCCGCGCGGGCGCGGCCGAGGGCGGCGTCCGCCGTGCGGTGGGCGCGCGCGGCGTCCTCGCGCAGGTCGAGGGCGGGGGCGACGCGGTCGGCCTTGAGGGAGCGGTCCAGGGAGTGCTGCCAGGCGTCCCGCGCGGGGCGGCGGGCGGTGAGCTCCTCCCGGCGGCGGACCGCCTCGGCGTGCCGCCGCTGGCGCTCGGCGAGCTCGCGGGCCGCGTCGAGGGCGGCGCGGGCGGCGGCCTCGCGGCGCTCGGCGGCGGCCAGCCGCAGGCCCGCGATGTCCAGGTGCTCGCGGGCCTCGCTGCGGGCGAGGGCGGCGCGGGTGCGGACGGCTTCGGCCAGGCCGGGCTCGCCGGGGCGCTCCTCGACGCCGGCGGTCCCGTCCCCTGCGGCCTGGGCCATCCGGTGGGAGAGGGCCAGCAGCCGCTCGTCGCCCTCGCGGACCTGGTGTTCGGCGGCGCGGCGCAGCTCGGCGAGGCGGTCCTCGACGGCGGCGAAGCGTCGGGTGTCGAAGAGGCGGCCGAGGAGCCGGCCGCGGGCCTCGGCGTCGGAGCGCAGGAAGCGGGCGAAGTCGCCCTGGGGCAGGAGCACGACCTGGCAGAACTGCTCGCGGCTCATGCCGAGGAGCTGGGTGATCTCCTCGCCGATCTCCTGATGGGAGCGGCTGAGGCCGGTCCATTCGCCGGTCCCGGGGTCGTAGTGGCGGAGCAGGCTCTGGGCCTTCTCGGTGGTGAAGCCGCCGCCACGCTTCTTGGGGCGCTGCTGGGCGGGCCTGCGGGTGATCTCCAGCCGCCGCTCGCCCACGGTGAGGTCGAGGACGACTTCGGTGGGGGTGCCGGCGGGGGCGTGGTCGCTGCGCAGGGTGGTGCCGGGGGTCTGGCGGGCGCCGGGAACGGCCCCGTAGAGCGCGAAGCAGACGGCGTCGAGGACGGAGGTCTTGCCGGCGCCGGTGGGTCCGTGGAGCAGGAAGAGCCCGGCCGCCGACAGGGCGTCGAAGTCGATCTCCTGGGTGGTGCCGAAGGGCCCGAAGGCGGTGAGGGTGAGGCGGTGGAGTCTCACCGGCCGTCCACCTCCTGGTCGGCCGTGTCGGTGCGGACGGCGTCCAGGGCCCCGTGCAGGATGGCCCGCTCGGCGCCGTCGGGGCCGCTGCCGCCGCGGACGTGGGCGACGAAGTCCTCGGCGATCTGGCGGTCGTCACGGCCCTGGAGGCGCAGGGCGTAGGACAGGAGCGGGTCGTCCTCGCCGCGCTCGGGGTCGAAGACCAGGTGGAGCGTGTGCGGGAAGCGCTCGCAGAGGCGGGCCATGGGCTCGGCGGGGCGGACCGGGTCGGTGAGGGTGACTTCGAGCCAGGAGTCCTCGTGGCGGGCGAGCGTGGGGTCGTCGAGCAGCTCGTCGAGGCGGCCCCGGATCCGGGCGAGCGGCCGGGGCACGGGGCAGTCGACGCGCTCGGCGGTCTCGATGGAGCCGTCGGCGCCGAGGTCGACCAGCCACATGGTCTTGCGGTGGCCGGTCTCGGAGAAGGAGTAGGCCAGGGGGGAGCCGGAGTAGCGGATGCGGGGGGTGAGGGCCTGGCTGCCGTGCAGGTGCCCGAGGGCGACGTAGTCGACGCCGTCGAAGACCCCGGCGGGGACGGAGTCGACGCCGCCGACGGTGATGTCGCGCTCGCTGTCGCTGGGCTCGCCGCCCGTGACGAAGGCGTGGGCGAGGACGACGGAGCGGGTGCCCTCGGGGCGGGTGGCGAGGTCGGCGCGGACCCGGTCCATGGCGGCGGAGAGCACCGCTTCGTGATCGGCCTTCTCGGTGCCGAACTCGGCGCGGACCAGAGCCGGTTCCAGGTAGGGCAGGCCGTAGAGGGCGACGTCGCCGTGGGCGTCGGCGAGGACGACGGGGGTGCCGGCGCCGGCCGGGTCGGTGCGCAGGTGGATGCCGGCGCGCTCGATGAGCCCGGCGGCGACGCCGAGGCGTCGGGCCGAGTCGTGGTTGCCGGAGATCATGACGGTCGGCACCCCGGCGTCGGCGAGCCGGTGCAGTGCGGTGTCGAAGAGCCCGACGGCGGAGAGCGGGGGCACGGCGCGGTCGTAGACGTCGCCGGCGACGAGGACGGCGTCCACCTCGCGGTCGAGCGCCGTCGCCACCAGGTGGTCGAGGAACGCGGCCTGGGCGTCGAGCAGGGCGACCCGGTGGAACGCCCGCCCCAGGTGCCAGTCCGACGTGTGCAGAAGCCTCATGATCCCTGAGCGTATCGGTGGGGTGTGACAGCGGCGGCGGTCCGGCCCCGCGCGGGGTGCCGTTGCTCAGGCATCGCCGTACGCCTCGCCCCCGAGCTCGAAGCCGGCGGCGCCCGCGGTGGCGTCGGCGAGCCAGGCGGTGAAGCGCGGCACGTCCGCGTCGGGGAGCCCGATCTCGATGGTGACCTCGGCCCCGTAGCGCACCTCGCGGACGGTCCGCCCGGTGGCCCGCAGGTCGTTCTGGAGCTTGCCCGCGCGCTGGTGGTCGATGGTGACGGTGGCCAGCCGGTAGCGGTGCCGGGTGACGGTGCCGAGCGCGTCGAGGGCTTCGCCGACGACGCCTCCGTAGGCGCGGATGAGGCCGCCCGCGCCGAGTTTCACGCCCCCGTAGTAGCGGGTGACGACGGCGGCGACGTAACGCATCTCACGGCGCAGCAGCATCTGGAGCATGGGGACGCCCGCGGTGCCGCCGGGCTCGCCGTCGTCGGACGCCTTCTGTACGGAGGCGTCGGCGCCGACGACGTACGCGAAGCAGTTGTGGGTGGCGGTGGGGTGTTCGCGGCGGATCCGGGCGACGAACTCCTGCGCCTCCTCCTCGGTCGCGACGGGCGCGAGCGCGCAGAGGAAGCGCGATCGGTTGATCTCGGACTCGTGGACGCCCTCGGCGGCGAGCGTGCGGTACTGCTCCTGCATCCCGCCAGCCTAAGCGCCCGGCCCGGGAACACCGTCCCGCCGGTCGTGGTTGCAGGCTGCGAAGAGACCCGAAGACGAGCGGCACGGAGGCGGAGCATGTACGGCGACCCGGAGACCATCCGCAGGATCCTCACGGAGAGCGGCGACACCTGGGCGGTCGTGGGCCTGTCCAACAACGAGAGCCGGGCCGCCTACGGGGTGGCCGCGGTGCTCCAGCGGTTCGGGAAGCGGGTCGTGCCGGTCCACCCGAAGGCGGAGACGGTGCACGGGGAGCGGGGGTACGCGTCGCTGGCCGAGGTCCCGTTCCCGGTGGACGTGGTCGACGTCTTCGTGAACAGCGAGCTGGCGGGCGCGGTCGCGGGCCAGGCGGTCGAGGCGGGCGCGAAGGCGGTGTGGTTCCAGCTCGGCGTCGTGGACGTGGAGGCGTACGCCCGGGCCCGGGAGGCCGGTCTGGACATGGTCATGGACCGCTGCCCGGCGATCGAGATCCCGCGGCTTGGCTGAGGCGGGGCGGGCCGGTGGCGACGGCGCGACCGGCGGCCGAGGGCGACGAGCCCGGCGGGCCGGCCGCCGGGGCGCTGAGCCCGGCGGCCGGGTGGGCGCCCGGCCCGCCCGCCCCGTCGGCCTCCGCGGGCGTCACTCCGGCGTGACGCCGAGGCCCTCCAGGACGACCGCGCCGGGCAGCTCCGCGAGGGCCTTGCCGGGGAGGATCAGCTTGCCCCGGCGGCGGCCGCTGCCGACGAGCACCCAGGGGAGGTCCACGACGGCGGCGTCGACCAGCACCGGCCAGCCGGCGGGCAGGCCGACGGGGGTGACCCCGCCGTACTCCATGCCGGTGTCGCCGGTCGCGACGTCCCGCGCGGCGAAGCGCACCTTGCGGGAGCCGAGCGCGCGGCGGACGGCGCCGTTCACGTCGACCCGGTCCGCCGAGCGCACCACGCAGGCGGCCAGGGTGGCGGTGTCGCCGCGCCTGCCCTCGACGATCACGCAGTTGGCGGAGGTGCCGAGCAGCTCGCGTCCGTGGTGCTCGACGAAGACGGCGGTGTCGGCGATGGCCGGGTCGGTGTCCACGTAGAGGATCCGCTCGGCGGCGACGGCGCCGCTCCAGTCGCGGACGGCGGCGGCGACCGGTGCGGTGAGCAGGTCCAGGCGGTCGGGGGCGGGCCGGGCGTCGTCGAAGTCTCCGATGGGTGCGCGCATGGCGGGCACGGTAACAAGTCGGCCCGGCCGGGCGTTCGTTCGTCTCAGCGTACGGGCGGGATGGAGACGGCCAGGGTCATCTCGACGGTCCGCTCGCCGTCGTTGCGGTACGCGTGCGGCACGTTGCCCTCGAAGACGGCGGAGGTGCCGGCCGGCAGGGCGTGCTCCACGCCCTCGACGACGAGGGTGAGGGTGCCGGCCGTGACGTGCAGGAGCTCGGTGGTGCCGTCCGGGTGCGGGTCGGAGGCGGTGCCGTCGCCCGGCATCAGGGTGTAGGACCACAGCTCCAGGGGGCCCCGGGCCTCGGTGCCGACCAGCAGGGTGGTGTGACTGCCGGTGGAGGTCGACCACATGCGGACGGCCTGGCCGGGCGGGACGAGGCGGACCTGGGGGCCCTGCTCGTAGTCGAGGAGGGTGGTGATGGAGACGCCGAGGGCGTCGGCCAGCTTCACGGTGGTGCCGACGCTGGGGTTGGTGCGGGCCTGCTCGATCTGGATGATCATTCCCCGGCTGACTCCCGCGCGGGCGGCGAGGGCGTCCAGGGTGAAGCCGCGTTCGTTGCGCCAGCGCTTGAGGTTGCGGGCGAGCGACTGCGTGAGCTGGTCGAGGTCCGACACATTCCGTCCAATATTTTGGATGACAGAGTTCAATATGCTGCACTACCGTGTGGTGCACCCGATTGTTCACTGCACTGTACTGCGAGGAACCCCGCATGACCGCCCTGACGGCCGTCTTCGCCCTGGCCACCAGCCTGCTCTGGGGCCTCGCCGACTTCGGCGGCGGACTGCTCACCCGGCGCTTCCCGGCGCTGACGGTCGTCGTGGTCTCGCAGAGCCTCGCCGTGCTGGTCCTCGGCGCCCTCGTGCTCGCCACCGGCGCCTGGCACGAGGCCGGCCCCCTGCTCTGGTACGCGGTCGCGGCCGGCGTGGTGGGCCCCGCGGCCATGTTCGCCTTCTACAAGGCGCTCGCCCTCGGCCCGATGGGCGTGGTCTCGCCGCTCGGCTCGCTCGGCGTCGTCGTCCCCGTCTCCGTGGGCCTGCTCCTGGGCGACCGCCCCGGGCTCGCGCAGTTCGCCGGGATCGCGGTGGCCGTGCTCGGCGTCGTCCTCGCGGGCGGACCCGAGCTGCGCGGCGCGCCCGTCCAGCGCCGGGCGGTGCTGCTGACGCTCGTCGCCGCCTTCGGCTTCGGCGCGGTGATGGCCCTGATCGCCGAGGCGTCCACGACCCTGACCGGTCTCTTCCTCGCGCTCTTCGTGCAGCGCGTGACCAACGTGGCCGTCGGCGGCGGCGCCCTGTGGCTCTCCGTCCGGCGCGGCGGCCGGGCGCTGCCCGAGGGCGGCGGCGGGCTCCGCGCGGTCCTCGCCGCGCTCCCGGCGCTGGCCTTCGTGGGCCTGGCCGACGTCGCCGCCAACGGCACGTACGCGCTGGCCGCGCGGAGCGGCCCGGTGACAGTGGCCGCCGTCCTCGCCAGCCTCTACCCCGTCGTCACGGCGCTCGCCGCGCGCGGGGTGCTGAAGGAGCGCCTCCGGGCGGTCCAGGCGGCGGGCGCGGGGCTGGCCCTGGTGGGCACGGTCCTGCTGGCCACGGGGTGACCGCGCGCCCGCGCGGGACGACGTCGGTGTCCCGCGCGGGACGCGGCCGTCGTCCCGCGCGGGACGCCGCCGCCCGTCCGGGTCCTACGGCCAGAGCAGCTCGCGCTCCCAGCCGCCCGTCCCGCCCGCCCGGTCCCGCCGGTAGCGCAGGCGTACGTGGCGGCGCTGGGCGTCGCCCTGGAAGAACTCGACCTCGGCCGGCTCCACCACGTACAGCGTCCAGCTGTCCGCGTGCGCCTCGGGCTCGCGCAGGGCGCGGTCCCAGGCGGCGGCGCTCGCCTCCGCCAGCTCGTCGAGCGACCCGAGCGGCTCGCTCTGCCGGCCCACCAGCGCGGAGGCGAGGGCCCCGGCGGTGCGGTGGTGCAGGTCCGCGTACGCCTCCTCGGGCGTCCCGGTCACCACCGTGCCCCGTACCCGTACCGCACGGCCCCGCACCGGCCAGTAGAAGCCGAGGGCCGCCTCAGGCCGGGCCGCGAGCTGACGGCCCTTGGCGCTGCCCGCGTGCGAGGCGAAGTGCCAGCCCCGGGCGTCCGCCCCGTGCAGCATGACCGTGCGCACGTCGGGCCGCCCGTCCGTGTCGGCGGTCGCGAGCGTCATGGTGTGCGGCTCGACCGCCTTGGCCTCCACCGCGTCCGTGAACCAGGTGCGGAAGAGGGCCACCGGATCCTCCGGCACGTCCGCCGGGTCGAAGGCGGGCAGCTCGGTGTCCCATACGCGCAGAGACCGCAGGGCCTCCTGAAAACGCCGTTCGTCGTCCATGGCGTCCATCATGAGGCCCTGCGGCGCCGGTCCGGGAACCGGCGGGTGACCAGTCGACCAGCCGATCAGGCGACCAGCCGACCAGGCGATCGGGGATCAGTCGGTGTAGTAACCCGTCACGTCGGCGATGAGGTCCACCGAGCCGTTGTGGTTGTAGAAGGTCACCTTGCCGTCCTTGACCGGCACGATCACCCCGTTCGGCACGGTCTGCCCGGCGACGACGTTGAGGTTCGACGCGGACGGGCGGGCGGTGCCGTACGGGTAGACGGAGACGAAGCTCGACGCGGTGACGTTGGTCGCCGTCACGTTGAGCACGACCGCCTTGTACTTCGTGCCCACGGTCAGGCTGACCGTCTGGCCCGCGCCGACCTTGGCCTTGGCCACCCCGGTGCCGTTGCGGGTGTCCATCAGGCGCTTGGGCTGCATGCCGGTGAAGAGCGCGCCGGAGCCCTCCTTGAAGTACCCGGCGACATCGGCGAGCACGTCGACCGAGCCGGCCCGGTTGTAGAAGGTGATCTTGCCGTCCTTGACCGGCACGACCGCCATGTTGGGCACGGTGCGCCCCGCCTCGAAGTTGACGTTCGAGACGTTCGGGCGGGCCGTGCCGTACGGGTAGGCGGAGAGGAAGCTCGCCTCGGTCGCGTTGGTCGCCGTGATGTTGAGCGCGACGGCGGTGACGCCCGGCTCGGTCACCGCGAGGGTCACCGTGCCGCCCGCCTGGAGCTTCGCCTTCGGCACGCCGGTGCCGTCGCGGGTGTCCATCAGGCGCTTCGGGGCCACCGGCTCGTACGTGGAGCCCGTGGTGCCGCCGCCCTGGGTGTAGTAGCCGGCGACGTCGGCGATCAGGTCGGTGTTCCCGAGGTGGTTGTAGAAACCGATCTCGCCCTCGTTGACCGGCACCGTGACGAGGTTGGAAACCGTCTGGCCCGCCGTGAAGTTGAGCGTGGACGCGCTGGTGCGCTCCGTCCCGCCCGGGAACACGGACACGAAGCCGCCCGCGGTCGGCTTGGTCGCCGTCACGTTCAGGACGACGGCGGTGACCCCGGTCTTCGGGACGCCGGCCATGCCGGCGACCCCCAGGGAGTACGTCATGCCCTGGGTCAGCGTCTGGCCGCCCTGCCCGGTACGGGTGTCCATGACCCGGGTCGGGGTCAGCGGGACGAACGTGGCGGGCGGGGTGGTGAGGGAGCTGCCCCGAACCTTCAGGTCCTCTCCCCGGAACGTCGAGGTCTCGCCCGTGTCGTGGGCCCGGACGGTCAGCTCCCACGTGTACGTGCCGGAGACCACGCCGCGCCCCTGGGCGTCCTTGCCGTCCCAGGCGGGCCGCAGGGCGGCACCGGCGCTCCCGGTGCCGTCGACCGTGCGCACGGCCTTGCCGTCGAGGGTCTGGACGCGCAGCTGCCAGGCGCCCGAGACGGGCTTGGAGAAGCGGAAGACCGGCGACCAGGAGGCGGCCGGCTCGACGCCGGGGCCGGGGAAGGTGACCTCGCCCACGGTGTGCGCCAGCCCGGTCAGCGGCTGCCCCGCCACCCCGGCGCTCGTGACGCGCACGTTCTTCTCGGCGTCGACGAAGGCCACGCCGCCGCCGAACTTGTCGACCGTCCAGGTGGAGCCCCGGCCCGAGCCCATGCCGGCCGGGAGGTCGGCCAGGTCGCGGGTCTGTCCGGAGGCCGCCTCGGTGAGCTTCAGCCGGTCGCCCTCGTGACGGACCACGAAGCCGTCGCCGAGCAGGGCCTCGCCGGCCGGGACCTCGACGCTCTCGCGCCGCTCCTGGTCGTAGACGCCCGCCTTGTCGGCGCCGCAGGCCCAGTAGAGCCAGCGGTCGACGGCCTGGAGCTCGGTGGGCGTGCAGTGCGAGCCCAGGTCGACGGCGGCGGAGGTGGTGCCCGCCGTCAGGTCGTACGCGACGACCTGGCCCGCGCTACCGCCTGCCTTCCAGACCTTGGTTCCCCACAGAGCCGCCGCGCCGTCGACCGTGTGCCGGACGTCGGTCGCCGTGCTGCCGTCGTTCTCCAGGTCGGCGACGTACGAGACGCCGTCCCGCCGGGCCAGCACGTAGCGGCCCGCGCCGTCGACCGGCGTGGCGTTCGCGACCGGGAGGTCGGCGGTGCGGCGGGTGGTGGCGCCCGTGGGGACCGTGATCCGCCGGTTGTCCACGTACGCGGAGTCGCCGTCGCCGAGCGCCACCAGTCCGGGCGAGCTCGGCGCGGTGACCCGGGCGCGCAGCCGCGCGTCGCCCGCGGTCGGCGGGGTCGCGGCCAGGTCGGTGTCGACGTCGTACAGGCCGAGCGTGTCGATGCCGGACACACTGTCGCCGAGGAGGTTCAGCCGGCCGCCGCCCAGGGCGAGGCCGCCGTAGCGGGCTTTCGCGGCCGGGACCGCGGCGACCTTCGCGAGCTTCGGCGCGCCGTCCTCGCCAACGGTGACGCGGTGCACGCCCCACGCGTCGGCGCCGGTCCCGCCGACGGCGAGGACGCTGCCGTCGGGGGCCGTGGCGAGCTGCGCCGCGGCGTGCGGGAGCAGGTCGCGGACCTCGCCGGTGCCGACGCGGACGGCCTTCAGCGGGTGCCCGGTGGTGGTGGCCTCCACCTTCTGGGAGGGCTGCTCGGCGATGAGGAACCAGTCCCCGACGAGCGCCACCTTGGCGTCCCAGGTGTCCTGGAGCGAGGGCGCGTTCGTCTCGGTGGTCTGCTTCGGCTCCGTGCGCGGAGCGGTCAGGATCTTGTAGCCGAAGGTGTCGTAGTACGCGATGCGGTCGGCGCCCAGGGTGACGAGCACGCCCTCGCCGCCCTTGGCGGTCGGCTTGAGCGAGCCGGTCGCGTAGTCGAGGAGGTAGTCGACGCCGGACTGGCCGGGCTCGCGGTTGAAACGGAGCAGGGCGCCACGGGAATCCTGCTGGAGGACGTCGACCTCGGCGAACGCCTCGGGCAGCGCGGGGAGCGCGTGCTCGGTGGGCGTGCCGTCGACGACCCGGATCAGCTGGAGGGCGTCGAGGTAGGCGCCGCCGGGGCGGGTGGTGGCGGTGACCACGGTGTCGGCGGCGAAGGCGCCGGTGAACTTCCGGTCCTGCGGGACGATCACGTCCATGCGCGGCTGACCGGTGGCCAGGTCCTTGACCTTGACGCGGTCGGCGGTCACGGCCGGGTCGGCCTCGATCTCGGCGTACAGCCCGGAGTGGCCCTTGGTGGCCTGCTCCTGGGTGATCTGCGCGTCGGTGCCGCTCGCGGTGTCGGTCCACACCCAGCCGTTGCCGCCCTCCTGCCGGTGCGCGTAGCCGGTGGCGCCGACCTGGCCGAGCTGCTCGCTCCGGGGCACGAAGCGGCCGGGGTTCGGGATCACGACCTCGCCCGCGGCCTGGGTGCCGGCCGCGTAGGCGGGCGTGGCGAGGGCGGTACAGAGACCGGCGGAGACGGCGGCGGCGGTGGCCAGAGCCAGCACGCCATGAGTACGTATATGCAAGGAACTACCCCTCCATGAACCAACCGAGCGGCATGGGCGCCATCGTTCCGCGCGGACACCGCGTGGCCCCCTCCGGCCGCCCCCGCCCGGAATCGGATCGTAACAGCGGCGTCGGGGGACGACGCAACTGAATTCGAACCCGTTCAGACCTTCATGACGGAGCTTCAGCTCTCCAGCTCGGCCAGATCGTTCAGCTGGTCGGGATCGAGCGCCGCGAGCGCCGCGAGCTGCTCGGCGGTCATGCCGGCGGGTATCGCGCGCGGCGCGGGCGTGCGCAGCGGCGGCTGCCAGCCCTTGTCCGGGTCGTACGAGCGGACCACCTTCGCGGGCGCGCCCGCGACCACCGCGTGGTCGGGCACCTCGCCCCGTACGACCGCCCCGGCGGCCACCACGACGTTGCGGCCGATCCGGGCGCCGGGCAGGATCACGGCGCCGGTGCCCAGCCAGCAGCCGGGTCCGATGACGACGGGCTCGGAGCGCGGCCACTGGCGCCCGACGGGCACGTCCGGGTCGTCGTAGCTGTGGTTGGTCGAGGTGATGTAGACGTACGGCCCGCAGTAGGTGTCGGAGCCGATGGTGATGGGCGCGTCGGCGATCACATGGCTGCCCCGGCCCAGCACGACCCCGTCGCCGAGGGTCAGCACGGTGTCCTCGCCGAGGTCCAGGTCCGGCAGCATCCCGGCGGTCAGCGTGACCTGCTCGGCGATGATGCAGCAGCCGCCGATCTCGATCCAGCGCTCGCCGAAGACGGTGCCCTGCGGGAAGGCGAGCCGGGTGCCCTCGCCGAGCCGGCGGAAGCGCAGCCGTCCCGGGTGCTCGGCGGTGACGGCGCCCGCCTGCTGGACCCGGCGCCAGGCGCCCTGGAGGGCGCGGGCGACGGTCCTGCGGCGCCAGGCGCCGAGCGAGGAGAACGTGTTTCTGTTCCGGGGCATCCGGTCACCGTAGTCGGCGGTGTCGTCGCTGATCAGTGCGGTGCGCTGTGATGTCCGTCATGGGTCGCGGCTACGCTTCCGGGCAAGGCGCGACCGACGGAGCGAGCGAGCAGGAGCGAGTCATGACAGAGGCGTTGATCAGGGCCGTGGGCGGCAAGGAGCCTCGGGTGGACCCCACGGCGTTCACCGCCCCGACCTCGGTGGTCCTCGGCGAGGTCAGCCTCGGGCCCCGGGCCAGCGTCTGGTACCACGCGGTGCTGCGCGCGGACTGCGGGCCGATCGAGATCGGCGAGGACGCGAACGTGCAGGACAACTGCACGGTCCACGTCGACCCGGGCTTTCCGGTGTCGGTCGGCGCGCGGGTGACGATCGGTCACAACGCGACCGTGCACGGCTGTGTGATCGAGGACGACGTGCTGGTCGGCATGGGCGCCACCATCCTCAACGGCGCCCGGATCGGCGCCGGTTCGCTGGTCGCCGCGCAGGCGCTGGTGCCGCAGGGCATGGAGGTGCCGCCCGGCTCGCTGGTGGCGGGGGTCCCGGCGAAGGTCCGGCGCCCGCTGACCGAGGAGGAGCGGGCGGGCATCCGGCTCAACGCGGAGATGTACCTGCACCTGGCGAAGGCCCACGCGGAGGCGTTCGGCGAGGACTGAGCGGGAACGCGGCGCGGGCCCGGGGTCCCGTCCTGGTCCGGGCCCGCCTGATCCGTGCCCGCCCCGGCCCGTGCCCGCCTGGTCCGTGCCCGCCCCGGCTCAGACCCGCCCCGGCCGCTTCTTCCGTCCCGTGCGGCCCGCGACGAGGGCCTGGCGGATCTCGGCGGCGGTGCGGCGCGCGTACTCGCTGGTGGCGGTGGTCTCCGCCGTTCCCGGGACGAAGCGGTGCTCCGGCTGCCGGCAGTAGCCGCAGGGGCCGCCGTCGTGGATCAGCCGCCCGTCCTCGCACGCCGGGTTCGGGCAGGGCCCCCGGCCGACGAGGAACTCGGCGATCTCCTGCGGCGCCCAGCGGCGCCGGTTGTCCTCGTCGCGCTCGTGGATGGCGTGGGACCAGCGGGTGTGCCAGCGGCGCTCGACGCGGTCGAGGAGCTGGGCCGGGGTCCGGTGGCCGAGCTCGTCGGCGAGGATCTCGGGCAGGCTGCGCGGCAGGCGGTGGCCGAGCGCCTGGAGCAGCGGCTGCGGGAAGCCCTGCATGATGAAGCCGATCGGGTCGGTGCCCGGGCCCCGCTTCCAGGTGCGGCAGCGGCAGGCGCCCTCCGCCGGGACGGGGCCGCCGCAGCGCCCGCACCGGCCCCGGCAGTCGGCGCACAGCCCGTTGTCGAGGCCGTCGAGGTGCGGCGCGGGCGCCCGCCCGCAGTCCACGCAGCAGGCGGCGCACATGCCGCACAGCCGCTCGTCACCGATCCGGGTCGACCAGGGGCGCTGCTGGCAGCGGCAGCACAGGTGGGACCGGCAGTGGTCGCCGTGGGCGCCGTCGTACCTGTCGAGCACGGCTCGGCTCCTTTCCTCTTTCTTCCGGGGGACCCGGGGGGACTCCCCCGGGTCCCCCGGGCGTCACTCCGCGACGGCCGCGACGGCCGCGGCGGCCTCGGCGCGGGCCGTGGCGTCGGCGGCGGCCTTCTTGGCCCGGTTCTTCAGGATGAGCATCGAGGCGAGGCCGATGAGGACCGCGAGGACCAGGCCGAGCCAGGAGAAGCGCTTGAGCCAGGCCTCGGCGACGATGCCGACGGAGTAGATGACGGCGGTGGTGCCGCCGGCCCAGAGGATGCCGCCGAAGACGTTGGCGATGAGGAACTTCCAGTACGGCATCCGCAGCACGCCCGCGAGCGGTCCGGCGAAGATCCGCAGCAGGGCGACGAAGCGGCCGAAGAAGACCGCCCACATGCCCCACTTCTCGAAGGAGCGCTCGGCGAGCCCGATGTTGGCCTCGCTGAAGTGCTTGGGGAATCTGCGGCCGAGCTTCGCGAGCAGCGGCCGGCCGCCCTTGCGGCCGATCGCGTAGCCGATCGAGTCGCCGATGACGGCACCGGCGCTGGCGCAGGCGCCGAGGACGTACGGGTCGATCTCGCCGTGCTGCGAGGCGAGCAGCGCCGAGCTGACGAGGACGATCTCGCCGGGCAGCGGGATGCCCAGGCTCTCCAGCCCGATCACCACCCCGACCAGCGCGTAGACGGCGACCGCGGGGATCGTCTCCAGCCACTCCTGGACGTGCACGCGGGTTCCTCTCCCCTGTCGGCGTCCGAACCCCGGCAGCCTACCCGGTCACGGGGTGCCGACCGGGGCCTCGGTCCGCAGCCGCAGGTCCCGGGAGGAGGCGCCGGCCCACAGCGCTCGCCGGCCGGTGCCGAGCACCCAGCCGTGCCGGGCGGGGTCCCAGGAGGAGAGGGTGCGGGCGGCGATCCGGAGGGTGACGCGGCGCCGCTCGCCGGGGGCGAGGGCGAGCCTGCGGTAGCCGGCGAGCAGGCGGCGCGGCTGGTCGACACCGAGGGCGGCGAGGTCCGGTGAGGGGCCCGCGTAGACCTGGGCCACCTCGGTGCCCGCGCGGGTGCCGGTGTTGGTGACGGTGAAGGAGACGTCGAGCGCGTCGCGCGCGTCGCCCGTGGGGGTGACCCGGAGGCCGTCGTAGTCGAAGCGGGTGTACGAGAGGCCGTGGCCGAAGGGGAAGAGCGGGGTCACGTCGTGGGCGTCGTACCAGCGGTGGCCGACGTGGACGCCCTCCGCGTACGTCTCGGTGCCGTCCTTGCCGGGGTAGCGCGCGGGGTCCCCGGCGGTGGGGTGGCGGTCCTCGGCGGCGGGGAAGGTCTGGGTGAGCCGGCCGCCGGGGTCGGCGTCGCCGAAGAGCACGGCGGCGGTGGCGGCGGCGCCCTCCTGGCCCGGGTAGTACATCTGGAGCACGGCCGCCGTGTCCGCGAGCCACGGCATGGTGACGGCGGAGGAGGTGTTGAGGACGACGGTGGTGCGGGGGTTGGCGGCGGTGACGGCGGCGATCAGGGCGTCCTGGCGGCCGGGCAGGGCGAGGGTGGCCCGGTCGCGGCCCTCGGTGGCGTCCTCGTAGGCGAAGAGGACCACGCTGTGCGCGGCGCGGGCGGCGGCGACCGCGTCGGCGAGGTCGGCGGCGCGGCTGGTGTCGTGCGCGGCGCGGAGCCGGAAGAGCTGTCCGCCGGCGCCGCCGCGGGCGGTGACGGTGAGCCGGTGGGGTCCGGGGGCGAGGCGGCGGTCGGCGCGGCGCAGGCGCAGGCCGTCGGCGGCGCGGGAGACGAAGCCGCCGGTGAAGTACTCGGCGACGCCGGTGCCGGCCGGGAAGAGCTCGGTGCCGTCGAGGGTGACGCGGGGGCGTTCGCCGTCGTGGTGGACGAAGAAGCTCCAGTCCCGGTCCTCGGCGCCGGTGGTGAGGGTGCCCTCGTAGTGCCAGGTCTCCCCGGCGGCGACGGCGACGGCGTCCAGGTTCCGGGCGGGGGCGGTGGCGGGCAGCGGGCGCCCGTAGGGGTCCTCGCCGAGGGCGTACGTGACGGTGGCGGCGGGCCCGGCCCGGTCGCGCAGCGCGTCGAGCGGGGCGGCCGCGGTGTCGGGGACGACGTGGGCGCTGCCGCCGCCGCTGACGAAGGGGACGGCGGCGGTGGGGCCGATCACGGCGAGGGAGCGGGCGGCGGCGCCGGTCAGCGGCAGGGCGCCGGCCTCGTTGCGCAGCAGGGTGGCCCCGGCGGTCGCGACGCGCAGGGCGAGGCGGGCACCGGCGGCTGTGTCGCGCTCGGGGCGGACGGAGCCCTCGTCGAGGAGGCCGAAGCGTTCGCGTACGGAGAGGATCCGGGCGACGGCGCCGTCGACGACGGAGCGTTCGACCCGCCCGTCGTCGACGGCACGCCGCAGGGCGGCCCCGTAGTGGGTGCCGCCTGGCATCTCCATGTCGCAGCCGGCGGTGAGGGCGGCGGTGGAGTGGACCGCCTCCCAGTCGCTCACGACCCAGCCCTCGAAGCCCCAGCGGGTGCGCAGGACGTCGGTGAGCAGGGCGCGGTGCTCGGTGGCGTGGACGCCGTCGACCTTGTTGTACGCGGCCATGACGGCGCCGGCACCGGCGGCGACGGCGGCCTCGAAGCCGCGCAGCTCGGTCTCGTGCAGGGTCTGCTCGCCGGCCCGGACGTCGACGGTCTCCCGGTCGCGTTCCTGGTTGTTGAGGGCGAAGTGCTTGACGGTGGCGATCAGGCCCTCGTCCTGGATGCCGCGGATCTCCTCGGCGACGAGGTCGGCGCTGAGCAGCGGGTCCTCGGCGAAGGTCTCGAAGTTGCGGCCCGCGTAGGGGGTGCGGATCAGGTTGACCATGGGCGACAGGAGCACGTCCTGGCCCAGCGCGCGGCCCTCGTGGCCGATGACCCGGCCGTAGGCACGGGCGAGCCCCGGGTCGAAGGCGGCGGCGAGCATGACGGGGGCGGGCAGGGCGGTGGCGGGGCGGGCGACGCGGACGCCGGCGGGTCCGTCGGCGAGCCGGAGCGGGGGGATGCCGAGGCGGGGGACGCCGGGCACGTAGCCGGCCTGGCCGAGGCCGGCGGGGTCGGCGGCGCCGTGCAGCAGGGCGGTCTTCTCGTCGAGGGTGAGCCGGGCGAGGAGCTCGCGCACCCGGGCGCTGGGCCGGGCGGGGGCGGCGGGGCCGGGCGGGGCCGGGGCGGCGAGGGCGCGGGCCGTGCCGGGGGCGAGGGCGGTCAGGGCGGCGGCTCCGGCGAGGGCGGCCAGCAGGCTGCGCCGGGAGAGGGCGCGGGGCGCCGGGGCGGTTCCGCGCGCACCGTCGCGGTGGGTTCGGGGCACGGCGGCGCTCCTTCGGGCCGGCACGATTCCTGCGATCATGCGCTGATCGCAGGATGCGTGACGGTGCCCCGGATTCCGCGCCGCCGTGCCGGGGATCCGCCGGACGGGCGGCGGATCCCGGGGAGCCTCAGGCGTCCAGGCGGGGGCTCCCGGGAGGCCTCGGAGATCGAGGCGGGGGCTCCGGGGACCTCAGGACACCGGCCGGAGGCCCCCGGCGGGCCTCAGGCGTTCGGGCGGAGGGTCCAGACGACGGTCATCTCGCCGGTGACGGCGCCGTCCTCGCGCGTGATGTCGATCCGCACGGGGAACTCGGGGCGCTGTCCGGCGTCGAGCTCGGCGACGACCTCGGCGGCCGGGCGGCCGAGGGTGGCGGTGGCGGTGACGACGCCCATGGCGAGCTTCTTGTAGCCGATCTCGGCCTTGACGGCGAGCGGCACGGCGCGGCCGAGCTGGTCGCCGAAGGCGGCGAGGACGATCGCGCCGCTGGCGGACTCGGCCAGGGTGAACATGGCGCCGGCGTGCGGGCCGCCGACGTGGTTGTGGTAGTCGGCCTGGTCCGGCAGGCGCACGACGGCGCGCTCGGCGGTGGTCTCCAGGAACTCCAGGTTGAGGGTCCGGGCCATGGGCACCGTGGCGGCGAGCATCTCGCCGACGGTCATCTGGTCTGCGCTCATGACCCGTGATGTTACCCACGAGTAGCAGTCTTCGCCATCCCCGCACGGGGGCGGCCGTAGCCGGGCCGGTGCCACCCCTCTATCGTTACCAGCCATGTGGCCAGGACAGCAGCCGCCCGGGGGCGAGCAGAACCCGCAGGACCAGAGTCAGAACCCGTACGCGCAGCCGGGGCAGCCCGGCTACGGGCAGCCGAACCCCTACGCGCAGCCGGGGTACCAGCAGCCCAACCCGTACCAGCAGCCGCCGGCGCAGCCCGGCTACGGCCAGCAGAACCCGCCGTACGGGCAGCCGCCGCAGCCCGGCCCGTACCAGCAGCCGACCGTGCCGCAGTACGCCGCGCCCGGCCCCGTCCCGCCCGGCGGCGGTGACGGCGGCAAGAAGAAGCAGACCACCGTCGTGGCGATCGTCGCCGCCGTGGCCGTACTGGCCGCCGCCGGAGTCGCCGGCTACCTGGTCCTCGGCAAGGACGACGGCAAGAAGGACCAGGCGGACGACCCGAAGCCGGTCAAGTCCAGCTCCGCGCCCGCCACCTCCTCGGCCCCGCCGCTCGACAACCCGCGCGACGCCGCCGACCACCAGCCCGTGATCCCCGGCTGGAAGGTCGTCTACAACCCGAAGTACGGCACCCTCTTCGACGTACCGCCCGAGTGGGAGGTGTCGAAGCCCGGCATGATCACCTTCTTCGAGGACGAGAAGAAGGGCGACGGCTCCCCCGTCGTCACCATGTCCTCGCCCGCGCACTTCAAGCGCAACTGGTGCACCTTCGACACCGACAAGAACGGCACCGAGGAGACCTGGGGCCTGAGCACCGCCGGCACCAAGGGCGGCCAGGGCGCCAAGAACACCGACGAGGCCGCCTACAACGAGGCCGGCAACTGGGTGTGGGCCGGCTATGCCCAGCACATGCCCAAGGGCACCATCAAGATCACCAAGTCGGTGCCGTACACCACCAAGTCCGGCCTCAAGGGCAGCATGTCCACCGCCACCGCCCCCGGCACCACCAAGCGCAACAAGTGCGAGTCCGACGGCAAGTCGATCGCGTTCTCCTTCAAGAACAGCAAGGGCGACTTCTCCTCCTTCGTGCTGTACGCCGCAGCCGGGGTGAAGGAGGAGCTGCCCGAGACCACGATCCAGCAGATCCTCACCACCGTCCGGCTCGCCCCGGAGCCCCCGGAGTCGTCCTGAACCGCGCGCGCGTCCCCGGCTGGGCCGGGCGGAACTACCTGCTGCTGACCGCCTCCGCGATCATCACCAACCTGGGCACCCACGGCGCCCTGATCGCGGCGGCGTTCGCCGTCATCCAGTCCGGCGGCGACGGCGGCGACGTCGGGCTCGTGGCCATGGCCCGCACCCTGCCGCTGGTGCTCTTCCTGCTCATCGGCGGGGCCGTCGCCGACCGGGTGCCCCGGCACCGGGTGATGGTCGCGGCCAACGCCCTCAACTGCGTGTCCCAGGCCGTGTTCGCCGTGCTCGTCCTCACCGGCGAGGCGCGGCTGTGGCACATGATGCTGCTGACCGCCCTGTGCGGCACCGGGCAGGCCTTCTTCAACCCGGCCGCCGAGGGGATGCTGATGTCCAGCGTCAGCGGCGAGCAGGTCAGCCGCGCCTTCGCGCTCTTCCGGATGGCGATGCACGGCGCCGGCATCGGCGGCGCCGCGCTCGGCGGCGCGCTGATCGCCGCCGTCGGCCCCGGCTGGGTGCTCGCCGTCGACGCGGTCGCCTTCGCCCTCGCGGGCGCGCTGCGCGCCTTCCTCGACGTCACGCACATCCCCGAGCGCGGGGCGGGCGGCGGGCTCCTCGCCGACCTGCGCGAGGGCTGGGACGAGTTCGCGAGCCGCCCGTGGCTCTGGGCGATCGTCGCGCAGTTCTCCATCGTGGTGGCGCTGGTCGGCGCGGCCGAGTCGGTGTACGGGCCGCTGGTCGCCCAGGACGAGCTCGGCGGGGCGCGGCCGTGGGGCCTGGCGCTCGCCGCGTTCGGGGTCGGGACGGTCTCCGGCGCACTCCTGATGATCCGCTGGAAACCGCGCCGGATGCTGCTGGTGGGGACCGTGTGCGTGTTCCCCATCGCGCTGCCGTCGGCGGCGCTCGCGGTGCCCCTGGACGTGGTCGGCCTGTCGGCGGCGATGTTCGTCAGCGGCGTGGCCATCGAGGTCTTCGGCGTCTCGTGGATGACCGCGCTGCACCAGGAGATCCCTGAGGACAAGCTGTCCCGGGTCTCCGCGTACGACTGGTTCGGCTCGACCGCGATGCTCCCGCTGTCCACCGCGCTCGCGGGCCCGGCGGAGGGCGTCTTCGGGCGGAGCAACGCGCTGTGGGGTTCGGCGGCGCTGATCGTGGTGGTCACGGCGCTGGTGCTGCTCGTACCGGACGTACGGCACCTGACCCGCCGGACGAAGCGGGTCTCCGGGTCCCCCGAGCCGGAGGCCGGGGCCGGGAGCGGAGCCGGTACCGGGGCCGGGACCGGGACCGGGGCCGGGATCGGGACCGAGGCCGGGCCGGCGCCGGGCGGCGAGGCTCCGGGCGGCGAGGCCGTACCGGCCGGGACGCCCGAGCGGCACGAGGCCGGCTGAGGCGGCGGGGACCGGGGGCGGGCCCCAGGGGCTCACCCGATCCCGAAGGCCCCTTCGGGCGGTGCGGGGGACGGGACCGCGTCCGCGTCGTGGACCAGGCGGGCGTCCCCGGTCAGGCGGGCCAGCGACTCGCCCCACTCCACGCGGGCGGGGAAGGCGTCGGCCGCCGCGCGGCGGGCCAGCCGCGCCGTGTCGACGGGCCGGTCGGAGGCGACCAGCACCGCGTTGCCGAAGCGGCGCCCGCGCAGGACGGCCGGTTCGGCGATGAGCGCGAGCTCGGGGAAGACCGCCGCGAAGGTGGCCAGCTGGGACCGGAGGAAGCCGAAGGGCGCGCCGTCGGCGAGGTTCGCCGCGTAGGTGCCGCCCGGCCGCAGCACCCGCCGGGCCTGCCGGGCGTACTCGACCGAGGTCAGATGGGCGGGCACCCGCGAGCCGCCGAACACGTCGGCGACCAGCAGGTCCGCCGAGGCGTCGGGCGCCGCCTCCAGCCACGCGCGGGCGTCCGCCCCGTGCACGGTGATCCCCGCGCCCTCGGGCAGTGGCAGGTGCTCGGCGACCAGGGCGAGCAGCCCCCGGTCGAACTCCACGACGTCCTGCCGGGAGCCGGGCCGGGTCACGGCCACGTACCGGGGCAGGGTGAGCGCCCCGCCGCCGAGGTGCAGCACGTCGAGCGGGGCGCCCTCCTCGGCGGCGTGGTCGGCGACGTGGGCGAGCCGCTGCGCGTACTCGAACTCCAGGTGGGCCGGATCGTCGAGGTCGACGTACGACTGCGGCGCCCCGTCGACCGTGAGCAGCCAGCCCCGCTCGGTGTCCACGTCGGGCATGAGCCGCGCGAGGCCCTGATCGACCTCGCGCACCACGGGAATCTGCTCGTTCACGCCCTCATTGTGCACGCGGGGGCCGGATCACCCCGACCCGGCCCGACCCGGCCCCCGCGTCCTCACGTCACTTCCGTCACAGCACCTCCGTCACCGTCCCCGCGCCGACCGTCCGGCCGCCCTCGCGGATCGCGAAGCCGAGGCCGGGCTCCAGGGGCGTGTCCCGGCCGAGCTCGACGGTCATCGTGACCGTCTCCCCGGGGCGGGCCTCGGGACGGTCGCCGAGGTCGACGGCGCCGACGACGTCGGCCGTGCGCAGATAGAACTGCGGGCGGTAGCCGCTCGTCAGCGGGGTGCTGCGACCGCCCTCGCGGGCGGACAGCACGTACACCCGGGCGGTGAAGCGGCGGCGCGGCTCCACGCTGCCGGGCGCCGCCACGACGTGACCGCGTCGGACGCCGCCGCGCGGCACCCCGCGCAGCAGCAGCGCCACGTTGTCGCCCGCCTGCGCCGAGTCCATCGGCTTGCCGAAGGTCTCGACGCCGGTCACGACGGTGTCGAGACCGGTGCCCGGCACCTGCACCCGGTCGCCGACCCGTACGGTGCCGCGCTCGACGGCTCCGGTGACGACCGTGCCTCGGCCGGTGATGGTGAGCACGTTCTCGACCGGCAGCAGGAACGGCGCGTCCACGTACCGCTCCGGCACCGGCACGTACGTGTCGACCGCGTCCATCAGCGCCTCGACGGAGGCGGTCCAGCGCGGGTCGCCCTCCAGCGCCCGCAGCCCGGAGACCCGCACCACGGGTACGGAGTCGCCGCCGTAGCCGTGCGCGGTGAGCAGTTCGCGGACCTCCAGCTCGACCAGGTCGGCCAGCTCGTCGTCCGCGCCGTCCGCCTTGTTGAGCGCGACGACGATGTGGTCGACGCCGACCTGGCGGGCGAGCAGCACGTGCTCGGCGGTCTGCGGCATGATCCCGTCGAGCGCGGAGACGACGAGGATCGCCCCGTCGAGCTGGGCGGCGCCGGTGACCATGTTCTTGATGTAGTCGGCGTGACCAGGCATGTCGACGTGGGCGTAGTGGCGGGTCTCGGTCTCGTACTCGACGTGCGTGACGTTGATCGTGATGCCGCGGCGCGCCTCCTCGGGCGCGCGGTCGATCCGGTCGAAGGGGACGTACGCGGTGGCGCCGCCGGAGGTCCGCTCGCTGAGGACCTTGGTGAGCGCGGCGGTGAGGGTGGTCTTGCCGTGGTCGACGTGGCCCATGGTGCCGATGTTGAGGTGCGGCTTGGTGCGCGTGTACGCCTGCTTGGGCATGGCTGAATCGCTCGTTTCGGTGCTCGAAGCGTGTGCGGGGACCCCGGGGCCGGACCGACCCTCCCCCTGTGGGGTCCGCCGGACGGTCCGGGGAGGGTCAGCTTCGGTAGCAGCCGGGCGTCGCCACGAGCACGGCAGCCTTCGGCGCGTCCGCGACTGCGGACGGCACTGCGGGGAAGGCGTACCGGGACATGCCCCGATCATGACGGCCCGAGATCTCCGGGTCGACCGAATTTCGCCTTGCTCAGAGGTTCTTGAGGGCTTCGCGCACGGAGAGCGGGGAGAGCCGGGAGGTGTGCTGGGCGACGAAGGCGCGCACCTCGGCGGGGTCGGTCTTGGCGTACTCGCGCAGGCTCCAGCCGATCGCCTTGCGGATGAAGAAGTCGGGGTGTCCGGAGCGGAGCAGGCAGTAGGAGAAGAGGCGCTCGGTGTCGGTCGCCTCCTTGAAGCGGAGCTGGTGCAGGATCGCGGTGCGCGCCACCCACAGGTCCTCGTCTGCGATCCACTCGTCCATCCGCTCCGCGAGCGCGGGGTCGGCGGCGACGAGCGGCCCGACGACGTGGGCGGCGAGGTGGTCGACGGTGTCCCACCAGGAGACGGTGGTGACGAGCGCGCGGGCGACCGGCAGGAAGCCGGAGGAGCAGCGCGTCACGTGGCGGCGCAGGTAGTCGACGGCGAAGTAGTGGTACTCCCGCTCCGGCAGCGCGAAGCAGCGCAGCGCGACGGCGGCGCAGTCGGCCTCGCCGGGCGCGGGCGTGCCCGCCAGCACGGTGCGGGAGAGGGCGCGGCGCTCGGGCGTGCGCAGCCCGAGGAAGGGGGCGACGCCCTTCATGTACGCGATCATCTCCTGCGCCCGGAAGGGGTCGCCGCCCGTGGGGTAGATCTCCGTGAGCCGGCCCAGGAGGGTGTCGGCGAGGGCGCTGTCGGGGGCTGCGCCGACGGGGACGGCGGGGGACGCGTCGGAGGTCACCGCCTCACTGTACGGCTCGCGTTCCCGTCCCGCGCATGACGCTCGTTACGGCGATCACACCCGGGTTTCGGTTACTCTCCCCGGATGTTCGAGCCCGTGTCCGTCCGCCGCTCCAGGGTCCTCTTCGCGCCCAAGGCCCGGCTGGCGTATCTCGCCGTGATCCTGCTGGCCGCGGGGTCGTCGGTGCTGCTCTTCGAGCCGCAGCGGCTGCTGTCGGCGGGCTGGCCGCCCCAGCTGAGCGGCGCGGGCGCGGTCGTGGTCTTCGCCGTGGCGTACGGGGTGTGTACGGCCGCGCTGGTGCCGCGCCCGCTGCTGAACCTGGCGGCCGGGGCGCTCTTCGGCGCCCCCGCCGGCTTCGCGGCGGCGCTGGCCGGCACGGTCCTGGGCGCGGGCCTCTCCTTCGCGCTGGGCCGGATCCTGGGCCAGGAGGCGCTGCGCCCCTATCTGCGCGGGCGCTGGCTGCTGGCGGCGGACGGGCAGCTCAGCCGGCACGGCTTCCGCTCGATGCTGGCGATCCGGCTCTTCCCCGGGATGCCGTTCGTGGTGGCCAACTACGGTGCCGCGATCTCCCGGATGGGGTACGTGCCGTTCCTGCTCGCGACGGCGATCGGCTCGGTCCCGAACACGGCCGCCTACGTGATCGCGGGCAGCGAGGCCACCTCGCCGACCTCGCCCGCCTTCCTCATCTCCTCGGCCTTCATCGTGCTGTCGGTGCTCGCCGCCGGGGTGGTCGGCTGGCGCAAGCGGCACCGGCTGCGCGGCGCCGGGGAGGCGCCGTCGAAGGCCCCGGCGGAGGCGTCGGCGGAGCCGGAGCGCCCGGTGGAGTCGGTCCCGGCCTGATCGGCGGCCGATGCCGGTGTCGGTACCTGCGCCCTGCGCCTGCGCCTGTGCCTGTGCCTGTGCCTGTGCCTGTGCCAGCGTCGGTACCTGTGCCGCTGTCGGTACCTGTGCCGGCACCGGTGTCGGTGCCGGTCCGATCAGCCGGTGGTGACCGTCGCCGTGCCGACCACGGGAAGGTGGTCGGAGAGGGCGGCCAGCGCCGGATCGGTCAGCACCTCGCAGGACCCGAACGAACTCTTGGTGAACAGGTAGTCGTACTTCCTATCGGTCCGCTGGTCCGGGACCGTGTCGTCCCACATGGTGCCCGAGCCCTTGCGCGCGGCGCCGCTCGCGCCCTGCTCGCACTCGCGGTACTTCGCGTAGAGCGGGGCGAGGACCGTGCTGTCCTCGGGGCTCTTGGTGTCGTCCGGCGGGCGGCTGTTGAAGTCGCCGCCGAAGACGGTGTCGTGGCCGTCGCCGACGAGCTCGCCGAACCGCCGCACCTGCTCGGCGCGGTACGAGAAGCCGGCCCGGGGGTCGCGGTCCTCGCCCTTCGGGGTGAGGTGACCGGTGCACAGGCGGACCGGGGTGCCGCTCGTGCGGCGCACGCAGAGCGCCTTCACGAAGAGGCCGGGCTTGGGCGAGTGGAACTCGTACTCCTCGCGCTCGCCGAAGGTGCCCTTCACCGCGACGGCGATCCCCTGAACGCCGATCAGGTCCTTCCCCCGGCAGCGGAAGTCGGAGGTGGCCTGGGCGGCGGGGTACCGGGGCGGGTACTCGGAGGTGGCGCTCGGGGCGACCGGGACCGAGGTGCCGAAGCGGCTCTCGGCGGGGCGCGTGTACGGCAGGAAGGCGACGCTCCAGCCGGGCAGCTTCTCGCCGAGCAGCCTGACCAGGCTCTTCTCGGCGGTCTTGCCGGGGTCGTGGGCCTTGTCGTTCTCGGCGTCGTTGCCGCAGACCTCCTGGAGGAAGACCGCGTCGGCGCCCTTGGCCGTCGCCAGGCCCGCGATCCGGGTCGCCTGGGTGTCCGGCTGGTTCTGCGCCCGGCAGCCGCCGCTCTCGCCGCAGACGTTCCAGCTCATCACCTTCACGGTGCTGGTGGTGGCGGCCACGCTCTGCTCGCGCGGCGCCGGGCCGGCGGAGTCCCGCACGACCGCTCCCGTGTACACCAGCCCGGCCACGGCCGCCACGGCCAGCGCGGAACCGATTCCCCGACGCATCACGTTTCTCTCCCCGTCCCCCGATGATCATCCGGAGTATAGGCTGCCGGGCGAACACGTGATCGAAGGGGGAATCGTGGCGGGAGTGGCGGGACCGACGGGACCGACCGGACCGAGCGAACTGACGGGACTGACGGGACTGACGGGACTGACGGGACTGACAGGGCTGACCGGATCGACGGGACTGGCGAGAGTCGGACGCCGGGAGCGGTGGGCGATGGCGCTGCTGATGACGGTCGCGCTGACGGCGGCGGTGATGCCGGAGTCCGCCGGCGCGGCGGTCACCCAGCGGACGCGCGCCGCCGACCTGAACGGGGACGGCGCCGCCGATGTCGTGGTCGCCTCGTCGGCCCGCCTGACCCGCTGGTCCGACAGCGCCGTGGGCGCCGCCGACCTGGGCGGTTCCGTCTACCTGCTGCCCGGCGGCCCGAGCGGGTCCCGCCCCGCGGGCGCGCTGGTCGGCCAGGACAGCCCGGCCACCGTGCCCGGCGGCTCCGAGCTCGGCGACACCTTCGGGCAGTCGGTGGCCACCGGCGACTTCGACGGCGACGGCAAGGCCGACGTGGCCTTCGGCAACCCCCACGAGGCGATCGGCACCGTCCCCGACACCGGGGCGGTGACCGTCCAGTACGGCCAGAGCACGGCCCCTTACCTGGGCGCGGGGCCGGGCGGACTCACCTGGATCGACCAGAACGCCGCGGGCATCCCCGGCGACAACGAACCCGAGGACCGCTTCGGCACCAGCCTGATCACCGGCTACTTCAACGGCGACACCTACGCCGACCTGGCGATCGGCGCCCCGGGCGAGGCCGTCGGCACCGCCTTCGAGGCGGGCCGCGTGACCGTCCTGTACGGCGGGCCCACCGGCCTCACCGCGACCGGGGCGCAGTCCTTCGACGGGTCGGTGGCCGGCGCGGCCGAGCCCTTCGACCACTTCGGCGCCTCGCTCGCGGCGGCCGACCTCCGGGGCGACGGCACCCAGGACCTGGCCGTGCTCGCCTCCGGCGAGGCCATCGGCGGGGTGGATGCCGCCTGGGGCGCCGCCATCGTCCTGACCGGCACCGCCGGCGGACTCGACGCCGCTTCCCCCGCGGTGGTCAATGTGCAGGCCACCGGCACCTCCGGCCACCTGCGCACGCTGGTCGCCGGCCGCTTCCACGACTCGGCCTACGCCGACCTGGCCCTCTTCGCCGACCAGCGCCGAGGGGCCGCGCCCGGCTCGGGCACGGTCGTCGTCGCGCCCGGCGGCTCGGCCGGCGTCGGCACCGCCCCGGTCGTCACCCTCCCCAACCCGGCGGCCACCGCGGGCGCCTGGTGGGGCGGGGCCCTGTCGGCCGGCGACGTCGACGGCGACGGCCGCGACGAGCTCGCGGTCGGCGCCCTGCGGGGCGCGGGCGGCAAGGGCGGCGTGACGCTCTTCCTCGGCGACCCGGCGGGCCCGACCGCCCGTCCCTCCCTCACCCTCACCGAGGACACGGCTCCGCTCGCGGCGACCGCCAAGCCGGGCGAGGGCTTCGGCTACGCCGTCTCGCTCCAGGACCACACCGGCGACGGCCGCGCCGAGCTGCTGGTCAGCGCCCCCTGGGAGGACGCCGTCGCCCCGGTGGCCCGGATCTCCACCACCGGTTCGGTGCTCTTCGAACTCGGCCTGACCGTCCCGGCCACCGGCCCCGCCGCCGTCACCTCGGTCCTCACCACCCGGGGCTCGGCCCCCTCGGCCTTCGGTCCGGGCGGCGTGGGCCTGGCGGGCGGGGTCACCGCCCTGACGGAGAACGGCATCGAGCCCTCGCCGTGGCTGGACCGGCTGCCGCCGTTCGCGTAGCGGGCCCTCACCCCGGCCGGCCGGGCCTCACAGCGCCTCGACGATCATCGCGTTGGCGAGGCCGCCCGCCTCGCACATCGCCTGGAGCCCGTACCGCCCGCCCCGGGCCCGCAGGGCGTGCACCAGGGTGGCGGTGAGGCGGGTGCCGCTCGCGCCGAGGGGGTGGCCCAGCGCGATGGCCCCGCCGTGGACGTTGACCCTGGCCGGGTCGGCGCCGGTCGCGCGCTGCCAGGCAAGGACCACGGCGGCGAAGGCCTCGTTGATCTCGAAGAGGTCGATGTCGCCGAGGCCGAGCCCCGCGCGGCGCAGCACCTTCTCGGTGGCCGGGATGACGCCGGTCAGCATGAGCAGCGGGTCGGAGCCGGTGACGGCGAAGGAGTGCGGCCGGGCGAGCGGGCGCAGTCCGAGGCGCCGCGCGGTGGCCGCCTCCATGACGAGGACGGCGGAGGCGCCGTCGTTGACCGGGCTGCTGTTCCCGGCGGTGACGGACCAGTCGATCCGGGGGAAGCGGGCGGCGAAGCCCGGGTCCTCGAAGGCGGGGCGCAGACCGGCCAGGACCTCGGGGGTGGTGGCCGGGCGCACGGACTCGTCGCGGCGCACGTCCCCGTACGGCACGACCTCGGCGTCGAAGAGTCCGGCGGCCCAGCTCCGCGCGGCCTTGGCGTGCGAGGCGGCGGCGAACTCGTCCATGGCGGCACGCGAAAGGCCGTACTCGGCGGCGATGAGCTCCGCGCTGATGCCCTGGGGCACCAGGCCCTCGGGGTAGCGGGCGGCGACGCCGGGGCCGAAGGGGTCGGCGCCGGGCGGCACGTTCGACCACATGGGGACCCGGCTCATCGACTCGACCCCGCAGGCGACGGCGATGTCGTAGGCGCCGGAGAGCACGCCCTGGGCGGCGAAGTGGACGGCCTGCTGGGAGGAACCGCACTGCCGGTCGACGGTCGTGGCGGGCACGGACTCGGGGAGTCCGGCGCCCAGCCAGGCGTACCGGGTGGTGTTCATGGCCTGCTCGCCGACCTGGTCGACGGTGCCGCCGATGACGTCGTCGACGAGGGCGGGGTCGATGCCCGCGCGGTCGACGAGGGCGCGCAGGGTGTGGGACAGCAGGGCGACGGGGTGGACGCCGGCGAGGGCGCCACCGGGCTTGCCCTTCCCGATCGGCGTTCGGACGGCTTCGACGATGACGGCGTCGCGCATGACTCGGCTCCGGGTTAGTGAGTAGGAAATCTGGACCTACACCTGCCGGTAACATAACCCCGTCAGTTCGATTTTCAAACCCACCCCTCCCGACTGCCTTACCCTTGCCCCATGAAGGCCGCTCCCCGCCCCTGCTCGATCGCCGACACCCTCGCGCTCGTCGGCGAGAAGTACGCCCTCCTCGTCCTGCGCGAGGTCTCGCTCGGCGTCCGGCGCTTCGACCGGATCGCGCGCAACACGGGCGCACCCCGCGACATCCTCACCGCCCGCCTCAAGCGGCTGGTCGAGGCCGGGATCCTGGAGAAGGTCGAGTACAGCGAGCGCCCCCGGCGCTACGAATACCGGGCGACCCCGGCGGGCGAGGAGCTCCAGCCGGTGCTGGTGACCCTGATGGACTGGGGCGACCGGCACCTCAACACGGAGCGGCGCCCGACGCTCCTGGAGCACCGCTGCGGCGAGGTGCTGAGCCCGCGCGTGATCTGCGCGAGCTGCGGCGGCGAGGCGGACACCGCGAGCCTCAAGCCCCTCGTCCAGGCCCCGGGCTGGACGGCCGCGGGCCCCGTGGACGACTGAACGGTCCCCGGCGCGCCCTGCGAACGGGCCCGTCACCTTGGGGCTGTAGGGTGCGCAGCGACCTTCTGACCGCACACGTACATACGGGACGGCCCTGGCCCCATGAGTTGGTTCGAATCATTCATCCTCGGACTCGTCCAGGGGCTGACGGAGTTCCTTCCCATCTCCTCCAGCGCGCACCTGCGGCTCACCGCCGCGTTCGCCGGCTGGGAGGACCCCGGGGCGGCGTTCACGGCGATCACGCAGATCGGCACCGAGACCGCCGTCCTCATCTACTTCCGCAAGGACATCGCGCGGATCGTCTCGGCCTGGTTCCGCTCGCTCTTCGACAAGTCGATGCGCTCCGACCACGACGCCCAGATGGGCTGGCTGGTCATCGTCGGTTCGCTGCCGATCGGCATCCTCGGCATCACGCTCAAGGACCAGATCGAGGGCCCCTTCCGCGACCTGCGGCTGATCGCCACCACCCTGATCGTGATGGGCATCGTGCTCGGCATCGCCGACCGGCTCGCCGCCCGCGACGAGATCGGCGGGCGCCACCGGGCCATCCGCGAGCGCAAGTCGCTCAAGGAGCTCGGCGTGCGCGACGGCCTGATCTTCGGCTTCTGCCAGGCGATGGCCCTGATCCCGGGCGTCTCCCGCTCCGGCGCCACCATCTCCGGCGGCCTGTTCATGGGCTACACCCGCGAGGCCGCCGCCCGTTACTCGTTCCTGCTGGCCATCCCGGCGGTCCTCGCCTCCGGCGTCTTCGAACTGAAGGACGCGGGCGAGGGGCACGTCTCCTGGGGGCCGACGATCTTCGCCACGGTCATCGCCTTCGGCGTCGGCTACGCGGTGATCGCCTGGTTCATGAAGTTCATCACCACGAAGTCCTTCATGCCCTTCGTGATCTACCGGATCCTGCTCGGCATCCTGCTGTTCGCGCTGGTGGGAGCCGGTGCGCTGAGCCCGCACGCGGGCGAGTCCGGGGGCTGAACCGGAGCCGTTCAGGTAGCGCTATCCAGCATTTCCTCGCGCCTGATCGCAGCACCACGCCATGATCATCTCCCACTCATCTCCCACTCATCTCCCACCGGGGAGGCGGGATACACCCCCCTAGGGCGTGTGCGTCCGCAAAGCAGGGGGATGACGCAGAAGGGCCCGTACAGCTAAGAGGGGCTGACGCCGTTGGCGAATCCGGGCCCTGTACATGACGTCGGCCTTCATGACCTGGTTGTGGTCGTGAAGGCCGACGTTGCTTTTCGGGGAGGGCGTCGGCGACGTTGCGCTTGAAGGAGCCGGTCGAGCATCGCGGCGGCAATGGTCGCGTCGCCGAAAGCGCCTGCCCAATCATCTGGGCTGGACCGAGACCTTCACCGACCCCCGCCTCTGCGCGGCCATCGTCGACCGTCTCACCTTCGGCGGCAACATCATCGAAACCGGGACCGACTCCTACCGGCTCGCCACCACCCGAGCACGCGCTGAACAGCAGAGCATCAGCTGACGACACATTCCGATCCCATCCTCGGCGCGGTGGACGCTCGCCGGCACAGAAGCCCGGGCCTGTTGTCAGGCGGGACGGCAGGCCTCGCAGAGATGGTTGTCGATCGCAGCCACCAAGCTCTGAGCCGCTGCCTGCACGGCGACATCCCTGTCACCAGCCAGCCTGTCCGCCAGGCTCCTACCATCGAGCACTGCTCGGTGAGCGGCGTACTGAACGTCGAGCCGTGGAGGATTCGCCTGTTCGAGGATCGTCCGTAGCAGCTGGATCACATCGGCCCGGCTTGGGACGGAGTCAGTCACCGCGAGATCCCACAGGAACGGAACTGCCTCGGCAGTCGCGTCGAAGACAGACAGCTCTCCGAGCCACAGCCCAAGATCACTCAACGCTGAAGCGCTGGTCACCGCGTCGCCCCACGCCACCCGTGACAACCGGCCCGAGACCTCTTCCGCTGATCCATACGCGTGCGTCAGCTCGTGCCACCGAACGCGGCTCACGCCTTTGAGTATCGTCCCCACCGAGCACCCCAGTCCTAGTCCCTGCCTGCGACGCCGAGCGCCCCCATTTCACCTCACGGAACACATCGACCGCGAGCCTGGCCCCCGAAACACTGACCCGGGCGTTCCCGGAACTCGGTTCTGGCACAGATCTTGGGGAGCGATCACGAACCGTGACGGTTGCGTTCGATTGCAGGGCCCTCGCCAGCTCGGAATATGTGGCTCGCGATGGGGAAATTTGAATGGCCTCCGAGTTGCTCATCCCGGCTCCCCAGGCCTATCACCACGCTGTCCCGTTGCTCTAGCCGCGCAGCAGGTCGATCGGGCGGGCAGCTTGCGCTCGCGAGCGATAGGCGGAGTGCCGATGTCACTGGGCTCGCGTACGTTTCGGTTGACCGCCCGGCCGGGCGGCGAGGAGGGGTGAGACATGAAGTGGGTCGGAGACGCGCGGCTGGCGGCCGGGCCTGAGGCCACCTGGTACCTGGAGACGGCTTTCACGCCTGGGGCCCACCTGGGGACGGTGTACGACGATCCGACAACGCCCATCGTTGTGACGGGCATCGAGGAAGTGACCACTATTCGCGTACCTAGTGGCCGTCTTGTCGTCGATGCGCCGTGGCACGACGACCAGGTCTGGGAGTATCAGAAGGGGCTGCCCACCAGGCCCCCGCGGGAGCTGGCGGTACGCATTCCCCCGGGCGTCTACCGGGTAGAGATCGCGTGGACGGCGGGCCCGTACGGGTTCATGGGCGAGCACGTCGACGGCGTTGAGTGCGCCGCGACGCGCCTGCGCATCAGCGACGGCCCTATCGTCGGATGGGAGATGGGCCTGAGTGTCGAAGACGATGTGGACCGGCTTCAGCCAGGTGAGGAGCCCCGCTTCTTCTCCGATGCCAATGTCGGCTGCTTCGCCGACGCAGGTGCGTGGACGATCTTGTCCGCGCCATTTCGCAACTGTGTGGATGGCCATTGGGAGCCGCGTGACAGCGGACAGCTGCCGGACGGGTGCGAGCGGATCAGCGACGAGTCGCAACAAGCTGATCTCGTCACGTTCACGGCGCAGTCGGGTGGTGTCGTCTGGTTGGGGCGGAACAAGAACGGCGATGTGGCCACGATTGTCGTCACCAGCGGCATGACCGGCGCCAAAGCGTGACGTAGCTACTTACTCTCCCTGTTCTGCAAGGCGTTACTGCAGCAGGATCATCTTGCGGAGCAGTTCGAATCCGGCTCGGCCGTAGAGCTGGCGCTTGATCTTCTTGATGCGGTTCACGGCGCCCTCGATGCTGCCGGAACTCCAGTCCAGGGTGAGCCCGGCCGTCACGGCTTCGAGGTCCTGGAGCAGGTGAAGGGCGAAGCCGGTGAGCCCGGGCAACTGGCTGCCATCGACTGCGTCGATCCAGGCAGGGGAGCGTGCTACCGAGACGGCCGCTGAGTATCTCGCCACAATCCCGGACGTGCCCGACGGCCGTGTCCAGTTCGGGGCAGCGGGCTAGGTGTATTGACCCGGAGGGTTGTTGACACGGCTGATGGGCGGGTGTCCGTTGAGAGCAGTGTGGCTGCGGTGGTGGTTGTAGGTGTGGAGGAAGTCTGCCAGGGCTTGGGTCCGCTCGGTGTTTGAGGTGTAGGGCCGGATGTAGGCCCATTCGTCGAGCAGGGTGCGGTTGAAGCGTTCGACCTTGCCGT
>NZ_JBVJDK010000023.1:0-87798 GCF_055582325.1 Streptomyces sp. NPDC042100
CCCCCCCGGAGCGGGTACCACATCGCTGCGCGATGTGCAAGGGGAGCGGGTCGCTGTGCTCCCCGCGCCCACGCGAAGCGTGGGCGGCTCCCTGCGCTGCGCTCCGGGAGCCAGTGGGGCCGGCCGCTGCGCGCCCGGCAGGCCGCGCGGTGCGCGGCCGGGGGTGATGGGGGTCTGGCGGTGCGGCTGATGGGGCCTTCTGTAGGGGAGTTGATGGGAAGTGGGGGAGGGCTGCGCCCTCCCGGGCGGGTCCGCTGCGCTCCCCCGCCTGACGGTCCTTCCGGCTGCGCCTCCAGAACCTTGGGGCCCACTGCGTGGGCCTGGCTGGCTAGGGAGGGGTGGGGGTCGCTCGTTCGTGTCGGGTTCTAGTGTAGCGGGTGCATCGGGTTGATGCAGCATGTACCGTTGGCGGAAACACGAGACATCCCCCAACCACCGGAAACCCTCCCCGATTTTCGAGAGGAACGGCCGCAGATGACCGGACAGCAGAAATCTACCGGACTTGATCCCGCTCTGAGCAGCGATTCTTTACACCGGGTCACCCAGTACCAGACGGCGGGCACCAACGCCCGGCTGCGCGTGTTCGCGCTCCTCCAGGCGCAGGGCGTGCCCGCGAGCGAGGCGGACGACCTGGTGGCCGCCCTGGAGGCCGGTGCGGTCGCGGGGGCGCAGAGCGAGGTCGTCGAGCTGGACGGCATGGCGCCGCGCCCTCGTGGCCCGGAGTTCGAGGACGGCTGGGACGCCGGGGTGAGGACCGTCAGCGAGGCCCTGGTGGGCATCGCTGACCGGGACTGGTCCCGGCACGGAGGCCGGTCGGCCGGGGCCGCTGAACTGGCCGTACACATCGCGGCCGTGAGGCAGCGCGAGCGGGCGGACCTGGTGCGGCTGGAGCAGTTCGTCCGGACGAGCATCCTGCCGGGCCCCCACCCGCACACCACGGCCAGGCGCCGGGTGCTGGAGGCCCTGGGCGAGGCCGGCGGTCTGTGCACGGCTCGGACGGTGAACGGCGACGGGGACTCCATCGTCTGCACGCTCGATGCCGGGCACTACGACCCGGACGACAAGCCGCCCTTCAAGGGCGGAGAGCCGGGCGGCTGGCACAAGGCGGACAGCTCGATCTGGAACGACCTGGGCGCGGCCTGCATTCCGCACGCGGCCCTCTGAAACACCACCAGAATTCAGCGCTCGGGGAGGCACGGAAATGTCAGCGATTCAGCTCAAGGAACACCAGGTAGACCAGCGGTCCGCGTTTCGTAAGTGGGTCGGATTCCCTGCAAGGTCATCTGTGCCCCCGCAGGGGGCCCGGGGCACCATCGTGTCAGCGACCGGCTCGGGCAAGACGATCACGGCCGCCGCGAGCGCGCTGGAGTCCTTCGCGGACGGCCGGATCCTCGTCACCGTCCCCACCCTGGACCTCCTCGCCCAGACCGCCCAGGCGTGGCGTCTGGTCGGTCACCGGGCACCGATGATCGCGGTCTGCTCGCTGGAGAACGACCCGGTCCTGAACGAGCTGGGGGTGCGCACCACCACGAACCCGATCCAGCTCGCCCTGTGGGCGGCGTCCGGGCCGGTGGTCGTGTTCGCCACGTACGCCTCCCTGGTGGACCGCGAGGACATCGACGCACCCGAAGGCCAGCGGAAGGTCCGCGGCCCGCTGGAGGCCGCTCTGGCGGGCGGGGAGCGGCTCTACGGCCAGCAGATGGCACCGTTCGACCTCGCCATCGTCGACGAAGCGCACGGCACCGCCGGCGACCTCGGACGGCCGTGGGCCGCGATCCACGACAACGCCCGGATCCCGGCGGACTTCCGGCTCTACCTGACAGCGACCCCACGCATCCTCGCCGCGGCCAGTCCGCAGAAGGCCGGCGGCCAAGAGGCGGAGATCGCGAGCATGGCCGACGACCCCGACGGCACGTACGGGGCCTGGCTCGCGGAGCTCGGGCTGAGCGAGGCGATCGAGCGGGAGATCCTCGCCGGGTTCGAGATCGACGTCCTGGAGATCCGCGACCCCTCCCCCGTTCTCGGCGAGACCGAGGCAGCCCGGCGCGGCCGACGCCTCGCGCTCCTGCAGACCGCGCTCATGGAGCACGCCGCCGCGTACAACCTCCGCACGGTCATGACGTTCCACCAGAAGGTGGAGGAAGCCGCGGCCTTCGCGGACAAGCTGCCGGAGACCGCTGCCGAGCTGTACGTCAACGATGCCTCCGACGAGGACCTGGCCGCCGCGGACCGGCTGCCGAAGTCGTCGATCGACGCGGAGTTCTACGAGCTGGAGGCCGGCCGCCACGTACCCCCCGACCGGGTGTGGTCGGCGTGGCTGTGCGGGGACCACCTCGTCACCGAGCGGCGCGAGGTCCTGCGACAGTTCGCCAACGGCATCGACGCGGCCAACCGGCGCGTGCACCGGGCGTTCCTCGCATCCGTGCGCGTACTCGGGGAGGGCGTCGACATCACCGGCGAGCGCGGGGTGGAGGCGATCTGCTTCGCCGACACCCGCGGCTCGCAGGTCGAAATCGTCCAGAACATCGGCCGGGCCCTCCGCCTCAACCGCGACGGCTCCACGAAGATCGCCCGGATCATCGTGCCCATCTTCCTGGAGCCGAACGAGGACCCGACCGACATGGTGGCCTCCGCGAGCTTCCGCCCTCTTGTAGCCGTATTGCAGGGCCTGCGCTCTCATGACGACCGCCTCGTCGAGCAGCTCGCTTCCCGCGCCCTCACCAGCGGCAAGCGCAAGACCCACCTCCGGCGCGACGAGGACGGGCGAATCGTCGGGGGCGGCGTGGACGGCGAGGACCAGGAGGAGGACGACACCGACGCGGCGGCCGAGTCTGCCCTGCTGCACTTCTCCAGCCCTCGGGACGCCGCCACCATCGCCGCGTTCTTGCGCACCCGGGTCTACCGGCCGGAGTCGCTGGTGTGGCTGGAGGGCTACCAGGCCCTGCTGCGCTGGCGGGCCGAGAACGAGATCGCCGGCCTGCATGCCGTCCCATACGACGTGGAGGTCGAGGTCGGCGTCACCAAGGCGTTCCCGCTCGGGCGGTGGGTGCACCAGCAGCGCAAGGCCCTGCGCACCGGGGAGCTCGAGGACCGGCGCAAGGAGCTGCTGGACGCCCCGGAGGCCGGGATGGTCTGGGAGCCCGGCGAGGAGGCGTGGGAGAAAAAGCTCGCCGTGCTCCGGTCCTACCGGAAGGCCACCGGCCACCTCGCGCCCCGACAGGACGCCGTTTGGGGCGAGGACGACGAGATGGTGCCCGTCGGGCAGTACATGGCCAACCTCCGCAGGAAGGGCGCGAAGAACGGGCTCGGGAAGGACGAGGACAGCGCCACGACCCGGGCCGCGCAGCTCGCCGCGATCGACAAGGACTGGAACTGCCCCTGGCCCTTGGACTGGCAGCGGCACTGCCGCGTCCTGGCGGACCTGGTCGACGCGGACGGACAGCTGCCCGACATCGCGCCCGGCGTGCTGTGGGACGGCGACGACATCGGCCGGTGGCTCCAGCAGCAGAAGCAGCCGGCTACCTGGGCGCGGCTGCTGCCCGAGCAGCAGTCACGGCTGACCGAGCTGGGCGTGGAACCCGCCCAGGCGCCGCCTCCTGCCCCGGCGGCCGCTCGTGGAACGAAGGGGCCGAGCAAGGCGCAGCAGGCGTTCCAGCGGGGCCTGACGGCCCTGGCACAGTGGGTCGAGCGGGAAGGCGCCCACCGGCCGGTCCCCAGGGCCCACGGCGAGGAGATCGCGGTCGAGGGCGAGGCCGAGCCGGTGGTGGTGAAGCTGGGCGTGTGGGTCTCGAACACCAAGAGCCGACGCGACAAGCTCACCGCCGACCAGCTCGCCGCCATCGAGGAGCTGGGGGTGGACTGGGCTTGACCAAGGCACGTCCGGCTGTCCGTGGTGGGCGGCTGGTGCTCACTGCCTGTCTCGGGGTGGGAAGAATCCTTGGCGTTCCGAGCCGTCCACGCTGAATGCGTGGACGGTGGCACGCCCTCTGATGCTCGCTGGCGGTGTCGGGTTCTCGATCACGATGACCTGGCCCGGGGGGTTCTCCAGGAGGTCGCGGTAGAAGTTCTCGGCGACGTCGGCGGTCATCAGCTCGGGGCGGTCTTCGTGCGGGTCTTCGGGCCGGCGGTAGGTGAGGACCGGAGTGTCGAGCACGACGAAGCCCGGGTGGATCAGGTCGCGGGCTGTGTTCCGGCGCGCGAGTGATACGGCGAAGGCGGCGTGGAGGATGGACCGCATGCCCCTGCCGCGGCTCTTTCGCGGTTGTCCGTCAACGGAGAGCTCGGCAGTCGTCGGGTCGTAGCGGACTTGGTTGCTCCCCGGCACATGCCAGGCTTCCAAGGTCTCATGAATCATGCGCTCGAAGTCGGCGACGTCGGCGGCGGGGATGCCGTCGGGACGAGCTGCTGGCGGAGCAGGAGCCACGGTGGACAGCGATGCCTTGAGGTCTTCGAGCTGCTCGATCTGAGCATGCAGGGCCAGCTGGTTTTCGACCCGGGAGCGGGCGTTCAGAAGTTCGGTGGCGTCCGTGTCGACCGGTTGCATCCGTTGATCGAGTGCGCGGAGCTCCGCAGCGTTGTGCGTGAGCTCTTCGTCTCGGGCAGCGCGGGCCGACTCTATGTCCGCTGCCTGCTCTTCCAAGTCCTCGATCATGAGGAGCAGGTCGCTGAGCAGGTCCGTTGTCTTACGCGTCTCCGCAGATACAGACGCTGCCAGCTGGGTGCTCTCGGCGACGTGGTGCTCCGGGTGCTGGTGCTGGGGCTCGGCGCCGCAGAAGACGCAAGTCCCGGTCTGGAAGTAGCCCAAGAGGGTTCCGGCTTCACCAACCATCTGGAGCCGGGCCAAGTCGGACTCGTACTGCTCTTTCAGCAGAGCGAATCGTGCCAGCAGCTGCTGAACCTCGTCGCCGCGCTGCTGGGCCGCGAGGTTGATCTCTTCCAGGCTCCGGCGGTCACGGAGAAGGCTGGTGCGGACTTCAGCAAGTTCGACGGCGGCGGAGGTCACCTCGCCGAGGGCCGCCTGCAGTCGGTCGAGTTGCCCCCGCAGCTGCGACTGGTTCACCTCCATCGTGAGCTTCCCGCGGTTCTCGTCGATCAGGTGGTCGATGACCGCGATCTTCCCCTTGCCGAACTGCTTCTCCAGATTGCTGGGCGCCGCAGGACGTTCCGGCTCTTCCTCTCCGCTGAGGAGGAGCTTGAAGACCGACTTCTCCCTGGTCTCGTTCAGGGGATTCCGGGTGCCGAGTACCGGAGAGTGCTGGTCTGCCATGCGTGTGTCGTTGACGACGGCCAGGCGCGCAAGGTCCCGAAAGTTCAGCGGCAGCACGTTGCCGCGGCCGCTCTGGAGGATCCGCTGGCCGTCGATCCCCAGGACGGTCAGCAGGTAGCGGGAGATGTTCTTCTTCGACTTGGCATTGTGCTTGAACTTGAGAGTCTCGGCCGCCGGCTCCGACGGCATCTCTCGGAGATCGTGGTCGAACACTTCGATGGTGTCGCCGCCGATGGCGCGGGACAGGGTGAGGCTGCGTCCGTCGCTCACCCGCAGGCCCAGAAGGATGCGGGTGTAGCCGTCGTCCTCCGGGATCGACTTGAGCTCTTTGGCGCCCAGCATGTAGTCCACGGCCTCTTCGACGTAGGACTTGCCGGTGTCAGAGGCTCCGTAGATGACCGTCAGGCCGGGACTGAATTCGACCGCCGCCGGGGACTTTCCCATGCCGAGGAAGGTCAGGTGTACGAGCGTCAGTCTGATCACAGGACGTCCTCTCCCAGGTCGCCGGGGCTCACGTGAATACGGTCAGACCAGCGCTGGGTGATCTGCTTCATGCCCTCGCGGACGTCCGTTCCCTCATGCATGTAGGTGCTGGTGAGCCAGTCGGCCCGTTCGATGAGCTGGCCAACGTAGGGGGCTTCCAGAGCACTGAGGAAGCTCGCTGCCTCGTCCGTGGCCCCGTACATGAAGCCGTGGTCGGTGGTCGTCATGTCGGCGAGGCCGGCGCGCAGCAGGACCATGAGGCCCTGCTCGATGAGGCGCCGGCGCAGGCCGAGCTCGCCGGGGCTGGCGGGCAGGTCGGGGTGGAGGCTGGCGGGGCCGTGGTCGAGGTCGCCGCTGTGGAGCATGGCATGGTCCAGGTAGACGAGCTGGGCGACGTCCAGGCGGCGGGGGAAGGTCTCTGACAGGAGGACCAGAGCACGCATCCCGGCCTCCACGGGGCTGTTGAGAGCGGTCACGGGGTCTCCTCTTTGCACCAGGTCAGCCGGTCGGCGTTGGCCAGGCGATGACACATGCCCTTGAGGTCGATGACCTTCACCACGGGAGCGAGGATGTTCGCCGGGTTCGGCTGGTGGGCGACGGCCGCGTCGAGCACGGCTTCGAGCCGTGCGTAGCCGCTGGCGTGGTCTCGGTCTTCGATCTCGATCACGGCGTCGTACAGGTCGGTCTCGATCGCGGTGTAGGTCGCTTCCGGGACGCTCTCCTGCGCGAAACGCCACAGCGACTCGGCGTGGAAGAAGGCGGCACGCTGGCGGAAGAGGTGGCCGCTGACCTTCGCATGGTCGCGGGCCTCTTGCAGCGTTTCCAGGGCGATGCCGTGTTTCGCGTTGTAGGCGTCCAGCAGCTTGCGGACGTAGACGGCCTCGTGGGGTGCCTGGTCGGTTGGGGCCGGGTCGGCGGCGGGGCGCTCCTTGAGCTGTTTCGGGAAGCGTCTTACGTGGTGGGGGGTCGCGGCATGCAGTTCGAGAATCTCGTCTAGGTCCCCGGCTTCGAACATCGAGAAGTCCGTCTTGCGCGCCAACGCACCCACAGCTGTACGCATCTCGGGGCTGAGCTTGGGCTTGATCCCGAGCTTGGACTCCTTGTCGTCCCATGCCGCGAAGAACTCGTCTTTCAGCTGGGGTGGGTTGAGCAGGAGCCGTTCGAGTCCTGTGCCGATCTTGGGGGCGACAAAGATGTAGCGCGTGGGCAGCTCGTACGTGCCGAGGATCTTCGCGACGAAGATTTTGACCATCTCCGGGAAGGCGTCCGCCTGCCCGAGCGGCTTGAGGTAGTGCTTGCACTGATAGCAGTGCCACTCGCCCGCGGTGCCCTGCACGGAGAGGCAGGCTGCGACGTCCGCTCCACGATCGCCGGCCCCACCCATCCGCTGCACCCGGGCGTAGGGGCGCCCAGACCACGTACCGAACTGGCGGACCCACTCGACGGTGAAGTCCTCCCAGTCGTCCTCGTCGTAGATGTACTTCAGGTACACCTGAGGCGTGGGCAAGGGAGCGCTCTGGGTCGGCGGGGCCACCACGACGACCTCCGGTGACTTGGGCTCCGGAAACCCCTCGAACACCGGCCGGGCGCCATCTCTCCCCGGCTCAAGCCTCCCTGCCACAGCCCACCCCCGGCCCCACCGCCACGCAAGATCACTCACGGTAGTGATATCACCCCGCATGGTCCGTCAGGAAGGCGCCCGGGCAGCCTCATCCCTTGGAGTTGATGGTCGATCACTCCCAGCCCAGGCGGCCAGCCGTACGCAACGGGGTCGAGCACGGCGCAGCAGGCGCTCCAGCGGGGACTGACGACCCTTGCGCAGTGGGTGGAGCGGGAAGGCGCGGACCAGCCGGTGCCGCGCCCACGGGCAGGATGTCGCAGTCGAGGCGAGGCGGAGCCGGTGGTGGTGCAGCTGGGGGTGTGGGTCTCGAACCAAGTCCCGGCGCGACAAGCTCGGCGCCCTCGCGAAGTCGGGAGTGGAGTGGGCGTGACAGGTTCCCTGGCTCGTCGTTGAGCGGGGAGGTCAGCGAAGTGGAGGCCCCGGGGCGTCGTGACCCCCGGGGCCTTCGCCTTGCCCCCGGCACCGGACGGTGGTGCAACACAGAGCTGCAACGCGGCCCCCAGACCGGCCTTCGACCGGTGTTCTTCCAGGTCAGAGGTGCAACGTGCTCACGTGTTGCAGAGCCGGTGTTGCGCGTTCGAGCAGGTGCGTTGCAGTCGCCGGTGCCGCGTCACCGCTTCGAGTGGCTTGTTCGTCGCCAGCCCCGGGGAGCCTTGCCGGGAAGCACGCACCCCTGTGGTCCCCGTCGGCTATACCGGAGCGGGGCCGACTGCCCTGCCCGCTGTAGGAGAAGGAGCCCACTGCCTTATGACCGACGCCGCGAACACTCCTCCCATTACCCGCGCCGCCCGCGTGCTCACCACCGTCTTCGTCGTCATCTCCGTCGCCTACATCGGCTTAATGACCTTCATCTCGGTGCCTGAGCTCACGGACTACATGAGCGGCCGGGACATCGACTTCCCGGTGTTCCTGGCCATCGCGGCCGTCGCCGGCCCCGCCCTGTTCTGGGCCTACATCGGCCTCGGCTTCGGGCTGAGCAAGACGGGCTGGGCAGCCGGACTGGCCCTCACCGGCATCCTCACCGCCCTCACCTACGGGTGGCTCCTCGCCTCCTCCAACGGCCACGGCTTCTCCTACTGGCTGTTCCTCACCCTGATCGTCGCCACCAACCTCGGCGCCTTCTGCGTGATCCCCTACGTCCTCGTCCTCGGCACCGTCCGGCGTCGCTAACCCTCCGAGCCGTAGCCGCACAGGCCCGGCCTACGGCTCCTCATTCCGCGTACCCCACCGACCGGCGAACCCCTCTAGGGCGCGGCGCTGCTGTTCCTCGCGGGCGATCTGCTGCGCGAGGACGTCGCGGTCGATGTACGGGTCGACGGCGGCGAGGACCAGGCGCTGGAGTTCGTCCGGCTCCAGCGCTTCCACTTCCCACTGGACCGGGCGCTCGATGTCGAAGCTGTAGCGGCGGGCGAAGGCCGGCCATCTCGGGTCGCCGCGTTTGCCCTCGGTCGCCGGGAGCCCGTACGCGCGCACCTGCTCGTAGGTGAGCAGCACCCGGGTCACCGAGTCCCAGCAGCCCGTCCTCTGCACCCAGTCGCGCTCGATGTCCTCGCCGGAGCAGTCGAAGTCGCCGACCACGAGTAGCCGGGCTCCGCGTTGTTCGTGGGCGACGCGGTCGCGGACGACGTCGGCGTAGGACTGGGAGCTGAAGCCGCGCACCACGAGCACGGGGATGCCCGCGAACTCGAGCCAGCCGGTCAGCTGCTGCCGCAGAGTGTCCTTCTCCGCCGCGACGTACAGGGCGTGCTCCTGGCCCGCCGTGCGGTCCAGGCGGAACCAGTCGGGCATCTCGGCGACGAAGGCGTCCGCGTCCGGCCAGGCCGGCGGGACGTGGACTTCGCGGACGGTGTCGATCAGGTCGGGGAAGCGGCTCTCGCGGCGGGCCTGGGCCAGCTGCGAGGACAGCCGGCGGTACATCGGCGGCGTGTGCGGCAGTACGCCCTCGGCCGCGAGCCGGTACATGACCTGCCGCAACGTGACCTTCAGCGGCGCGTACCCGTCCACGATCTCCCGCGCCCGTTCCACGACGAGGGGCCACCGGATCCGTTCACGAGCCATACCGGTACTTGTACCCCTGCGGCGCCGCTGGCCCCCGGGATACGGATAGACCTCCCCCCCTCGGCTATCGCGAGGTAAGAGGTGTCGTTTTCCGAAGGGGGCTTGCCCACGGGCTCTGACCTGCCCGAATGCATGATCACCAGATTCGGGGGGTCCCACTTACGGTCACACCTGCGGTCCCCCGTCTAGTGCACCCGTGCAGACAACCCTCCAGCCCCCTTCCGGTGCAACCCTGCTGCCGGTCGGGATGCGCCCGCCAACCCTCCCGGCCGGGGAGGCTTGCCCGGGTGCGCTGAATGGGTGGAGGCCAGGGCCTGTGGCGTGCCTGGGCCGCCGGGCAGCGGTTGTGGGTTCGGCGGACCGATCGGCCCGTGCACGGATCACGTCTGCGAGGCAGGGCATGGGACGACACAAGTTGCACAAGCCGCGCGCGCCGCGCGGTGAGGGCGAGCAGCCGACGGAGTGGTTCGGCACCGCGTTCCACTCCGTCCGCGGGATGCAGCACCTGGATGTCCGCCGGTCCGGCAACGGCGTCCTGATCACCTCCTCCCCCGCCGAGATCGACGGGGCCCGGGCCTCGTGGCAGCTGCGCCTGCGCAACGATGACGGCGGCCAGGGCCTGAACGAGATGGGCACGGCCATGAAGGCCGGGCGCGGGCACATCTACAGCGTGAGCGAGGAGCCCGGCGCCAAGACCGTCCTGGCGTTCCTCCCGAACTACCCCGCCGAGGGCGTCGGCACTCTGGCCCGGGTCCGCACCAGCGAAGGCCCCGACGGCGACGACGTGGTCTTCGAGCGGTCTGCGGAGCGGCCGATGGGGTTGTGGGCCGAGGCCGGGGAGAACCTCCTGCGGATCGTGCCGCAGCTCGGCCCGGACGCGCCGGCCGGAGACGGCGTCGACGACTGCCTGCCGTGCCCCGGCTGCTACCGGCCCGTCTACGAGAGCTCCTCCTCGCACACCCTCATCGGGGCCGGGCCGTTCCCCTGGCCGGGCTGTGCAGGCTGTGCGCCGACGGCAGCACTCTCCGCTCGTTGCGCCAGGCCGACGGCGTCCCCGTCGACCCGGAGCAGCTCGTCGTCCTGGAGGCCGTGGCCGCCGCGATGGCGTAGTTAGGCCGCTGGCCTGGGCAAGCCGCCCTCGCGGGTGGCTTGCCCAGGCATTCGGGCTCGCCCGGACGCCAGTTTCAGCATCGGGAGCATCCGCCGCCGCACCGGGGGCGGCGCGCTGGCGGGCGTTCCTCCTGGCTAGCTCTCGGAGAGTTTCGCGGAGGGCGGCAGGGCCATGTCGAGGAGTGCGTCGATGGTCTTCTCGCCGAGCTTGCTGTCGAGGTGGAGGGATCGGCGGATGATCTTCCCGACCGTTGCTGGGTCCATGTTCAGCCGTGTGCGGGCGTCCAGGCAGATCTCGCTCAGGAGGTTGGCGGTGTGGTCTGGCTTTCGCTGGACGTACCAGTCAAAGACCTGGACCACGTCGGGGCGGAGGGTGCCGAGCCAGAATCCTTTCCTCCCTTTCCGGACTTCTTGGGCCAGGTGGGAGAGCACGGCTTCGATCAGCGTCGTGCGCAGCGCCGACATGGGGATAAGGCTTTCGGTTCCGCTCGTGAGGGAGACGGCGGACCACCAGGCGAGAGTCTTGGCTGCCTCCTCGGTCTGCTTCCCGTCTCCTTGGATGACCTTGGTGAGGCGGTTGTGGTCGGCGACGAGCCCTTGGGGCTGCGGGGTGCCGAAAGAGGTGATGGAGGAGAGGAGGGCGCCGGGACCGTGGGCACGGTGGTGTTGTTCCGCCCAGTCCCGGGCCACGGGCCGCGACCACAGAGGTCCGTCTGCGTCGTGGGCCTGCGGTTTGGGCATCTTGTGGTCTTCGTACTGCGCGTGCGGGAGGTCGTCCTCGGCGATGTTCGCGATCCTCGCCAGCCCGGCGCGGTCCACCAGGCGGCCCGGTTCCAGCTCGGGAGCCTTCAGGGCCGACGACGCACTCGTCCAGCGGCCTGGCGTCCGGCAGGTGCCGTCGGTGCTCTGCCCACAGCGCCAGGTGGTCGCGCCAGTTGGGCAGGGCCGTCTTGTGCGCGGTGAAGGCGGCGATGGTGGCGATGGTCGCCTTGCCGGGGTCGGCGGAGTGGACCAGAAGGTCCGCGGCCGTGACGGTGAGCGCGTCCTTCACGGGGCGCGCCTCGTAGCGTTCGTAGGCCCCGTCGAAGACCACGCCGGGACGGTGCCAGGTGGTGCCGTCCCACCAGTAGCCGCCGTGCCGGTAGAGGAAGCCGGTGTGGCCGTAGACCCAGTCGTGGTGGAGTCCGCTCCAGCTGCGGTCGGTGACCAGCACGACGGTGCGGCCGTGCTCGGGGCGGTAGTGGACGGCCCACGCGTACGCGCGGTTCTTCGGCTCGGTGGTGAAGGCCACCCAGCCGCCTCCCGGTAACGGGTCGGTGCGGCCCCACAGCCCCTCGCCCTGGTCCCGGCCGATGCGCTCAATCGCGTCCGGGTTGTCGAGCGGCAGCCGTTCGTCGTTGATGAACGGCAGGCCCGGAACGGGATGATCGGTACGAAGCCCGTTGGCCACCGGCCGGAAGTCACCCAAGGTGGATTCTCCTTTGCGACACGAGAGCCCCACGCGGACGCGGGGGAGGTAAGTCCCCTCATCCCTGCGGCAGCACCGGCTCCGTTAAACCGCTCGGGCGGGACATCGAGCGAAGCCGTCGTACAAGCGGTCCGCCCAGCCGGGCGATGTTCCTCTGGTTCGTACACGCACGGGTGAACCCATCGCGGCTGGCGAACCGACCCCCACCACGCTGTCGTCGACAAGGGGATGAAGCCGATCGACGAAGAGCACATCGCGGAGCCTGGCCTGGTCGTACTCGACATCACCGGCGGGGACGAGGACACCGTCCGGGCCGTCATGACCGCGCTAGAAGAGCGCTGGGCGACCTCCGGCATCAGCCCGATGCGCCGGGACCCTGGCGAGCCCGGGGTCCGGGCCCGGATCTACGCCAACATTCTGCGCCCGGGATGGGAAGCCCCATAGCCACAAGCCCCTGGGCAAGCCGTCCTCGCGGAAGGCTTGCCCAGGGTCGCCTTGGGCTTGCCCAGGCGCTCAGGCTTGCCCGGCCGCCGGCGCGCCCACAAGGGATGAGCACGCCCAGTGCCGTGACAGTGGAAGCACATCCCTCCGTCGGGCGTGCTGTGCGCGTCGATGGTGTTGACGGCGTCGCGCAGGAGTTGGGTGAGGCCATCGACGTGGCCCGTGTGGAGGGCGAGCTGGTGGCGCTTGCCGAGCAGGATCTCCAGCGCGGCGCCCAGCGCGGCGGCGCCCAGTTCGTAGACCCGCCGGACAGCTCTACTCGCGCGGTGAAGGCGATGTCATCGGGCTGGGTGAGGCAAGCCCTCCGTGCCGAGGGCTTGCCCAGCAGTTCCCGTGACCGGTTGGCAGACCAGTCGTCACCGATCCGCCTCCCGCGATCGGTCAACCAGCACCTCAGCCGTGACTGGTCCAGGCACCTCCCAGCCTGGGAGGTGCCCGGTCATCGATCAGCCACCTTGGGTGCGAAGGGCCTCGTCAGGGCCGCCGGCGGAGCCAGCTGCGGCCCCGGCCCGGCACGGGCTCGTCCTCCTGCTCCGGCGGAGTGGCGACCTGGCGGCGGGCGGCTTCGGCGGCGGCCTCCTGGCGGGCGACGTCGTCGTCGCGGCACGGACCGCACACGGACTTGTTCCCAGCCCGGACGGCGGTCCGGTGCACAGTGATCTCGTCCCAGCGCTCGTCGGTGAACTTCCGCCCGCACCGCTTGCACACCGGACGCTGCGCCTCCCGCAGCGCGGCCCGGCGCCGCTTGTCCTCCGCGTCGGCGCGGGCCTCCTGGGCGCGGTAGAGGGTGTGGCCGTCGGGGTTGTCCAGCGCGTCCGTCAGCGTCTGCTCCCCGGTCCGTCCCAGGCGCCGCCACGCCTTCGCGTCAGCGCCGTGTTCCTGGAGCTGTTCCAGGGTGGTGACGACGACGGGTACCGCCTGGCGGTAGTCGAGCGCCGTGATGGCCTTCTCGTAGAGGGAGTCGTACCGGCGCGGCGCCCAGTAGCGGCGGCCGGCCTCCTCCAGCACGGCGACCGTGTTGGCGACCTTAGCCTCGGTGGTGTCCGCGAACACGAACGCCACCGGGACCAGACCCTCGCGGCCGGTCGGCGGGTAGACGCGGCGCCACAGCCGCTGCTCGTGGTCGACGTGCTCGATCGCGTCCGGCCGGGAGCGGACGAGGTCCGCGGTGCGCTTGTCCGCGTCCCTCGGCAGCAGCCGTCCCCACTCCCAGTACCGGCGCAGCTTGGTCACCAGCTCGTGTGCGTCCTCGGAGCGGCGGTCGACCTCCACCAGGAGCACGGGCACCCCGGCGTCCGGCGCCCGCACCACCAGATCCACCCGCTGCACGTACCCGTCGGCGAGCCGGTGGCCGATCTCGGTGGCGAAGCCGAGCCGGTGGCCGATGCCTGCGCGGTGGAGTTCGGCGGCCGTCGAGGTGACCGCCGCGGCGTGCTCGTCGTAGCCGGCACCGAGCAGCTTCCCCGTGACCGGGTCGTACTTCTTCTCCCGCAGTGCCGAGACCCGTATGCCCTTCGGCTCCAGCAGCTGCTTCGCCTCGTCGTGTCCGCGCTTGGTCAGCACCCACACCTGCCGCTGGTCCTTCCGCACCGTCTCGATCCTCACCAGGTGGTGGTCCTCCAGGTCCAGGAGGTTGTCGCGTACGAGCCTGTCGTGCTGGTTACCGGGACGGGTCAGCTTCCACAGCTGGTCGGGCGTAGCCCTCTGGAAGATCCCCAGCGCCTGCAGGAGCTCCCGGCGTCGGGGCGCGGTCGAGTTCTTCCGGTGAGTGGGACGCCTTGCTACATCTACATGAGGGATGTCGGCGCTGCGACGCCCCACTTTTCGCCGGGTCTGACCTGCGGAAACTCCCGACTTCCGGCGGCGCGGCATGGAGGGGGTGATGGAGGGGTCCACGGAGGGGGCTACGCCGGGCTGGTCAAGGTGCTGCTGGGGGTCGTCTGCGGGCACAGGATGCTCCTGAAGGTGGGGCGAGACCTACCTCGCCATTCACCTAGTACTGGTAGGAAATTCGGGCTCCGTGTGACGCCGACCTCGGAAATCCTGCCGTCGTGACCGCATCGTGATCAACCCCGAGGGGGGGAGAGTTCTCCCCCATCAGCGCCCGGACTCTGTCCACAGGGTCGCGGCCCCAGGCTCCTGTTGAGGCCGCCGCGATCAGCGTGGCGGCCCGTCGATGAGGAGTTGTCATGCCGCAGAACCCCGCTGATGCATTGTCCGAACCGCTGACCAGGGAAGCAGTGACGAGTGCCTTCGACTACCTCCGGGCGGTCCAGGCCGGTGACACCCGGGCCGCCGGCGACCTCCTCGCCGCCGAACCGCGGATGCCGGCCTTCCTCACCGGCATCGCCGAAGGGATCGTCGAGGCGGGCACCTCGCTGCCCGGCCCGGACGACGACGCGCCGACATGGGACTCCTTCGCCCTGGAGGCGCTCGGCAAGGTCTTCCTGCGTGCCCTGCGCCGCTGGCAGCAGGCCGGACCGGACGCCGCCCCGGGCATCGCCCAGACGGTCATCGACTTCGCCACGGCGATCCGCTGCGAAGAGTGCGAAGAGCACTACGACATCGCCCACGAGCTGGACGTCTACGAGTTGTGCGCGAAGGGCCGGCTGCTCCTGGACGCGCAGGCCGCATCGGCCGCGGCCTACCCGGTGGACACCACCACCCCGTAGCGCGCACCAGGTGAGCCCGCGCTCATCTCCCCGCCAGCAATCACGTCCTGGGGCCCTCCCATCAACGAGACGGCCCGTACACGAGGAGCAACCTATGCCCGAGACCATCACCACGCCGCTCGTCCCGATGAAGCCGGAGGACGTCTCCGCCGCCTTCGCCTACCTCCGGGCCCGTGTCGCTGGGGACTTCGACACCGCCTGCGACGTCGCCGACGACACGGGCCCGGAGCAGCTGCACCGGCTGCTCGTGGACGTCGCCGCGCGCGTCTTCATCCCGGTCACCGCCGTGGACGACTACCACGGGGAGCCGTGCGCGCACTCCTTCCTGGCCGCCGCGCTCGGACGGCTGCTGCTGGAACTCGTGGTCCACGGCGTGTGCCTGAGCAGCCTGCCGGGCGCCGCCGACGCCATCAGCCGCTTCACCGCGAACATCCTCACCGAGGACCGCCGCGGCGTCGCCGGCGTCCTGCGCCAGCTGGAGGCCGCGGGGATGCAGCAGGCGATGGAGGCGCACCCGGCGCACCGCACCACCGAGTAGAGCGCACCTTCGGAACGGCGGTGGTGCGGTCCGGCGCGCGTCCCCGGCGCACCACCGCACCACCGTGGCGCGCACCATCGCGCACCGCACCGTCGTCCGGCGGTGCGGTGCGCCGCGTCGCCGCACCGCACCGGGCGCGCGCCGCGACCGGGCGGGCTCCTATATCACACACCCCCTTGGCCGCGACCTGATCGCGGGCCGAAACCGGCTCTGTCCAGGGGAAACGTCGCGGTAGCAGAACTCGACAAGGGGGAGCGGCAGAGGTCGACAAGGGGGCACGTGCGCCCGGCCGCACCCGGACCACGGGGCGCCGGCGGCGGGCGCACCGGTGCGGTGCGGGGCATCGGGTACGGCGCACCGGCGCGCGCGGGAGTGCCGGGCATCGTCGTGGTGGTGCGGTGCCGGGTACGGCGGCGCACCACCACGGTGCGCACGACGGTGGAGTCCACCGTCGTCCGGGGCACCAGAGTGGAGCCCATCGGGTGGAGCCCACTCAGTGGCAATGCCCGGCATCGGGTGGGGTCCACTCGGTGGGCGATGCCGGGCATCGTCACCGTAGCCAGACGTTGGAGTGCCGCGACCGGGACAGGGCGCGGGCATCGCGGCGCGGCCGCGTTGCCAATCCGGCTCTGCCGGGAGCGAGGGCGGCGCGACTCCCCGGCTGCCAGGCGGCGCTTCCCTGCGTCCTGGATCCGCTCCCACTGGTCCTCCAGTTCCTTCTTCTTGGCCGCCTTAGGCTTCGGTGTCCGGGGCCGCTTCCAGATCGGCTGCCACCCCGAGGCTTCTTCGAGCGCGGCGGCTATCTCCTCACTGGCTGCGAGGGCTCGGGCGAGGACCTCCTCCAGTCCCGGGAGCTGAGGGTTCTCCGGGGTGGTCATGCGAGTCCCCCAGAGGGTGTCCGCCCCGGCGCCGGCTGCACGCCGGGCGGAGGAGTGTGTGACGGTACGGGCGTCGCCGGGGCGGGCTGCGGCCGGAGGCGGTGGGCGACGTCGCGCTCCCGGACACCGTCCGGGAGGCTGACGGCGATCAGGGCGACGGCCTCGATCGTGGAGCGGGTCTGCTCCAGCGCGGCAACATCGGTCTCCTGCTGCTGCTCCCGGTCGCGGCCGGACTTCCGGTCCGTACGCGACAGCCGCGGGCCGGACCTCGAGGCGCCGAGCACGGCGACGGCGTGCGGACGGGCACGGGAGCCCAGCGCTCCGAGCGGCGCACCGCCTGAACCCGGGCGGAGAGCGCGCCGGCGGCCCGGCGGGCCCGCGCGTAGAGGGGCAGCATCCGGCGGCGGGTCGCGGGCGCAGCACAGCCTGGTCGTCGGTGTCGCGCGGGTACAGGGCGCGCAGGTCGGCGGTCACCGCCAGGCCCCGGCCGACGGGTCGGGTGAAGTCGTCGAGAACCGTCTGCACGATCTGTTCGTCCAGGCCGGGCTGAACGCGTCGACAGCCGACTTCCGCCATCGCTCGCCCCGCCCACACCAGCATCCGACCCGAGACCACTCCAACGACAGCCAGCGCACACCACCGCACCACCCTGACCGTCCACCACCGCTGAGCACACCGCGTCACCGACGGCCATCACACGACCAACCACCACCGCCCCCGGCCGACCCGGCCGGGGGCTTCGTGCGTCCTGGAGGAGTTCGCCGTGCCCACGTACGAGACCCTGCCGCGCTTCACCGCCGACCTTCACCGCCTCGCCCCGGAACAACGCCGCAAGTTCCGTCAGACCGTGGCCGCCTTCGTCGAGGACCTGCGCGCCGGAGGACGCTTCCGCGCCGGCCTCCGCATCAAGCGTGTTCAACGGGCGACCGGGATCTACGAACTCACCTGGTCCATGGGCGCCGGCCCCGCAGGACGCGCCACGTGGCAATACGGACCAGCACGTCGTCCTGACACCCCGCACGTGATCTGGCGTCGCATCGGCACCCACGACATCCTCACCGGCCCGTAGCGCCTCACCGGGGCGCGTCCGCGTCGGAAGGCGGAGTGCCCGCGGCCTTGTGCCGATGGGGTGGATCGAGGGCGTCATCATGTGATCAGCGCGCACGACCTTGCGCGGCTGCATCTCGTTGGGTGGGACATGAAGCTGACTGGTAAGCCCGGCGGGGTCGAGGCGCTGGCGGAGGAGGCCGTCGTCGCGGCGTGCACGCTGGCCGACGCGGCCGACCCGGCGCGGTGGAGCGCGGACGCGGTGGAGGATGCGGCCGCTGCCCTGGAGATCCTGGCCGGTGCGCTCGCCCAGCTCGATCCCGAGTGCGCGGAGATCCTCTCCGTCGTGCCGATCGCCGCGGCCGCCGTCATCGAGCGCGCTGAACAGGCGGCGGCCGGGACGAGTGAATCCGTCGGCGGCAGGGCGACGGCCGGGACGAGCGCGGCGCTGCGCCAGGCACTCGCCGCCTGCGGCCTGACCCGGCACCGTGTCCACCAGCTCGGTGCCGCGCTGGTCACCGTGACGCTGGACGCACCCGAAGCGCAGGTCCTGGCGGTGCTTCTCGGGCGAAGTGCCGCGCTCCCCCGGCAGGCGCGGCACGGGGACGATGATGGCTGGGGGGCCGGGCCAGCGGAGACCGCTGCCGCCTCGCTCGGTGACGCCCTCTGCTCCCACGGCGCAGGTGCGTACGCGCGGGTCCTGGCCTCGGGACAGGTGAGCGCCGGCCTCACCCCGCAGGCGGCCCGGTCGGTGGTCGCGGCCCTGACCGCCCGGCCCGGCGGCGCGTCACCCGGCAAACGGCGCGGGCTCGGTCCAGGGTTCAAGGGTGTCGCCTCACGCTGACTGCCCGAGCCGCTGCAGCCGACCATCGGGGGCCAGCCCCGTCGGACCGGTGGTCTGGGGTTGCCCGTGCTGGCCTGCCCGCCATCTGAGGGTAGGGCTGGCCCTCACAAGGAGGACCAGCCCCAATCGGCTAGTTGGAGTGCCTCAGTCGCTGCGCGGCCTGCTCCAGGATGGCTGCGAGCTGCAGCCGTGCCACATCGTTGATTCCACGGACGAAGTCCGCCGCCACCGCCGCAGGGGTGCCAGCGCGCTCGACGTATCGGCGCAGGAATTGGCTGCGTTCAATCTCGCTCAGCGTGGCCAGCGCGTGGTCCATGGCGGAGCCGCCATCGGCCCAGAGAGGCGAGTCGTCGGTCTGCTCGAGGGCAGGGTCGGTCCCTTGGTACGAGGATCGTGGTTCCGGGACGTCGACGGTGTTTGCCTGTTCCGCGTGCGCCGAGCCTGTGGTGTTCCGTTGCGTCTGGGGGTTATCACGGCGTGATAGGTCGGTCCCTGCGGCCGTTGTCGCTGCGGCCTCCGCCGGGGCCAGGGTGCTCTGGGCGGGACCCGGGGTATCACGGCGTGATACCCCGCGCTTTGCAGCTGCTCGCTGTTCGCTTGCCCTGGCGCGCTCGTCAGCTTTCTCCTTCTGTTGCGCGTGGGTCAGCTTCGACAGGTTGCGCACCTGCTCGGCTGTGCGGCGGCCCTCGACTAGGTCTGCCTGCAGGGCGGGGGCCAGGTCGAGGATGGACAGCTTGGAGGAGATGGTGGACTGGCCGATGCCCAGCCGCTTGGCCGCTTTGTTCTGGGAGCCGTAGAACTTGACGAGGCTCTTGAGGGCGTTGGCCTGTTCAATGGGGTTCATGTCGTCGCGGTGGACGTTGGCCACGAACGCGGCTTCGAGCAGGGTTTCGTCGGTGGCGACGAGCTTGTTGTTGACGCTGACCCGGATGGTCTCCCTACCGGCGATCCTCGCGGCTTCGTGGCGGCGGTGCCCGTCGACGACGACGTACTGGGTTCCCTCATCCAGGTCGCCGGCCCGCTCGGGCCTCTCGGCCAGGTAGGCGTCAACGGTGGCGATGGTGATGGAGTTGACGAGGCCGATCTCGCGGATGCTGTCGGCCAGGCCCTCGAGGTCGCGGAGCTCGGCTCGGGGGTTGTCGGGGTTCCGGCTGATGAGGTTGAGCGGGAGTTCGGTCGGGTCCGGGACTCCTTCGGTGGGTGCGCCGGTGGCGGCGCCGATTGCGGCGCGGCGGGCGCTGATGGGGCGGGCCTGCGCGAAGGATGCTCCTGCGCCGAGGTTTTTGGCCTTGCTCACTTGCTGATCTCCCGGGCGAGGGCTCGGAGGGCGACGGACTGCTCGCACCGGGGTGCGTAGGCGAGGAGGGGGCGCTTGGCGCGGACCGCTTCCTTCTGCTCCTTGAGGTCCCCGATGACTCCGACGACGCGGGGATCCTTTATGTCCATCCAGGACTGGAGGGAGGAGGTGGCGATGTAGCCGCGGCGGGCGTCGTAGTGGTTGACGACGAGGCCGAGGTAGTCGATGTCGAGGGCGAGGTCGCCGCGCATGTCCTCGATCTGGGAGGTGAGCAGGCCGTAGGCGTCGGCGCTGCTGTCTTCGGCCTGGACGATGATCAGGACGCCGCTGTTGCCGGTTTCCTCGTTGTCGCGGCGGCGTCCGTAGTAGGAGGCGGCGTCCATGCTGAGGCCGAGGCTCGGGGGGCAGTCGATGAGGATGACGTCGTAGTCGGCTTCGACTGTGCGGAGGGCGCGCTCGAGGGCGGCTTCGCGGGCTCGGACGGAGGCGAGGCGGACGTCGAGGAGGAAGGCGTCGGTGCAGGCGGGCAGGAGGTGCAGCCGGTCACCGAAGCGGTCTTCGGCGACGGTGACGATCAGGTCGACGAGTTCGCCCTTGCCTTCGCCGGCCATGTGGTTGGTGAGGGAGTCCTCGCCCATGGGCAGCGGCTCCTGGCCGAGCTGTTTGGTGAGGTGACCCTGGGGGTCGAAGTCGACCAGGAGGACGCGGTGCCCTAGGCCGGGGAGGTCTTCCAGGGCGAGTGGATCGTCCGCGCGGTCGTCGTCCTCGAGGAGAGCGGCGAAGTGCTTGGAGACACGGACCGGGACGAGGGCGGCGGGGTCTTCTGCGAGGGCTTCGCCAAGGCCTGCGGTCATGGCGGTCTTGCCGACGCCGCCCTTCTGGTTGCAGACGACCATGCGTCGGACGGTCGTGGGGCGCTTGACCTCGGGGACGGGGTTGTTGGCGAGCCAGAGGGTGACGGCTTGCGCGATGCCCTGGGTGAGGGAGACTCCGCGCGCCTTGCAGTCGGTTCGGAATCCGTCCCACAGGCCGGCGGGGAGGAAGGTGGCGTAGGACTCGGCGCCTGATGTGTCGACGGGAGCCGGGTTCGAACCCAGCCCGCACCAGGCGGTGATGCCCGATTCGACTGCGTTCTGCATGTCCAGGCCGTGCAGGGCGGCTCTGACCTTGAGGTCTTGCCGGAGGGCGGCAGGGAGCTTGGTGACGACCTTCTCCCGGTCGCCACTGGTGTCAGGTGACGTCATGGGCGTCACTCTACTAACGAGATAGATCAACTTCAGCCAACGACGCGTTAGGAAGCTAACGGCCAGGTTGGGTTATCACGGCGTGATAACCCAGGACACGTGAACTGCAGCGCGCCACCGGACAATGCGAGCTGATACCGACACGACTCAGCCCCGCGAGCTATCACGCCGTGATAACCCCCATGGCCGCCACAACGAGTGGAAGCCCTGACGCGCTAAGGCGCAGCACCCCGCAAACGCGAAAAGGCCCGGCGCCTCCGCAGTTGGTCGCGGAGACTCCGGGCTTTGGGCTATCAGGCCGCCCAGACCGCAGGCACGCCTTCCTCAGGGTTGGGAGCTGACGGCGGCCACCGGGGCCGCCGGGTGCCGCATAGCGGTGATTGGGACGGCTCCGGGTTCGGTGCTGGGTGACCAGGTCATGGGCCAGGGGTCGTCCTGCTCGGATCCGCCGCCGTGGTCCGGGTGCGGGCTGCGTGAGAAGACGCGTGACAGTGGAGGGCTCGCGGGATGCGGGGGATGACATCGTCGGGGTCGTCGCTGGGGTAGAAGCACCAGCGGGTCCAGGTGTGGACACGCTGCATGTAGAGGGCGGCAGCGTGGATAGCGGTGGCCCAGCGGTGGTGTCCGAGGAGGACGAAGAGCGCGGGGTGGTCTCCGGGTTCGGCGTCCAGGGCGCGCCGGCCGGTGATGTGCAGGCCACCGAGGACCGGGGTGAAGCCGAGGGCAGCCGGGTCCCGGCCAGGGATCCAGATCCGTTCCGCGGCGCGCATGGTGCCGTCGTCGCCCGCGCTGGTCACGAGGTCGTACAGGCCGGTGGTGGTCATGCGCTCGCCCCGGTGTCGGTGGCCTTGAGGACGCGGGGGAGATGGACGTGGAGGTGTTGGACGTCGACCTGGCGGCCGCGCGCACGGAGTTCCCGAGCAAGGAGTTCGGTGAGGCCGGCGGCCCTGTGCTTCCCGCCCGCACAGCCCAGAGCGATGCGCCGGGGGCCGGCGGGGAGGTCGGCGTAGTCGGCGAGGTTGGCGAGCAGTTCGCGGGCGCCGGGGGTGTTGAGGACGATGTCCTGGACACGGGTGTCGAGGCCGTCGAGGTCGAGGATGCCACGAGCGGCGGCTGGGTCGCGGAGGCGATCGCGGACATCCTCGATCCGGTCGGCGGCGGGCGGAACGGGGGAGCCGTCCGGGTCGGTGGGCAGGTGCAGGTAACCAAACGAAATCAGACGGATGGGGCGCAAGGGAGTCTCCTGCTCAAGACGAAGGCGGGAACGGGGGGCGCGCCCGGTGAGGCCGCCTTGGGCGGCCTCACCGGGCGCGGGGTGTGGTGCGGTGGGGTCAGCAGGTAGTGCGCAGGGCGGCGTTGAAGATGCCGGCGTGGTCAAAGGCGAGCGGCCGGGGGAGTTCGGTCAGGGGCCGCCGGCGGGCGTCGCGCGCGTCGTCTCCGGCGGCGGCCTGGATGTCGGCGGGGCCGCACGGGTCGCGGTCGGGCTGGATCCAGACGCCGACCAGGCGCAGCTCGTCCTCGGTCACGCGGATGCCGGTCTCTTCCTCCAGCTCGCGGACGGCGGCCCGGAAGCCGGTCTCCCCGCGGACGACGTGCCCGCCGGGGAGCGCCCAGTGGCCCTCGTAGGGCTCCCAGGCGCGTTTGATGAGCAGGACGCGGCCGTCTGTCGGCGGTGTAGCGGATGTTCTCGGGGGGCGGCCGTTGTCAGTCTTTCTGGTCGGGGTCGTGGGTGGACCGGGTGCGGGTCTCGTGGGTGTGGATCAGGTCGGTGATGGCGTCGGCGTGTTCGGCGATGCCGACCCAGGTGCCGGCCTCGGTGAAGACGGGCACGCTGTCGCTCTCGGGGTCGAGGACGACGAGGTAGGGGCCGTAGCGGTCGAGGGTCATCTCGGCGAGGTCCCGGGCGGGCGCGGGGGCCAGGAGCTCCAGGGCGTCGACGTCGAGGCGCGGGCCGGTCTCGGTGTGCGGGCCGGGCAGGACGAGGTGTCCGCCGACACGCAGCAGGTCGCCGGGCCGCATCACGTTGAGCAGCGCGTGCGCGAGGTGCGGGTCGGCGGTGCGGCAGGCGAAGACGGTCTCGTCGGCGGCGTCGTCGGTGGGCGAGGAGATCACCCGGAACCGCGCGGTGAGGCCGTCGTCGCCGGGGACGGGGAGCTCGTCGAGGTAGCCGTCGAGGACCAGGGGTATCGCGGTCACGGGTCAGCCCGCCTTCCGGGCCGGCGCGGCCGGGTGGGCGGCGGCGTACTCGTCCAGGACCGTCTTGGACGGCAGACCCCGGTCGGCGACCTGGTGCCCGTGGGCGCGCGCCCAGGTCCGGATCCGGGCGAGCTCGTCCCGGCTGTAGGTGCCGCTGGTGCCGGTGCGGATTGGGGTGGGCGCGGTGGCGGCCGTCGTGGTGGTGCGGGTGCCGGACTTCACGGCGCGCAGCTCCTGCTCGGCCTTCTCCAGCGCCTGGCGGGCCTTGGCGACGCGGGCCTCCGCCTCGCGTTGCGCGGCCTCGCCCTCGCGGCGGGCGGACAGCTCGGTGAGGACGGTGGTGATGCGGGCGGCGCTCTTGCGGACCGAGGCGGCCGGGTGCGCGGCCGCCCACTCGATCAGCTTCTGGAGGGAGTCGGAGCCCGGAAGCGGGACGACGGGCACGTCGATCACGGGGGTCATGGACGTGCGGGGGAGGTCGAGGACCTTGTCGGCGATGAGGTCGCTCAGCTCGGCCTCGGTCAGGCCGGTGGCCTCGCGGATGTCCTGCTCGCTGGCGCCGTTGGCGTGCATCGACAGGGCGACGGCCTCGTGCGCGGAGCGGGTCGAACCGGTGGCGGGGCTGGGGTTGGTGGTCATGGGTGCGTCTCCGGTCTCCGGGAGGAGGGGGAAGAGGTCGGTGAGGGAGTCGGGGTCGTCGGGGAGGCCGAGGACGTCCAGGAGCTGGGCCAGGTCGTCCTTGTCGTGGGCGCGGCGGGCGACGGTGCGGGCGGCTGCGCCCTGTTCGTCGGCGGTGTTGGCGTTCAGGGCCAGGGACTGGGCCTTGGCGCTCTCGGTGAAGTCGTCGAACACGGCGGCCTCCTACGCGGCGGCGGTGTCGGTGGTGGTCGGGCGCGGGCGGCGCTGGGCGAGGAGGAGGACCTCGCGGTTGCGGCGCTGCTGCTCGGGGGTGAGCCGGCTGGGCCGGGGGCCGTCGCGGTGCCACAGCGGCGAGGCCGGCGGCTCGGGGTAGGCCAGGGTGTGGTCGACGGAGTGGTCGGTGTCGCTCACAGGTGCCTCCAGTGGGAGGAGTTCAGGCGTGGTCCTTGCCCTTGCCGCTCTTGGGCGGATCGGAGACGAACCGGGCTGCGCCCGGGTTGGCGGCGTTCCAGCTCTCCGCGCACGTCTTGTGCACGGGCTCGCCGTCGTGGGAGCGCAGCGGGGTGAACTGGCGGCACAGCACGCACCGCTCGGACCGGGCGAAGTGCGAGGCGTCGCGCCAGTCAAGAAGTCGGACCGGCGCGGCGGTCGGCTCGGGCGGTGGGGGTGTCGTGCCGCGGGTGGTCATGGCCGGAAGTCGGGGAGCTGGTCGAGGACGCGCTCCAGGAGGTCCGGTGTCGGGCGCCAGGGGCCGAGCTGTCCGGGCGCGGGGACCGGCAGGGCGAGCTCCTGGACGTCCGCGAGCTCGAGGTGCCAGGCCCCGGGGATCGACCACGGCGTGCAGGGATCCAGCAGTGCCGGCCGGGTCCTGGTGGCAGTCGGTCAGTCGGGCGATGCCGATGACGGCGCCGGTGTGCAGGTCGCGGCCGCGGATCGCGGTGGCGACCAGCGGGTCACGCAGCAGCGCGGGCTCCGGCTTCGCCTTCCCGGCGTGGATAAGCACCCAGCCGCGCCACGGCCAGGGCACGGGCCTGTTCTCGATGTTCTTGCCGGCCAGGACGCAGGTGGCCCAGGGCTGGCGGATCGTGATGCCCCGCACCCAGGTGCCCGGGTCGGCGGGGAGAGTCGAGTCGCTCATGCCGCCCGTCCCCACGTGGCCGTGCCCGGGCGGCCGAGGCGCCGGCCGTTGAGGGAGGGGACCGTGGCGTGCTCGGCGGTAGCGAGGACCGGGCGGCCGGTGTGCTTGCCGTCGTACAGGGCGGCGTCGGCGGTCCGCTGCAACGCGGTCAGGTCGCGGGTGCCGAGGGCACCGGTGGCTGCGGCGCCGACCGAGGCGGCGACGCCGACGGTGCGGCCGTCGTCCAGAACGACGGGCGTGTGCAGCATCCGGACCATCTGCGCGAGGCGCTGCTCCAGAAGCGCGGGGGGCACCTGGACGACGGCGGCGAACTCATCGCCTCCCAGACGGCCGACGGACGCGCGCGGGCCCGCCCACGCGGTGAGCCGGGCGGCGGTCGCGGCCAGGACGGCGTCCCCGGCCGGGTGCCCGAAGTCGTCGTTCACGGCCTTGAAGTGGTCCTGGTCGACCATGACCACGGCCAGGTCGTCGCGGCGGGTCAGCAGCCGGCGGGCGCGGGCGGTGTAGGAGTCGCGGCGCAGCAGCCCGGTCAGCGGGTCCTTCTGCGTGGCGGCGAGCCGCTTGTGCAGGGCGACCGCGTGTACCGCCCAGCCGGTCAGCGGCAGGGCCGCGGTCGTCAGGAGGAGTGCGCGCTGCCCGATTCGGGCCTGTGTGCGCAGGACGGAGTCCATACTGGGATCTCTCCCTCTCGTCTCGTACGGGGTGGGAAGGCCCGGGGCAGGCGGACTGGTTTGGACGCCGAGGTGTGCCTGTCCCGGGGCGGATCTACAGCTCGAAGTCGCCGTCGTCGGCGCGGGTGAAGCTGTACGGGTCGTTCCAGCGGCCGGCGGTCGCCGCCTTCCAGTCGAGCTCCCAGCCGGGCCGGTAGCCGCGCGCCGTCCAGCCGTCCGGCCGGCTGCCGGAGACCTCGAGGCCGGCCTGCCGTGCGGCGGCGGCCTGGTCGTAGACCTCGTGGGCGATCCGTACGGCGGCGCTGCGGCTGTCGGCGTGGCCGGTGAAGACGTGCACACCGCGCAGGCCGGCGGTGTTCCTTATCGGGACGTCGACCTCGTAGAGGGGGAGCAGGGTCATGACGTCCATCTCCTTTCGTTCTTCTCGGCGGTGAGGGACCACCGCGACCGCCCCGGCCTGCGTCGAACGGGGCCGGGGCGGCACGGAAGGCCATCACCCGCTACGGCGCGGACGGCTCCTCGGCGTGGACCTCGTAGACGTCGATGACGTCCTCGCCGCCGGACCAGGTGCCGGGGGCGTGGCGGATGTAGACGATGTGCAGCGGGGCGCCGTCGCGGGCGGCGACGTCGTACTCGTGGACCAGGTGCTTCTTGTGGGCCAAGCGGACCGCCGGGGCCACGGACCGGGCGGGAATCCGCGACGGGAACGGCAGCAGGCGGGCTCCGTTGACGGTGGTGTACTGCAGGGCCTGGCGCGGCCAGAGGCGGGCGGCGTTCATCGCGCCGTGCTCGCGCAGGGCCTGGAAGTGGGAGTCGTAGTACGCCTTCGCGGTGGCGGACATGGCCATGAGCGGATCTCCTTCGGCGTTCCGGTCGAGTCAGAAGTCGAGCTGGATCGTGATGGGGGTGCGGCGGTCGCCGTAGTCGCGGCGGGGGTTGTGGACGGTGCGGCGGTGCGCGGCGTACCCGGCGCTTCCGCCCTGTACCGGCAGGTGACAGTCCGGGCACCCGTGCGCCCACTCATCCCCGGCGGGAAGGTCGGCCGGGGTGAGCGGGTGGGGGTGCGGGCCGTCGGCGGCGCGGCTCATTCGCGGACCGCCGCGGTGTACTGCTCTTCCAGGTCGGCGCGGCCGTAGGGGTCGGCGTCCATGCCAGCCGCGTGGTCGTCGGCCTCCTGGTCGACGTCGTCGTAGGCGCCATGGACGTCGCAGACGATGTCGTCGCGGTGGTCCAGGCCGCCGGTGAGCGCTCGGTGCAGGCAGGTGGCGCTGTAGGCCGGCGTCCAGGCGGTGCCGTTGCACTCGGGGTCGAATGGGCACGGCACGCGCACGTCGAACCCGATGTCGCCTTCGCCGTCGACGTCCAGGCGCAGGGCGAGGGTGAGGTGCTGCTGGCCGAGGCGGATCTCGCCGACGCGGTCGCCGCCGGCGATGTCGGAGTCGTCGTGCCACCGCCACATCGGCAGGATCTCCTCGCCGAAGAACCGGCGTACGAGGAGCAGGTGGCCCAGGCCGTCGCCGCCGTCCAGGCCGAGGTCGGCCTGGCGGGCCTCGTTCAGGCGCCGCAGGTACGGCTCCAGCCGGTTCAGGTCGTGGGCGAAGAGGACCTGGGTGAAGCCCTCCCGGGCGAGGTTCTGGTGGGAGAAGGCCATCGCCTCGTGCTGGCGCCGGACGACGTCGTCGGGCACGCGCCGGCTGGCCGGGCGCGGGTGCTGGCGCTGGAGACACAGCGACAGCGGCGTGGAGACGACGACCGCGGCCGTCGGCACGCCGTACTTCTTCGCCGTCATCACCAGCTCGGCCCTGACGGTCTCCTCCACGTTCGTCGCGTCGATGACCGTGTTCAGGCGGCGGGCCATCCGGCGCTCCAGGATGAGCTTGAGGACCTCGGCGGCGTCGGCGGTGGCGGCCTGGTCGCCCGGGTCGTCGCCGACCGTTCCCCTCAGAGCGTCGAGGGAGAGGACCTGGGAGGCCGGCCAGGTGCGGGCCAGGGTGCTCTTCCCGGCGCCGCTGGCACCGATCAGCACCACGAGCGCATTCTCCGGAAGGTGCGGCTGGGTCTGGCTCACGTGTCGTCTCCTTGCGGTTCAAGGGCGCGGGCGGCCCAGGTCATGCGCGGCCCGGCGTTGTCGGTGATCAGGGCGGCGGCCTCGTGCAGGGAGCGGGAGGCGACGCCGTCGCGGTAGGGCTCGAAGTGCTCCGACCGGCGGGCGGCGGTGCTGACGAGCTGGGCGAGCGTGGGGAAGAGGCCGCCGGGAACGGCGATGTCCTCCTGGAGCTCGCGCAGGATCGCGGTGAGCTCGGGGGCGTCGAGGTCGTCGGCGGTCAGGTCGTCCTCGATCTGCTGGAGGGCGAGCTGGGCGATGCCGAGCGAGGCGCGCACCCGGTCCAGGCGGGTGCGGGGGCGTCCGGTCACCGGGTCTTCGCCCCGATGGTGGCGACCAGCGCGGCGGCCGTCTCCCAGCCGTGGTGCCAGGCGCTGTCCAGGCAGTACGCGCCGTTGATTCCGTGCGAGGCGAGGCGCCAGAAGTTGCCCTTGCCGGTCTTCTCCGCGAGCGTCTCCATCAGCCCTCCCTCCACCCGGCGGTCCGCGGCGTAGTGCGTGACGACCGACAGGGCGAGCGCGGCCGCGGCGGCGCCGGGGTGCAGCCGGATGCCCAGGACGCGGGCGCCGGCCCCGACCGCGAGGGCCTGGGTGGCGGAGTAGGTCAGGCAGTGCCAGGCGCACGCCTTGATGCCGTCCGACGTTCCGTGGACGGTCGGCTCGTCGTCCGGGTCGTCGGTGGTGAGGTACACGGGCTTGTCGTCGGTGGCGCCCTTGACCCGGGCGCAGTAGTCGCTCTGGACCCAGTGGTCGCCGACGTTGGACCCGGCGCGGCCCAGGGCGAGGACGGCGGCGAAGAACGCGGGGCGGTGCGTCATGGTGGAGGTGGTCATGTCAGTCCCCTTCTGGCCGGGCTGTCCGGCTCCCCGTCACCACCCGGTCCGCGCGCGGCGGTACGGGTGGATCAGGCAACCGTCAGATCTGCTCGGTGGCGGGCCCGTCGACCGGAGCTGTCAGCTGTTCGTCTGCTGAGGTGCGGCGGCTTCGAAGTCGTCCTGCCACTTCTGGGCGTCGAATCCGGCAGCGGTCGCGGCGTCGTAGGCGAAGGCGCCGATCTCGCCGCTGTCCAGCTGCTCGGCGACGTCGGCGACGATCTCGGCGGCGAGCCGGGGGTCGGCGCGGTGCAGCGCTTCGAGGTAGCGGTAGGCGCTCCAGGCCATGACGCCCGCGGTCACGTGGGCGGCGAAGGCCTTGTGTGAGGTGCCGTCGTCCTCGAAGAGGTCGTGGGTGGAGCGCATCGTCTGCCGCAGGAGCTCCTTGGCGGTCGCGGATGTGGTGTGGGGGGCGGCGGCGGTACGCCGGGTCATGGGCACTGCGGCGAGTTCCTGGCCGGTGGGGGGCGTGGTCAGGGAGTCGTTCCAGAGCGTGCGGGCCTCGTCGAGGGTGTCGGCGAGGCTGGGGCCGAAGCCGTCGGGTCGGGCGCGCAGGGGCATTTGCGCGCCGATGAAGTCGAGGCCGATCAGGAGCGCGGCCCCCGGGTTGGTCCAGACGCGGAGGCGGACGTCGGCGGCGGCGAAGCGGGCCAGGAGGCGGGTGTCGAGTGCGGGGAAGGCCCGCTCGGTGGTCTGGGCGGTCTCGCGGATCACGTCGAGGAATTTGTCGCGCCAGGCGATGTAGCTCTGGTTGGTGTCGACGGCGGCGGTCATCTCGCCGTGGGGGGCGGTGAAGTGGATGCGGCCGTCGGAGAGGGCCACGGTGACCGGGTCGCTGCCGGGCTGGTCCTGCAGCCATCGGCGGAGCGCGGGCAGCGCGCGGGCCGGCAGGGTGCGGGCGAGCGGCGTTCCGTCCAGGCCGTTGTGGGCGTAGCGGGCGGCGGCCAGGGTGTACCGGTCGCTGGCGACGGCGTAGAGGTAGGTGCTGTCGGCTTCCAGGCGGATCCCGTGGAGGACCGGGAGGGTCGCGTCGCCGATGTGGTCGGCGACGCGCGTGATGAGGCGGTCGAGCTGGTGGGCGTTGAGGGTCACGGGCATGTGGAGCTCCTTGGGGCGGAGTTGGGGTTTGCGGGTGCCGTCGTTGTCGATGGCCGGCGGTGTCACGGGGCGCTCCGGCCGGCCTGCAGGGTGCGGGTTGGGCAGCCTCTCGGGTCACGCGGCGAGCCGGTGGGCCGGCGCCGGGGGAGCGGTGTAGGAGGTGGGGTCGGCGGGCTCCTGGTCGCCGGGGCGCAGGCCCATCTCGCGCAGCTGGCGGCGGGTCGCGAGCCCGGGGTCGGCCTGGTGCCACCGGAAGACCGGCAGCGAGCCGTCGCCGGGGTCGTTCGGTCGACGTGGACCAGGTCCTCGTCCTGGTCGTCCATCACCTGCTCCAGGCACCGGGCAGCCGGGAGGGGCGCCGCGGACGCGGGCGTCCGGTCCGGCGGCGGGGGCGGAGTGCGGGCGTGGATGTCCTCCAGCGGGGGGGGGAGAGGGCGGGTGGCGCTGTGCCTCGGCAGGCCTTCGTCGCCGGGGTGTGAGGCCGGGTCAGAGGGCGGCGGAGACGACGAGGAGGATCAGGGCGGCGGATCCGCCGATCAGGAGGGTGGCTCCGGCGGAGGCCCACCAGTAGTGGCCCATCGTCTTCTCGTCGCGGAGGTCGCTGAGGGCGTCGGCGATGCGGGCGTGGAGGACGGCCAGCGGGGGCAGGGCGGCGTACCAACGGCCCAGGCGGTCTATCTGGCCGGCGAGTTCGCCGTCGGGGAAGTGGCCGCCGTGGACTGCCTGGCGGTGGGCGGTGCCCTCGACCGCCAGGTCGTCGAGGTGGCGGACGACGGGGCTGGTGGTGCGGCAGATGGTGCAGCGGTAGCGGTATCGGCGCACGGTGGTCGGTCTCCCGGGTGTGGATGGTTTGGGAACGGGTGTGCAGGCCGGACGGCCTGGCTCGCCCCCGAGCGCGCGCGTTCGGGGGCGAGCCAGGTGGTCCGGAGCGGGTTACAGGCCGCGGGCGTCGGCGAGGTGCGCGGCTTGGTCGAGCATGCGGAGCGGGACACGTGCGGTGCTGTGCGCGTCGTTGAAGGACGGCACGGAATCGACGTGCTCGCCGAAGGTGCGGCGGATCGCGTCCAGGAGGACGGTGACGGCGTCGGATTCCAGGCCGCTGTCGCCGCAGGCTTCGGTCCGGATGGCGCCCAGCAGGCAGAGGGCGCCGTCCTTGCCGGTCAGGGCTCCGGAGCACCAGCCGCCGGTGAGCAGCCGGTGGTGGGCGCGCTGCAGGAGGGCCGCGACCGGGGTCGTGTGCGGGTGCGGCGGTGGGGCGGGGCCGGTGTCGACGAGGCCGGTGATGACGTCGGCGAGGTCGAGGGGTTCGGTGGAGATGTGTGCGGTGTTGACCTCGAAGGCGATCTTGGCCTCGTCGAGGCGGAGGGTCATCACCGTGCTGGTGAAGGCGAGGCGTTCTTCGAAGGTCAGCTCCGGCGGCGGGGCGGGTGGGGTGGTCTGGTCGGTTGCGGGGCGGGTGGGGTGCATCGGGGCCTCCTGGCGGTGTCGAAGGCGTGGCGGGGTGGCGTGGCATGGCCTTCGGCGCTGGTGGCCGGGGGCGGGGGCGGGTCAGAGGCTGGCGATCCAGCCGCTGACGGTGCTGATCGCGGTGGTGATGAGCGGGGCGGCGCCGGTGGAGGCGAGGAAGAAGCCGAATCCGGCGCAGGCGACGGCGTGCCAGAGGTGTACGGAGCCGTTGCGGACGAGGGTGACGGTGATGAGGGCGAGCAGGACGACGGCGGAGATCGAGACGGCCATGGCGGTGTGCCTCTTTCGCGGGAGCGCGGGCAGGGCCCGGCCGGTGGCCGGGCCCTGCGGGGGTGTGGGGAGGTGGGGGCGGGGGTGCGGGGGGGTCAGACGCCGGAGAGGTTCTTGATGGCTTCCAGTGCCTGGCGGGGCGAGGTGACCGTGTCGCGGCGCGCGGCGGACCCGCCGCCACGGCGCGGTCCGCCTCCGCTCTTCTTGTGGGCACCGTCGTCGTCGTACGTGTCGTCGTCCGGTTCGGGGCCGAACTCGCCGGGCCGGGGCGGTACGGTCCAGTCGAACCACAGGTCCCGCGCCTCGAGTTCGCGGATCTCGTAGTCGGTCAGGGTGGCGACCGTGTCGGGGAAGTAGCCGTCGATACCGGCCTTGAAGTCCATGAACAGGGTGCGCAGGACGTCGGGCTGGGTGCCTTCCACGATCCAGCCCGCGCCGCCGGTGTTGGAGTCGGCGGGGGGCTCGGGTTCGCCGCGCATCACCCGCTCGATCCGGCCGGCTTCGGCGGGGGAGAAGGAGCGGGGGAGCGGTTCCGGCGCGTTCGCGGCGGGGATGCCCAGGGCCTTGAACATCTCGCCGACCTTCTTCGGTGCGACCTTGAGGACGACCGGGATGCAGTTCTCGCGGAGGTTCTCGCACAGCAGCTGCGTGAACCCGTCCTGGACGTAGATGGACTGGCCGGCCACCTTCAGGCCGACGGCATACTTGCGGCCCTTGACCGAGACGAGCTCGGCGAGGTCCATGATCTCCGCGCCGTAGTCGCCGTTGCGGGCGGCGGAGAGGAACTCGTCGAGGTAAGCGGACAGCATCCGGTAGGGGCAGCCCGGGCGGGTGGGGTCCCATTCGTGGACCTCGCCGTCCTCCCACGGCATCGTGCCGCGGATCTCCATGAGGGCGACGAGGACCCTCAGGAGGCGGATCATGTAGAGCGCGCCGACGCCGTAGCGGGCGCTGTGCCGGCCGAGGGCGGCGGTCTTCTCGTCGGGGGCTTCGGTGGCGAGCATGACCACGGCGCCGAAGAGGGCGTCGGCGGCGACGTGCAGGCCCATGAGCTGGGTCTTGCCGCCGCCGGAGGGGGCGACGAACAGGCCGTGGGCTGCGCCGCGGTCGGTGTAGACGCGGTTGCGGGCGGGCTGGCCGTTGCCGAGGAAGCCGGTCACCCAGCGGCCGTCCTTGTCCGGGGTGAGCAGTTCGCGGGTGGCGGGGAAGATCTGCGCCAGCGGCGAGCTGTCCCAGAGGGAGACGAGGATCTGGTTGCCGTCGACGGTGACGAACAGCCGGCCTTCGTCGTACTTGGTCTTCAGGGCGGCGGCGAGGGCGTGCTGGTTGACGCGCGGTTCGCCCGCGTCGTCGGGGACCTGGGCGATGTAGTGGGTGACCTGGCGGGTGTGGTCGCGGACTTCCTTGACGAACTGGGAGCCGGGCACCGGGCCGCCGGCGGCGCCGATCCGGTCGGCCCACCACTCGTGGGCGGTGGGGGTCTTGCGGCGGCGCTCGTTCGCGTCGGGGGTGAGGTCGACTTCCTTCCAGGCGGGGCCGCCCTCGCGCCCGTACTGCCGGACGACCTCCCTGATGGTGACGTCGGTGACGTCGACGCTGAACGCGGCGGCGACCGCTTCGGGGGTGAGGCCGGAGATCGGCCGTCCGGCCTCGGAGGCGCGCAGCAGCAGCGACAGGTCGTTGGGCATGCCGTGGTGCGGGGTGGCCTTGACGACGATGGTGCGGCCGGGCATGCCGCGGGTCTCCCACAGCCAGCGGACCTGCCGGGTGAAGGAGTCGGCGCCGTCGGCCGGCTGCGCGGGGGAGGGCCCGGGCTGCGCGGGCTGGAGCTGCGGGGCGGGGGCCGGGGCGGCGAGTGCGGGACGGTGGTGGCGGCGGGTGTGGCGGGTGAACGGCATCACGAGCAGGCCGGCCGCCGCCCACCCGGCCGCCAGCAGGACGTCCAGGCAGTAGGGGCCGAGGCCGATCGTGTTGCGGGCGGCGACGTCGATGGCCGCGGCGGCCACGAGCGGGGACCAGCGCAGAATCCTGCGGCCCGCGCCGGGCTTGTCGCTCTTGCGGGCGAGGATCCAGCCGCCGATGCCGGCGGCGCCCGCCAGTTGCACGACGGTGTGGACGGGGCTGTCGGGGGCGAGGTTCGGGGCCGCGGCGAGGACGGGGGCGGCGAGGGTGTAGAGGGCGCGCTCCAGGGCGACGCTGCGCGGCACGGGCACAGAGGTGTTCCCTTCGGGGATGGTGATGGGCGGCCCGCCGTCGGTGGCGGGCCGCCCATCGAGGCGATGTGCGGAGGGGCGGGAGTCAGTGGGCGAGGAACCCGGGCTTGGGGGTGCGCTCGGGGCGCCCGGAGCGGATGGTGTCCAGGGCCTCGTACAGCCGCGCGTGCGTACGCCGCGCGTCCGCGGCCAGGGCGGACACCTCCTGGGCCGTCTCGTGGAGCTTCTGGACTTCGGCGGCCGCGCCGCCGAGGGCGACGGCCACCTGGTTGGTCATCTCGACGAACTTGCGGTCGAGTTCGGCGTTGGCGATGTCGACGGCCAGCCCCTCCGTGCGCTGGGCGTTGGTCCGCATGCCGAGCAGCAGCTGCTCCAGTTCGCCGCCGGCCACGTCCATCGCGGTGACGAAGATCTTGAGTTTGTGCTGGACGGCCTTGTAGCGGTTGTCGCCGTCGGTGCTGGGCCTGAGGTCGCTCACGGGGTGTCTCCTGTCTTCTAGTCGTGGTGGGCGGCGGCGGAGGCCTGGGCCAGGCCCGCGTCGTCCATGGCCTGGATGTCCTGGCCGTAGACACGGCCGACGGAGGTGGCGGCGATCCGGGCGGCCTCGGAGGCCACCTCGCACTCGGTCGCGCACCGCTCGGCGAACCGCCGCATCTGGTCGGAGGCATCGGCCAGGTCCGTGACCCGGTCGACGAACTCGGTGGCGATGTTGTGGTCGCCGACCAGGTCCGCGGCCATGTCCCGCAGGGCGTCGGCGACCTTGCCGAGCGCGCCGGCCAGCTCCTGGGCGCGGTCCTTGTCGAGCGCGGCGGCGATCGCGATGTTCACGATCTCCATCAGGTACTCGCCGAAGGTGATGTCGGTGCGGTGCTGCGCGGCCATGCCGGTCTGGCCCGCGGAGGGCTTGCTGACCTCCGATGCCATCGGGTCCTCCTGTGTGGTGGGTCGGGTGGTTCCGGGACGCTGGGTATGGGGCTCGGGGGCCGGGGGCAGGCTCGCCGGGCTTGAGGCGGCGGACCGGAACGGGTCGGCGGAGTCGTCGACGATGACCGCGTCCGGGATGTCGTCCTCTTCCCCCTGGGAGGACGGTCCGGCCGGCCGGTCGGGGCGGTCCATCGTGAAGCCGAAGTCCTCCGGCCTCGCCGTGCCGGACGCCTCCTGGTCTTCCTCGGGCGGGTCCTCGGTGAGCTTCAGGAGGAAGTCCTTGAGCCACTCCTTGAAGGACCAGGCCTTGCCCTCGGCGCCCTCGGCGTCGGCGTCGTCGCCGCCGTCGTTGGCATCGTCGGCGGCGTCGTTGTCGTCCGTGCCCGGCGGGTCCTCGGCGGCTTCGGACGCGGGGCCGTCTGCCGCCGCGTCGCCGTCCTTCGGATCCGTGTCATCGGAACCGCCGGAGGGCTTCTGGCCCGCCTCCTGGGCGCCGTCCGGCTTGCCCCCCGGGCCGCTGACGGCAGGTTCGGGGGCTTCCTTGGATCCCTTGTCGACCGCGGTCCCGGGGGCATCACCACCGGCCGGCTCCTTGGCTTCCCCGTCGGCCGGGGCACCCTTCGCGGCCTTGTCCTCACGCGCCGCGCGGCGCTTGTCCCAGCGCCGCTGCGCTTCATCCGCGACGGCCGCGCCGAGGGTGGTGCGGCCCTCGGCGGCCTCGGCGGCTTTGGCGGCCTCCCGTTTCGCCCGCCGCTCGGCTTTCGCCTTGCGGCGTTCCTCGCGCGCCGCCTGCCGATTGGCGCGGTCCTGGTCGCGGTCCTTGCTGCGGTCCGCGAGCCCGGCGGCCTGGTCGGCGCCGCGCCGCTGGTCGCGGGCGGCCTGGCGGGCGGCGGCCCGTTCCTGGCGGCCGCGGGCCCGTTCGGCCCGAGGGCTGGTGGCCGGCGAGTTGTGCGTCCTGCCGCCGTCGCCCTTCGAGCCGCCCTTGCCGCCTCCGGAGCCGCCCGAGCCATTCTTGCCGCCGGAGCCGCTCGAACTGCCCTTGCCAGAACCGGACTTGCCGGAGCCGCCAGAGCCGTTCTGGCGGCCCCTGGAGCCCCCGGACGGCTCATTGCCCTTGGAAGGGCCCCCACGGCCGCCAGAGGAGCGATCAGAGCCCTTCCCGGTACCCTTGGGGGAGTTGCCGCCCCCGGAGCCGCGCCCGGTGCCGCCGAACCCGTTCGTTCCCGAGCCCCGGCCGCCGCCGGTGCCGCCGCCTCCGCGCGAGCCGCCCCCGCCGCCGGCCTTCGAGCGACCGCCCTTGTCGGCGCCCATGCCGGAGCTGGAGGACCGCGCCGCGTCGGCCTTGCCGCGCGCCGCCGCCTTGTCGGCTTTCGCCTTCATCTGGGCGGTGTGGAGTTTGGCGTTCTGCTCCATCATCGCGGTTTCCTGCGCGGTGCGGGCCTCGATAAGCGCGGCCTTACGCGCTATCTCCGCTTCCCGGAACGGCGCTTCCCCGGCGTGCCGCTCGCGCGCCACCTCCAGCCGGTATTCCAGCCAGTCACCGAGCCTGTCGGCGAGAGAACGAGGCTGGACGTATTCACCTTCCTCATATTCTCCGCCGCCGGGGTCCGGCGCGTCGGGCATTCCCGTTTCCCGCAAAGCGGTCTCCGGAGAAATAGGCCCGCGAATTGCCGGAAGTTCCATTGTCGTCTCCGCCGGGGACTCCGGCGGGACAACGCCGCCGGAGCCGCTGTCGGGCGGTTCGGAATAAAAGAGATCCCCGCCGTCGGGAGCGTCCGGCATTCCGCCGGAATCGCCGCCGCGGGTGGGGAGGCTGATCACGTTGCTGTCGGTGTCGTCGGACACGCGACCCCTCCTCCTGGGCTTGACAGTCGGCCCCGGCCTCGCGTACACGCGTGCGCGGCACGCGCGGCACGCGTCACGCGCGGCACGCGTTAGGACCGCCGAAGGGCCGCCCCGAGAGTCGGAGACAGCCCTTCGTGCGGGGCGCGGGGAGCTAGCCGTGGTGACGGCCGTAGACGTTGTGCAGGGCGAGCGCGACCTCACGGATGAAGTCCGTGTTCCCTTCGCGGTAAGCCTGCGTGCCTCGGATATTCACAAGCCGAAGCCAGTAGTAGAAGGTGCCGAGGTCGTTTCCGTGCTGAGCAATCAGATCCTTCTTGATTTTCCGCTCGTGTTCCGCACGGTTGAATGACTTCCGCTCTGCTTTCGTGAGCGGTCGACCTGCACTCACGCCGACTCCCTGCGGTCCAGGTTGTAAATCGACGTGGGACCACCATAGCCCATATTTGAGCCCTGCGCACCCGACTGCCCCGGAGATTCCGGGGCGGCCTGAAGCGACGGATTGTTTTTACTCGCCTTGAGCTGCTCCTTTTCCTTTCGGCTCTTTTTGACATCCTTCACTTTTTCGTCGTGGGCGTGGCGCTTGTGGGCGCTTTTCTCCAGCCCCGAGCTGAGGCTCTTCAGGTCCTTGAGGAGGTTGTTCAGGGACTTCTCCACCGGGAAGGACCGCAGGAAAGCCTGGCCCATCTTGTCGCCCTCCACGCGGGTCCCGCGGCAGTGCACACGGGTCTCGCGCTGGAGGATCTCCAGCTTGGCCTGCATGTCCAGCACGACCCTGTTGAAGTCCGCGAGGTAGTGCGCGTAGGCGGCGGGGTTCTGCGCGATCTCGCGCAGCGCCGCGTTCGGGTCATCGAAGAAGGGCCTGCCTTCGGTAGTCACGGGGGTCCTCCAAGAGGGGTCGGATCTGGTGTACTCGAGGTGCTGTTGGCTGCTTCCGGCAGTCGCGGCGAGGGCCAGCCCGCTTGCTTCGGGCTGGCCCTCACTGGTGTGTGCCGGGGGTGGTTCAGGAGAGGTACTTGTCGGCGTCCTCGGGCCGCAGCAGGCCGGCCTCCTTCAGCAGGCGGACAGCGCGGGGCTGGTTGACGGAGAGGTCTGTACGGATGCGGTAGAGGGTGACGTAGCCGTCCTCGTCGCGCGGGAGGGCCTGTACGAGCGGGATGAGTTCGGCGTCCGTCCGGGCGGGTGTACCGGGTCGGTCCGTACCGGCTGTACGGCCCGACCCGATGGTTCCGGTTGCGCGGGAGGCGGCGGTGGCCGTACCGGTACGGCCACCCTGTACGGCGTCGCGGCCGGCCTGTGTACGGACGCTGACCGTGCCGGTGCGGTCCTGTACGGCCGCGTGCGCCGTACCGGTACGCCTCGGGGCCGTCGTACCTGTACGCGCCGCGCCGTCCGGGGTGGTGTGTACGCCGTATGTACGGTCGCTGTACGAGCTGGTCAGCGCCCCTGCGCTCCCGTCGTGGGGGGAGGGGAGGGGGAGGGCGCCCGCCGGGTCCGTACCGTCGTGTCCGGCGGCCGTACCGTCCGCTCGTCCGCCGAACTCGGCGGTGTACAGGTCGCCGTGAGCGGGCTGCGTACGGCCGGGCGCGATGCTGTCCGTACCGTCGGTCCGGCGGTGCGTACCGGTGGCCGTACCGGACGGCGCGTCCGTACCGTCGCGGCCGTCCGTACCGTCGTCGTGCATGAGGGTGTGGACACGCCAGATGACGGCCACGAAGATCAGGACGACGAAGGTAGTGAGCGGCCACGGGGCCGACCCGCCCTCGGGGACGAGGTGCGCCTGCTCGGAGAGGTGGAAGACGACGTTGGCCGACGCCATCAGCAGCAGCGCGGGCGCGATGTCCCGCTTGGTGCGGAACGCGGTGACGCAGTAGACGTCGATCGACACCGGCAGGAGCGGGGCGACGTACTCGTTGATGCCGACCATGCGGGCGAGCTCGTACTCACCGGAGGCGGCGAGCCCGACGCCGGCGGCCAGCGCGATCCACGGCGCCATCTTCCACAGCTTGCCGCCGAGGTTGCGACGCAGGCCGCGCCACTTCGAGGCCGCCTTCTTGGCCTCGCGGGCCTCGGCCAGCAGCCGGCGGGCGCGGGCCTCGTCGGCCTGCGCCCGTTCGGTGACGGCCTTGGCCTTGCGCTCGGCCTCGGCGGTGATGCGCTCGGACTCCTTGTGCGCGGCCGCGCGCAGCTCCTGGGCGACGGTCGTGGCCTCGGTGCGGAGCTTCTCGCGCTGCTGGTCGCACGCCGCCTTCAGCCCCGCGAGCTCCTCGGCCAGGGCCTGGCTCTTGGCGGCGGACTCGGTGTCGAACTTCTCACCGAGCTCGCGCAGCTCGGAACGCAGCTCCGCGCGGGCCGTCTCCGCCTCGGCGGTTACGGCGGCGACGTGGGCGTCGGCCTCGCGACGCCGCTCGGCGGCCGCCTCGACCGCGCCCGCGTACAGTGCCTCCGCCTCCGCCCGCCGGGCGTCGTACAGCTCGGCGGCGGCCTTGGCGAGCTGGGCGTGCCGCTCACGGGCCTGGCCGACCTCCTTATTCGCGGCGGCGAGCAGGATGTCGGCGTCCTCACCGGCGCGGGCGAGGATCTGCCCGGCGTCGGTGCGGCGGGAGGCGACCAGGGCGGCGATCTCGGTGAGGTCGGCCTCGGCCAGACGCCGCAGCTCGGCGACCGCCGTCGCGGTGGCCTGCTGATCGGCGGCGGCCAGCTCGGTCAGCTCCAGGACCTGCGACCGCGCCTGGGCGAGAAGCTGGTCGGCGCGGGCCTGAGCGTCGGCCAGGAGCCGGTCGGCCTCGCCGCGCAGCTGCCGCGCAGCCTCGCGCGCCGTCTCGGCCTCGGTGGTGGCCGCCGCCCGCTGGGCGGTGGCCTCCTCCCGGGCGCCGGCGGTGACGGCCTCGGCGCGGGTGCACGCGTCGGCCAGCAGAGCGGCGGTCTGCTCGTGGGTGTCGGCGACGGTGCGCGCCGCCTGCTCCTCGGCCTGCGTCTGGAAGGCGAGGGCCTGGTCGCGGGCGGTGTCGATGAGGTCGGCGGCCCGGTCGCGGGCGTCCGCGACCCGGGCCAGCGCCGCCCAGTCCGTCTCCGGCACCGCCGCCGCGTCCCCGGCGGTCTCCGGCTCCGGCTCCGGGGCCGGGGCCGGGGCCGGGGCGGCGGGGGCGGACAGGGTGGAGGCGGTCGGCTGCGCGGCCGCCGCGGCGGTCGGCTTCTTGGTGCGGGCGGTGGCCCTCTTGCGGGTTCGAGTGGCGGCCACGCCGCCTCCTTCCAGGTCGGGTGCCGCCCCGGGAGGCCCGAGGCGGCGGTACAGGGTGGGTGGGTCAGCCGCGCGGGCCGGGCAGCTCCGGGCGGCCGTTGGCGGTGGTGTGCTGCTGGGTGAGCCAGGCCATCGCGGCCGCGGTCATGCCGTCGGCCGCGATGTCGCTGTTCAGGGGGGCGGTGTCGATGTCGCGCATCGCGTCGACGGCCGGCAGCAGCCGCATGTAGTCCGGGTTCGCGAGGGGGATCGGGGGACCCGACACCAGCGGGGTCAGGTAGTAGGTGCTGTGGAGGCCGACCCGGTCGACGCGGCAGACGAAGGTGTGGCCGGCCTGGCCGGTCCAGAACTTCTCCGGGTCGCGGTACAGGACGTACTGGCCCTGGCGGAACCCGCCGGCGGGAACGGTGATGGTGTGCTGGGCGCTGTTGCGCACGAGGGGCTCCTCGGTGTGCTGGTGGGTGGGGCCGTGCTGTCCGGCTCCCCTCGGCTCCGCCCGTACCGGCACACGGGCCGGGACGGGCGGAGGAGGCAACCGACAGGCAGGAAGGGGTCACTTGACGCCGACGAAGCGGAACGCTGCGAACGCGGTGCCGCGGGGGTCGGCGGTGGCCTGGACGATGCGGTCGGCCTCGGCACCGTCACCGCGGTTGACGGCGTCGGCCGCCGCCCGGGCCGCGTCCCAGTCGATGCCCGCCGCCGACGTCGAGACGGTGGCGGTGGGGCGGTGGAGCCGGGCGCGGAGCGTGCGCCAGGCCCGGCGGAGCGGGCGGGCGCGGCGGGCACGGGTGACCCGGGCGGCGGCGTCGGCGTGCCCGAGCTGGTGGAGGATCTGCTCGGAGTCGTAGTCGGCGGCGGTCCAGCCGTCGCGGCGGATGGTACGCATGGCGCCTCCAAGGGCGAGGGGGTCGAGCCGGGGCGATGCCCGGATCCGGGGAGGGCGAAAGGCCGGCGGCCCGTCAGACGGGCCGCCGGGTCCCGCGCGTGCGGCGGGGGTGAGCAAAAAGTTCGGCGGTGCTCCCTGCAGGCGGGAGCACCGCCAGCACGCCGGCGGCCCGGGCGGGCTCAGCGGCGCTGCTGGGCGAGGTGGGCATGCCAGGCGTCCTGGAGACGGGAGAACCGCTCCATCAGCGGCGCTCCCGTCCTGCACGGCGCCTGCGGGGTACAGCCGCAGCGGGCGGAGTGGGAGGTCCACTCGCCGACCGCGGCCATGTACCGGACGTACAGCGGGTGCTGCGCCCGGGTCACGCCGCCCGTCCCCTGTTCTGCCGGTCGCGGGCGGCGGCGCGGCGCTTCATCCGGCGGCGGTCGTCCTCGCTGAGCCCGCCCCAGACGCCGTAGTCCTGACCGGACTCCAGCGCCCACTGCAGGCACGCTCCGCGGACGGGGCAGCGGGCGCAGACAGTCTTGGCCTCCTCGATCTGCAGCAGGGCCGGGCCGATGCTGCCGGCCGGGAAGAACAGGTCGGGGTCCTCGTCCAGGCAGGCCGAGCGGTGGCGCCAGTCCGTGGCGGCCTCCGTGGGGGTGGCGGGGGAGTGGGCGGTGCGGACGAGGTGAGGGTTCATCGGGCCACCGCCTGGGAGGCGCCGCCGCAGCGGCACTTCCAGTAGGTGCAGAGCGGGCAGGCGTCGTCCGCGGCCTGGGCGGGCAGGCCGGTGCCGGCCATCTCGGCGAGCGTGCGGCGGGCCCGCCGTCCCGCGAGGCGGGCGCGCTGGTCACCGTCGTCGACGAGGTGCCGGACGAGCTGGTGGAACACCGTGAGGTCGTCGGGCTCGTACCCGCGCTGGTTGTCCGCGTCCTCGATGTCGTCGATGACCCCGGCGCGGATGCGGGGGGTGATGCCGCCGGTGCAGCGGCAGGACTCGAACGTCCCGCCACAGGCACCGCACTTGCCGGTGAACTGGGGGCGGAGCTGTGTCATGCTGACCTGCATCAGGTCCTCCACTCAAGGTCCTGGACAGCCCTCGGGGGCCTCATCCCCGGGGGCTGTCGTCGTGGTGGCGGGTCGTACGACCGGCCACGACCAGCGGCCACCCCCTCGGCGCAGTAGGGGGTGGCCGGTGATCGTGAGCGTCCGTCCGGGGCCGGTGGGTCAGGCGGCGGCGTACTCGGGGCGGGCCCCGGAGCGGACCGTCCGGCGCAGACGGTCGGCGTAGGGGAGCAGGACGTCGACCAGGCGCTCGCGGACGAGCGCGGTGATCGACGGGTCGGCCGCGAGGATGTCGCGGCCGGCGTCCACGCGGGCGGCGATCGCGGCGCCATGCTCGACGGCGAGCTCCTGGCGGCGGTCGGGCGGGACGATCAGGACGGCGGCCGCGTACCGGCGCAGCTCCCGGACGGTGCCCGCCGGCTCGTACATCGCCAGCGGCGTGCCCCAGACGGCGTCGGCGTCGACCTCCGCGTCGTCGAGGTCGACGAGGAGCGGGGTGTCGAGCTCGTCCAGGAGCGCGAGCGTCTCGGCGTCGAACGCCTCGCCGGTGCTGGGCTGGTGGGGCATCGGGGTCAGGGTGGCGGGCATCGGGACCTCCAGGGTGCGGTGAGCGGGCAGGGACGGGAGCAGACGGCCCCAGCCCCGACCCCCGCGCAGTGCGGGAGCCGAGGCCGGGGCCGGGGCGGTTGTGCGGGTCAGGCCGCGAGAGCGGGCTTGCGGCGGCGGGCGCCGAAGAGGGGCTTGCGGCAGCGGGCGGTGTACGCGGCGGCGGTCTCGCCCGGGGCCGGGGCGGGCAGCTCGGCCCGGATCTTGGCCACCAGCTTCGTGTGCTTGGACTGGTCGGCCGGTGTCAGCGGGCGGTGCAAGAGCGTGGCCAGGTGCGTGTAGGCGGCGCGGGCGAGGTGCTCGTCGAGGACGTCGCTCGCGGAACGGTCCGGGGCGGCGCCGGCCAGGACATGCAGGGTGCCAGCAGCCAGGGCACGTACGGAGCGCCGGTCTCCGGCGGTCTGCGGGGTCATAGCCGGCAGGGCGCCGGCGGGGCCGTCGACGGCCCGACCGCGCGTGGTGGGGATCGCGTCGGCCGGAACCGTACGGGCGGCGTCGGCCTGGCGGGCGGCGGGCATCGCGCGCTCCCACTGGGTGCGCCGGTCGGCGGGACGGTCCTGGGGCCGGGCGACCTTGAGGGTCTGGACGGTGGCGCGGCGGTGCCGGGTCACGTCGACCGCGAGGCGCTCCTCGCGCGCCCACTCCTCGTATTGGCGGCTCCAGGTGTCCGCGCTGACGTCGACGTCGACGAGACGGTTGCTGGAGCCGCAGCGGATCGCGGCGTCGACGCCGGCCCGGCCGGTGTGGTGCGGGACCGTCTTGAGCAGGTAGGTGCCGCGGTTCGGGGTCAGGGGCACCCAGGTGTCGCAGGCCGGGCAGACCAGCGAGATACGGCGCTTCTGGGTGGACTCGCCCCGCCGCATGTCGATGTGACCGGGCGACAGGGTCGACAGGACGATCGGGGCGAGGGGGCTGACGCGGGAGGTACGGGTGCGGCCCCGGCGCTTGGCGGCCGTGGGCATGGCGAGCTCGGGCATGGCGACTCCTCGGCAGGAGAAGGGGAGGGTGTACGCGGGGGCGGATGCTCTCTCCACCCGCCAGGTCCACGAGCCAGAGGCCCGCGTCCTGGCGGATAGACAGCACATCAGCGCTGAGGTTGTACAAGCAGTCCTGCCAGCCGGGGGGTTTGGTCTTGGCTACCGCCTCCGGCCACCTGCCCGACTCCGAAGAGACAGGCTGCAGAAACTGCGGTGGCTCGACTACGCGGTGTTCCCGGGGGATCACCGTCTTACATACCTCAGGTTGCCTCAGGTACCCTCAGGTGTCAAGCGGTATAGTGAGGCATCTAGATATAAGAGAAGGAGGCGAGGCGACATGCCAGGGCAACCGCGGGCCGACAATCGGCCGCCATACGCGCGCATCGCGGGTCACTACCGCGACCTCATCAGCTCCGGGGAGCTGGCGCCGGGCGACCTGCTGCCCAGCATCCGCGCCCTGGCAGATCAGTGGGAGGTCAGCACCGCAACAGCCGACCGCGCTATGAAGCTGCTGCGAGGCGAGAAGCTGGTCAACGGCATCCCGGGCGTTGGCACCGAGGTCATGGCGCGCCCCGTGCCGCTCGCATCCGGGTCGGAGCGCCACGATCGGAGCGCCACGACGAAGTCGTCGTGGGGCGTGGGGGAAAAGTCCTCCGGTCACACTGCGGGTATGGCGCCGGCCCCCGAGGACATCGCGGATGCACTCGGCATCGAGCCTGGCGAGGACGCGATTCGCCGAAGCCGTGTCTACCGAGATACTCACGGGATCGTCTCCCACTCGACGTCCTGGATCCCGGCGGAGTTCGCCGAGGTGCTACCCGCGCTCGCACGCAGCGAGCGCCTCAAGGGCGGACTGTCGCTGGATCTCATCGCCGAAGCCACTGGGCGCCACGTCGTACAGCGTGTTGATGAGGAGACGGCGCGCATCGCCACCGCCCAGGACCTCGAGCTCCTAGAGCTGGAGCCCGACACGGTCGCAGCGATCCTTGTGCTCACGGCGCGCTTCCTGGATGCCGACGGCGAGCTGCTGGAGTACGGCGTGGACCTGGGCGCCCCCGGCCGTACCCGGCGGACGACATCTGAGGTGCTGCGATGACCCGCCGCAATGCCGGGCGCCCGGTTCTCACACCTCGCGCGATCCTCATGTCGGGCCTCCAAGGCGCGGGCAAGACAACCCTTGCCCGCGCCCTGGAGACGGACGGCTTCCGGCGTCTCTGCCCCGACGAGGAGATGTTCCGCCGCTATGGCCACTACGGCCGGGACTTCCCCCGCGGGGAGTTCAGGATCAGGGAGGCACCCGTGCTCAAGGACATCGCCCTTGAGCTCGAAGAGCTCCTGGCGGCCGGACACGACGCCGTGGTCGACCACGGCTTCTGGACTCCGGAGGAGCGGGCCCAGTGGGCAGCGACTGTGGTGAAGGCGGGCGGTGAACCCATCCTGATCTACCTGCCGCTCCCGCACGAGGTGCGCTGGGGCCGGATCCGGAAGCGCAACGAGCAATCGCTGATCGACGCGAACTCCATCGAGTTCAGCGAGGAGGACCTCCTTCGGCATGCGGGACGCTTCTCCCCGCCGACTGATGACGAGCCGCACATGGTGTACGACGGTCACCCGGAGAACCTGCTGGCGGAGCTCCGTCGCACCCGTCCCTCCAGTGAAAGCGGTCGACACTGATCCCTCCCCTCGCCGTACCTGGCGTTCGCTAACGTCCTGTGGGAGCCATCACACCGGCGGACGCAGACAGGGGACATCACAGCGGCTTGTCGAAGCCCATGCGCACTTTCATTCACGGGCTTTCAACATCCGCGTACACATGGTTTTTGGGGGCGCGAGCCTAGGCTCGCGGCCATGACGATGACGGAGGGCCAGAGGGTGGGGAAGGACCGATCGGGGTGGAGGCCAGACCGACTGCGCGAGCAGCGGGAAGCCCACGGCCTGACCCTGGAGAGAGCTGGCGAGCGTCTGCGTGCCGTCGCCGAGCAGGCCAAGCTCAAAGGCATCCCGGCGGCGAATCCGCAGACCCTCTGGCAGCACGAACAGGGCGAGGTCTACCCCGGCCCGCACTATCGGCGCGCCTACTGTCTCCTCTACCGTGCGACCGAGCCCGATCTCGGCTTCAGGTTCGCGCTGCCGGGCGAGGAGACGTCCTTCAAGCTCACGCCGACGGACGAGCGGGTCAACGGCGCGCACGTCCTGGCTGTTGAGCGGGCGATTCACCGGATCGCCCCGGGCAGCGACGAGGCTGATCACCTCGGTCTTCAGCAGCGCATCATCGATGCCTGGAAACGCAGGCACACCGGCGGCGATCCGCACCGCCCCGTCCTGCTGCTGGTCGGGGGATACGCCGGGAGCGGCAAGACCGAGCTCGCCCGCTTCTTCGTCCAGCTCACCGGCTGGCCGCTGCTCGATAAGGACCCGTTGACCCGACCGCTCGTGGAACGTCTTCTGGTCGCGCTGGGTGGGGACCCGAACGACCGGCACACGGAGCTCTACCGGGAGCAGGTCCGCTCGGTGGAGTACGACTGCCTCATGCAATCCGCCATGGCCAACATCCGCTGCGGAATCAGCACGGTACTCAGCGCCCCGTTCATCGCGGAGATGACGGACTCGACCTGGATGCAGCGGCTCTCCAACAGAGCGGCGTCCATGGGCGTCGACGTCTTCCCGGTCTGGGTTCGGTGCGATGAGGAGTCGATGCGCGAGTACATCGGGTTCCGCTCTGCGGCCCGGGACGCGTGGAAGCTCCAGCGGTGGGATGAGTACATGGCCACGATCGACCTCGAACTGCGCCCGGCAGTGCCGCACCTGGTCGTCGACAACCGGCTGGGCACTGCGGTGACGCTCGCGGACCAGGCCCGGCAGGCGATGGGGGCGATGTACTCGTGACCGGACGTCAGGGCGTGATCCTGTACGGCCCGCCGGCGGCGGGCAAGGACACCGTCACCGCCGCGCTCACCGGCCTGAACTCGCGGTACGCGCAGTTTGCCCGGCTCAAGGTCGGGTCCGGCAAGTCGGCTGGCTACCGGATGGGTACGGCGGAGCAGTTGCACGAGCTGGAGGCCGCGGGCGACGTCGTCTATGCGAACACCAGGTACGGCAACACCTACGTGATCGACCGGCCCGGCGTCGACGCGGCGCTCACGGCCGGGGTGCCCGTGGTGCACCTCGGTCAGATCGACGGCATCCGTGCGCTGGTCGACGGCTACCCGGCCGACTGGTCGGTGGTGCTGCTGTGGTGCCCGCGTGAGGTGACCGAGCAGCGGTCGGCGGGGCGCGGCGACAGCGACACCGCGGCGCGCCTGGCGGCGTGGGATGCGACCCGCGAAGACCTGCACGCACACCCGGATACGCCCTGGGACCTGACCGTGGACACCACGGCGGCGGCCCCGCAGGACGCGGCTCGACTCATCGACCAGCTGCTGGCGCAGCGAGCGGGGGCGGCGTCGGCATGACTGCGGGCTACGGGTGGGCGAGTCGGTCCAGGGCGTCGGTGAGCGTGAGCTCGCTGTCGTCTTTGACCTCATGCCACCGTGCCAGCGTGGACGCGGCCGCGCGCAGCATCTCCGGCGGAAGGCCGGCGGCCGCGAGCGTGTCGGCGGCCTCCTCCAGTTCCGGGCCCCAGCGCCAGGCGCGCGCCGCCGTTTTGGCCACGTACTCCGGTTCCGCGAGGTACGAGTCGGTGCGCCGGGAGGCGACCTCGATGAGCTCCTGGTCGACGCCGTGCTCGCGCGCCATGCCGACCGCGAGCGCCACCAGCACTCGGCTCGTCTTCTGGAACGCGGCGTACGACAGCTTCAGCGCGGACGCCTGCCCCACCTTCGTACCCAGTACCGCCGTCCGGACGGCGGTGCCGGCGAACAGCGCTTCGATGCGCTCGGTCTCGCCGATCGGGCCGGACAAGTACAAGGTCGGTGTCTTGCCGCCGACCGGCGGGGAGCCGACCACGCCGCCGTCCACGACGGTCGCGTCCGGTTCGAGCAGCGCGGCGATCCGCTGTGCCCGCTCGGGATTGATGGCGTTCGCCTCCACGTACACCCCGGCGAAGCGGTGCGCGGCGATGTCGCGGGCCAGGTCCTCGGCAGCCGCGGGCGGGCAGAGGCTGATGACGATGTCGCTGCGGTCCAGCAGCTCGGCCAGCTCGGCCACCGGCGTCAGGCCGAACCGGGCGGCGCGCGCCGCCGACGCGGTGCTGCGCCCCGTGTCGCACCAGAGGACCGCGGCTGCGTTGATCGTGGCGCAGGCGGCGACGGCGGCGCCCATGCTGCCGGGGTGGAGGATGCCGACGGTCGGCTGGTCCACGGTGCTACTCCGAGGTCTCGTTGAGCAGGATGGTGATGGCGTCGGTGACGTCGTCGACGACGTGGTGCGCGTCGAGGAGGCCGTCGGGCCAAGGGCGGCCTCGCAGCCAGATGGTGCGCAGCCCGGCCTGGTGGCCTCCGCCGATGTCCCCGGCCGCGTTGTCGCCGACCATCCAGCCGCCGTCCGCGAGGCTCACTCCACAGCGGGAAGCCGCGAGTTCGAAGAGGCGCAAGTCTGGCTTGCGGATCTCCAGGTCGCCCGAGACGGCGACGCCATCGACCAGGTCGGCGAGGCCGGTCGCAGCCAGTTTGGCTCGCTGGATGTCGCCGGCCCCGTTGGTGACGATGCCGATCGTCCATCCGGTCGCGCGCAGGCGGGCCAGGCCCTCGAGGACGTCGGCGCGGCAGGTGACGGTGGCCGCCATGAGGTCGACGTACTCCTGCCACAGATCCGCAGCCGGCGCGTCCAGACCGAAGGTGTCGCGCAGCCGGGCGAAGTCCTCGGCGGTCGCGCGATCGGCCAGCTCGGCGCGCAGCCACTGGTCGGCTTCCGGGGAGAGCCCTCGGGATCGGCACAGGGCGGTCAGGGCGTCGCTGAGCGCCGCCCGCCGGTCGACCAGTGTGTTGTCCAGGTCGAAGAACGCAAGGCGGGTCACGGACACGGACCCTACCCGGCTGGCGGCGGAGCTGAGTTCGCGCTGCGGCTGCTTCCCGAAACGAGATCACTTGGTGTATGTTTTCGGAGAACGTCAAGTGAGATGGAGGGTGCTATGTCGGATCCGCTGCGTCGAGACGATGCCCTGGTGGATGCTGACACGCTGCCCCCGCCGCACATTCGCCGGCAGCTGCGCATCGCCGCGAACCTGACCCAGGAGGAAGTCGCCGAGGCCCTCGGCGTCAGGCGCCTCGCCGTCGTCGGATGGGAAGCCGGCCGTACGCAGCCCCACCGCAGCAACCGCCTAAGGTACGCGGAGTTCCTCCGCGGTCTGGCTAAGGAACACCCGTCCGTTGCTCAGGGGGGTCCGCGTGAGGACTGACCTCAGCCTCGGTTTCGGGTACGCCGACTCCGCCTTCGATTTCGAGGGGGTCGGGGTGACGTAGCCGCCACCGGCCGCGCGCGCCAGATGAGTGGACGGCAATCCACTTCGGCCTCGCGCGGCCCTCCATGCCGACCATTAGGTCGGCCGCCCAGCCCCCGGTTCGCACCCGGCTCTGGGCTCCAGCTCATCGAGCTGGGTCTTGCAATTCACCCGCAGTACCCGGTCCGCAAGGACCACGCACCACCGCAGCGGCCCCCCGGCAAGGGGGCTTCTGCACAGCACCGCCGAAGCGGCTTCACCACCGAAGTGGCTTCTCCGTTCCGCCGGCCCCTGCAAGGACCTTCGGAACGCCCGTCCGAATCACCTCAAGGAGAAAGGCTCGCCTCTGGTTCTTCGTCCGGTGCCCGCTCCTCACGGAGGGGGCGCCCCGCCCATCTGCTGAGACATACACCCGGTGATACGCCGGGCGATACAAAAGGCGGTCGTTCTCATAGTGCACGACATTGGTGTCCCTTGTCAGCTCCGCGGTGACCGTTTCAACCCGGTTCGGGTTGCCGGTGTGTCCGGTCCCATCGGGTTCGCGCGGCGTTTTGTAGCGTTCTGTCTTGATCGTTCTGAAGTTCGATGCCGCACCGTTACTGCTGGTCAGGGCGGTATCGACGTCGGCGTCCACCCGCTCCGGGTGGACGCGACGGCGTCGCTGTCCGCCCGGGTGTTCAAGGGCTGCGCCTCCGCCAGTGCTCGGCCTCTGTCCACAGGCTGGCTGGGTCATCGTGCCCTGGTGATCACCGCTCGCGCTGCTGCGCCCTCCGTCCGGCCCGCTCCCAGCGGGAGTGTCCGCTTTGGCCGGTACACCACGGCCATGACCTGCACCGCCCTGTCCGCTCCGGCAGCTCTCCGCGCCCGTGCTTCCTCCGTCGTACTCGCCGGAGGTGCTCGATGAGCGCTTCGACGGCGGCGACGGTGCCCGACCTCGACGACGATGCGATCGCCGCGCCCCGGCTTCCCCGGCCGCGTCGCGCGTTGCGGTCGGTGCCGGCTTCCGGGCGACCGGGGGAGAGTGGCTCGGATGACCCGCTGCGTCTGGGCCGAAAGATGCGGCTGCGGCTGCTCGCCGCGGTCCAGGCGCTGCTGGCAGATCCGTCGATCGCCGGGTTGAAAGACGCGGCGAAGCTGGGGGTCCTGGTGCTGTACGCGAAGTCGCGGGCGCCGGAGGGCCGGGGGGACGATCTGCAGTCCTACATCTGGGGTCCGGAGCTGGGCCGGTGGCTGGGCGTGAAGGAGTCCACGGTCCACCACAAGGTGCTGCCTCCTTTGCGGGGCACGGATGCGCTGCACACGCAGGTGGTGACCGACCACCGAGGACGCCCGGTCGGGCTGGACTGCCTGGTCATGCCGCTGTGGCGTGCTCACCGCAGCAAGGAGGCGCGCTGCCCTCTGGTGCTGTCGAAGGCCGAGCTGGCGACGCTGCTGCGCCTGATCGAGGCCCTGTTCGGGCCGGGCTGGTCGCCGGAGGACAAGGAGCCGACGCCGCCGGGGATCCTGGCCGGCCGTACGGGCAAGGGGGCGGCGACCGACCGGCTCGGGCTGCTGCTGATGGTGCTCAACGCCCCGGCCTCGGGCTGGCTCCGTCTGTGCGGCGGGTCGGTGCGGGCGAAGGAGGGGCGCGGGGCGGCGACGCTGGCGCGCCTGCTGGGCTGTTCGCCGGCCGGGGCCCGGAAGGTCCTCGCGCGGCTGACGGAGGCCGGGGTCGTGGCTCGGAAGCACCGGGATACGGCGACGCGGATGCGCGGCAAGGGCAGGGTGATGCTCCTGCCGGTTGCTTACGCCTACGGCCGCCGCTTGTCCTCCATGGGGGCTGTTCAGGAACCGAAGTCCTCGCTTTCGGTGCGTCCTGATGGTGCGTTCGGAGATCTTGGTCCGGCCGAGGACACCGATGCCCTTGGTACGTCTGGAATCGGGGGTGCTCAGGAGGCCGAAGAGGCGGCTGATCCGGTGCGTCCCGATGGTGCAGAGCTCCACACAGACCACACACCGGTAGTTACTCCCGTCGTTGATCTCTCGCTCGTTGATGGCTTTTCCGGCGAAGGCCGTGGGGGGTCCGGCGATCTGCCGGACCGCGCGTACGTGCGCGAGGACCAGGCCGTCAACGGCGAGACCGATGTTGCCGAGTCCGAGAGCCCGGTGGCCGAGGTCAGCCCGCTTCGCGGTGAAAAGCCCACCAAGTCACTCGTCGACGAGCAGGAGCGGGAGGGCGGCGTTGCCGCTGGTGCCGGTGCCCGGCTGACGGTCGTGGGTGGTCGAAAGACGCAGCAGCAGGGGCGGTCGGAGCTTCCCGCCGATGGTGACCTGCGGGTGGCTCTGACGCCGGTGGCCTGGCTGTGGACGAAGCTGAACCGCTGGCAGCAGGACCACGTTGCGGAGGCCGCGAAGGCGGAACTTGCCCAGCTGCGCCAGGTGCTGGAGTGGTCGGGGCAGGCCCCGTCCGTGCTGGCTTCCCGGCTGACGTCCCGGCTCGAGGAGACCGGCGGCGAGGCCCTGGTCGCCCGCCCGTACGGCTGGATCACCCACCGCGGGCTGGTGCGCCGGCCGTCGTGCTCGGACGTACGGTGCGACGACGGCGCCCGGATCGACACCGGGGCCGACTGCGACAACTGCGCCAACGTCGGGCACTCGCGCCGGGCGTGGCGGGTGCGGATCGCGGCCGAGGTCGACCAAGAGCTGGCCGGCCTGGGTCAGGATGCGCGGTACCGGGAGATCGAGGCTCGAATGCGGCATCGCGCCGAGGCCGAGGCCGCCGACCTGGTGGCCCGTCAGGCCGAGGCCCGGGACCGGGCTGAGCGGCGCGCGGCGTTCCGTGCCGAGGCAGGGGAGCGGGCCGCTGCCGAGCGGGAGCGGGCGGCTGTCGAGGCAGCGGTCCGGCAGGCCGTGGCGTGCGCGGACTGCGGCCGGGAGGGGTCGGCCGGGCTGTGCGAGGCGTGCGACCACCGGCGCCAGACCGAGGCCCTGATCGGCGAGGCCGGTCTCCTCGCCGCGACCTGGTCGGCCGACCCGACCGACCCGGTCGCCATCGCGGCCGTCACCGCCGAGGTCCGTACGGCCATCGAGGACGCCATCGCTGCCGCGTGGACCCAGTTCCAGGAGATCACCGACCCGGCGGCCCTGGAGGCAGCCGACCCGGACGCCGTCGACGACGCCGTCGCGCACAACGCGTTCGTGACCGCCGAGAGCGCGGCCGCAGAGTACCGGCACGAGGCCCTGGTGATGCTCGGCCGCAGCACGGAGGCGCAGGCCGAGGCCCGCAAGGCGTTCGCAACCGAGCTCGCCAAGCCCTGGTTCCGGGCCGTGCCCGACAGCGACGACGCCCAGCGCGCCGCGACCGAGGCCGCCGCGCAGGCGCAGAACCGCACGGCCGACCACCTGCTCGCCGTACGGCTGGAGCAGCTGCATGCCCAGGCCCGCCGCGGGCCGGTCCGGCCGGTGCCATGGACGCAGCGCCTGCCCGAGCTCGCCGCCGTCCCGGTCGACGGCCACGTCACCGAGGCGGTGATCGCATGACCGCCGAGCTGTCCGGTGTCGACCTCGCCCGCCAGGCGCTCGCCGCGGCCCGGGAGGCGGCGAAGAAGAACGGCGCCCGCGTCACGAAGGCGAAGCGCCGCACCGGCACGGCTCTGCGGCGGGACGGCCGCGAGCCGCTCGGACTCGGTGCGGCGATCAGCATGATGATCACGGAGCGCGGCCTGGCCGCCCCGGCCGCCGGCGGCAGCGTCCTGGCCCAGTGGCCCGACATCGCCACCGCCGTCTCCCCGACCCTGCCCGCCCACGTCCAGGCCACCGGCTACGACTCCGAGACCGGCCGTCTCGACCTGCGCCCCGACTCGCCCGCCTACGCGACCCAGCTCCGCCTCCTGACCGCCCGGATCATCGCCGCCGCCAACGACCACGTCGGCACCCAGGCGGTACGGGCGCTGCGGGTCCTGCCGCCCGGCGCCGTCGACACCACCCCGCCCCCGGCCACCGACCGGCCCTCCCCGGGCGCGGCCGCGGCCCCGGCCGGGCCGGTGAAGACCAGGGAGACCGCGTCGGCCGGCTACCGCCTCGCCCTCGAAGCCCACCGCACCGCCGTCGCCCCCACCCACCAGCCTCCCGCCGCACCCGCTGACAGCGACTCCTCCCGCACCCCCGCCTCCGCCGTCCACGACGCCGCCATCCGCCGCACCCGCGCCGAAAGCGCCGCCGCATGACCCCGGCACGTCCAGCGGCCTTGCCGCCCTCCGGGGCGTCCAGGGTGACACCGGCTCCCGGTCGGCTGCGCCCGCCCGCCTGATGGGCGTCGAGCCGGTGGCCTTGAAGCTGCTGGCTTGACGTCGTGCGCAGTTCAGCGGCGTCGACCTCGCTCGCCAGGCAGAGCAGCGCCGAGACGAAGAAGCCGAGGCGGCGCACCGGCGCCGCCGTGCGGAGGGTCGTCCGCGAACCGCCGCGGCCGCGGCCGAGCTCGCCGAGCGAGTGACGGCGGTGAGGTTCGGCGCGGACACGGGCCACTTGGGCGTCGCCCCCGGTGCCCCGGTGTACGGCATGAAGGTCTGCTGGCTCATCGGTGATGACCCGGAGGGTTCCTGTCCGGAACTGTCCCGGACAGGAATTTCTCTTGCCCGGCCCTTTTCGCCGGTGCCAGGTTCTCGGTGCCACTTCGGATCAACACGAGGAGTTCGAGATGCGCTTTGCCAAGACCGCCGCGGTAGTGGCCGCTGCTGTGGCCGCCCTGGGTGCCGGAGCTACCACGACGCCCGCCTACGCCGCGGGCGGTACGGCGCCGGCGTGCGTCAAGCGGGTGGTGGGCTACACGATGGACGGCTTCTACGTGGGGCTGACCAACACCTGCACGACGACCATGCGGGTACAGGTCGTCGTGCAGTACGCCCCGGACAGCCAGTGCTACACCCTGGCTGCTCGGGGCGGGTACGCGCACTACACCTACGAGGGTCTGACCGGCGCCTACGACCGGACCGCGGTCTGCTAGCGGCCAGGACCGCTGCCCCACGCGGCACGCGCCCCTCCTCAGGCGGCGGGTACAGGTGTGGGGCAGCGGCGCGTCCACCTCGCACGAAGCGCCAAGATCAATCACGCCCCACTGCGCAAGCGGCCGGTTCACCTCCGCCTGGACCAGCCCGTCGACGTCGGGCGAGGGGCGGCGCGACTCGCGGGGCGGCCCGTCAGGAGGTCTAGGCGTCGTACCGCCCCCTACGAAGGGGCCCCGCGCCGTGCGAAGTACGCGGGGCTGCCCTCGTGCCCACCCGTCCTGGGGGTGTCCCGTGACCGTACGACGCGGTCGGCCTTCCGGCGCCTGGGGGCGGGCCGTACGGGGTACGGCGACGTGCGCTCGTAACCGTCAGAATGCCGGGCCTGGCGGGCCATACCCCTTGGTCGGCCTCGTACGGCGGGCACAGCGACAGGCAGGCACCTCTAGTGCCCGAACCATCGTCGCCTCAACCCAGCGCTACGGCGTACGTCTGCCGCCTGGGTCCTCACCGCCGCAGGCCGTGGAGTGCGGTGGCGAGGTTGTTGCGGCTGGCGAGGGTTTCGGGGTGCTGGGGACCCAGGACCCGGATGCGAGCGTCGAGGACTTGCTGGTGGAGGTCCGCCGCCTCCTGCACCCGCCCAAGGCCAAGGAGTGCGGTGGCGAGGTTGTTGCGGCTGGTGAGGGTGTCGGGGTGCTGGGGACCCAGGACCCGGACGTGGGCGTCGAGGACCTGCTGGTGGAGGTCCGCCGCCTCCTGCACCCGCCCAAGGCCAAGGAGTGCGGTGGCGAGGTTGCCACTGCTGATGAGGGTGTCGGGGTGGTCGGGGCCCAGGACCCGGACGTGGGCGTCGAGGACCTGCTGGTGGAGGTCCGCCGCCTCCTGCACCCGCCCAAGGTGATGGAGTGCGGTGGCGAGGTTGTTGCGGCTGGCGAGGGTTTCGGGGTGCTGGGGACCCAGGACCCGGATGCGAGCGTCGAGGACTTGCTGGTGGAGGTCCGCCGCCTCCTGCACCCGCCCAAGATCATGGAGTGCGGTGGCGAGGTTGTTGCGGCTGGTGAGGGTTTCGGGATGGTCGGGGTGGTCGGGGCCCAGGACCCGGACGTGGGCGTCGAGGACCTGCTGGTAGAGGTTCGCCGCCTCCTGCACCCGCCCAAGGCCGTGGAGTGCGGCGGCGAGGTTGTTGCGGCTGACGAGGGTTTCGGGGTGGTCGGGGCCCAAGACCCGGACGCGAGCGTCGAGGACCTGCTGGTGGAGGTCCGCCGCCTCCTGCACCCGCCCAAGGCCGTGGAATGCGGTGGCGAGGTTGCCACTGCTGGTGAAGGTGTCGGGGTGGTCGGGGCCCAGGACCCGGACGTGGGCGTCGAGGACTTGCTGGTGGAGGTCCGCCGCCTCCTGCACCCGCCCAAGGCGACGGAGTGCGGCGGCCAGGTTGTCGCGGCTGACGAGGGTTTCGGGGTGGTCGGGGCCCAAGACCCGGACGCGAGCGTCGAGGACCTGCTGGTGGAGGTCCGCCGCCTCCTGCACCCGCCCAAGATCATGTAGTGCGGTGCCGAGGTTGTTGCGGCTGGTGAGGGTGTCGGGGTGGTCGGGGCCCAGGACCCGGACGTGGGCGTCGAGGACTTGCTGGTGGAGGTCCGCCGCCTCCTGCACCCGCCCAAGGCGACGGAGTGCGGCGGCCAGGTTGCCACTGCTGGTGAGGGTGCCGGGGTGGTCGGGGCCCAGGACCCGGACGTGGGCGTCGAGGACTTGCTGGTGGAGGTCCGCCGCCTCCTGCACCCGCCCAAGGCCGTGGAGTGCGGCGGCGAGGTTGTTGCGGCTGACGAGGGTGTCGGGGTGGTCGGGGCCCAGGGTTCGTGTGGCGGTCTCCGTCGTGAGCTGGCCCAGGGCGAGGCTCTGGGCATCGGCTCGGTGCTGCTGCAACGGCTCCATCAGCTGGTTCATGCGCTGGAGAAGGGTGGTGTCGTCGTGGTTGGCGGGCAGGCCGGCGACGGCGATGGCGTGGAGTGCGAGCCGACGTACGTCGGCCGGGTCGGTAGCCGGGGTGTCGACGAGGCTGGCGAGGGTTCCGTCGATGACCTGGACGATCCGCTGGGCGAGGGCTGTGTGCCATGTTCCCGCATCGGCAGCTTCGTTGACGGTGTGGGCGGTGATTTCGCGGATGAGGGGGTGGAGGGCGACGGCTCCCGGGATGGGGCGGCCGTCGGGGGTGGTGGGGACATCGAGGAGGCCGTAGGTGTGCAGGCCGTTGACTGCCGCCTCGACCGCGGGCACGGTGGCCGGCTCTCCCGAGGCCGTGGAGACGAGTTCGGGGGTGAGGTAGGAGAGGGGAACGGGGGCGGGGGCGAGCAGGGCGAGGAGCCTCAGCACGGGGCGGGCCAGGGTGACGCCGTCGGTGGCGAGCTGGTCGAGGGAGAGGTCCCAGGTGTGTGCGACGACGGTGCGTGCCACGTCGGGGTTGTGGCCTTGGGGGTGGGGGGCGCCCAGGAGGAGTCCGAGCTCCTCGCGCAGGGCTTGGTGGTAGGCGGTGAAGGTGCGGTGGCGGCTGCCGGGGGCGGCGAGGTAGAGGGCGGCGGTGTTCAGGGCGAGTGGAAGTCCGCCGAGGCGGTCGGCGAGGTACCGGGCCTCGTCCAGGGTCCCGGCGGCGGGTGCACCGTCGAGGAGGACCTGGGCGCCGTCGGCTTCTTCGAGCGGGGCCAGTTTGATGAGCTCGGCGCCGCTGCCCCAGACGGCGGGGTCGGTGACCCTGCTCGTGACCAGCAGCAGACCGGTGCTCCATGGACGGATCCACCCGCGGTACTCGTGCACCGGCCCGCTCTGCCGGCTGAAGCTGCCAGGGTCATCGAGGTTGTCGACGACGATCAGGCACTGTCCTGCCTGGGCGAGGTGGTTCCAGACGGTGTCGGCGAGGCTGACCCGCCCGGCTCGCGCGGCCTCCAGGATGTCCTCGGGCAGACCACAGGCGACGGCGATCTGCACCATCCGCTCGGCCAAGTCCGTCTCGCCGAGCCAGGGCACCCAGAACACCGGCAGACCGGACGCGCGGGCACGGTCGGCGAGCGTGGCGGAGACCGTCGTCTTGCCCAGGCCCCCCGCTCCGGCGAGCACGGCGAACCCGGCCCGCGAGCGGGACGGCCCTGTCCGCCGCCACCAGCGTCCGCGCCTGATGCCGAGCATCGCCTCCAGCCCGGCGAGCACCTCCTCGCGGCCCCGGACCGGGTGGTGCACGACGGGCGGGCCGAGCGGCGCGGCACCGCCAGCGACGATCCTGCCCACCGCCACCGGCCGGCCCGCAGGCACGCCCTCGGCCGCGTCCAGACGCCGCCCCCACAACTGCAGCACCACCGCCGTCAGGGCGAGGCCACCGAACACCCCCCACACCCACCACGGGTTGCTCGCCCAGCCCGGCACCGTCGCGGTGACGTAATTCGTGACCACCGCCAAGGCCACCGCCGCCACCGCACCACCACCCGCGACGTACGACCCCCGACGCACACCCCGACCACCCACCAGCTCCCCCTCCACACCGACCCGCCCCCATGAAGAACCTCATCATCGCCGGACCCCGCACCCGCCTGCAGGACCTTCGGCACACCTGCTGCCAAGGCAGAGCAAGACCGGAACTACTCCCTGCGGATGGCCCTCGGCCTCTGACATCGCCTCTCCCGCAACAAGCATCGCCGGGGCAGAGGAACCGCGGCGGGACGTCGGTGTCGAGCGCCAAGGCTGCGCGCGCGGCGCAGGACAGCAAGGCTCGGTCCTCCTCCAGCAAGGGAACGGGATGAGCCGCGGTCGGCCGGGCTGTGCGAAGCATGTGACCACCGGCGTCAGACCGAGGTCCTGATCAGCGAGGCCGGTCTCCTCGCCGCGACCTGGTCGGCCAACCTGAGCGACCAGGTCGCGGTCGCGGCCGTCGCCGCCGAGGTCCGTACGGCAATCGAGGACACCATCGCCGCCGTGTGGACCCAGTTCCAGCAGATCACTGACCTGACCGCCTTGGAAGCAGTCGGCCCGGGCGTCCTCGATGACGTCGCCGCGCACAACGTGTTCGTGACCGCCGAGAGCGCGGCCGCGGAGTACCGGCACGAGGCCCTGGTGATGCTCGGCCGCAGCGAAGAGGCTCAGGCTGAGGCCCGCAAGGCGTTCGCGACCGAGCTCGCGAAGCCATGGTTCAGGGCCGTGCCCGACAGCGACGACGCCCAGCGCGCCGCGACCGAGGCCGCCGCGCAGGCGCAGACCCGGACGGGCGCTGCCCGGAATGTGGGTGCTCAGCGGCGCCGGGCGGCCGGTCCTTCGTCCTCGTCGTCTTCCGCGTCGTCTTCGTCGTAGCCGTCGTCGAGGACGATGCGGATCGTGGTGCCCTGCCTGGTGAGGCCGGTCAGGGCGGTGGCGGCCCGCTGGTAGGCGGTGGAGGCCAGGGCCCAGTCGCCGCCGAGGCCGGCTTCGTTCTGGGTGTCCCACAGCACGATGAGCAGGGCGATCAGGGAGCGGCCGGAGATGGTGGTCCTGATGCGGCCGTCGGGCAGGTCGTCGATGGCGGGCGGGGTGCGGAAGTGGTCGTGGCCGGCGGCGAGTACGGCGAGCCATTCCCAGGTGTGGCGGTGGGCGATGACCTCGGCCAGGGCGACACCGGCGGCCCGCAGCAGCAGCACGCCGTGGGCGACCAGCGGGTCCTCCGGCTCGGCCGCCGGGGGCTGCGGAGCCGGGGCGGGCCGGCCGGCCGGGGCGCCGCGGTACGCGGCCTCGACGGCCCGCTTGAGGGCCTGGTCGTTGTCCTCCCGCGAGGGCTGCTCGCCGGGAGTGGGTTCGGTGGTCACGGCGGCTCCCTGCGGTGTGGCGGTGCATGCGGTCGGCTCTGGGGCGGTACCGGTGTCGGTGGCGTCGGGCTGGACGCCGGCCGGGGACGGGGGCTGGAGCGCTCCGGGCGGGACGGCGGCCTGTTCCGGGGAGGCCAGCTGTTCGCCGTCGCCCTGCGCCGGCGCCGGGGTGCGGAGGCGGTCGGCGATGTTCTCCAGTTCGGTGTGCAGACCCCGTACCAGGCCCGTCAGGGTGGCGACGTCCTGGTGCAGGCCGGGCATGGAGCGGTCGGCGCGGGCCAGGTGGTCCGACATGCTCCGGACGTGGTCCCGGGTTTCACGCTGGCCCTCGTGCAGGCCCCGGACGCGTTCCTCCAGCGCGCCGACGACCTCGCGCCGCGTCGCGTCGACACGGACGTCCAGGGCCGCGAGCCCCTCCTCCAGCGCTCTCCTGGTCTCTCTCACATCGGCGCGCGCCACAACTCCCCCACTTCGCAAAGTAATTGATCCATACCAGTGCGTAGTGTGGGGTGGAGTGGGGCATCAGGATGCCGGTACCGGGAGGCCTGTCTCAAAGATCTCCAGCAGGGACTGGAAACGATCAGCCCGGTTCGCGGATGGGTCCGCTCGTCGTCCGCGAGGGTGATTCCGGTCCGGGCCTGTACCGTCGCCGGCCCGGGCGTCGTCCGGTGGGCGGCCAGGAGGAGTGGTCGCCGGCCTTGTGTCGTGACGGGCAAGCGTACGGAGCGCCCAGTGGTGGACTGAATGCGAACGTGTTGTCCGGTTTCGTATGGCTGATCTTATATCTGATGGATTGTCAGTGGTCGCCTCTACCGTCGAGGGAGATGTTCCGCAATGACGGTTGAAGGCGGTGCGGGTTGGCCAACAGTGTCTGGCACAACGGGCTCGAGCGCATCCTGGCGCTCGACATGGACGATCTCGGTCTTCCCGAGCGCAGCAGACGCCTCGTTCCTGACCTGATCGAGTCGCTGCTACGCCCGCTCGCGGAGCGGGACCGGACCCTTCTGCAGTGCGTGCAGAGCCAGCGTGGCCTGCCGTGCAAGGCGGAGGCCCAGGGTGTGCAGAGCCGTTTCATGAACGTGCGGAAGCATCGAGGTCCCGACGGCGCGTTGCGGCTGCGCGCGGCCCACCTGCCCACCGTGCACACGATGAGCTCGCAGGAGAGCGACCTGCACAAGGCGATGAAGGAGTTCGTCGCCCGGACATGCGACTCTGCCGGCCTCCGGTACATGGTGGAGAAGGCGACGAGGAATCGCACGTCCAGGCCGGATGTGACCGTCATGGGCGACGGCGGAATCGACCTCGGCTGCGAGGCGCAGTACTACAACGCCAGCTCCAGCACGGTGCTGCGCCGGTCGCGGGCCCATTCCGGTGCCGGCCTGACCGCCAACTGGATCACGGACAACGACACCTTCCACCTCGTGGACCGTTCCAACTGGATGCTGACAAGGCCGGCGAGCTGGAAGCAGGTCAGCAGCGCGAACGATCTTCCCCTCATGGGGGGCTACCGCGTCCTCGCCAACTGGAAATGCACAGCGGCAGCCGAGCGCCCGTGCCCTGACGGGTTGGCCAGGACGGGCTGCGGCCGTACACACCTCGAGTGGGACACCCCGCGAAGGCTCGACGACGAAGGAACGGGCTGGACCGGATGGGCCGGCAGCCGCCGCGGCGTCACAGTGGGACAGACCTTGATCGGCGCGGCGACCGGAACGGTCGTGCCCCTCTTCCTGGCATCGGAGTCGAAAGCCAGGAGCGGGGTCCACATGTGGGTACCGGCCAAGGACCGGAGCACCTGGTTGGAGTACCGGCCCCAGGACGAGGATCCGGCCGAGGAGGACACAGGGCCCGATGCGCGGATTGAGTTCTCAGGCCGAGAAGCGGAGCTCGACTGCAGGTTCGGCGACGAGACCTGGAAGCCGAGCGCACCCCTGCAGCGCCGCGGCCTGGCCCAGATGTCCATCACCGTCGACGAGCCCCTTCGACATCTGCCCATGCCCGAGCAGGAAACCAGCCTCCTGGATGAGGAAAGGTCAGTGCCTGTCCCCGTCGCAGTGGTGACAGAGCCCGCCCGTCTCCTCCCATCGATCCCTGTACAACCAACCGTCCTCGCACCCCAGCAGCCCTTGGTCGCCTTGCCCGCGCCGCCACCGTCTCCTGCTTCCTCACCCGCCCCGCTTGCCGTTCCACGGCAGCCGAACCCGGAAGACCGGAACGCGGAGCGGCTGCCCGCCGGCCGATCAGGCGAGCCCTGGGCATCACACCAGCCGGCCAGCCAGTCCCTCTCAGACACGGCGCGCCCCCGGGAGAAGAACGGCGCACCGTCCCACAAGACCGGTTCTCCCGGCACCGCGTGCCAGCCTCGCGAAGCAGCCCCGCCAGCAAGTACTCCGTCGACCAAACCCATTCCGCCGGCGCCGACCTGCTCAACCGATCAGATCGGCCTCTGCGCCTCCTGCCACCACCCGACCCACCGCTACGGCCAAGGGGGGAACCCGCTGTGTGCACTCTGCCGCGAAGAGATCCAGAACACACGTCAGCGACGGGAACATAGCGCCTTGCCCGTGTGACCGACGGGGCGGTCCAGGCCCACTGCCGGTGGGGCTGGTGTACCAGGCGGGGCCGGGCTCCGAGGAGCGGGCCGACCGGATCGCGAAGACTGCGTACGACCTCGCGGCCGCGACGGCCGGCTCCGGCCGGAGCGCGGCGGCCGCCGACGTCTTGGTCGCCGTCGACACCCTGACCGACGCACTCACCCGCATCGACCCCGAAGTCCGCGAGGTCCCGGTCGCGGTGACGGCCGCGACGGCCACGGCCCGCCAGCGCCTGCCCGCCGGCACTGAGAGGGGGGCATCCGCGTCGGGCTCCGGCATGCCCTGGGCCCCGTGTTGGATGTCGGCCCCGACGGCGCGGCCTGGGCCCGGGTTTCCAGGGCATCCGCTGATAGCTCTGCTCGCTGAAGCGGGGCCGCCTGGTCGTTCTGTTCAACGACGGTCCCGGGTCGCGACGGTCGACCGCGCGGGCCGTACGGCGCCCTCCTCGCCGGTCTGGCCGGACGGCACGGCCGAGTGGGCCAACCATGTGATCGTTTCTGCGGTGAATGCCGACGCCTTCTCGGGTGAGGGATCGTGAAACAGCCTGCGGCGGGGGAGAGCGGTCCGCTAGACACCTCGTCGTGATCAAGAAATTCATGGGCGTGCTGCCCGCCGCTGCCCTTGTCGTCCTGCCGCTCGCCGGCCCCGCCACCGCCGCTCCGGCCGCTCTCGCACCTGCTGCCGCCCCGCCCGCGGCGACGGATGTGCCGTTGTTCCAGGCGCTGGCCTGGCTGCAGGAAGCGGAGGAGGGTCCCCGGGCCGGGTACGACCGCGGGGCGTTCCCGCACTGGAACAAGGGGCTGAACGCGGGGGACGGGTGTGATACCCGCAGGGAGGTGATCCTGGCCGAAGCGAAGGAAACCCCGGAGATCGGCCCGAAGTGCAAGCTGACCGGCGGTCGCTGGTGGTCGGAGTACGACCAGGTCTGGATCACTTCGGCGGGATCGCTCGATGTGGACCACATGGTGCCGCTCGCCGAGGCATGGGATTCCGGCGCCGCCGCCTGGACGAAGGCCCGGCGCGAGGCGTACGCCAACGACCAAGGCGCGCCGGACAGCCTGATCGCGGTCTCGGGCAGCTCGAACCGGAGCAAGGCCGACAAGGACCCGGCGGACTGGCTGCCGGTCCCGGCGGACCAGTGCAAGTACGCGGGCGACTGGATCAAGGACAAGCTGCGCTGGGATCTCACAGCGGACCCCGCCGAGATCAACGCCCTGGCCAATCTCGCCGAGGCCTGCCCCGACGCCCGGATCAGCTACGAGAAGGCTGCCTGACCGCGCCTCCTCTCTTCCAGGGCGCTGGCCGTCCGTCCGCGCTCGGAGACACGGGCGGACGGGCCTTCGGGCGCCGTCCCGTCGGATGCCGTACGCCGACGGCGTGGCGCTGCGGTCGCGACGGCTCGCGGCCGGGCGCTGTTCGAGCCGGCCCGTGCGGCTTCTCAGGGACGCGATCGTCGACGAGGTCCTGCGCTGCCGCCTGGCCGCCGAGGACACCCGACGACAGGACCGCCGCCTGCGCGCCCGTCGGGAGAGCCCCTGGTCCGACCGCCAGGACGTCGCCCTGCGAACCGAGGCCGAATACCACGCGCTGCTCCTGGCGCTCGCTCACCTCCCGCCGTGCGGAAACGGGAGAGCTGCCTGGATGACTCGATCGCGGACCCGTAGGGTCGCGGATCATGGACACCGTCTGGCCTGCCCCGATACCTGCCCGCACGCTCTACAGCCTGTGGCAGCGCCTCGCCCTCATCGCGCTCGGGGGTGTCTTCGCCCTCATCGGCGGTCTGGCGTTCGTCATGGATCTGGACGTCGCCGGGATGGTGATCTACGCGGCCGTCGGCGGCATGGGTCTCTGGTTCGCGATCCGCGGCGGAACGGCCGGCGTCCGCGTCGACGCGACGGGCATCACCGAGCGGGGGCTTGGCCGCTCCGGCACCGCCGGATGGTGCTCGATCCGCAGCTGCACCATCACCGAGCAGGGGGGAGCGTTGTTGAGGACGGAGCTCTTCCTCGCCGACGGCACCACGCTCCCGCTGCGGGCGATCGCCTCCTACTCCACCCGCGCCGCCCACGCCGACCTGCACGTGATCGCCACCGCGCACATCGCCCACCGCGCCACCTGCGGGAACTGCGCCGACTGACCCGCGTGCGGCGGGCGTGGGTGGGGGCCGGGTTCGGGGGCAGGCGATGGTGGAGCGGAGGGCTGCCCGGGCGGAGCCTGACCGGGACGCGACGCCGCCGGAGCAGCCCGTCAGGAGGTCTGCGTGTCGGCGGGTGCTCGTCGCCGACCGCTGGACCACCGTCGTCAGCGAGTCATCCCCTCGGCCTGGGCCTGGCGCAGACATGTGCTCGCCGTCGCCCAGCGCGCCGGCCGCAGCACCACCCCGGCCGAGGACGCAGCCCTTCTCCACCGCACCCTGAAGATGAGCGTCGACAAGATCGCCACCATCACCGGCGCCGAACCCGCCGCCGTCACGGTCCTGCTGGGCACCCGAACGTAGCGGCCCTCGTGCCGGGCCCGAGCCCGGCGCGAGGATCCGCAAGGCGACCCTGCGAGCCCGCTCGCAGCGCGCGGGTCAGTCCCAGCCGGGATCGCCGACGGCATCCCACTCGGGATCCCACAGGCTGGGAACGATGCCCCAGCCGGTGTCGTGGAAGCCCCATCCGGGGTCCCTCCGTACCCAGCCGGTCTCGCCGTGCACTCCCCAGCCGATGTCGCGTCGCATGGTCCCCTCCTCGGATCGGCGCCTGTGTGCGCTGACGTGAAGGTATCCGCCAGCCCCTTGGGTGACCAGGTAAGTTCCGCTGCTTCGTCACAAGCGAGACCCTCACCCACGAGTTCGCCACCAGGCTGCACGTCCTGATCCACGAGGCCCAAGGCGGGGGCACCACGGACCTCCTCTCGGCGGTCGCCTGTGACTGCCCGGAGCTTCTGCGTCCGGGCGCCGGGGCCTGCGGGGAGGTGGCCGCCGTCGATAAGGGATGGCGTAGGTGTCGCTCCGGCCCGCCGGGGCACGACATAATCAGGCTATGGCTCCATCGACTGCTGCTTCCGTGCCGTCGGCGTTCGACGTGCTGTGTGCGCGTTACAGCAGGCGGCTCCCCGCCCGGCTGGAGGATCTGGCCGGGCCTGCCCAAGGAACCGTCGATCTTCCGTTGCACGTGGCCTGGTCGGGACGGCGCAGTTACGCGCTGGACGGTGACCGCTCGAGGATGAGCCTCTACCGGACGGTCCTGGCCGAGGGACAGCGCGAGGACCTGGAGGCGGTCCTGAACCAGAACCTTCTGGTCAGCCAGTGGCCTGTCCTCCGCACGCTGGTCAGCCGTCCCCTGCGTGACGCATGGGAGTCCGCGTTCCCCCAGCTCACCGCCGGTCGGGCTGTTTCCGCCGCGTGAACCTGGACGACCTGCACCGTCGGCTCCTGGCCGACGTCCTCTCCATCGGCACCCCCTACCCGCTGGTGATCACCGGCGGGTATGCCGTCCAGGCCCATGGCCTGGTGAGCCGACTCAGCCAGGATCTCGACGTGGCCACGCAGAATCCGGCATCGATGGCGGAGATCATCGCCACGGTCAGCGGCGGCCTGTCCGGGCGCGGCTGGGCGGTGCGGCAGGTCGAGACCGACCCGCTGATGGGCAGGCTCGTCGTCACCGACCCCGTGACCGGTGAGGAGTGCGAGGTCGACATCCTGAAGGAGGCCTTCTGGGCTCCTCCCGAGGACACCGAGTACGGGCCCGTCCTCGCTCTGGACGACGTGATCGGCACGAAAGTCCGCGCGCTGGCGGACCGGGGCGCGGTCCGGGACCTGATCGACGTCCACGCGGCTTCCCGCCTGCGCAGCAACGCCGACCTCGAAGGCCTCGGCCGCCGTCACGCCCGCTACGAGTTCAGCCTCCAGGATCTGCGGGACCGGCTCGTCGGCGCCGAATGGTGGGACGACCAGGACTACGCCGACTACGGCCTGGCCCCCGAGGCGATCGATGAGCTCCGCAGGTGGGCCCTGGCGTGGGCTGCGGACCTCGACACGCGGCTGATGGCCGAGGAGAGCCCCGACGACGCGTGAGCGGGAAGGCCCGGCCGAGGAACCTGGCCGGCGCATAGCCGTGCTGCGGCAGGTCGCCCGGCCCGGCGCGTAGCCGCTCCTGGCTCTGGGGCTACCTGGCAGTGTGCGTGCGCCGGGCCAGTGCCAGAGCGCGCCAGCGTCCGGCGACGACGGCTTCGTCGTCGATCCACCGCACCGCGGAGCGGGTGCCGGGCTGAGTGCCGGCCATGTGGTGGACGAGGTCTCCGTAGTACGCGTAGTCGCCGTCTGGGGGCGCGCTCAGACGGGTGAGGACCTCGGCGGTCGCTGGGGTGTCGCCCCGGACGGCGTGGTGGAAGGCGAGGGTGAGGTCGAGCATTTTCTCGGGGGCGAGGAGGCCGGCGGTGCGGATCTCGGCCCGCAGGGTCTCGGCGCGGTCGGGTACGGCGGGGTCGGTTCCGGCGTCGCGGGCGAGCGCGGCGATCTTCACGGTGAGGGTGGTGGCGCGCAGGTCGAGGCCGGTCAGGAGCTGTTCGGCGAGGTGGATCTCGTCGTCGGCGAGCGCGGGGTCGGTGAAGGCGAGGACGAAGGCGCGCTGGGCCTGGGAGGTGGCGCGTTCGCCGGCGACGCCGTGCTGTTCGGCTTCGTCGCGGGCCGCTTCGTACGCGGCGGCCGCGCGGTGCAGGTCGCCGTGGGGCCACCAGATGTCGCCGTCGACGCGGTGGTGGCGGCCGGGCCAGCCGAGGGTCGGGACGACGGCGTGGGCGGTGGGGAAGTCGCCGGCGAGGCGGGCGAGGTGGGCGAGTCCGCGGCGGGCGGCGGGGGCGAGGCGGCCTCCGTGGTCGGCGACGTACCGCATGCCGGCGCGGGATTCGGCGGAGCGCCCGAGGTCGCGCTGGGCCTTGGCGAGGTAGTAGACGGCCATCTGCTGCAGGTCGCCGGGGAGGTGTCCGGCGGCGGTGAGGGCGGCCAGGCGCTCGGCGGTGCGGGAGCGGTGTTCGTGCTGGCGGCGGGCGAGCGTGCTGAGCAGTTCGGCGAGCGCGTCGGCCGCCGTCGCCGTACCGCCCCCGGTCTCCTGGTGGCCGGGGGCGGGTGGGGTGACGGGTTCCCATACGGAGTCGGAGACGTAGGCCCAGGCGGCGTCGGTGAGCCAGCCGAGCTCGAGGCGGAAGTCGCGGGCGAGGGCGAGGCCCTGTCGCAGGCAGCCGGTCAGCAGCAGCCGGTCACGGCCGGCCCCGGCGGTCCACTGTTCGCCGAGCGCCGTGTGCGCGCGGGCGGCGGCGGCCTGCCAGTCGGCGGGGGCCCAGCGGTCGTCGGTGAGGTCGTCGGCGCCGCGGATGGTGGAGCGGATCAGGCCGTGCAGGTAGTACGGCCACAGGCCGAAGGGGTTCTCGTTGATGAACGGGCGCTGGATCAGCCGGTCCGCGGCGGCCTGGCGGGTGAGGCCGGCGGTGCGGGTGGCGAGGTGGGTGTCGAAGGCGTCGAGGAGGGCGACCGAGCGCAGCAGGTGGCGTTCGTCGGGTGTGAGGTCCGCGAGGGTGCGGGCGATCAGGGCGGGGAAGTCGTGCTCGAAGTCGGCCGGGGCCGGGGTGCGGCCGGTGCGGCGGATGTCGAGGAACCGCATGACGGCGAGGTCGAGGTAGAGCGGCAGGCCGTGGGAGCGGCCGGTGATCACGTCCCGCACCGGGCCGGGGATGAGGGGGGTGCCGTCCTTCTCCAGACGGCGGGCCAGGTAGTCGTCGCAGTCCTCGGGCGCGAAGTCGCCGACCAGGACCTGCCGCCCGCGCACCGGGATGGCCGGGCCGGGCAGGAGGCCGCGGGCGTGGGGGATACCGCCGGGCCGGGAGGAGACGGCGAGGCCGGGCCAGGCGGCCGGGCCCGTGTAGTCGAGCTGGCCTTCGAGGGCGGGCTCGGCCCACTGCAGGCGGGCCCGGCCGGTGACGACGAAGAAGGCGTTCGGCATCAGCCACACGACCCGCTGGATGAGGCGCTCCAGGTCGCGGTGGGTCCGGTCGCCGACGTCCTCGAAGGTGTCCAGCAGGATCACCGGGCACACCTTCTTGCCGACCGGGAGCCGGTCGAGTTCCCAGGCGAGCAGGTGCGGATAGAAGGAGAGCGCCTCCATATCGGGCTCGGCTTCCAGCAGGTCCGCGAGCCGGGAACAGGCGGCGAGCGCCCGCACGGTCTGGCGCCGCTCGCGCAGCGCGGTCGTCAGCGCCCCGACCAGGGCGCCCGCGGCCGACCCGACGGTCCCGGGCAGCAGCAGGGCCTGGGCGACGTCGGCGAGCGCGGACTGCATCTGCTGCGGCATGGCCTTGCCGAACCGGGCCGCGAGCCCGCCGCGCCGCAGGTACTCCTCCAGGGGCTCACCGGGGTGCTGCCGCTCCCAGTAGCGGCGCAGCGCGAGGTCGAACGCGGGCAGCGGCCGGCCCAGGCCGGCGAGCGCGGCGCGCAGGGTGAGGAGCAGGTCCTCGAAGCCGCCGCCGGCCGAGCGCGACAGGTCGATCCGCACCGGCAGGATCCGGGCCGACGCCGGCCAGGACGGCGCGCCCCACTGCGCGGGCCGCGCGGCGGGCAGGTCGAGCGCGGCTTCGAGTTTGCGGGACAGGGTGGTCTTGCCGATTCCGCCGATGCCGTGGAAGACCAGCACGTTGTCCCTGGGCGCTTCGAGGTCCTCGACGTCGAAGGCCGGCGCGGCGACGCGGGCCAGGTGCTCGGCGAGGGCGGCCGCGACCGTGTCCCACTGGGCCTCGCGGTTGGTGAAGGCCTCCGCCGCCGACACGCTCTGGTCGTTGCCGCTGAACAGCGCCCGCAGATCCCGTCCCACCACGTTGGTCCCCCGATTCGATGGCCGACAGGCCCAACCTACTTTCCCGTGGCGCGTCTTCGGGCCAAGGATCCCCCTACCGGGCGCCTGGCCGCAGCCCCGCCTTTCCGTCGTTGCCCGCTCAGGCATGGTGGTGCCCGCGCTCCAGCGGGGCGTGCCGGGGAGAATGACGACGGCATTTCAAGATCGGCTCAAGGAGGGTGGTCACCATGACCGACCCCGGTCCCCCCGACTTCTGCGGCCTGGAGGGCGGCGAGGAACAGTCCGCCGAGGAGGTCATCCGGGAAGTGGTGAACTGGTACACCGCCGAGCTCGTGCGCGAGCACCGCGCGCCCCTGCCCAACGAGGAGCGGGTGGCCGTGCTCAAGGAGGGGCGGGCGGCCGCGCTCGCCGACCAGGCGCGGCTGGCGGCCGCGGAGCCGGCCGAGGCGGCGCGGATCGCCGCCGTTTACGCGGCCCGGCTGAAGACGATCAGAGGGTCGTAGGCCCAGGCCGGGTACCGGGCGGGCAGAGCACGGGGGTGCGGGTGCGGCTGGCCGAGCGGGGCCGGACGCATCTGGGGCGGCATCAGGGGGCGGGCGAGCGCAGCGATCTCGTCCAGCTCCGCCCGGTGCCGGGGCAGGGCCCGGCGCAGGCCCTGGTGGAGGCGGAGGAACGCGGCGGCCTCCTGCTCGGTGTAGGGGCGCTGGCGTTCGGCGGCGAGCGCCCACGACGCCCTGCCCGCGCGGGCGCCGTTCTCGTGGCGCAGCAGCGCCTGGCCGTCGCGGCGGATCACGGTGACGGACGCGATCTGCGGGTGGGTCTCGGCGGCCGTGACGACATCGGCGAGCGCCCGGAAGCAGGTGTCGTGCCCGGAGCGGCTGGTGAACCTGCCGGTGGCACCCAGCTGCAGGGCGCGGGCGTAGCGCAGGGCGGTGGAGAGCCGGCTGTCGGCTTCGCGGACGGCCAGGACGACGAGGTCGACCGGGTAGCCGGCGGCCGCGTACGGCAGGGCGCTGGTGAAGAACTCCCGGGTGCTGCCGGGGGCGGCCTCGATGAGGACGTCGCCGCGCCGGTCGCGGATGTACGCCTCGGCGCGGGTGAACCAGGCGCGGTAGTCGGCGCGGATCGCGGCTCCGGCGCCGCGGGGGTCCTCGCGCAGCAGCCGGAAGTAGTCGGGGTGCTGGGCCTTGAAGTCGTCGCCGACCAGCCGGGTTGCGCCGGGCCGCATCGCGCGGCGCACCATCCGCGCGGCCAGCAGCTTGCCCGCGCCGGGCTGCCCCAGCACGTACACGGCCCTGGGGTCATCGCGCGGGATGTGGCCGCCGAGGTAGGAGGGGGCGATCAGCTCGTCGAAGACCCAGTCGTGCTCGGCGGCGGAAAGGCGGTGGTAGTCGACTCCGGGTGCGCGCCGGCGGGGCTGGGCGATGCGGCGGACCGGCTCGGCGAGCGCGGCGGCCCGCGCGGTGTCGCGTACGACGGCCAGGCGCTCGTCGTCGTCGGTGACGTCGCGGTGCACGCGGACCTCGGCAGCGGCGATGCCGAGCTGGAAGGCGGCGGTCTGCTGGGCGGACCACGGCAGGGCGCGGCCGCGCGCGACGGCCTGGCCGGCGTCCGGGCTGCGCCGCCAGGTGCCGCCGACGAGTTCGTTGCCGTACAGGACGGCGCCCTCACGGGTCACCACGGTGATGCGGTCGGCGAGCTGCTCGGCCTCGATGACCGTGAGCGCGTTGAGCAGGCCCGCGGCGCAGGTGTCGTGGTTCTCCCACGACACATACCGCCGTCCCTCGGCCAGGAAGCGGTCGAGGATCCCGAGCTGGCTCCACGCCTGCGCCGTCGCCAGGGCCACGATCTCGATCCGGTGGCCCGAGCGCCGGTACGCCGCCGCGGAGGCGCGGAACGCGTGCGGATCGGCGAGGGCGGACTCGACGACGGCGTCGAACCGCCGGTCACGGACGTGGTTCTCGACCGCTTCCTGCCAGCCCTGGGTGTCGGGCCGGACCTTCGCTCCGGCGGTGCGGACGTCGGCGGCCAGGGCCGCGGCGTAGTGCCGGTGAGCGGGCTTGTAGAGGTCGCGGCCGATCCGCACCGCCCCACCGCGCCGGTCGAGCGCCGCCTGGACGAGGTCGGCGATCTGCGTCTTGCCCGCGCCGGGCTGGCCGGCGACGACCACCACCACCGGGCGGCGCTGCGCAACGGCTCCCTTCGTCCAGTGGGGCAGCCGCTCGGCGAGGATCCGCTGGTGCTCGGCTTCGGCGAGCACCAGCGCGGTACGGCCTGGCACAGGCTCATCCTCCTCAGCACGTGACGGGTACGGGTACGTACCCGTACCCTTACCTTATGGGAAGGAGCACCGTGATGTCCGACGCCAACGTGAGAATCCCCGAGGAAGCCCGCGACCGCCTGGCCGCCGTCGCCGCCGCCGAGGGCCTGTCCCTGCGCGCGTACCTGGCCCGCCTCGCCGAGACCGTCCTGACCCCCGCCGAACGGGCCGAACGGGCCGACAAGGCCAAGAAGGCCCTGCACGCCTGGACCGGCTACAACCCCACGGCCGGCGAGGAGGCCGCCCTCGACGACGAACTCGACCGCCGTCTCGCCCAGGTGCAGCACCCGTGACCGAGCCCGTGCACATCGTCCTTGACGAGACCGCGATGACCGCCGCCGGCACCGGCAACGTCCTCGCCTCCCGCCTCATCCACCGCGCCCACGCCGAAACCGGCTGGCACCTCTACGCACCCGCCTGCGCACTCGTCGAAGCCGACCGCGCCCGCCCCGGCACCGCCGAGCACCTAGCCGCCCTGCCCGGCATCACCGTCCTCGACCTCGACCTCCCGGCCGTCCTCGCCGTCGCACGGCAGACCGCCTGGGCCCAGGCCCACGCCCACCACGCGGCCCAGCCCACCCCGGACAGGCCCGACGGCGCGATCATCGCCACCACCACCCCAGAACGCTGGAAGGGCGAACCCGTGCGGGTCCTCGACCTCGCCCCGTGAACCTCCAGGCCCGCCGCCTGGTTTTCTGAACGGCCTGAACGGCGGCCGGGCTATGGAACGGGCCAGCGGAGCCGCGTACGGTCGGCGGGTGGACTTCGATCTGGCCGACGGGAGCTCGCTTCGGCCGCTGCCCTCGGCCCATGAGCTGCGTGCGCTGGCGACCCGTCGGGCCGTCGCGGAAGCGCGCGCGGTCTGGGAGGCTGCCGCGCCGCGGCCGACACCGGCCAAGGTCTGGATCGCCCGCGAGTTTTCAGGACGTGCGCGCGAGCATGACGGACGCCAGGCGACACCCGCCCCCCCCCGCTGACCAGACGCCTGCAACAGCTCGTCGGCCTCGGATACCTGGTCCGCGCTCTGCTCGACGACGGACGTCGTGGAGATCCGCCCCGATCTGAGCTGGGCCCTGGAGGCCGCCGTGGAGATGCGCGCCGCGTACGCCGAGCCGCTCGACGAGCTGGAGACGTACCTGGCCCAGCGGAGCGGCGAGCATCCCGACCGACTGCCGGAGCTGGAGCAGCAACTGCACGCCGTGGACGGGGCCTTGCCCCTGTGGGCCGACGCCTACGGGGCACTCTCCGCGATGGGGACGCTGAGCAGGCTCGCACTGGACCCGCTCCTCGACGCCGGCTGACGACCGCGGCGCGTCGTCCTTCTGTACGAGGTCGAGGGCGAGCCGGGCGCCGACCCGCGCCCCGCCGGCACGCCGCACGCGGTGCTGGAGTTCGGCCCTCGGGGCGGGATCCGCCGCCGCTCCCTCACCTCGCCCGACCACACGGAGCCCCGGGCGCAGGCCTGAGAACAGAACAGGGCGTGCGGTCGTGGCCCGAACCCGGCCCGAGGGAGTGCGTGATCGACTTCCGGCCGTCCGTCTGAATTCGGCGGTGTCGACTGTCAGTGGCCGCCGCAACACTCTGAGCGAGTAGTCGTTCAGAGGGGGGCGGATGGCGTTCCGGGCCGTGCATGCCGAGCGGCCCATGCAGGTGCGGAAGAACAGAAGCATGTCCTCGTCGCGGCGGAAGATGTGGCTGCCGGCGTGCCCGGTGATCGCCAAGGCGCCGGGCCAGGTCATCACCTCGAACCAGTACGCGACGGACAGGCGGTCCGCATGGCCGCCCAGTACGCCACTGTGGCGCGAGACGAGGCAAAGCGCGATGGGAGCCCCGGCGCATGAGGCTCCCATCACTATCCGTGATGCTCTCGGAAAGGATCCACACGGACATGACCCATAGTGTCTCAGGGGACCTGCCGCTCTGTGGCGGCGCAGGAGTCCCGGCGAAGCCGTCGCCTGTATGGCGGATCTCTTGCCGTCATGCGCCCGGCTGTACGCGTACTACGGCGGGCAGGACATCGGTCGGCTCCACATGCTCTTGCACAACGACTGGGCGGCGAGGCGAAGCTGGAGGCGCCCTGAACCGGGGATCGCTGGGGAGGGCGGTCGGCCCGCTATCCGAGGATGCCGAGTTCGCGGTCGGGCCGGCAGATGTCGCAGGCGGGTATCGGGCCTTCGGCCAGGATCCGGCGGGCTTCCTCGGTGCTGATCGCCTTGGTGTTCTTTCCGGCGAGGGTGCAGTCGCCGATGTGGACGGCGGCCGGGACCGGGTGCCCGCGCTCGCGCAGGTACGCGACGACCCACCCCGGCCCCTCGGGGAGGTTCCGTACCGGTCTCATCGCGGCCCGGTGCTTCTGCACCTGCTGCTTCTTGGTCAGGATGTCGCGCAGGATGATGCGCTGGAGCAGCTCCAGGGTCTCCAGCTGTTCGAGGTCGTCGGGCAGGTCGAGCACGGTCTCACGCCATCGCGAGCGGCGCCGATGTGGCGCCGGTGTCGGCCGGCTTCTTCTGGAGGGCCGGGGCGGTGGCGGCGCAGGTCTGGCACAGGGGGCATCCGCCGGGCCCGTACCGGTGGCAGTCCTTCTGGCAGATCGCGCAGCGGCCGAGGTACTCCGGCGGGCACATCTGGGGCGGGAGGTTTCTGGGGGCGGCGGCTGGGGTGGTCATGGCGGTCGGCTTTCTCGGGGCGCGGGGCGGCGGGCAGCGTCAGGGTAGAACTCCCGTTCCCATCTGCTGGGGAGCAACGCGCTGGCGCAATTATTCGAACAGGTGTTTCCATAGTGGCATGGCGCGCACGACTTTCCCACCCGACCTCATCGACGCCCAGACCCGATGGATCACCGTCTACGAGGCGCTCGCCGGGCCCCGCCCGGCGGCCCCGGCCGCGCTGCGCCGCCGCCTGATCCGCCTGTCGGCCGAGGTGTTCTTCCACCCGTACTGGCAGCTGCCCGCGGCCGGCGGACGCCCGGAACTCCTGCGGGCGGCGCGCGCCGCCCGCACGGCCCGCACCGGTGGCCGCGACCGGTTCATCTGGCACGTGCGGTGCCGCCCCGACACCACCCCCGACGGCCACCGCCGCATCCTGGACCTGCTGGGCGAGTACACCCCGCTCGTCCAGCCGCTCCCGCCCCTGGCCGCGCTCGCCCAGCTGTCCGGCGCCCGGCGCCTGTTCGGCGTGGACGCGGGCGAGCTCGCCCAGCGCGCCCGCGCCCAGGCCCTCGCCCGCTACGGCATCGACGTCCACATCGGCGTCGCCGACACCTGGTCCACCGCCGCCACCGCCTCCGCCCACACAGGCCGGTCCGGCGTCCTCGCCCTGCCCGACCGCCACACGGCCCAGCGGTTCCTCGCGCCGCTCCCCGTCCAGGCCGTCCACGGCATCGGCCCCGCCCAGGCCGCGAGCCTCCACCGCTACGGCCTGCACACCATCGGCGCGCTCGCCGCGATGGACGAGACCGTCGCCTGCCGCATCCTCGGCGGCAAGGCCGGGCGCACCCTGCGCGACCGCGCCCGCGCCATCGACCCGCGCGGCGTGAACGCGGACCGGATGCCCGAGTCCACGAGCGCCGCGCACGCCTTCGCCGTCGACACCGTCGACCCGGTCCGCGTCCGCGCAGCCCTCCTCGACCTGGCCGTCACGCTCGCCGGCCGGGTCCGCGGCCGCGAGCAGGTCGCCCGCCGGACCACGCTCGCCGTCAGGTTCGCCGACGGCTCCACCGTCGAGCGGACCAAGGCCCTGCCCGAGCCCTCCGCGCACACCGACGACCTGCGCGGGTCCGCGTTCCGGCTCCTCGACGCGATGGCCTTCCAGCGGGCCCGGATCCGCCGCATCACCCTCATCGCCGAAGACCTCCGCCCCGCCGCCGACGGGCCGGGCACCCAGATCTCCCTCGACCCCGTGCGCGAGCGCCGGCTCCTGCTGGAGCCGGTGCTGGACCGGATCAACAGCCGCTACGGGCGGCGCCTGGCCGGGCCCGCCGGCGCCTACCTCCAGGCCAGCTGACGCATCAGGTCCCGCTGAACGGGCACTTCGCAAGTGCCGCTCGACTGGGATGTCCGCGACGCCCCGCCGCACAGGCGGTCGGGCGGTGGCGCCAAGGCTGTGCGCGGCGGCCCCTGACCGCGAGGAACCCGGGCGAGCTGTCTGGCCCTTTCGGGCGTGTCGGCCAGTTCGGCGCGGGCTCGCGGCATCACGCCTCTGACCTGGGCGGATGACGGGCCGGGTTTCAGAATTCTGCAAGAGCAGCCACTTTTTGATCGCCGGTCAATTCTCTTATGAATCTTCCTCTCGCTTGATTGTTCACATGATCATTGGAAATGATCGCCGGGGGTTCATATCAGGTCGGGTGTCACACATGTGCCCTATTTGGCGGATGTGACGAACTTTTCCGCCGGGGCTTCAACGAAATCCGGCGGTGCCGCTAGATCGCCACAGAAAGCGCTCATGTGGGGCTTTTTGGCGGATTCGCAGGTAGCGGGCCGTGTCGATAGCGTCACCCGCAGGTGCGTGCGAGGTCCCGAATCATGTCCTCAGAAAACCTGTCCGGGCCTCGCACGCGTGCAGCTACACACAAAGGAGCACGTCTAATGGCACGTACTTCCCCGCGGCGCCGCCGGGCCAAACGGCCTTCTGTCCGTCTCGCCCCGAGCGAGAGTAGTCGGCGTAACGAAAACTTTCGTTTCGTGAACCGGGTTGGAAAGCGAGGGATTATCGCGTTCATCGCGGTCCTGGCCACCGGTTTCGTGCTGATTCACGGCCACCAGGTCCAGGTCACCGTCACGCCCGGGACCGTCACCGCCCTCAGCGGTGTCCTCTCCAGCGCTGCGGTCGCCATGGTCGGGCTGCGCCGCCACCGGCGCTGACGCCCCGCGGTGGTGAAGGGCACCGCAGGCGCCCTTCACCACCGCTTGCCCCAGGCAACCGCTCCCGCCGCGCCCTCGTGGCCTCGGCAGGAGCGGTGGATCCGTGACAGAACCCGGGGGAAGTCTGGCCCTGCTGGCCAGCAGAAACCCGGATGGAACCCTTTTCGTGACGTGGGAAGCAGCAACAACGATGGACACATGTGAGGTATGCGGTTCCCCCCTGGGGCACCGCGCCGGGAGAGGCCGGCCGCGCAAGTACTGCGACGACCGGTGCCGGCAGGCCGCGTTCCGCCTCCGCCAGGGCCTGCCCCCCGGCCTGCCTGCCGACGAGGCGCCGGCTCCGGTGATGAGCGCGGGCGAGGAGGCCTTCGTCGAGATCCTCAAGGACCTCGTCGACGGCGCCCGTGAACTGCTGCGGGTCGTCCCCTCCTGCGACGGCGAAGAGCCGCTGAAGCGCCTCGCGCAGATGCAGCACCAGGTCGACGGACTCACCGCCGCCGCGGTCGGCCGCGCCCGCCACCGGCGCGTCACCTGGGGCCGGATCGGCAGCATCCTGGGCATCAGCGAGGACACCGCGCGCCACCGCCACTCCGAGCGGTACATCCTGCGCCGGATCACCCGGCTGACCCGCGCCACCCACCAGCCCTGCTCCCTGGCCAGCCTCTTCAGTACCCCCGCAGCTCCCGCGATCACCAGCCCGGAAGGCGGGTCCGGCCCCCTGGCCCCGCCAGCCCCCGCCGAACCCGCAGCCCCGGCTGGCGACCCCGCCGAACCCATCGCCCCGAGCAGCCCCGCCTACAACCGCCTGGCCCCCATCCTGTCCATGCTCCTGCGCACCGCCCAGCTCCCCAACAAAGAGGTGAGTCAGAGGATCGGCTGCTCCGCCTCCTACCTGTCGCGCATCCTCAGCGGCGACCGCGTCCCAACCTGGGCCCTGACCGCGAAGTTCGCCCAGGTCTGCGGCGCCGACCCCGTCGTCCTGCGCAAGGTCTGGGAGTCTCAGAAGCTCAGCGAGAAGGACCGGGACGCCACCGTCACCCAGCACGGCACCGCCCGGATGCCCGCCGCCCAGCGGCTGCGCACAGCGGTGGAGACGCTCCACACCAAGGCCGGCCGCCCCGCCGCGCAGCACCTCGCGGTCGCCAGCCGCTGGACCCTGGACACCGCCGACATCGCCGCACTCCTCGAGGGCGAGGTCCTGCCCACAGACGACGTGCTCAGGGCGTTCGTCCGCCTCCTCGGAGGCGACCTCCCCTACTTCACGACTCTGCTCGCCGACGCCCGCCACGAGGCCGGCATGCGGCAGATGCCCCACCAGCCCCCGCCTCCGCCCTCGCATCCGCCGACTCACGCCGGGAGCACCGCACCGCTCGGCGGCCTCGATGAAACCCTGGAGGCGTTCAGCGCCGCCTTCACCGCGCAAGACCCCCTGGAAGACGCCCGAGCCCGACTACTGAGCAAGGCCGCACGAAGGAGCGTCGCCCCGACCGAACCGACCGCCGACCCGGCCCCCGGCCCCGGCAGCACGCGCACCCGCGCAGCCGTGCTGGGCCGCATGCCTCCGCGGGCGTTATGGGTCTGAGCGCGACCCCGCCCCGGTGCCGACTCCAAGCACTTGCCCGAGCTCGTCGCCCATCGGGCCACCGCCAGCGAGCGTGCGCGGCCCGAAACCGCTGGAGCACAGACAGCTCGGTGGTGATTTAGCCGTTCTGAGGCAATATTGAGCCGTCCTTCCACTCGATAGTCCGATACATCACGAATTGCCTCTTGACCCAGATCCCTTAGGGCAGGCTCCCGGACCTGCCGGGGGCAATGAGGGTGAGGAGGCGGCGATGGCCGCGTACCGGAAGCCGGACCGGAACTGCCGGGAGGACTGCTGGGAGGCGCAGCCGGCCGGGCCGGGTGGGGTATACCGCTGCATCTGCGAGTGGCTCGTCGCCCGGGACGAGGCGTACTGGGAGGAGCCGGCCGACCTGTTCGCCAGGGAGTGGGACTCCTGACCGGACCGCGGTGAGGCGCCGCCCGGCGGCCGGGCGGCAGACAGCGAGCGGGCCCGCACCCGGGAAGGGTGCGGGCCGTTCGGCGCCCGTCGGTCAGTCCTGACCGGGGCCGGGCGTCGCGGCGGGGGAACGGGGGAGGGCGGGGCGCCGGAAGTCAGGCGGGTTCCTCGTAGACGGCGACGGCCTCCAGGAGAACGTTCATCTCGCCGAGCGCGGCCTGGCCGTCGGGCGAGGTCCGGGTCGCCGGGTCTTCGAGGACGTCTGCGGCCAGCGGCAGCAGGGCCAGCAGGGGCGTCACGGTCTTGTCGCCCCAGGAGGTCTCCGCTTCGACCTCCCGTACCGTCGAGGCCGTCAGCCCTCCCTCGTGGTTCTGCCGGGCCGCCAGAAGCGCGGCCGCCAGGTTCCGCTCTCCTTGAGCTGGCTGGTACAGATGCCCCAGATCGCCCTGCATCACCATCGCCCGCCGCCTGAGCTCCACAGCCTTATCCATGCTCTTGACCGTGTCACAGACTGCCCGTGGGCGTCGCCCCCTTGGCTTTGTGCACGAGCACCTTTTCATCGATGCCGGTGTGGCGCCGTCATGGAAACTGGCTACCGAACGCTCTTCGTACGGCATACGTACGGCATTTGTACGCGAAATATGCGCTTCATGGTGTAGGGTGTCGTTCAGGAGGTGCTCTATGTCCGAGTTGTTCGACGCGGTCGACGCCCTGCTCGCGTCCCGTGCCACGCTGCCGCCACCGGCGGAGCGCAAGCGGCTGCGTGCCGCTCACGGCCTGACGATCGACGAGGTGGCCACCGCGCTGAAGGTGCGCCGGGCCACGGTGTCCGGCTGGGAGTCCGGCAAGACCGAGCCCCGCCCGCCCGAGCGCGACGCCTACGCCCGGCTGCTGGACAAGCTCGCGGAGCTCTACCCCGCCCCCCCGGCCGAGGCGGCCACGCCTGCCCCCGCCGCCGTCGCTTCGGTGCCGGCCACGTTCACCGCGGCGCCCGCCCCGGCGGAAGCTCCGTCTCTGTCCCCAGGGGAGGCGCCCGAGGCTGCGGTCATGACGGCAACCGAGAACCGCCAGACCCCTGCCGCTGCTCCGGCGGCCGCGGCCCGTCCGGCGCGCACCGCCAGGACGTCGTCGACGTCGCGCCGTCCGGGTGCGAAGAAGGCGGCCCCGGCGGGTACTCCGGTGGGCGGCGCCGATCCGCGGTTCGAGAATGGCCCGTTGGCGGTCGTCGACGTCGAGGACGGGAAGGTGCTGGCGTACTGCACCGGCGGCCTGGTTCTGGACGTGCCGGCCAAGAGCATTCCGGCCCTGGTCGACTGGACGCTGCGCGAGGCGAAGCTCGGTCAGCCGAAGCTGTCGGGGCCGGGCAAGGACGCCGACCCGCTGATCGTGCTTACCGAGGCCGCGCTGGAGCGTTACGGCCTGCCGGTCACGCTCACGGAGGAGGAGAAGCTCGCCGGGCGGATCCCGGAGGGCCACAAGGTCATCAAGCAGCTGGACCGTGCGGAGTGGAAGCTGACGAAGCGCGGGTTCGGGCCGTGGGCTCGGATCTACCGGCCCGCGACCGGGTCGGAGCGGGCCTGCGTGCAGCTGTGCATCCCCTCGTGGAACGCGCTCGACGCCCGGTTCTGGGGTGCCGCGGGGCAGCTTCCGCCGGCGGAGCTCGCCCGGGTCCTGGGCGTGTACGCGTCCCGGGTGATGACGCCGCGCGGCTCGACCGCGGTGACCGGTCTGGAGCTGATGACCGCCCTGCACCCGCCGACCCGGGCCTCCGCGCCGGATGCCGACGGCAAGCGGCACTCCGAGCACAACCCCGGCAGCCTGGGCAGGGACGCCATCGACCCGATGGACTTCCCGCCGTGCGAGGTCCCCGACGGCCACCCCGCTCTCAAGGACCTGCCGCGCTTCCACGTGCGCGGACCAGCGGAGATGCTCTTCGAGGAGGCGTACGACTGGGCCCGTCCGATGACCGACGCGGAGTGCACCCTGCGCCACCTGGTCGGTATCGACGTGAACATGGCCTTCGCCGCCGGCGCCAACGGCCTGAACGTCGGCCTCGGCGAGGCGACGCACGTCAAGGCCCCGGTGTTCGATCCGAAGCTGCCCGGCTCGTGGCTGGTCGACCTCTCCCACGTCGACCTGTCCCGGGTGAAGGCCGGCAAGGAGTGGGTCCAGCTGGACGGCGGCCTGCTGCCGAGCCCGTTCACTCCGAAGGGCGAGACGCCCGAGGGCCCGGCCTGGTACGCGACGCCGACCGTCGCGTACGCGGTGGAGCTCGGCTACGAGGTGCGCCCGCTGGAGGCGTGGGTGCGCTACGAGAACGGCCGGTACCTGGACGGCTGGTACCAGCGGCTGCGCGACGCCTACCTCGCCACCATGGCCGACCTCGGCGTCCACGCCGACACCGACCCGGCCGACTTCCTCACCGCGATGACCGGCTACAAGGACCGCGACCCGGAGCTCGCGATCGTCGTCTCGGCGGTCAAGGCCACGGTGAAGGGCGGCCTGGGCAAGCTCCGCGAGCGCCCGCGCGGCGAGGGCTGGCGGCCCGGCGAGCCGTGGCGCGCCCTGTCCCGCCCGACGTGGCGGCCGGACATCCGGGCGGCGGTCATCTCCCGCACCCGCATCAACTTGCACCGCAAGATCGTCAAGCACGCCGCGTTCACCGGCCAGTACCCGGTCGCGGTCCTGTCCGACTGCGTCGTCTACGCCTCTAACGGGCCGAGCCCGCTGGACTTCCTGCCCTACCGCGAGGGCAAGCCGCTCCCGGGCGGCTTCAAGCTCGGCGTCAACCCGGGCTTGGTCAAGCACGAGGGCACCCAGTCGGTGCTGTGGGGCGAGGAGGTCCGGGAGAAGTTCACGGCGCCGGAGCTCAACCTGGCCCGGTACATCAAGGACGGCACCGTCACCGGCGCCGACACCGGAGAGTAGGAGTAGGCCACGATGAGCCTGTTCGGGGACGGCCTGGACGCAGCCGTGCAGAAGACGTTCACGCGCCCGGCACCCAAGTCCGCGGGCCCGCAGATACGGTACCTGGTCAAGCAGCTCGGCGGCACGAAGCCGGTCGCGCAGATGCTGCGGGTCTCCCAGCGCACCGTCGAGCGGTACGTGAAGGACGAGATCAAGAAGCCCCGCCCGGACCTCGCCGCGCGCCTAGAGCGCGAGGTGAAGAAGCGCTGGCAGCCGCAGATCCGGGCCAAGGCCAGAGCAAAGGCCGCGTCCACGGGCGGCATCGTCATCGACACCCGCGCCCGCATGGGCTACACCGCCCCGATCGGCTCGACCGACCAGGACCGCGTCCGGCACCTCACCGTCGCCCTGCCCCCCGTCTACGCCGCCCGCCTCTTCGCCGCCCAGGAGGCCGGCGCCAGTGACACCGAGCTCCGGAAGATCGCGGCCGAAGCCCTCAAAGAGGTCTACTTCCAGGCCCGCGGCCACGCCGGAGGGCTGGAAGAGGTCCGGTTCACCGACGTCGAGCACATCGAGTTCGAGCTGTAGCAACCGCGCCCCGGACAGCCCGCGAGCCCGGACCACACTGGTCCGGGCTCGCGGGCTGTCCGGGGCGCGGAGGTTCACCTACGCGTGCCCCCTAACGCGAGCTCGGCGTCGCCGGTTACGCCTCGTCGAAGCCGGTCTCGAAGCCCTTGAGGACCGGGTCGAGCTCGGCGGCGGCGCACAGTGAGCACAGCCGCACCCCCGGCCGCTCGGCGACATCCAAGGCGCGTTCCACCGACAGCACCGGCGCCCCGGCCGGCGCCTCCTCGCAGTCGACGGCGTGCACGACGCCGCCCGGGCCTGGCGCTCGGCCGCCGGTCTTCGCCAGCACCCAGCCCGACGGTCGGGGCGGCCCGAGGATCTGGTCCACGACCGACGGCGCCGGGAGGTACTCGGTGGGCACCTGGTCGTACGAGACGCCGTCCACCGGCCGGACATGCTCCGGAGCGCGGACCCAGACCCGGTACTCGGCGGGCTCCACCGTGTCCCCGGGACCGTTGCGGTACGCCGGGAGCCCGACCTCATACCGCCAGCCGCCGGGCGTCTGGCGCCGGACCCACAGGCGGGCAACGACCTCCTGGTCCCCGGGCAGCAGCACCCGGATGGGCACCGGCTCGGGAGCGGAGGACGTCGTCATGCCCCCACCGTACGGACCAGCGCCGGGACGCCGACGATCGGCACGGCCTGCGCGGGCGCCGCCCTCCGTCCACAGTCACGCCGTGGCCGACTTGTCCCATGAGCGATCACGAGCAGCAGCCGGCCCCGCGCCGCGGCAAGGTCCTGGAGGCCCTCGCACAGGCGGAGAGGAAGCTCTTCACCCGGCCCGCCCCGAAATCAGCAAAGGCACGCATGAAATTCCTCCGCAGGCGCGAGGGCGGGTCCAGCGCAGCCGTGGCGGAGCGCCTGGGCACTTCACGGCGGACGGTGGAGCGCTACCTCGCCGGGAATCTGACGAAGCCGCAGAAGCGGCTCCAGGCCGCCCTGACGGAAGCAACCGAATCCGAGTGGCAACCGCAGGTCAGGGCACAGGCACGCGCGGCGGCGGCCACCTCCAGAGGGATGATGGTGAACGTGACGGCCTACTTCGGATTCACGTGCAAGGGCAGCTCGGATGACGGCCGCGAGCGGCAGATCACCACGGACATCTCGCCCACCTACGTGAAGCAGATCCTGGAGCTCCAGGAGGCCGGTGCGACGGAGGAGGATCTGCATCCGATCGTCGCGAAGGCCATCACCGAGTCGTATTTCACGGAATGGGGCACCCGAGCCGATGGCCTCCGCGCGGACTTCACAGCGGTCAGATCGATTTCTTTCCGGTTCTGATCCGGCCGTATTCAGGGACTGCTATAAAACGTATCGGCGGGCCGCCGCAGAAGCGCTCTGGCGGCGGCCCGCTCCGATTCCCCACCATGAATGCGAGGCCAAAGATGACCAGGATGTGGCCGCCCGGCGGCGATGCCCGCCGCTCGCTCGCCCCGGGCCGCGCCGCGCCCCGCGAGCCGGTCGACGCGGCCCGCATCGGCCGCCGCGTCGTACGGCGCCGGGCAAAGGGCATGGACGCCGGCGCCATCGCGGCCGCCCTCGAGGACGCCCGGTTCGACGCACGGCAGGCGTCCCGGCACGAGGACCTGGCCGACGACGCCCGCGGCCCGGCCGAGCTGGCGGAGTGGGAGCGCATCGAGCAGCTGCTCGCCGCCGCGCCGGCGGGCACCGTCTACGACCCGGACACCGACTCCGTCGTCCGGGCGGAGCTCGAAGCCGACACCGCGGCCGCCGCCGCCCGGGAGGCCGACCTGCGCGAGGCCGCCCGCATCGCGGCCCGCGCCGACGAGCTCCAGGCGCTGCGCGAGCTCGGCACGCTGGAGCAGACCGAGCCCCGGGCCGGGGACGAAGCCGTACGCGAGGAGCTGACCCGGCGAGCCGGCGGATACGTCCAGGACTACGTCGACGGCTGGCTCGCCCGCGCCCTGGCCGCGCACCGCGGGCACTACCGCGACCCGGCCGCCCGCGAGGAAGCCGCCGGCCTTCTCCCCGCGCCGGTCCTCGCCCACGCCGCGCTGCTCGCCGCGCTGCTCGCCGCCCTGGTCCGCCTGGTCCCCGACGCCGACGTCGACCAGCTCCCGTTCGCGGCCCGGCTCGCCACATCCGAGCCGGAAGCCACCGGCACGCTCACCGCGCTCCTCACCCGCGCGCACCCCGCCCGCTGATCACCGAGCGTGCACATCGGGTTGTCACGCTCCCCTGTCACGCACTACTCGAACCGGCTGTCACGGCGGGTGTCACGCTGCCCATCGGGCCCGCAACCACGGGGGCTGACCCCGATTTTCGGGCCCCCGCAGCAGCGTGACACTCCACCGGGCGCGGATACGGAACGTAACTCCCGGGATCGGTGCCGGGCGGCCGGCAGGTGCGGAAGAATCCCCGGGTGAGCATCGACAGCGCCACCGCCGCGCTCTACGCCCAGGCCCTGCAGAGCACCGTCGCCGACCCGAGCCGGTGCACCGTGCCGTGGGGCGTGTGCCCCGAGCACGGCGCCACCCTCAAGGCCCGCGCGCGGGCCACCGCCGACGGCTTCGACTCCTGGTGCATGGACCCCGTCTGCTTCAACGTCTGGCCGTACGACCGGCTGGACGCGGCCTGCACCGAGCCGGCCACCCACACCGTCCAGGCCGACAACGGCGACCGGTACGTGGTCTGCGACGGCCACGCCCTGACCGCCCGCCCCCAGATCACCGACGGCCAGGTCCTGCCCGGCCTCCCCGCCTGAGCACCGAGACGGAGGCCACCGTGGACGACGATGCCTACCCGCTGACCACCGTCGTGGACAGGATCCGCGAGTACCTGGACCAGACCGGGCTGCTCGACAGCGTGGAGTTCCCCGCCATCAAGGACGACGTGACCGAGCTGGCCCGCGAGATCATCGGCGACGTCGAGTCCTCGTTCGGCATGTGAGCCGCGGCCGGCCCGCTCCCGGCCGGGTCCGCCCGAGTGGTCCCCGACGCCCGCGCCCGGCCGATACCGTGGTGGCACACGCCCGTTCGCGCCCTGGAGGCCCTCGATGAGCGAACAGCCGGCCCCCGCCGACACCGCCGCCGTCCGGCAGCAGCTGGAGCCCGCCGCCGCCGACGGACTGCGCGCGTACGCGGCGAAGACCCGCGAGAGCGCCGACCAGCTCGCCGCCGTCCTGGAGGACATCGCCACCAACGGACTCCCGGCGGTGGAGGACTGCACGCCGTGGGAGGAGCTGCGCGAGGCCCACCTCGCCCGGCTCGCCGCCCAGCGCCCGGCCGTCGCCTGATGCCCGCACCGCACGGCCCCCGCCGCGCCCGCATCGCGTTCTCCGACTCCGCCGCCAAGCAGCTGGACGCCATCACCAGCGAAGCCGAGCTCCACGCCCTGGACCGCGCCCTGGTCGTCGTCTCCGTCGACCCCGATGCGGGCGAGCTGCTCCCCGGCGACAGCACCGGGCCGCGGCTGCGCCAGTACGTCGACGACGTCGAACGGGTCCGGCTCGTGTACTGGGTGACGGCGTTGAAGACCGTCGTCGTGGTCGCCTTCATCGAGGTCTGACCCGCGACGTCCTGGACCAGGCCGACCGGCTGCTGCTCGCCGGAGTCGAAGAGGCCGGCGCCGACCACGAGGACGGTCCGAAGCGCCGGCGTCTTCGTCGTTTGGTGAGGGATCGGGTCCGCCGGTTGGTGAGGGATCGCTCGCGTAAGAGGAAGACGTAGGACTGACTGACCAGATGACGAGCGCGTTCTTCTCACCCGGCGTAGGCGAGATACCGGTGGTAGAGGCTGCGCAAGATCTCGCTGACGCGGATGTTCGGTTGGCGGTTCTGGTGGGTGCGCAGCATTCGCACGGTCGGGCGTAGCTCACCAGCGTGCCCGTAGCACCACGGCTCACATGATCCTTCCCGGCGCTGTGTGGCCTCCTGCGCCGCTCTGAGCGGTTCCGGGCTCCCGGACAACGATCACGGGCCTCTCGGGCTCTCACGGCGGCGTACAGCGCTTCACGGAGTCCGGTGTCTCCGCGGTTCGGCTCCTGTGCCGGTGATCTCGTCTCCCGGCCGCGAGCTCTGCTCTCAGAGGGGGGAGAGTTCAACCCGCACGTAGGTACTACAACTACCTACCTACATTGGGGTGCAACAGACGGCCCGGCCCGGCCCGCTTGGGCGGCCCCGCTGGCATCCCGGCGCGGGGCCCCGCTGTGGCCCTCCGGTACCACCCAGACCCTTTGCACCCTTCTGCTTGCTGCCCGCCCTGCTGCTCCTGGTGGTGAAGGGTGCAAGGGCAGCAGAAGGGTGCAAGGCCGGGTGCTGCACCGGTCCGCTTCGCCCTCGATGCAGCAGTCGCCCGACCCAGGCGGCACACGGGTGCTGCTCGTGCAGCAAGGCCGGCCTCACCGTGCAGCGGCCGCGCGCCTCTCCCGGCCCTGCTCCAGCTGCTGCACCCGGTCGCGGCGTGCGGCGCCCAGACGTGAGCACGCCTGCGCCGCGCACTCGAAGTACACGTCGACGTCCGTGCTGTCCTCGTGGCGGGCGACCGTGTATGCGGCCTTCAGCGCCTCGAAGGCCGCGATCACGGGGAGGGTGACGTCCTCGTGTGCCCCGGTCGCCGTGTCGAGGTAGTGGGCGAAGCCGAAGTTGTAGCTGCGGTCGCGCTCCGCCTCGGTCACGCGCAGGTGGGCCTTGCGGGCCGCCTCGAACCAGCGCAGGCCCTCGTCCACGCCCAGGGCGTCCACGACGATCGCGAGGAACGGGGTCACCCGCTCCGCGGTCGCGGGCCAGTTGTCGGGGTCCGGGCCGAAGCGGTTGCCCAGCTCCTGGGTGAAGTGGAGGCCGAAGTCGTACGTCACGTTCCACTCCTACCGCGACGGCCGCCCTCCGGGCGGGCGGCTCGCGGAGCTCCACCCTGGGAACGCTCGTACGCACCCGTTCCACCTGCGGCTTTCCCCTCCAGGGGAACGATGTACTGCTCCCGGCACGAGAACGGCGCCGCACCAGGGGTGCGGCGCCGTTCTCGGACCCGGCCGGGCGGGCGGCCGGGTCAGTGGACGCGCTTGAGGCGGGTCGTCTTGGTGATGGGCGTGACGTTGCCCTTGGCCTTGGCTTCGGCCTTGCGGGCCTTCTCGTCCAGGTGGAGCTGGAAGCGGCGCTCGTACTCGTCCTCGAAGTCGCCGACATCCAAGCGCATGTCCCGAGGCAGCGCCTTGACGGCTCGCTGCTGCTCACGGGGATCGTTGAACGCGGCGATCATCGGGTGGAGCTGGAAGCGCCCGCGACGGACCACCGTGACGAGCCGGGCGGCGACCAGGTGCGGCATGGCACGGCTGATCATGCCGCGCTCCATCGCGAGGCCGGACGCAAGTTCGTCGTGCGTGGCGGCGACCAGGCCCCCCGGCTCCTGCTCGGTCATCATGTGCAGCAGCAGGGTGTAGGCGGTGGGAGGCAGCCGCGGTACGTACGCGAGACCGTTGAAGCTGCCCCACAGCACGTTGCGGCGTGGAACCCATTCCTCGGCAGCGGACGTCATGACGTGGCCTTCCCTTCCCCATCCGACTCCTTGCGCACTTCCAGCTTCGCGCCCGGAGCGGCCATCGCCCGGAACGCATCGGGCGCGTCCGGGTCCTCCATGATCTCGCGCAACAGGTCCAGCTGCTCCACCCTGTCGCTCATACCCGCCTTGGCGCGCTTCTTTGCACCCTTCTCCGGCTCCCTCAGCCCGCCCCTGAGCGACGCGGCTGGGTTGAGCTGGTAGAGGCCGCGCTGGAGCCTGCGCAGCGCGCCGTCGGCCTCCAGGACGTTGAAGACGCGGCTGATGTGAGGCCGGCTGTACCCGAGATCCTCGGCGACGTCGTCGTGCTTGGCCTCGATCAGCCCGCCGGGCTTCTGCGATCCCATCAGGTGGAACAGCACCACGAGCACGAACCGGTCGCTGTCGTAGCGGACAGCGGCCCAGCGCATGAACTCCAGGCTGTCCATGGAGAACGCCTCGCCGATGAACCCCGTGCTGGAGCCGACCGGGAAGACCTGGGCGGCATGGCCGGCGGGCAGCTCGATGGTGGAGCCGGAGGACCGGTTGTAGGCGGTGGGCGGCGGCTTCGGGCGCCGCCGCCGACGGGACGGGGCGCCGGGCAGCTTCGGCGCTGCGCTGCCGTCCAGGGGCCCTGAGCTCATAGGGTCGCTGCCTCCTTGATCGTTGTGGTGTCAGAACCATAGCGGAGAACCGTGGCAGTAGTGCCACCAAAACGCAGCAGCGCCGACACGAAAGTCACCCGTACGTCAGCCCTGGACTGACCTCCGCGTCCGGATCGGGTCCGAACCTCGCGCTGACGCACCGCGCATCGTTTCGTGGCATTAGTGCCACGAAACGATGTTGATCGGTCAGGACCGGCTGACGTCGCGACCGAGATATGTCAGTCCAGGGCTGACATATCTTCCTGAACTCGACTCCCTGACCTGCGGAAACGTGCGGCTCTTGCCTCTAGAACGTGCGCGCGCGTGATACCGGTTCTCCCCGCCGTGATCAAGCACCGCCACGCCGTGGGATCCGCCCACCAGCAGCAGCGACAGAGCCCGCCGGCCGGACCCCGTCGTGGCGCGCGCGGCTTCGCGTGCGGCCCCGTCGGCCCGCTGCGGGTCGTGGACGGCAGCAGCGGCTCTGAGTCTCGGGTGGTACCGGCCGTGACGCTCAAAAGCATGGAAGCGCGGCCGGTGCCGGTGGGCGGTTCCGCCGCCCGGCCCTAGGGGGCCATTCGGCTCCGGTACCTCCGGACGCCGGAATTCAGCCTTTCCGATATCTGAGGTACCGTTCTGTGGCTCGGGTCCGCAACTTCCCAATTCGTTATTCCTCGCGTGAGTCGGGGAAACCGAATTCCGGCGCTGACCTTGCATCAAAAGCCGCGCCCCACCCGGGTGGTTGGGGGGTGTCCCGTGTTTCCGCCAACGGTACATGCTGCATCAACCCGATGCATGCACTACACTGGAACTCACACGAACGAGCGCCCCTCCCCCTCGCGGCCAGCCCGACCCGCGCCAGCGGGCCCCAACGGTTCTGGAGGCGCAGCCGGAAGGACCGTCAGGCGGGGGAGCGCAGCGGACCTGCCGGGAGCGCCCCGCGCTCCCCAACTCCCCCACTGGAGGCCCCATCAGCCGCACCCACCCACCCGATCGGCCCGGCCGCGCACCGCGCGGCCTGCCGGGCGCGCAGCGGCCGGCCCCACCCGTCCCAGGAGCGCAGCGGAGGGGACGGCCCTCGCATCGCGAGGGCCAGCGGGAGCGCAGCGACCGCCCCCAGGTAGGCAGAGCGTCGGGGAGGG
>NZ_JBVJDK010000024.1:0-83694 GCF_055582325.1 Streptomyces sp. NPDC042100
GCAGGGGGGACCCTGTGGGAGAGTAGGACGCCGCCGAACAATCATTGTGGGAAAGCCCCGCACCTTATGGTGCGGGGCTTTTCTGCGTTCAGGGGTCCCCCTGTCATCCGTAGCTCGTGGCTGAGGGTAAGGTCATGGGGCACATCGTCAACTCGCTCGCACAGGAGGCCCCCGGGTGGAGGTCCAGGAGACTCGCGTTCAGACGGACCGAGTCCTCACCATCCCCAACATCCTCAGCATGGCTCGCCTGGTCGGCGTGCCACTTTTCCTGTGGTTGATCCTCCGGCCTGTGTTCGGCGGTCCCAACAGCGACGGCTGGGCCCTGCTCGTCCTGGCGCTGAGCGGCGTCAGCGACTATCTCGACGGGAAGCTCGCCCGGCGCTGGAATCAGATCAGCAACCTCGGCCGGCTGCTCGACCCGGCCGCCGACCGGCTGTACATCCTTTCCACGCTCGTCGGCCTCACCTGGCGCGAGATCCTGCCGCTGTGGCTGACCGCCGTCCTTTTGGCGCGCGAACTGATGCTGCTGGTCGCCGTGGCGGTTCTCCGCCGGCACGGGTATCCGCCGCCGCAGGTGAACTTCCTCGGGAAAGCTGCCACTTTCAACTTGATGTACGCGTTCCCGCTGCTGCTGCTCAGTGACGGAACGGGCTGGCTTTCGTCACTCGCTGAAGTTTTCGGGTGGGCCTTCGCCGGATGGGGTACAACTCTGTATTGGTGGGCAGGGATCCTCTACGTGGTCCAGGTCCGTCGACTCGTGAAGGCGGATACCGCGGCCGATTGAGCCCGTCCGTCCCGTGCCGTGCAGCGTCGCCGGCAGGATCGAGGACGCCCGAGGGCCCGACAACGGACGGGTGAGGTCGGCAGGACCGTCGTCTCTTCAAGGAGGACGCTTCCGACATGAAGGCCGTCGTGATGGCCGGTGGCGAGGGCACCCGCCTGCGCCCCATGACCTCGAGTATGCCCAAGCCTCTTCTGCCGGTCGCCAACCGGCCGATCATGGAGCATGTCCTGCGACTGCTCAAGAGGCACGGTCTCACCGAGACCGTCGTGACCGTGCAATTCCTCGCCTCCCTCGTACGGAATTACTTCGGGGACGGCGAAGAGCTCGGAATGGAGCTCACGTACGCGAACGAGGAGAAGCCGCTCGGTACCGCGGGGAGTGTGAAGAATGCCGAGGAGGCGTTGAAGGACGACGCCTTCGTCGTCATCTCGGGGGACGCGCTCACCGATTTCGACCTCAGTGATCTGATCGCCTTCCACAAGGAGAAGGGCGCCCTCGTCACGGTCTGCCTGACCAGGGTTCCCAATCCGCTGGAATTCGGCATCACGATCGTCGACGAGGAAGGAAAGGTCGAACGATTCCTGGAGAAGCCGACCTGGGGGCAGGTCTTCTCGGACACGGTGAACACGGGCATCTACGTCATGGAGCCCGAAGTCTTCGACTACGTCGAACCGGATGTTCCCGTCGACTGGTCGGGTGATGTCTTCCCGCAGTTGATGAAGGAGGGCAAACCCGTCTACGGGTATGTCGCCGAGGGCTACTGGGAGGACGTGGGCACCCACGAGAGCTATGTGAAGGCCCAGGCGGACGTCCTGGAGGGCAAGGTCCAGGTCGAGATCGACGGCTTCGAGATCTCCCCGGGCGTCTGGGTCGCCGAAGGGGCCGAGGTCCATCCCGACGCCGTGCTGCGGGGGCCGCTGTACATCGGCGACTACGCGAAGGTCGAGGCCGGCGCCGAGATCCGCGAGCACACCGTGATCGGCTCCAACGTGGTCGTGAAGAGCGGCGCCTTCCTGCACAAGGCCGTCATCCACGACAACGTCTACGTCGGGCCGCAGAGCAACCTGCGGGGCTGTGTCATCGGCAAGAACACCGACGTCATGCGGGCGGCCCGGATCGAGGACGGGGCCGTCATCGGGGACGAGTGCCTGATCGGCGAGGAGTCGATCGTGCAGGGCAACGTCCGGGTGTACCCGTTCAAGACCATCGAGGCCGGCGCCTTCGTCAACACCTCGGTCATCTGGGAGTCCCGCGGGCAGGCGCACCTGTTCGGCGCGCGCGGGGTCTCCGGCATCCTCAACGTGGAGATCACGCCCGAGCTGGCCGTGCGGCTGGCCGGCGCGTACGCCACCACGCTGAAGAAGGGCGCGACGGTCACCACCGCGCGCGACCACTCGCGCGGCGCGCGGGCGCTCAAGCGGGCGGTGATCTCCGCCCTGCAGGCCAGCGCCATCGACGTACGCGACCTGGAGAACGTACCGCTGCCCGTGGCGCGGCAGCAGACCGCGCGGGGCAGTGCCGGCGGGATCATGGTGCGGACCTCCCCGGGTGTGCCGGACTCGCTCGACATCATGTTCTTCGACGAGCGGGGCGCCGATCTGTCGCAGGCCGGGCAGCGGAAGCTGGACCGGGTCTTCGCGCGCCAGGAGTACCGGCGGGCGTTCCCTGGGGAGATCGGCGACCTGTCCTTCCCGGCCAGCGTCTTCGACTCGTACACCGGCTCGCTGCTGCGGAACGTGGACACGACCGGGATCGCCGAGGCGGGGCTGAAGGTCGTCGTGGACGCCTCCAACGGCAGTGCGGGGCTCGTGCTGCCGAGCCTGCTCGGGCGGCTCCAGGTCGACTCGCTGACGATCAACCCCGGTCTGGACGAGTCCCGGCCGACCGAGTCGGTGGAGAGCCGGCGGGCCGGGCTGGTGCGGCTCGGGGAGATCGTGGCGTCCGCGCGGGCGGCGTTCGGGGTGCGCTTCGACCCGGTGGGCGAGCGGCTCTCGCTGGTCGACGAGCGGGGCCGGATCATCGAGGACGACCGGGCGCTGCTGGTGCTGCTCGACCTCGTGGCCGCCGAGCGGCGGTCCGGGCGGGTCGCGCTGCCGGTGACGACGACGCGGATCGCCGAGCAGGTCGCCGCGTACCACGGCACGCAGGTGGAGTGGACGACGACCTCGCCGGACGACCTCACGAGGGTCGGGCGCGAGGAGTCGACGATCTTCGGCGGGGACGGCCGGGGCGGGTTCATCGTGCCCGAGTTCAGCTCCGTCTTCGACGGGGCGGCGGCCTTCGTCCGGCTGATCGGCCTGGTGGCGCGGACCCAGCTGACCCTGAGCCAGATCGACGCGCGGATCCCTCGGGCCCATGTGCTGAAGCGGGACCTGGCGACGCCGTGGGCGGTGAAGGGCCTGGTCATGCGCCGGGTGGTGGAGGCGGCCGGGGACCGGTCCGTGGACACCACCGACGGCGTGCGGGTGGTGGAGACCGACGGGCGCTGGGTGATGGTGCTGCCCGACCCGGCCGAGGCCGTCACCCATCTGTGGGCGGAGGGTCCCGACGACGCTTCCGCGCAGGCCCTGCTCGACGAGTGGTCGGCGGTCGTCGAGAGCGCAGGTCACTAGGGGGACGCGGGTCCCGTGCGGTCCGCGGGGCCGGGAGGCGGCTTCGGACGCCTCCCGGCCCCGCGGTGGGGCCATTCGGTGGTAGGCCGTGCGACGTGCGACGATGTGCGGCATGTCGCAGCAGCCCCCCGTTCGGAGCACAGGATCACCGCCTCCGCGCCCGGACGCGTCCATGTCGCTGCTGAACAACGTGATCGACCACGCGCTGGACGACGGGTACGCCGAGGCGTCGGCCCGCCGTGCCGCCGAGGGCGGCGGGGTGCCCCGTACGGTCCGGGCGAAGCTCGGCCTGGCGGCCGGGCTGGTGCTCGCGGCGGCCGTGGTGACGCTGGGCGCGGCCGAGGCGCGGGTGTCCGCGCCGGTCGTGGCCAAGGAGCGACAGGACCTGATCGACCGGATCGAGTCGGAGACCTCCGCCGCCGACAAGCTGGAGCAGGACGTCGAGCGGCTGCGCGGTGAGGTCGGGGAGCGGCAGCGGAAGGCGCTGGAGCAGCACGGCGGCGACCAGGGCGAGCTGGTGGCGCTGCTGTCGGGGGCGACCCCGGTGCACGGGCCCGGCGTGAAGCTGGTCGTGGACGACGCCAAGGGCGCCTCGGACGGGGGCGGTGGCGGGCCGCGGGAGAGCGCCGGGTTCTCGGACACCGGGCGGGTGCGCGACCGTGACATGCAGCGCATCGTGAACGGGTTGTGGGAGTCGGGCGCGGAGGCCGTGTCGATCAACGGGCAGAGGCTGACCGCGCTGTCGGCGATCCGGGCCGCGGGCGACGCCATACTGGTCGACAACAAGCCGCTGGTGCCGCCGTACACGGTCCTCGCCGTCGGGGACGGGCAGCGGCTGAGCACCGCGTTCCAGGACAGCGCCGACGGCCAGTACCTGCACGCGCTGCAGGAGAACTTCGGGATCCGGACGAGCATCACGGCCGAGGGCGACATCCGTCTGCCGGCCGCGCCGAGCCTGATCGTACGTACAGCAGAGCCGAGGGGAGCCGGGGCGGCCAAGGCCACCGGGCGGGCCGCGGCCGAGACAGGGAAGGGCACATCTTGATCGCCGTACTGGGCCTGATCGTGGGCGTCGTGGTCGGACTGTTGGTCCGGCCCGAGGTTCCCGCGGTGGTCGAGCCCTATCTTCCGATCGCCGTGGTCGCCGCCCTGGACGCGGTCTTCGGCGGCCTGCGGGCCATGCTCGACGGGATCTTCGTCGACAAGGTCTTCGTGGTGTCCTTCCTGTCGAACGTGGTCGTGGCGGCGCTGATCGTCTTCCTCGGCGACAAGCTGGGCGTGGGCGCGCAGCTGTCGACGGGTGTGGTCGTCGTCCTCGGCATCCGGATCTTCTCCAACGCGGCCGCCATCCGGCGGCACGTGTTCCGGGCGTGAGGCCGATGAACGAGCAGGACAGGCCGGACGGGCCGGACGGGCGGAGCGGGGCCGCCGAGGGCGGCGCCGCGCGCCCGCAGGACGCCTCGGTCCCGCCGCGCGCCTCGGTGCCGCTGCCGCCGGTGGCCCCGCCCCCGGCCGCCGAGCCGCCGCCGGCGGCGCCCGCGAAACCGGAGGTGTCGGGACGGCAGCGGCTCGCCGCGAGCCTGTGGCCGCCCCGGGTGACCCGGGCCCAACTGGTGGTGGCGCTGCTGCTGTTCGTGCTGGGTCTCGGGCTGGCCATCCAGGTGCGGTCCACCAGCGACAACAGCGCGCTGCGGGGGGCCCGCCAGGAGGACCTGGTGCGCATCCTCGACGAGCTCGACGACCGCACCCAGCGGCTGGAGGACGAGAAGACGCGTCTCGACCAGCAGCGCTCGGAGCTGGAGTCCAGCTCGGACCAGGCGGAGGAGGCCCGGAAGCAGACGCAGGAGAAGCAGCAGCAGCTGGGCATCCTGGCCGGTACGGTCGCCGCCGAGGGGCCGGGCATCACGCTGACGATCACGGACGCGAGCGGCGCGATCGAGTCGGACATGCTGCTCGACGCGATCCAGGAGCTGCGGGCGGCCGGCGCGGAGGCGATCCAGGTGGACGGTGTCCGGGTCGTCGCGGACAGCTACTTCTCGGGAAGCGGCAATGACATGCGGATCGATGGAACGAAGGTGACCGCTCCGTACGTCTTCAAGGTCATCGGCAAGCCGGAGGATCTGGAGCCCGCGCTCAACATCCCCGGCGGTGTCGTCCAGACACTGGAGAAGGAGCAGGCCACGGCCACGGTGCAGCGTTCCGGGAAGATCGTCGTCGACGCCTTGCGGCCTGCGAAGCGGCCTGACTACGCTCAGTCGTCCTCGCAGTGAGGCGGGGGCGATGAGGGTCACACGACAAGCGCATGATGTTGCGGGGGGTCGCCGCACCACATGGGTGGTGCGTGGTGGAAACTGTCGAGTGGTTACGGACGTTGTGAAGATGTCCGGGTCGGCAGGTGTGTTGAGTCAGGGTTCGTCCTGCCCCACGGGCGGGTCTGTTTCGGTCAAGGGGAATCGCCCGTGAAGTGGTTTTCGAAGTTGTTCGGCAAGAGCGCAAGCGAGGACGGCGGCAGCGCCAGGCACCGCGCCCCGCGCCACGCCCAGAGCGAGGAACAGGGCGGCGAGCGCCCGCTCTTCCGCGATGAGGTCGGCGGTCAGGGCGCGTCGTCTGTTGACCCCGCAGGTGCCGCCCGCATAGGTTTCGGAGAACCATCAACCTCAGGTACGGGTGGAGGGTTTGTGCCCGACCCGTACGCGACACAGACCTCCGCGGGTCAGCCGCGGCAGGAGGGCGCGTCCATGCCGGTGTGCACGAGGTGCGGTCACCGCAACACGGCGGACAGCCGTTTCTGCTCCCACTGCGGTACGCCGCTGCGGGGCGGGGTGGCGCCGGAGCGTGCCTCCGAGACCACCTCGACGATCTCCATCTCGGGCCTGGAGGCCTACGACGCGGAGGTCACCGGGCAGACGCAGCTTCCGTCGCTGTCGGCCGAGGCGCTGGCGGCGGTCGAGGCCCTGCCGGGCGGTGCGGCGCTGCTGATCGTGCGCCGTGGTCCGAACTCGGGCAGCCGCTTCCTCCTGGACGGCGAGCTGACGACGGCCGGGCGGCACCCGCAGAGCGACATCTTCCTGGACGACGTGACCGTGTCGCGCCGTCACGTGGAGTTCCGCCGGCAGCCGGACGGCACCTTCACGGTGGCGGACGTCGGCAGCCTCAACGGCACCTATGTCAACCGGGAGCAGATCGACGCGAACTCGGTCGTTCTGGCCAACGGGGACGAGGTGCAGATCGGCAAGTACCGGCTCGTGTTCTTCGCGAGCCAGCGGGGCGTGTGACGCTCCGGAGAACCTTCAGGGAAGGTCCATGCTGCGAACACCGACGGGCGGTGCCGGACACGGCGCCGCCGCCGCGGGCGAGCTGGTCAGCATCGGTATGGTGCTGAACCGGCTGCGCGACGAGTTTCCGGAAGTGACCATCTCCAAGATCCGGTTCCTGGAGGCCGAGGGGCTGGTCGAGCCCCAGCGGACGGCCTCCGGGTACCGGAAGTTCAGTGCGCGGGACGTGGAGCGGCTCGCCCAGATCCTGCGGATGCAGCGGGACCACTACCTCCCGCTGAAGGTCATCCGCGAGCACCTGGACGCCCTGGAGCGGGGGGAGCAGGTCAAACTGCCCTCCCCGAGCCCGCAGCGGGACCTGCTGGACGGGGCCTGGGACGCGGACGCCGAGCGGCCCACCGCGGCCCGGATCGGGCGCGCGGAGCTGCTCGCGGCGGCCGAGGTCACCGAGGTCGAGCTGGCCGAGTGGGAGTCGTACGGGCTGATCGCCCCGGTCGACGGCGGCGGCTACGACGCCGAGACGGTGACGGTCGCCAAACTGGTGGCGGATCTGGGGAGATTCGGTCTGGAGCCGCGCCATCTGCGGGCCGTGAAGGCGGCGGCGGAGCGCGAGGCCGGGCTGATCGAACAGATGGTCGCACCGCTGCGGCGGCACCGTAATCCGCAGACCAGGGCCCATGCCGAGGCGACCGCGAAGGAGCTCGCCGGGCTCTCCGTACGGCTGCACGCGGCACTGGTCCAGACCGCCCTGGGGCTGCGGTCGACGTGATCGGCGGACGGCCCGACTACCCAAACCGGTCGGGCACGTCCTAGGGTTGCTGTGTGAACGAGCTCGACGTTGTGGGTGTCCGGGTGGAAATGCCCTCCAACCAGCCGATCGTGCTCCTGCGTGAAGTGGGAGGCGATCGGTACCTCCCCATCTGGATCGGACCGGGCGAGGCGACCGCGATCGCCTTCGCCCAGCAGGGCATGGCCCCCGCCAGGCCGCTGACGCACGACCTCTTCAAGGACGTGCTGGAGGCCGTGGGGCAGGAGCTCTCCGAGGTCCGCATCACGGATCTGCGCGACGGGGTCTTCTACGCCGAGCTGGTCTTCGCCAGCGGGGTGGAGGTGAGTGCCCGGCCCTCCGACGCGATAGCCCTGGCGCTGCGCACCGGGACGCCGATCTACGGCAGCGACGGGGTGCTCGACGACGCGGGGATCGCGATCCCGGACGAGCAGGAGGACGAGGTGGAGAAGTTCCGCGAGTTCCTCGACCAGATCTCGCCCGAGGACTTCGAGACCGGCAGCCAGTAGGCCCGGGCGGCCGTGGCCGCGGGCCGTTTTCGGCACATTCGAGTAGCCTTACCCCGGAGAGGGGCACGTGAAACCACTCTCAGGGTGATTATCACTCGGCGTGCCGAGTGTGGCGATCGTTGACGCACCCCGAGTGACTGCCTACCTTCGAGTGGGCAGGTCAAGGACGGAGGGTCGGCGTGATGAGCAGCGGCGACGGTACGGCAGGGGGCTTTCCGGGGCGTGCCCCCGGGGAGAAGGGCCCGTATCCGCTTCACGGCAGTGTGGGCGACTTCGGCGGGGACGTGAGCGCCGGCCCGGAGGAGATCGGTTACCGCGGCCCCACGGCCTGTGCGGCGGCCGGCATCACCTACCGGCAATTGGACTACTGGGCCCGTACGGGGCTGGTCGAGCCGAGCGTGCGGCCCGCCTACGGGTCCGGCACGCAGCGGCTGTACAGCTTCCGGGACGTCGTCGTCCTCAAGATCGTCAAGCGCTTCCTGGACACCGGGGTCGCGCTCCAGAACATCCGGGCGGCCGTGCAGCACCTGCGTCGGCGGGGCTTTCGCGACCTGGAGCGGATGACGCTCATGAGCGACGGCGCCACGGTGTACGAGTGCTCCTCGCCGGACGAGGTCGTGGACCTGCTCCAGGGCGGTCAGGGCGTCTTCGGCATCGCCGTCGGCGTGGTGTGGCGGGACGTCGAGTCGGCGCTGTCGCAGCTGCACGGCGAGCGGATCGACACGGGCGAGACGCTGATCGGGCACAACCCCACGGACGAGCTGGCGCGCCGCCGGCGGGACCGCGCGGTCTGACGCCCGGCGGGCCCGCGGCCTCGCCGCCGCCCCGTTGTCAGTGCCGTAGGGCAGCATCGGAGGCGTGAGAGCCGCGCCCACCATCCTGCATCTCGACATGGACGCCTTCTTCGCCGCGGCGGAGCAGGCCTCCAAGCCGAGCCTGCGCGGGAAACCGGTGGTCGTGGGGGGTCTGGGGCCGCGCGGGGTGGTGGCGACGGCCTCGTACGAGGCGCGGCGCTTCGGGGTGCACTCGGCGATGCCCATGGCGCAGGCGCGACGGCTCGCGCCGAACGCGGCGTATCTGGTGCCCCGCTTCGCCTTCTACCGCGCGATCAGCGGACAGGTCATGGAGCTGCTCGGGCGGCTGTCGCCGCTGGTCGAGCCGCTCAGCCTGGACGAGGCCTTTGTGGACCTGGAGGCCGGCGGGGTCGCCGACGACAGCGCGGGCGCGCGGGCGGCGGGGGAGCGGCTGCGGCGGGACATCCTCGCGACGACGGGGCTGACCGGTTCGGTCGGGCTGGCCGGGTCGAAGATGCTGGCGAAGATCGCCTCGGAGGAGGCCAAGCCGGACGGGATGGTGCTGATCGAGCCGGGGACCGAGCGGGAGCTGCTGGGGCCTCGGTCGGTGCGGATCATCCCGGGCGTCGGGCCGGCCACCGGGGAGCACCTGCGGCGGGCCGGGATCACGACGGTCGCCGAGGTGGTCGAGGCGGGCGAGGACGAGCTCGTACGGCTGCTGGGCCGGGCGCACGGCGGCTCGCTGTACCTGATGGCCCTCGGGCACGACGACCGGCCGGTGGTGGCCGAGCGGGACGCCAAGTCGGTCTCCGTCGAGGACACCTTCGCCGTGGACCTGCACGACCGGCTGCGGATCCGGCTGGAGGTGGAGCGGCTGGCCGAGCGGTGCGTGGCGCGGCTGCGGGCCTCGGGGCACTCGGGGCGGACGATCGTGCTCAAGGTGCGGCGCTACGACTTCTCGACGCTGACCCGGTCGGAGACGCTGCGGGGGCCGACGGACGCCCCGGTGGTGGTCCGGGAGGCGGCGGCGCGGCTGCTCGACCTGGTGGACACCACGGGCGGGGTGCGGCTGCTCGGGGTCGGGGTCAGCGGGCTGGCCGACTACACGCAGGAGGACCTGTTCGCGCAGGCCGAGGTGGAGGCGGCGGCCGAGGCGGAGGCCCGCGCGGAGGTGGCGGGGGCCGCTGTGGCGGAGGCCCCGGAGGGTGCGGGGGGCGCGGGGCCGGCCGGGCCCGCGCCGGTGACCGCCGGGGCGGCCGACGGCGCCGAGCGGGAGTGGGCGCCGGGGCGGGACGTGCGGCACGCGGAGTACGGGGCCGGGTGGGTGCAGGGCAGCGGCCTGGGGCGGGTCACCGTGCGCTTCGAGGAGCCGTGGGCGGCGGTGCCGGGGCGGGTGCGGACGTTCTCGGTGGACGACCCGGCGCTGGAGCCCTCGGAGCCGCTGCCGCTGGTGCCGTAGGACGGGCCCGCCCGGACCGGGTGGCGCGGGCGGGGCCCTTGAGGGGACGAGAGGGGAGGGGAGGGGGGTGCTGCGAGGGGGCTCTACGTGTCCTCCTGGCCCGCCAGGCGGCCGAAGTCCCGGGACGGGGTGTCCGGGGGCGGCGGGGGCAGGGCGAGGCTGTAGTGGCGGTAGAGCTGGAGTTCCTGTTCGGGGGAGAGGTGGCGGCCCACGCCGAAGTCGGGGGCGTCCTTGATCAGGGCCCGCTCATAGGGGATGCGGAGGCCGCCGCTCACCAGCTCGCTCGGCTCCAGGGGGACGAACGCGTCGCGGCTGAACAGGCCGGTGCGCACCGCGGCCCATTCGGGGACGCCCGTCGCGTCGTCCAGGTACACCTCGTCCACGGTCCCGATCTTGTGTCCGTTCCGGTCGAACGCCTTGCGGCCGATCAGGCTGCGCGGATCGATATCGGTCTGCACGGTCCCTCCAACTGGTCGCAACTGCTCTACACCCCTACGAAAGTGCACAACTGGGATGTCGGCCACTTGAGCGACTACGGGCTCAACCGCGCTGGTAGGCTGGCTGTGGCTGTCGACCCTGCGCGGGAGAGTCCACCGAAGAAACCTTTCGGGGGCGCCGAAGGAGCAAATCCTCCCCGGAATCTCTCAGGCCCCTGTACCGCGTGGACGAGGTCACTCTGGAAAGCAGGGCGGGCGTCGACGGCATCCGCTCTCACCGACGGTGAAAGCCGGTCCTGCCCTCGGGCATGGCCGGTGAAGCTCTCAGGTTGAGATGACAGAGGGGGAGGCCGTCCGGGCACCCGCGCCGTGGTGCCCCTCGCAGGTCGTGACGACCAGGAGGCCCCCGCAGCATGACCGCCAACCGCATTCCGCTCTCCGAGCTCGAGCAGGGCATTCCCTTCGAGCAGCGGCACATCGGGCCCGACACCGAGGCGCGGGCGAAGATGCTCGCCCAGGTCGGGTACGGCTCCCTCGACGAGCTGACGGCCGCGGCCGTGCCGGACGTCATCAAGAACGCCGAGGCGCTCGGCCTGCCCGCCGCCCGCACCGAGGCCGAGGTCCTCGCCGAGCTGCGCGAGCTCGCCGACCGCAACCAGGTCCTGGCGCCGATGATCGGCCTCGGCTACTACGGCACCTTCACCCCGCCGGTCATCCTGCGCAACGTCATGGAGAACCCGGCCTGGTACACGGCCTACACGCCGTACCAGCCGGAGATCTCGCAGGGCCGCCTGGAGGCCCTGCTGAACTTCCAGACCATGGTCGCCGACCTCACCGGTCTGCCCACCTCCGGCGCCTCGCTGCTCGACGAGGGCACCGCCGCCGCCGAGGCCATGGCGCTGTCCCGGCGCGTCGGCAAGGTGAAGAACGGCGTCTTCCTCGTCGACGCCGACGCCCTGCCGCAGACCATCGCCGTCATCGAGACCCGCGCCGAGCCCACCGGCGTCGAGGTCGTCGTCGCCGACCTGTCGGCCGGCGTCCCCGCCGAGATCGCCGAGCGCGGCGTCTTCGGCGTGCTGCTCCAGTACCCGGGCGCCTCCGGTGCCGTCCGCGACATCAAGCCGGTCATCGACCAGGCCCACGAGCTCGGCGCGATCGTCACCGTCGCCGCCGACCTGCTCGCGCTGACCCTGCTCGCCTCGCCCGGCTCGCTCGGCGCCGACATCGCCGTCGGCACCACCCAGCGCTTCGGCGTCCCGATGGGCTTCGGCGGTCCGCACGCCGGCTACATGGCCGTCCAGGACAAGCACGCCCGCTCGCTCCCCGGCCGCCTGGTCGGCGTCTCCGTCGACGCCGACGGCAACAAGGCGTACCGCCTGGCCCTGCAGACCCGCGAGCAGCACATCCGCCGCGAGAAGGCCACCAGCAACATCTGCACCGCGCAGGTGCTCCTCGCCGTCATGGCCGGCATGTACGCCGTCTACCACGGTCCCGAGGGCCTGAAGGGGATCGCGCGCCGCACCCACCGGTACGCCGCCGTCCTCGCCGCCGGGCTGCGCGCCGGGGGCGTCGAGCTCACCCAGGGCGCCTTCTTCGACACCCTGACCGCCCGCGTGCCGGGCCGCGCCGACACTGTCGTCGCCGCCGCCCGCGAGGCCGGGGTCAACCTCTACCGCGTCGACGCCGACCACGTGTCGATGTCCTGCGACGAGACCACCACCCGCGGCACGCTCGCCGCCGTCTGGGGCGCCTTCGGCGTCACCGGCGACGTCGAGGCCCTGGACACCGCCACCGAGGACGCGCTGCCCGTCGACGCGCTCCGCGCGGACGCGTTCCTGACCCACCCGGTCTTCCACGCGCACCGCTCCGAGACCTCGATGCTGCGCTACCTGCGCCGCCTCTCGGACCGCGACTACGCGCTGGACCGCGGCATGATCCCGCTCGGCTCCTGCACCATGAAGCTGAACGCGACCACCGAGATGGAGTCGGTGACCTGGCCCGAGTTCGGCCAGATGCACCCCTTCGCCCCGGTCGAGCAGGCCGGCGGCTACCTCACGCTCATCACCGAGCTGGAGGAGCGCCTCGCCGAGGTCACCGGCTACGACAAGGTCTCCATCCAGCCGAACGCCGGCTCCCAGGGCGAGCTCGCCGGTCTGCTGGCCGTGCGCGCCTACCACCGCGCCAACGGCGACCTGCGGCGCACCGTCTGTCTCATCCCCTCCTCCGCGCACGGCACCAACGCCGCCTCCGCGGTGATGGCCGGCATGAAGGTCGTCGTCGTCAAGACCGCCGACGACGGCGAGGTGGACGTCGCCGACCTGCGCGCCAAGATCGAGCAGTACCGCGACGAGCTGTCCGTGCTGATGATCACGTACCCCTCGACGCACGGCGTCTTCGAGGAGCACGTCGCCGACATCTGCGCCGAGGTGCACGAGGCCGGCGGCCAGGTGTACGTCGACGGCGCCAACCTCAACGCGCTGGTCGGCCTCGCCAAGCCGGGCAAGTTCGGCGGCGACGTCTCGCACCTGAACCTGCACAAGACCTTCTGCATCCCGCACGGCGGCGGCGGCCCCGGTGTCGGCCCGGTCGGCGTCCGCGCCCACCTCGCCCCGTACCTGCCGAACCACCCGCTCCAGCCCACCGCGGGCCCGGAGACCGGCGTCGGCCCGATCTCGGCCGCCCCGTGGGGCTCGGCCGGCATCCTGCCGATCTCCTGGTCGTACGTGCGCCTGATGGGCGGCGAGGGCCTCAAGCGCGCCACCCAGGTGGCCGTGCTCGCGGCGAACTACATCGCCAAGCGCCTGGAGCCGCACTTCCCGGTGCTCTACACCGGCCCGGCCGGCCTGGTCGCCCACGAGTGCATCGTGGACCTGCGCCCGCTGTCGAAGGCGACCGGCGTCAGCGTCGACGACATCGCCAAGCGCCTGATCGACTACGGCTTCCACGCGCCGACCATGTCCTTCCCGGTGGCCGGCACGCTGATGATCGAGCCCACCGAGTCCGAGGACCTGGCCGAGCTCGACCGCTTCTGCGACACGATGATCGCGATCCGCGGCGAGATCGAGAAGGTCGCCTCCGGCGAGTGGCCGGCCGAGGACAACCCGCTGCGCAACGCCCCGCACACCGCGGCGGCGCTGGGCGGCGAGTGGAACCACCCGTACACCCGTGACGAGGCCGTCTTCCCGGCCGGCGTCTCGGTCGCCGACAAGTACTGGCCGCCGGTGCGCCGCATCGACGGCGCCTTCGGCGACCGCAACCTGGTCTGCTCCTGCCCGCCGCTGGACGAGTACGACCACTGAGCGGCACCCCGCGCATGACGTGAGGGCCGGTCCGGATTCTTCTCCGGGCCGGCCCTCGCCGTGTTCTCAGGGTGGCTCAGGCCGCCGTCGTCACGCTGGCCGCCGTCAGCGGGCGGTGCGGGGCGATGATCTGGCCGTCGGGCAGCAGCTCACCGGTGTCCTCGAAGAGCAGGACGCCGTTGCACAGCAGGCTCCAGCCCTGTTCCGGGTGGTGGGCCATGAGGCGGGCCGCCTCCCGGTCGGCGGAGTGGGCGGTGGGACAGGCGGGCTGGTGCTGGCACATGGGTGGGTTCTTTCGCTGCGTCGTGGTGGATGTCCTGCGGCTCTTCGGATGCATCGCCGCCCCCGTAGGTCGGTTCGGTTCCGGTCCAGTCTTGCCCCATGGACGGCGTTCCGCAGGTATTTCACGGCAGCTCGTCCTCTCCTGGGAAGACGCATCACCCTCAGGGGCGGTTCAGGTCAACTGCACCGTCTCTTCGGGGGGTTCGGGGTGGTCCGAGCGGGCTAGTCCGAACGGGAGGGGGGCTCGGACAGCAGTGCGCCCCGGGGGGCCAGGGGCTCCCGGGGCGCGGGCCGCGTGCGGGGTGGATCAGGCGGGCGCCGCGGAGCCCAGCAGGGGCGGCGGCGCGAGGCGCAGGCTGAGCACGGGCAGGAGGTCGGCGACCCGGTAGGGGTGGTTGGCGGCGATTCCCGGGGGTGCGGGGGAGAGCGGCACCAGCAGGTCGGCCGGACCGGGGACGGCGGTGTGCCCGTCGGCGTCCGGGTCGGCGTGCAGCCACAGGGTCAGCATGTACAGCTCCGGTACGGAGAGCAGCCGCGGCTGGTACGGGGTGAGCAGCGCCTCGGCCTGGATCAGGGCCCGTTCGGTGGAGGAGACGTAGGGGCCCTCGAAGAAGTGGGAGAACGACCAGCCGTCTGGTGTGAGCATGGTGTCCGCCGCGGCGATGGCGCGCTCCCCGCTCCGGATCAGGAAGCGCCAGCCGGCCAGCCGGGTACGCGGCGGCGGGCCCGCCGGGCCGGTGGTGCCGGTGACGCCCAGCACGTGCACGGGCAGCGGCAGTTCGGGGCTCAGCGGTCCCTGCGCGGCTCGCAGTGCGGGGGTGCGGGCCTCACAGACGGCGGTCGGTGAACCGAGGGCCGTGAGGACACTGCGAAGAGCCGGCGCGGGGGCCGGGGAGGGTCGGAGCATGGTGGGTCGCCTCTCACTCAGGAGACACGGTGACGCGTGGGCAGATACGACGGCGCTGTCGGCGACGGGGCCAGAGGAGGGGGCCGTCGAGCTCATGGCCGGGCGCCAACACTCTGCCTCGTTCACGGAGTTTATACGACACGTGTTCACACAGTGTTTCCGCTAGACGGCGCCGATATTCCTGACAAGGAGTCATTCGGTCGTATTTCCAGGGTGATTCGGTGGAATGCTCGCGTCCGGCGGAACGCCTGCCTGCACTTTCCCGGAGGAAGGGGTCGGCCGAATCCCGATCCCCCCGTGCCGGACAATATGACTTTGGTATATGTCGATTGCCCGGTGCTCTCGGTCTCTGCCGATGGAGATCCCGTTCACATTATCCGTACACCGGTACGTACCGCAGGCGTTATGGATCAGTCGGCTGGGCATCATGGTCCGTGACGCTCACGGCCGTCGTCTCGGCCGCCACTCGGGGAGGGACCCTTCGATGGGGGAGAAGGTCGTGACGGACGGGTTCGGCCCGGCCGACCGACAGCGCTACCGCCGAAAGCTGCAGCAGTGTCTCGCGGGACTCGCGAGGCTCCTGGCGGAGAAACGGTTCGACAAGCCCCGCAATCTGATGGGTATGGAGATCGAACTCAATCTCGCGGGCGCGGACGGCCTGCCCAGGATGCTCAACGCGCCGGTGCTGGACCGTATCGCGAGTCCCGATTTCCAGACCGAACTCGGATTGTTCAATCTGGAAGTGAACATCGCTCCGCACCGGCTCGGCGACCATGTTTTCGACCGGCTCGCCGAGGAGCTCAGGACCGGGCTCGGATATGCCGACCGCAAGGCCGCGGAGGTCGGCGCCGGTGTCGTCATGATCGGTATCCTGCCGACCCTCGCGCACGGGGACGCGGTCCTGGAGAACCTCTCCGCCGCCGACCGCTACAAGCTGCTGAACGACCAGATCCTGGTCGCGCGCGGGGAGGACTTCACCCTCGACATCCACGGCGTGGAGCGGCTGCTCTGCACCTCCGCCTCCATCGTGCCGGAGGCCGCCTGCACCTCGGTGCAGCTGCACCTCCAGGTGACCCCGCCGCGCTTCGCGGCCGTGTGGAACGCGGCACAGGCCATCGCCGGGGTGCAGATAGCCGTCGGCGCCAACGCGCCCTTCCTCTTCGGCCGGGAGCTGTGGCGGGAGTCCCGGCCGCCGCTGTTCACGCAGGCCACCGACACGCGGACGCCCGAGCTCCAGGCGCAGGGGGTGCGCCCGCGCACCTGGTTCGGGGAGCGCTGGGTGGACTCGGCGTACGACCTCTTCGAGGAGAACCTGCGCTACTTCCCGGCGCTGCTGCCGCTGTGCGACGACGAGGACCCGCTGCGCGTGCTCGACGAGGGCGGGGTGCCGAAGCTCCAGGAGCTCGTGCTGCACAACGGCACGGTCTACCGCTGGAACCGGCCCGTGTACGGCTGGGTCGACGGCGTCCCGCACCTGAGGGTGGAGAACCGGGTGCTGCCGGCCGGCCCCACGGTCACCGACGTCGTCGCCAACGCCGCCTTCTACTACGGGCTGGTGCGGGCGCTCGCGGACGACTCGCGGCCGGTCTGGAAGCGGATGGCGTTCCAGGACGCCGAGCACAACTTCGACACCGCCTGCCGCCACGGCATCGAGGCCGAGCTGCGCTGGCCGCGCTCCGGGCGCTCGGGCGGGCTCGCGACCGTACCGGCGGTGAAGCTGGTCCTCGACGAGATGCTGCCGCTGGCCGCGTCGGGGCTCGACGCCTGGCACGTGGAGCCCCGGGACCGGGACTTCTACCTCGGCGTGATCGAGGAGCGCTGCCGGCGGCGCGTCAACGGGGCCTCGTGGCAGGCCGAGACCTTCCACCGGGCGCTGGACTCCGGGCTCGCGCGGGAGGCGGCGCTGGTGGCGACCACCCGCCGCTACCGGGAGCTGATGCTGACCGGGGAGCCCGTGCACAGCTGGCCGGTGGGGGTGGAGCGCGCCTCCTAGGCCACGCCCTGGGTAGGGTTCCCGTACCCGGGTCGCTGTGGGGAATGGGAGACAGGTGTGGTGTCGGAGCAACGAGTGGTGGACGCCTTCCCGCCCCCGGAGGGGCTCCCGCGCCGGGTGCTGCGCGACGAGACGCTGATCGTCCTCGCGCTGTCGCTCGGCGCGAGCGGGGTCTCCGCGCTCATCAGCTTCATCGGCTCGCTCACCAAACCGGGCGCGCTGAAGGACCAGGCCGCCACGCTCAACGGCTCCTACGCGCCGGGGCGGCCCTGGCTCGACCTGTCCTGGCAGCTGTTCGGCATCGCGACCGCACTGGTCCCGGTCGTCCTCGTCGCGCACCTGCTGCTGCGCGAGGGCGGCGCCACGCGCGGGCTGCGGGCGATCGGCTTCGACCGGACCCGGCCGTGGCCGGACCTGGGGCGCGGGACGCTCGTCGCGGCCGGGATCGGCAGCGCGGGGCTCGCCTTCTACATCGCGGCGCGGGCGTCCGGCTTCAACCTCACGGTGGTGCCCGAGTCGCTGCCGGACGTGTGGTGGAAGTACCCGGTGCTGGTGCTGTCGGCGATCCAGAACTCCGTACTGGAGGAGGTCATCGTCGTCGGCTATCTGCTGCGCCGGCTGGACCAGCTCGGCTGGTCGCCGCGCGCCTCGATGGCGGCGAGCGCGCTGCTGCGCGGCTCGTACCACCTGTACCAGGGGATCGGCGGCTTCATCGGCAACGCGGTGATGGGCGTGGTCTTCGTGTGGCTGTACCGGCGGTGGGGGCGGGTGGGGCCGCTGGTGGTCGCGCACGCGCTGCTCGACATCGTGGCCTTCGTCGGATACGGGCTGCTCGCCGGGAAGGTGGGCTGGCTGCCGACGCCGTGAGGCGGAGGGACGAAGAGGGGCGTACGGCACGGGCCGTGCGCCCCTCTTCGGCGTGTCGGGGCCCCGTTCAGTCGTTCAGCCGTGCAGTTCGCCGTCGATGACGGTGACCGCGTGGCCGGTGAGGAGGGTGCGCTCGCCGCGCAGCCGGGTGCGGACCAGACCGGTGCGGGCACCGCCCTGGAAGCCGGTCAGCTCCTCGCGGCCGAAGCGGGCGGACCAGTAGGGCGCGAGGGCGGTGTGGGCGCTGCCGGTGACCGGGTCCTCGTCGACGCCGACGGCGGGGAAGAAGCCGCGCGAGACGAACTGGTAGGCGCCCTCGGGCCGGTCGGCGATCGCGGTGGCGATGACGCCCCGCCGGGAGAGCCGGGCCAGCGCGGCGAAGTCCGGGGCGAGGCCCCGCACGGTCGCCTCGTCGCGGAACTCCACGAGCAGGTCGCCGATGTGGGCGGCGGTGTCGTGTACGGCGAGGGGTTCGGCGCCGAGCGCCTTCGCCAGCCCTTCGGGGGCGGTCGCCGGGGTGAGCGAGGAGGTCGGGAAGTCCATCGTGATGCTGCCGTCGGGCGCGGCGGTGGCGCCGAGGATCCCGCAGCGGGCCGCGAAGCGGACGGTGCCGGTGGCCGCGCCGGTGGTGTGCAGGACGTGCGCGGTGGCGAGGGTGGCGTGGCCGCACATGTCCACCTCGGTGGTGGGGGTGAACCAGCGCAGCGCCCAGTCGGCCTCGCCGCCCGGCGGCAGCGGATGGGCGAAGGCGGTCTCGGAGAGGTTGACCTCGGCGGCGACCTGCCGGAGCCAGGCGTCGTCGGGGAAGGAGTCGAGGAGCAGGACTCCGGCGGGGTTGCCCGAGAAGGGCCGGTCGGTGAAGGCGTCGACGATACGAATCCGCATGAGCCGGACCGTACCCGAGCGCCGGAAGACCGGGCCAAGGCCAATCCGGGAGCACTGGACCGGTCGGGTCGGCGGGGCCGGCCACCGGACCGGTCCGGTGGCCGGGAGGGGGCTCAGCGCAGCCGTCGCGCGCGCACCACCACGTCGTCGGCGTGGTGTGCGCCGGCGCCGCCTTCGGGGACCACGCGGGGCCGCTGCTCGTCCACCTCCACCGTCCAGTCGTCGGTGAGGAGGGCGGCGACCATCGCGGGCCAGACGTAGTCGGCCGGGTCGAAGCCGCCTTCGTCCGGGTCCCGGGTCTCCATCCCCGCGTGGTGGACGAGCAGCAGCACGCCGCCGGGCGCGACGGCCGACAGCAGCGCCCGCTCGGCCGAGGCGTCCGGGGTGCGCGGCAGGGCCGGGTACTGCGCGGAGACCAGGTCGAAGGAGCCCGGCGGGAGCGCCGCTTCGGCCAGCCCGGCGTGGATCCAGCGAACGGTGACGCCCGCGTCCCGCGCGTGCGTGGCCGCCCGGTCCAGGGCCAGGCCGGAGACCTCGAGCGCGGTCACGTCCCAGCCGCCGCGCGCGAGCCAGACGGCGTCGGCGCCCTCGCCGCAGCCGACGTCGAGCACCCGCCCGGGCGTGAGCCCGGCGACCTCGGCGACGAGCGCGCCGTTGGGCCGGCCGCTCCATAGCTGCTGCCGCTCGGCGTAGCGGCCGTCCCACTCCGCCCGCACCGCGGGGTCTCCGAGGTAGCCGTCACCGGACAGGAAGGTGCCGGACAGGAAGGTGCCGGCCGGGGAGGTGCCGGTCGCGGACGGTGCCGCGGTGATGTGGTCGTCGCTCATGGGGCCAACGTCCCCCCTCGCTGCCCGGTCGGGCCACTCCTGTTGCCGCTTCGGCAAACGGCGCGTCCGGGTGGCGCGTCGTCGCAGGCCGGAGCCCTTCTTCGGTCGGGTGTTGCTTAACGAACTGTTCCGATATATCGTTGAGGCATCGCGACAGTTCAACGATGAATCTCGACGGAAGGAGCGTTGCGATGCGTACCTATGGACATGAGCACGGACACGGTCACCGCGGACCCGGACCTCGTGGTGAATTCGAAGGGCGCCGCGCCGCCTTCGGGCCCTTCGGGCCCGGATTCGGCGGCGGACCCTGGGGCGGCGGCGGCTTCGGCGGGCGGGGGCGCGGCGGAGGCCGCGGCCGGGCCCGGCGGGGCGATGTGCGCGCCTCGATCCTGGCGCTGCTGAAGGACCGCCCGATGCACGGCTACGAGATGATCCAGGAGATCGTCGAGCGCAGTGGCGGGGCCTGGAAGCCCAGCCCCGGTTCGGTCTACCCGACCCTCCAGATGCTGGAGGACGAGGGGCTGATCGGCAGCGAGAGCGAGGGCGGCAAGAAGCTGTTCACGCTCACCGACGCCGGCCGGACCGAGGCCGAGTCGGGGCCCGAGGCCCCGTGGGAGGAGGCCGGGCGCGGCGTCGACTGGGAGGCCGTGAACGAGATCCGGCAGGCCGGCTTCGGCCTGATGGAGGCCTTCGGGCAGGTCTGGAAGACCGGCACGCCCGACCAGCGGCAGAAGGCCGTGGAGGTCATCAACGAGGCCCGTAAGAAGCTGTACCTGATCCTCGCCGACGAGCGCTGAGGCGCCGCCCGGGAGGGACGAAGGGCCCCGCGGCCGTGTGCCGCGGGGCCCTTCGGGCGTAGGGAGCGTCCGGTCAGGCGACCAGGCCGGCCAGCTTGCGCAGCGACTCCGTGAGCGCCGCCGTGGCCGAGTCCTTGAGCTTGCCCGCCATCAGGGAGACGGCCGCACCCGTGAACTCCCCGTCGATCCGTACCGTGGTGGCCCCGGCGTCGGCGGCCAGGGCGTAGCGGGTGCCGACCGTCACGCCCATCGGGCCCTTGCCGCGGATCGCGAGCACCCGGCCCTCCTCCAGTTCCTCCACCGTCCAGGTCACCTCGGCGGGGAAGCCCATGAGCTTCATGTTCTCGGCGAAGGTTGCGCCCGCCTCCAGGGTGGCCGGACCGCCGTTCGGGAAGTTCGTGTGGGTGGCGTTCCACTTCCCGTACGAGTCGAAGTCGGTGAGCTGCGCCCACACCTTCTCGGCCGGAGCCTCGATCCGTGCCTCCGCGCTGACCTCGGCCATGCGACCACCCCTTCACGCGTACCTGTCGGCTTTCGGTGTCGCGGAACGTAGCCCCGGCGGCGCCAACATTCAATACTGATGAACCGTCAGTTCTGCGGTCTCGTCGCCGATCCACCAGATCCGCGCGGAGTCGAAGAGGTCGGAGACGCGCGGGCCGCCGCTCTCGTCGTGGCAGTGGAAGGCGGCCCAGAAGAGGTCGGCCGGCAGCGCCGCCCGCGGTGCGTACACGCGGTAGACGTACTGCCGCCCGTCGAGCGCGAGGAGAGCCACCATCCAGAACATGCCTGAAGGACGATACGGGACGCCCCCGTGGTTGCGTCCGGGGCGGATGGCAAGGCGGCGCGCGCCCCGGATGCGGAACTCGCCGGATCTCATCCGTAAGGAGGAGGGCTCGGTCGTTCGTGCCCGACTCCGGTGGGACGCGCAGATGCTTCTCGCCGGGGATGCCCCGGCTTGTCGGGGCTGATGAGGTGGGAGGGTGCGAACTCCCGTCCCTCCCGACCCCGCGCCCGGCGCGTCCCGGGCCCGGCGCGCCCCCGGGCCCCGCGCCCCGCTGCCCGCGCCCGTGCCGCCCCGGCTGCCCGCGAGCCGCCGGGCTGAGCTGGAGGACGCCCTGACCGTCGAGCTGGTGACCGCCGTCACCGGCGCCCGGCGCCGCGCGCTGCGGGACGGCGACCGGCAGGTCGACACCGCCCATCTGCTGCACTCCCTCCTGGAGGCGGACCCCGAGACCGCCACCGCCTTCGAGGGCGCCGGCCAGCGGGCCAGGGTCCTCGGCTACCTGGTCCAGCGCTCCATCGGCTACGGGCTGCGCTGGCAGGGCTCCGTCGAGGACACCGGCGCGGCCCTGCCCGTCCCGCGCGGCGACCAGGCGGCCGCGGCGGGCTGGTCGCCCGCGGCGGCCGCCGCCCTCGCCGGGGCCTTCGAGCGCGCCGCCGTCCGAGGCGAGCACCGCGTGCGCGGCCTCGACCTGCTCGCCGCGCTCGCCGCCGATCCCGCCAACCGGGCCGGCGAGGTGCTGCGCCGCGCCGGTGTCGAACCGCGTGAACTGGCCCTCCGGATCGGCCTGCCGTCTCAACAGGTGTAACAGGGGTTACGCGCCTGACCGCGTCCTGTCATGATGGCCCGATGCACGCGTCTCAGGAGAAAAGCGCTGGCCTGGGACTCGCCCTGGTCTCCGCCTTCGCTTTCGGTGGTTCGGGAGTGGCGGCCAAGCCGCTCATCGAAGCGGGCCTCGACCCGCTCCACGTGGTGTGGCTCCGGGTCGCCGGCGCCGCCCTCGTCATGCTCCCGGTGGCCTGGCGCCACCGCGATCTGGTCCGCCGCAAGCCCGCCCTGCTGGCCGGGTTCGGACTCCTCGCCGTCGCCGGTGTCCAGGGCTTCTACTTCGCCTCCCTCTCGCGCATCCCCGTCGGGGTCGCGCTGCTCATCGAGTACCTGGCCCCGGCGCTGGTCCTCGGCTGGGTCCGGTTCGTCCAGAAGCGGCCGGTCACCCGGCGGGCGGCCGTGGGTGTCGTGCTCGCCGTCGGCGGGCTCGCCTGCGTCGTCCAGGTCTGGTCCGGGCTCAGCTTCGACCTCCTCGGCCTCCTCCTCGCGCTGGCCGCCGCCTGCTGCCAGGTCGGCTACTTCGTCCTGTCCGACCAGGGCCGCGACGAGGCCGAACCGGTCGACCCGATCGGCGTCATCGCGTACGGGCTCCTCGTCGGCGCCGTCGTCCTCACCGTCCTCGCCCGCCCCTGGCGGATGGACTGGGCCGTCCTCGGCGGCACCGCCGACCTGAACGGCACGGCGGCCCCCGCCTGGCTGCTGCTCGGCTGGATCGTCCTGATCGCCACCGTCCTCGCGTACGCCACCGGCGTCGTGTCGGTGCGCAAGCTCTCCCCGCAGGTCGCCGGAGTGGTCGCCTGCCTGGAGGCGGTCATCGCGACCGTCCTCGCCTGGGTGCTGCTCGCCGAACACCTCGGCCCCGCGCAGATCGCGGGCGGCGCCGTCGTCCTCGTGGGCGCCTTCATCGCCCAGTCCGCCACGCCCAAGGCGGCGGCCGAGGCGCCGGTCGCCCAGGGCGGGACGGCGGGCACCGTGCCGGGCGGCGGTCCGGAAGGCGCGGCGGGGCACGAGCGGGCCGACGGGGAAAGCCCGTTGTCCGTCGAGCGGTCCGCGTCCTAGGGTGCCGCCCATGCACGCGACCGTCCTGCCGCCTCCCGCCGCCTAGCGCGGGCGGCGCGCACTCCTGACGAAGACCGGGCCCGGGGCCGCCGGCACAGGCCCCCGGGCGGCTCGTCGACGCCCCTCCGCGGACCTCGGTGATCCCCCTTCCGTCCGTCATCCGACGTCTTCTGACGTCCTCTGACGTCTTCCTCACGGAGTACGCCACGTGTCGCACCACCCTGGCACCGGCCGGAGCCTCTGCTATCTGATCGTCGCCGGAATCGCCTGGGGCACGGCGGGCGCCGCCGCCTCGCTGCTGTTCCGGGTCAGCGCGACCGGCCCCCTCGCCCTCTCCTTCTGGCGCTGCGTCGGCGGGCTCGTCCTGCTGCTCGGAGCGCTCGCGCTGCGCCGGCGGCCCCGGCGCGGCGCGCCCGAACCGCCTGCCCGGCGCCTGCTGCGCGTCCTCGGCACCGGACTCGGGCTCGCCGTCTTCCAGACCGCCTACTTCGCCGCCGTGGAGCTCACCGGGCTCGCCGTCGGCACCGCCGTCACGCTCGGCGCCGGACCCGTGCTCATCACCGTCGGCGCGCGGCTGCTCATGGGCGAGCGGATCGGCGCCGGCGGCGCCGCCGCCGTCGCCGGGGCGCTCGCCGGGCTCGGCGTCCTCGTGCTGGGGGCGGGCGGCGGCGAGGTCCGGCCGCTCGGCGTGCTGTGCGCCCTCGTCTCCGCCGCCGGATACGCGGCGATCACGCTGCTGACCCGGCTGCTCGGCCGCGACGGCGGCGGCGCCGACGCCCTGACGACCACCACGGGGGCCTTCGCCGTCGGCGCGGCGGTGCTGCTGCCGCTCGCCGCCGCCGAGGGGCTGGTGCCGCCCGCGCGGGACCCCGTGGCGGTGCTCCTGCTGCTGGCGTACATCGCCGCCGTGCCGACCGCGCTCGCCTACGCCCTGTACTTCGCGGGGGCGGCCTCGGTCCGCGCCGCGACCGTCTCCGTGATCATGCTCCTGGAGCCGGTCAGCGCCGCGCTCATCGCCGTCACGCTGCTCGGCGAACGCCTCACCGCCGCGACCGTCGCCGGGACGCTGCTGCTCCTCGTCGCCGTCACCGGACTCGCCCTCGCCGAGACCCGCTCGGGCGCGGCGGCGCGGCGGGAGGCCCCGGCCGGGGGGCCGGTGCCCGATCCGGCGCCCGGTCGGGGGCCCGACTCGGTGCCTGATCCGGGGCCCGTGGCGGGCGTCGCCGCGCCGCTGCGGTCAGGCTCCGGCGGGCCGGCGGCGTAGCTGGTGCGCCCGGGCGGCGGCGTCGCCCGGCCCCGCGCGCTCGGCGAGCCGGGCCGACACGCGGTCCTGGACCTCCGGCGGCTTGTTGCCCGCGTACTTGAACTTCGCCCGCACCTCGGTCACCTCCAGGCACAGCACCCGGATCCCCGGCAGCATCCGCCCGAACGGGGCCTCGCCCGGACACACCGGAGCCGTGCCGCCCTCGGGCTGGAAGTGCGCCACCTGGCGGTTGAGGAGCTCCGCCTTCTCGGCCGGGTCGTCGACGATCCGGGCGGCGCAGCGGAGCTGGACGGCCGCGTAGTACGAGGTGGGGGTGCCGTGCTCGGCCGGGGCGCCCTCGGGGGCGGTCCAGTGGCCGGGCACGAAGACGTAGTCGTCGACCACGCTCAGCAGCACGGCCGGGTTCCGCTCCAGGTCCCGCCAGAGCGGGTTGGGGCGGGCCAGGTGGGTGATGACCCGGCCGTGCGGGCCGGGCTCCGGCTCGTACCGGAAGTGTGCCGGCTGCACCCACGGCGGTTCGCCGGGGGCGCCGTTGACCGCGAGCTGGCCGAAGTCGCGGGCGGCGAGCCAGTCGCGCCATTCGCTCTCGTCGTGCGGGGAGTCCCAGGGATGGATCAGCACCGGACGCTCCTCACAGGGCCGCGAGGTAGTCCGGCAGGGCGATCGCCGGGTCCAGGTCCGCCGCCGGGACGGGCGTGCCGTAGTGGCGCCGCACGGGGACGACCCCCGCCCAGTGGGGGAGCGCGGCGTCCTCGGGGTCGTCGTTCGGCCCGCCGGTGCGGACCTTCGCCGAGACCTCGTCCAGGTCCAGGCGCAGCACGGCGGTGGCGGCGAGCTCCTTGGCGTTGCCGGGGCGGGAGTCGTACGAGCGGCCGGGGACGACGTGGTCCACGAGCGCGTCGAGCGCGGTGCGCAGTTCCTCGGGGTCGGTGACCTGGCGGGCGGTGCCGTGCACGACGACGGAGCGGTAGTTCATCGAGTGGTGGAACGCGGACTTGGCGAGGACCAGGCCGTCCACGTGGGTCACCGTGAGGCAGACCGGCAGGCCCGGGGCCTCCTCGCCGCGCCCGGCGGCGCGCAGCGGGCGGGAGCCGGTGGAGCCGTGCACGTACAGCCGCTCGCCTATCCGGCCGTACAGCGTCGGCAGCACGACGGGGGCGCCGTCGCGGACGAAGCCGAGGTGGCAGACGTAGGTCTCGTCGAGGATCGAGTGCACCAGGGTGCGGTCGTACGAGGCGCGCTGGGCGGAGCGGGTGGGGACCGTGCGCTCGGTGGGGGTGTAGGCGTCCGTCCGGTCCGGCCTGGGGTCCGTCTCCGACATTGCGGTCTCCATTGCACTAGTGCATACTGTGATTTGTGCTAGGAGAGTATCGGATCGAAGGCCGTCGCGCATCGGAGATCGCCGCCAGCGTCGAGCGCGGGGTGGGTGACGGCGCACTCGCCCCCGGACAACTGCTGCCGTCCATGCGGGAGTTGGCGGGAGAGCTGGGCGTGAATCCCAATACCGTCGCCGCCGCCTACCGGACCCTGCGCGAGCGCGGGGTGATCGAGACGGACGGGCGGCGCGGGAGCCGGGTGCGGTCCGCGCCCGCGACGACGGCCCGGGGCTCGCTCCGGGTGGACGCCCCCGAGGGGGTCCGGGACGTCGGCGAGGGCAACCCGGACCCGGCGCTGCTCCCGGATCTGACGGAGGCCCTCGCCGCCGTCGCGCGCGGGTACGCCGAGCGCCCGCCGCTGTACGGGGAGGACCCCGTGGACGAGGGCTTCGCGCGGCTCGCGCGGGCCGCGTTCGACGCGGACGGGGTGCCGCCCGGGCCGGTCGGCGTCGCCTCCGGCTCGCTCGACGCGATCGAGCGGGTGCTCGTCGCGCACCTGCGGCCCGGCGACGCCGTCGCCGTCGAGGACCCGGGCTGGGGCAGCCTCCTCGACCTCGTGCCCGCGCTCGGGCTGCGGCCCGTACCGGTCGCCGTCGACGACGAGGGGCCGCTGGCGGACGCCGTGGCCCGGGCGCTGCGGGGCGGTGCGCGGGCGCTCGTCGTCACCGACCGGGCGCAGAACCCGACCGGCGCCTGCGTGAGCCGGGCCCGCGCGGAGGAGCTGCGGGCGGTGCTCGCCGGTCACCCGGACGTGCTGCTGATCGAGGACGACCACGGGCACGGCATCGTCGCGGAGCCGCCGCACCCGCTCGCCACCGGCGCCGGGCGGTGGGCCTTCGTGCGCTCGGTCGCCAAGGCGTACGGGCCCGATCTGCGGATCGCCGCCTTCACCGGCGACGCGGAGACCGTCGACCGGGTGCTCGGACGGCAGCGGCTCGGCCCCGGCTGGGTCAGCCGGCTGCTCCAGCGCGCGGTCGCGCACCTGTGGACCACCGGGGCGGTCGATCCGGTGGCCGTCTCGGCGGCGTACGGGGAGCGGCGCGACGGGCTCGTGCGCGCGCTCGCCCGGCGCGGGGTGGCGGCGCACGGGCGCGGCGGCATGAACGTCTGGGTGCCGGTCGCCGACGAGACCGGGGCCGTCGCCCGGATGCTGGGCGCGGGCTGGGCGGTCGCCCCCGGCGCCCGCTTCCGGATGGAGAGCGGCCCGGCGGTCCGCGTCACGGTCTCCCGGCTCGCCCCCGCCGACCTCGAACCGCTCGCCGACGCCCTGGCCCACGCGGCGGGCCCGGCGCCCGCGCGCAGTTACGGGTGACGGGCGGCCGGGCTCGGTGCCGGGGCCGGGGGCGGGGGCGGTCGGTGTGGCTGAGCCGACTGACTCGGCTCAGCCGACCGAGCCGTCCGGGCTCGCTACCCGGTCGGCGTGGCCGACGTGGTCGGTGTGGCCGGCGTGCCCGGTGCGGTCGGTATGGCCTGCGCGGGGTGCCCGGGCGCGGGCGCCGGGACCGCGACGGGCGGAGGCGTCTGGGCCGTCCGCGGGGGCGCCGCCTCCGGGGGCGGTGTGCGGCGGCGGGACGTGCGGGTCTGGGTCAGGGCCGCGCCCGCCAGGACGATGACGGCGCCGACCGGGGTGTTCCAGGCCAGGTGCTCGCCGAGGACCGCGACACCCGCCGCCGTCGCGATGACCGGGATGAAGTACGTGACCATCGACGCCGTCGTCGGGCCCACCTCGGCGACCACGCCGTACTGGAGCAGCATCGCGTAGCCCGTGCCGAGGGCGCCGAGGGCGACGACCGAGAGCAGCGGCAGGACCTCGACGTGCGTCGGCAGGCTCGTGAACAGCGGGGTGACCACCGCGAGCTGGAGCGTCGCCACGCCGACCTGGGAGCCCGCGAGGGCCAGGTTCGACGCGCCGGTGCCGGACAGGGTGCGGCGGACGTAGATCCAGCCCACCGCGTAGCTGAACGAGGCCAGCAGGGCCAGCGCCGTGCCGGTCACGTCCAGGCCCGAGAAGCCCTGCCACGCGCCGAGCACCGTCAGGACGCCGATGAAGCCGATGCCCAGGCCCGCCGCCCGCACCCGGGTCGGACGGTCCTCCGAGAGGGCGACCAGGGACAGCACCATGCCCCACAGAGGGGTCGTGGCGTTGCAGATGCCCGCCAGGGTGGAGGGGATCGTCAGCTCGGCGTACGAGAAGAGGGAGAACGGCAGCGCGTTCAGCAGGAACGCCGCCACCGTCAGGTGCCCCCAGGTGCGGGCCCCGCGCGGGAGGCGGTCGCGCTTCACCACGAGGGCGACCGCGAGGACCGCCGTGCCGAACAGGAGCCGGCCGAAGGTCACCTGGAAGGGGGCGAAGCCCTCGGTGCCGACTTTGATGAAGAGGAAGCTGAAACCCCAGATCAGGGCCAGCACGCCGAAGCGGACGCGCCAGTCCAGGGCGGGCCGGCGGCGGGAGGGGGACGGGAGGGCGGGGCTGCTCATGCCGTTCAGCGTGACCGAGCCCATCTCTTAGTACAAGCGAGAATTCCTGGACCCATTGTCTTAGCATCGCTTACATGTTGAATCTGGAGCGCCTGCGCACCCTGGACGCCGTCGCCCGGCACGGCTCCGTCAGCGGCGCCGCCGAAGGGCTGCACGTCACGACCTCGGCCGTCTCCCAGCAGTTGTCGAAACTGGAGCGCGAGGTCGGGCAGCAGCTCCTCGCCAAGAGCGGGCGGGGCGTGCGGCTCACCGACGCCGGGCTCCTGCTCGCCGAGCACGCCTCCCGGATCCTCTCCCAGGTGCAGCTCGCCCAGGCGGACATCGAGGCGCAGCGCGGCCAGGTGGTCGGCGAGGTGCGGATCGCCGCCTTTCCGACGGCCATGCGCGGCCTCTTCCCGACCGCGATCCGCGCGCTGCGGGCCGCCCACCCCGAGCTGCGCGTCCACACCGCCGAGCTGGAGCCGGACCTGGGGGTGCGGGAGGTGCTGCGCGGGGACAGCGACCTGGCCGTGGTCCTGGACTGGAACAACAAGCGGGCGCCCGTCCCGGCGGGGCTCGAACGGGTGCGGCTGCTCGACGACTCCGCCGACGTGGCGCTGCCCGCCGACCACCCGCTGGCCGGGCGGGCGGCGGTCGACCTGGAGGAGTTCGCCGAGGAGGACTGGGTCTCCTGGCCCGCCGGGGAGTTCTGCCACGACTGGCTGATGTTCACGCTCCGCTCCAAGGGCATGGAGCCGCGCGTCGCCCACGTCGCCGGGGACCACCACACCCAGCTGGCCCTCGTCGCCGCCGGGCTCGGCATCTGCGTGGCGCCCCGGCTCGGCCGGCCCGCCGCGATGGCGGGGGTCGCCTTCGTCCCCGTACGCCAGCCGGTCCGGCGGCACATCTACGCGACCTGGCGCACGGACGCCGGGCGCCGCCCGTCCATCCGCGCGGTGGTCGAGGCGCTGCGGGCGGCGGGGGCCGGGTGACGGGGCGGGGCGCCCCGCGCTGTCCTTCGGGCGGACGGCGCGACGTCGCGGACAGGCCCTAGCCCAGCTTGCGGAAGTCCCAGGACGCGACCGCCTCCGGGGTCAGGCGCAGCCAGGCGTGGCGGCCGTCGTGGGGCATGGTGTCCAGGCCGAAGTTCTTCGCCGCGAACAGGGGCTCCACGGCGTCCAGTTCGGGGCAGGGCACGCCCGTGCGCGGCGCCTCGCCGACGAACTCGACCGTGCCCGAGAGCTCGGCCCCGCGCAGCTCCCCGTACGTCTCGCCGTCGTCCACCACCACCGCGACGCGCGGCCGGGCGCGCAGCTCGGCCCAACGGCGGCTGCGGGTCAGGGAGTAGAGCCACAGCGAGCCCTCGTGCCACAGGAACCACAGGGCGCCGACGTGCGGCCGGCCGTCGGCCGACACCGTCGCCACCCGGCAGGTGCGCTGTTCGGCGAGGAAGCTGTCGAGCTCGTCCGGGGTCATCATGATCCGGCGTCCGCGGCGCTGTGCGACGGTCATCGTCCGCACCCTTCTGGATTTCTGATGGAGTGTCAGAAATCATGGGGGGTCGGCCGTCCCGTGGCAAGGAGCGCGCGGGGCGGACCGGGACCGAGTCCGAACCGAGGAGGAGCCCGTGGGGCACGCGGAACAACTCAGGGAACAGCTGGCCCCCGACGGCGCCGTGCTGCTCACCGTCGAATGCCAGCAGGGCGTCGTCGGCCGGGACAGCGCGCTGCCCGAACTCGCCGCCGTCGCGCGCTCGTCCGGCGCGCTGCACAACGTGGCCCGGCTCGTCGCCGCCGCGCACGAGGCCGACGTGCAGGTGCTGCACGCCGTCGCCGAGCGGCGCCCCGACGGGCGGGGCGCCAGCCACAACGCCCGGCTCTTCCGCGCCGCCGCCCGGCTCCCCGTCCAGCAGCACAGCGGGAGCACCGCCGTCCGGATCGCCGAGCCCATCGAGGTCGCCGAGGAGGACCTGGTCGTACGCCGGCTGCACGGGCTCTCGCCGATCGCGGGCACCGACGTCGACGCGCTGCTGCGCAACCTGGGCTGCCGGACCCTCGTCGTCACCGGCGTCTCCGCCAACGTGGCCATCCCCAACGCCGTCTTCGACGCGGTCAACCTCGGCTACACCGTCGTCGTGCCCGCCGACGCCATCGCGGGGGTGCCGGCCGACTACACCCCCGCGATGATCCGCAACACCCTCGCCCTCGTCGCCACCATCGCGAGCACCGACGAGGTCCTCGGCTGCTGGAAGGCCCCGCGCCGGGCACCCGCCCCGCGCACCGGGCCGGGCGGGCTCAGCCGAGCCTGATCGCGTCCCCCGTCACCTCGATCGGCGTCGGCTCCAGCGGGCTCGGCGCCGGTCCGCCCTTGACGCTGCCGTCCGAGGCGTCGAAGCGGCTCTGGTGGCAGGGGCAGACGATCACGCCGTCGGCGACCGACGCCACCGTGCAGCCCGCGTGGGTGCAGCGCGCGGAGAACGCCTTGAACTCGCCCGCCTTCGGCTGCGTGATCACCACGCCCCGGTCGGCCAGCACCTTCCCGCCGCCGACCGGGATGTCGCCGGTCTTCGCGAGCGGCGGGGTCTGCGAGACGCCTCCGGTCGCGTCCGGTCCCGCCGAGGCGTCCGCCCCGCCCGTGTCGCCCTTGCCCCCGGCGCCGCCCGCCCCGCCGCCGCCCGCCGCGCCGCCCGTTTCGCCGGGGCCCTCCGACGCCGTGCCGCCGCAGGCCGTGAGGACCGCGACCAGACCCGCGCCGCCCGCCGCCGAGACCACTGCCCTGCGTCCTACACCGCTCATGCTCACCCCTCGTCAACCGCCGCGACCCGGACTCCCGGACGACCGGCGCCATGTTTCCCGAAGGAGGCCGCCGGGCGCCATGGGGCGGCGGCCGGCCGGGACCGACCGGACCGGGCCGGACCCGGCCGACCGGGTCGTGCGCGGGCCTACAGCAGGCCCGCGCACGCCTCCCGGGTCGCCCGGTGCACCGCCCGCGCGAGCCGGGCGCCCCACCGGGAGCGGGGCCCCGCGAACGGCTCGGCCCCGCCGCCGGGCGGGGCGGCGGGGCAGGCGACGCAGACCGCGTCCGTCGGCGTGCCGGAGGCGTCGGCGCCCAGCTCCACCAGGGCCTGCACCTTCGCCTCGGTGGCCGTCGCCACCGCGTTGACCAGCGCCGCGTCCGTGAGCGGCACCGGCAGCGACACGATGATGTTGACGGTGCCGGGGCGCGGGGCGCCGATGCTCCCGGCACCCGGCGCGGCGGCCCAGCCCCGTACCCCGATGCCCGCCGTCACCAGCGCCTCGGCGCCCTCGTCGGCGGCGAACTGGCGGTCGGCGACCGACGCGGCCGTCATCAGCCCGACCCCGGGGCCCGGAAGCCCCGCCCCGGCGGCCAGCTCACCCAGATGGGCGACCGGGTCGAGGCGCGCGTACCCCGGCGGCACCTGCGCGTTGACCACCCAGTCGCGGGCGCCGAGGCCGCCGCCGAGCACCGCGCTCGACACCATCCGGGTGCCGGGACCGGGCGCCCACACCAGCAACGGCCAGGAGGCGCCGTCCTCTTCGTGCCGCAGCAGGACGGCGTCGGCGAGCGCGGGAGGGGCGGGGGCGGGTCTCAGGAGCACGCCGCACCCTAACGCGCGCCGACCGGGCCGGTGCCCGCCAGGTGGTCCGCCGCGGTCCAGCCGCCGGCCATCGCGGGGCCGATGGTGGCCCCGGGGCCCGGATAGGTCTCGCCCATCAGCGCGGCGGACACGTTGCCCGCCGCGTACAGGCCCGCGATCGGCGAGCCGTCCTCGCGCAGCACGCGCGCGTCGGCGTCGGTCAGCAGCCCGCCCTTGGTGCCGAGGTCGCCCGGGTGCACCGGCACCGCGTAGAACGGCGCGGCGCCCAGTTCCGCGAGGTTCGGGTGGGGCAGCGTCGGGTCGCCGTAGTAGCGGTCGTACGCGCTGGTGCCCCGGCCGAAGTCGCCGTCGTGCCCCGCGCGGGCGAAGCCGTTGAAGCGCTCCACCGTGGCCGCGAAACGCCCCGGGTCCACGCCCATCAGCCCCGCGAGCTCCTCGGGCGTAGCGGCCCTCCGCACCACCCCCGACTCCAGCAGCCGCCGGGGGAAGGGCTGCCCGGGCAGCAGCCCCATGAAGACGTACCGGCGCCGCGCGCGGGCGTCCAGGACCAGCCAGGCGGGCACCGTCTCCGCCCCGGTCTTCTCCCGGTGCGCGTACATCGCGTCCACGAACTCGTGGTACGGCGCGGCCTCGTTGACGAACCGCTCGCCGTTCCCGTCCACGATGATCATGCCCGGGATGCCGCGCTCCGCGACCAGGAAGAACGGCGCCGAGCCGTCGGGCGGCACCACCGACGGCGCGCCCCACACCTTGTCCAGCAGGTCCGTCGCCGCGCCCAGCCGCAGCCCCTCCCGCAGCCCGTCGCCCTCCTGGCCCTCCGGCGGCGTCGAACTCCACGCCGGGTCCGTCGGCGCCGGCAGATGGCGGGCGCGCAGCCCCGCGTCGCGCGAGAAGCCGCCGGACGCCAGCACCACGCCCCGGCGGGCGCGCACCGTCACCTCGCGCCCGGCGCACACGGTACGCACCCCGGTCACCCGGCCGTCCGTGTCCGTGAGCAGCCGCCGCGCCGGGGCGCCCAGCCACAGCTCGCCGCCGAGCCGGGCCAGCGAGAGCCGCAGCCGGCCGATCAGCGCCTCGCCGAGCGCGACCGGACGCCGCCCCGCCGCCAGGTCCCGCACGGCCCGCAGCCCCACCTTCGCCGCCGTCCGCCTGCCCGCCGGGGTCCGGGTCACCATGTTGAGGTGACGGAAGTCGTACGAGGTGATGGTGAGCCCGTACGTGGGCAGGTGCGCCCGGCGCATCAGGGCGCGCTCGCGCCTCGGGAGCCGGCGCAGGTCGAAGACCTCGGGCTCGATCGACCGCCCGCGCGCGAAGCCGCCGGGACGCTCGGGGTAGTAGTCGCTGTAGCCGTCCGTGTAGACGAAGCGCACGTCGGTGCGGTCATGGAACTCCCGCACCATGCGCGGCGCCCGGGCCAGATACGCCTCCTTGCGCGCGGCGGACACCCGCTCGCCCACGGTGGCGTCCAGATAGGCGCGGGCCAGGTCGTGGCTGTCGGGGAGCCCCGCCGCGCGCAGATGCTGGTTGTCGGGCACCCAGATGGCGCCGCCGGAGAGCGCGGTGGTGCCGCCGTATAGGCCGGTCTTCTCCAGGACCACCACGCTCAGCCCGCGCAGCCGCGCGGTCACGGCGGCGGCGAAGCCGGCGGCCCCGGACCCGACGACCACGACGTCGTACTCGGTGTCGTACGTGTGGTTGCTGCTGGTCGGTTCGGTCACGACGGCCGCCTTTCGTTCGGAATGCGCGAGAGGCTAGGCGGCCCCCGGGCCCCGGGACAGGGGGGTTCCCGGTGGCCGGGAAAAGAGCCGCGCGGCGGTGCCCCGGTCCGCTAGGAAGGCGCGGACAGCGTTCCCCGACCGCCGTGAGGTGCCGACATGACCGAACCGCTCGCCCGATCCGCCGACCTCACCGGGCGCGTGGCCCTGGTCACCGGCGCCGCCCGGGGCCAGGGCGCGGGCCACGCCCGGACGCTGGCCGCCGCCGGGGCGTCCGTGGTGCTGACCGACCTCGACGAGGGCGGCGCGGAGGCGGTCGCCGCCTCGGTCCGCGAGGCCACCGGACGCCCGGACGCCGCGCTCGCGCTGCGCCACGACGTGGCCGACGCCGCCGACTGGGAGCGGGTCGTCGCCCGCGCCGTCGAGCGGTACGGGCGGCTCGACGTGCTCGTCAACAACGCGGCGCTGTGGCGCACCGCGCCCGTGGGGGAGCAGGACGAGGAGGAGTTCAGGACCCTGCTGTCGGTCAACCTCGTCGGCCCCTTCCTCGGCATCCGCGCCGTGCTGCCCGCCCTGCGCGCGGCGGGCGGCGGCTCGATCGTCAACATCTCGTCCACCGCCGGGCTCAAGGGCATACCCGGGCACAGCGCCTACGGGGCGTCCAAGTTCGGGCTGCGCGGACTGACCCGCTCGGCCGCCCTCGACGTCGCCGCCGAGGGCATCCGGATCAACACCGTGCACCCCGGCATGATTGACACCCCGATGATCGGCGCGGTCACCGGCGGCGGCGACGCCACCGCGCGCGACTGGCCGCACATCCCCGCGCGCCGGATCGGCACGCCCGAGGACGTCAGCGGACTCGTCCTCTTCCTCGCCTCCGACGCCTCCGCGTACGTGACGGGCGCGGAGTTCGCGGTCGACGGCGGACTGGGCGCCCAGTGACCGGCGCGCGTCTGACCCCCGCCGCGCGCGGGCTCGTCGCGCTGCTGTCCGGCTCCTTCCCCGCGCTCGGCCCCGGCACGGACGTGCCCGCCGTGCGCGCGGCCCTGGACCGCCCGCCCACCGGGCTGCCCGCGCTCGCGTCGGTCAGGGACCGGACGGTCCCCGGCCCCGAGGGCGCGCCGGACGTGCCCGTGCGGATCTACCACCCCGGGCCCCCGGACACCCCGGGCCCGCTCCCGGTCGTCGTGTTCCTGCACGGCGGCGGCTTCGTGCTGTGCGGCCTCGACAGCCACGACGGGCTCTGCCGCGAACTGGCCGCCGGTGCGCGGGCGCTGGTCGTCTCCGTCGGCTACCGGCTGGCCCCCGAGCACCCGGCGCCCGCCGCCCTCGACGACGCCCGCGCCGCGCTGGACTGGGTCGCCGCGCACGCGGCCGGGCTCGGCGGCGACCCGGAGCGGCTGGCCGTCGCCGGGGACAGCGCCGGCGGCACCCTCGCGACCGGCCTGTGCCTGCTGGCCCGGGAGCGGGGCGGCCCGATGCCCGCCGCGCAGGTGCTGCTCTACCCGGCGCTCGACCCGGCGGCGGACAACGGCTCGACGCGCGCGTTCGGCGAGGGCCACTTCCTGACCGCCGCGCACATGCGGTGGTACTGGGAGCAGTACCTGGCGGGCGCCGAGCCGACCCCGTTCACCGCGCCCGCGACCGCGCGGGACCTGTCGGGGCTGCCCCCGGCGCTGCTCGTGGAGGCGGAGTGCGATCCGCTGCGCGACGAGGGGCGCGCCTACGCGGCCCGGCTGCCCGAGGCCGAAGTCCACACGGCGCACGGGATGTTCCACGGCTTCGCCGACTTCACGGACCAGCTCCCCGAGGCGGCCGAGGCCCTGCGCCGGGTGACGGACTGGCTGCGGGAGCGCCTCGGGACGGCCTGATCCGGCGGTCCCGACCGGGTACCCCGTGGCCCCGCACCCGGCGGGGCCACGGGGTACCCGCACGTACGGGCGCGCTCAGCCGTTCAGTGCGGCGGCGACGAGCTCGTACGAGCGCAGGCGGGCCGCCTGGTCGTGCACGCAGGTGTTGACCATCAGCTCGTCCGCGCCGGTCTCCGCCAGCAGCGCCCGGAGTTCCTCGCCGACCGTGTCGGGGCCGCCCACGACGGCGCTCGCGCCGAACGGCGTCGCCATGCCCGCCAGCCGGCGCACGGCCTGGTCGGCGGGGAGCAGCGCGTCCGGCAGCGAGCGGGAGATCATCAGCTGCACGAGCTCCTGGCTCGCCGCCTGCCGTCGGGCCTCTGTGTCGGTGTCGGCCGCCACCACCGTGACGGTGATCAGGGTGTACGGGCGGTCCCGCTCGGCGGAGGGGCGGAAGTTCTCGCGGTAGAGCCGGAACGCCTCGGCCGCGTTCCCGCCGCCGAAGTGGTGGGCGAACGCGAACGGCAGCCCCGCCGCCGCGGCCAGGGAGGCCCCGTACGCGCTCGACCCGAGGATCCACAGCGGCGGGGCCGGCACGCCGTCCGGCGCGACCCGGACGTCGCGGTACGGGTGGGTGTCCGGCCAGGCGCGGGTGCCGAGGAAGCACTGGAGCTCCCCGACCTGCGCGGCGAACGCCGAGGCGTCCCCGCGCTGGAGGGCGCGGGCGGCGGCGGGGTCGGTGCCGGGTCCCCGGCCGACGCCGAGGTCGATCCGCCCGGGGTGGACGGCGTGCAGCAGCGCGAACTGCTCGGCGACGGTGAGCGCCGGGTGGTTGGGCAGCATCACGCCGCCCGAGCCGATCCGGATCCGCTCGGTGGCCGCGGCGAGGTGCCCGATGAGCAGCGCGGGGGTGCCGGCGGTCAGATCGGGGTGGTTGTGGTGCTCGGTCACCCACAGGCGGCCGTAGCCGAGGCGTTCGGCGTGCCGGGCCAGCGCCACGCTCGCGGCGACGGACTGCGCGGCGGTCATGCCGTGGGGGACGATCGTGGGGTCCAGGACGGACAGGGCGGTCATGCGGCGAGCGCTCCGTTCGGGGCGAGAGGGGCGGGCCGCAGGCCGTAGGCCTCGGCGAGCAGCGCGTAGGACCGCAGGCGCGCCCGCTGGTCGTGGACCGTCGTGTTGACCATGATCTCGTCGGCGCCGGTGACCCGGGCCAGCCGGTCGAGCTCGTCCTTGACGTGCGCGGCGGTGCCGCTGAGCACGGTGGCCGGGTAGTCGCCGCGCGTCCGGGCGAGGCGCTCGGCCGCCGCCTCGGGCGGGAGCAGGGTGTCGGCGCGGTGCTCGTGGTAGCTCTGGAAGGTCAGGATCTGGGAGGCCGCCTGCCGCCGGGCCTCGGCCTCGGTGTCGGCCGCCACGACGTTGGCGGTGACCAGGGCGTACGGGCGGCTCAGCGCGGCGGACGGCCGGAAGCGCTCCCGGTACAGGCGCGGCACGGTCGTGGTGCCCGGCCCGCCGAAGTGGTGGGCGAAGGCGTACGGCAGCCCCCGCTCGGCCGCCAGGAGCGCGCTGTACGGGCTGGAGCCCAGGATCCACAGCTCGGGCGGCGGGGCGCCGACGGGCACCGCCCGCACCCCGGTCCGGGCTCCCTGCCTGGTTACGGCGCCGGTTCCGCAGGCGGCCCCCGGCAGCCCCAGCAGCTCGGCCAGGTCGTCGAGGCGCCGCTCGTGGGCGAAGGGGGTGCCCCGGCTGAGGGCGTGCGCGGTGGTGGGGTCGGCGCCGGGAGCGCGGCCCACGCCGAGGTCGACACGGCCCGGGTGCAGGGCGCCGAGCAGCGCCGCCTCCTCGGCGACGGCCAGGGGCGCGTGGTTGGGCAGCATCACGCCGCCCGCGCCGACCCGGATGCGGTGGGTGCGGGCGGCCAGGTACAGCGTGTAGAGCAGGGGGGTGCCCTTGGCGAGGGCGGGGTGGTTGTGGTGCTCGGTCACCCACAGGCGGGTGTAGCCGAGCTCCTCGGCGTGGCGGGCCAGCTCGACGCTGGCGGTGACGGTCCCGGCGACGGTGAGGCCGCTGGGGACGATGGTGGGGTCCAGGACGGACAGCAGGGGCAGGGGCACGGGGGTTCCCGACGGTGTGAAGGGGTGGGTGGGCCCGGAGGGCCGGTGCCGGGGGAGTGTCGTTCCCCCGGCACCGGCATCAGCACCGGACCCCGGCCGCGTACGGGCCGGGTTTCAGGCTCCGGAGACGGGAGCCGGGCGCGACGCGCCGCCCGGGGCGCCGACGGAGCCCTCGGCGTCGGCACCGGCACCGGCTCCGGCGTCGGCCCCGGCCCCGGCGCCTTCCCCGTCACCGGGGCCCTCGGCCGCCGGGGGGCCGCCCAGCGGGCCCGCCGTCACGCAGACGGCGACGAGCAGGGCGGCGACCAGCACGATCCCGGCCGACCACCAGAAGGCCGTGGTGAACCCGGAGACCATCCCCTCCAGTTGCACCCGCCCCGCGTCCGCCGCACCGGTCGCGTGGGAGGCGACGTACGCACCCGTGACGCTCGCCGCGATCGTGTTGAGCAGGGCCGTGCCGATGGCGCCGCCGATCTGCTGCGAGGTGTTGACCATCGCGGACGCCACGCCCGCGTCGCCCGGCCGCACGCCGACCGTGGCCAGCGAGATCGCCGGGATCATGGTGGCGCCGAGCCCGAGGCCGAAGAGCAGCTGCCCGGGCAGGACCAGGGCGGCGTACGAGCTGTCCACGTCGATCTGGGTGAGCAGCAGCAGGCCCACCGCGGCGGCGAGCAGGCCCGGCACCATCAGGGTGCGGGGCGCGACGCGGGGCAGCAGCCGGGCGCCGATCTGGGTGGAGCCCGCGATCAGGCCGACGCTCAGCGGCAGGAAGGCGAGACCGGTCGTGACCGGGGAGTACGCCTTGACGACCTGGAGGTAGTAGGTGAGGAAGAGGAAGATGCCGAACAACGCGATGATCGCGAGGCCGAGCGCCAGGAACGCCCCGCCCCGGTTGCGGTCGGTGAGCACCCGCAGAGGCAGCAGCGGGTTGCGGACCTTCGACTCCAGGACCACGAAGGCGACCAGCAGGACCAGCGCCCCGGCGAGCAGGCCGAGCGTGCGGGCGTCGCCCCAGCCGCTCTCCTCGGCGTGTGCGAAGCCGTAGACGAGGGCCACCAGGCCGACCGTGGAGAGGATGGTGCCGGGCACGTCGAGCGGGGAGCGGTTGCGGCCCTCGGCGGGCTCGCGGATGGTCAGCACGGCGCCGGCCGCGGCGACCAGGGCGAACGGGATCAGGACGTACAGGCTCCAGCGCCAGTTCAGGTAGTCGGTGAGCGCCCCGCCGAGCAGCAGGCCGATGGCCGCGCCGCTGCCGGAGACGGCCGCGTAGATGCCGAAGGCCTTGCCGCGCTCGGCGGCGTCGGTGAAGAGCACCGCGAGCAGCGAGAGCGCCGCCGGGGCCAAGAGCGCGGCGAAGGTGCCCTGGAGGGCGCGGGCGCTGTACAGCATCCACTGCTCGGTGGCGGCGCCGCCCAGCACCGAGGCCGCGGCGAAGCCGACGAGCCCGGTGACGAAGGTGCGGCGGCGGCCCCACAGGTCGGCGATGCGCCCGCCGAACAGCAGCAGTCCGCCGAAGGCGAGGGCGTAGGCGGTGATGGCCCACTGGCGGTTGCCGTCGGAGATGCCGAGCTCGGTCTGGGCCGAGGGCAGGGCGATGTTGATGATGGTGTGGTCGAGGTTGACCAGGAGCTGCGCCATGGCGATGAAGACCAGGGCCTGCCAGCGCCTGGGATCGAGCGCCGGTGCGGTCGGGGACATGGACGTGCCTGCTTTCGGGTCGGGGTCGGGGGTCGGGGTCGGTGTCGGGGAGGAGAAGCGGATCTTCGGGGGCGTACGGGGGTGTACGGGTCGGGGACGGGGGTGCACGGGGTGCGCTTGTGGCCCTGGCCCTGGCCCTGGCCTTGGCCCTGGCTCCGGCCCTGGCTCAGTGCCGGATGTCGCCCAAGCTGACCGCCCGGCCCGGGAGTTCGCCGCCCGCCGTGCTCTCCATGCCGGCGAGCAGCAGTCGGCAGTGGCGCTCCAGGAGCAGCTCGGCGCGCCCGCCGTGGACGTGGCCGGGCAGCGGACGGGTGAGCTGGCCGAGGGCCACCATCAGGTCGCCGGGACCGACGTCGGCCCGCATCCGCCCGGCCCGCTGGGCGCGTTGGACGGCCTGGAGCGCCACGTCGTCCACGCTCTGCCGGGCCGCCAGCAGCTCGCCGTCGGCGAGCCACGCCTGCTCGGGGACCATCAGGCACAGCAGCCCGATGCCCTCCCGGGCGGCGCCGACCGCGAAGCGGCGTACCGCCTCGAAGGGGTCGGCCTCCTCGGCGAGCGCGCTGCGGCCGTGGGCGGCGATGCGTTCGGCGGCGGCCAGGCAGACGCCCCGTACCAGCGCGTCCCGGTCGGGGAAGTGCCGGTAGAGGGTGGCGTTGCCGACGCCGGCCGCGCGGGCGATGGGGTCCAGCGGCGCCGCCGTGCCGTGCGCGCAGAACGCGCTGCGGGCGGCGTGCAGGATCTTGGCCCGGTTGCGGACCCGGTCCGCGCGCGGTGCGGGCCGGCCGGGTGCGTTCACGGCCGTCATGGCTGACCTCCCGAGGTCGTGGGTCGTGGTCGTAGGTCGTCGGCCGTCCTGTCGGACGGGTGGCGGAACGGCCCGCCGAAACGGGGAGTCGCTCTCCGCCCGGCGAAGCCGCGCCCCCAACGGGCCCCGCCCCGGCGCTATTTCCGGCATCCGTGTGACCTGTGCCACAAAATCGGCCGGAAACGCGGGCGGAGGCACGCCCGGACCGGGTGTGCCTCCGCGAGACGGTGCCGCTGGGGGTGTTCCGGGGCCTCAGCGCGCGCCGGCGACCGCGGAACGGCGGTACGCGGCGGCCGGATGACGCTCCGGCAAACGGGGACCCGAGCCCGGCAGGAGCTTCTCCCGGAGCGTTCCGGGGGAGTACTCCCGCCGCATCAGACCGCGCTCCTGGAGCACGGGCACGACGTGGTCGATGAAGTCCTCGAAGGTGCCGGGCGTCGTCACGTACGTCACGTTGAAGCCGTCCACCCCGGCCTCGCCCCACCGCTCCAGCTCGTCGGCGATCTGCTCGGGCGTGCCCACCGCCCGCGTGGTGACCATGAGCCGGGCCAGGTCGGCGAAGGTCATCGTCTTGTCCGGGGCGCTCTCGATCAGCCCCCGCACCGCGCCGTGCGCGACCTCGGTCCGCAGCTCGTGCAGCGGCTTCTCCAGGTCCACGGCGCTCAGGTCGACGCCGATGTTGCCGCTCATGTGCGTGAGCAGCCCCTCGACGCTCAGCATCTCGTCGATCTCGGCGTTCTTCCGCCGGGCCTCCTCCTCCGTGCTGCCCACGACGAACGACAGGCCCTGGAAGAAGGAGATGTCCTCGGGCCCGCGCCCCGAGGCCGCCGCACGGGCCCGCACGTCGTCGATGTTGGTGCGCGCGGCGAGCGGGTTGGGGGCGAGGATGAACGTCCCCTCGGCGTGCCGCGCCGCGAAGGCCCGGCCCGCCTCCGAGGAGCCCGCCTGGAACAGCACCGGCGTCCGCAGCGGGGACGGTTCGCACATGTGCGGGCCCGCCACCCGGTACCGGTCGCCGGCGTGGTCGATGCGGTGGACCTTCGCCGGGTCGGCGTACACGCCGGCCGCGCGGTCGCCGAGCACCGCGTCGTCCTCCCAACTGCCCTCCCACAGCTTGTAGACCACGTCCATGTACTCGTCGGCCCACACGTACCGCTCGTCGTGCGGGACCTGCGCGTCGAAGCCGAAGTTGCGCCCGGCGGAGGACTGGAAGGAGGTCACGATGTTCCAGGCGACCCGCCCCTTGGTGAGGTGGTCGAGCGTCGACACCTTCCGGGCGAAGGCGAAGGGGTGCTCCTGGAGGATCGAGCCGGTGAAGGCGAAGCCCAGGTGCTCGGTGGCGTGCGCCAGGGCCGGGATCAGCACCGCCGGGTCGTTGTTGGGGAACTGCGCCGCCTCGCGTACGGCCGTGTCCAGGCCGCCTCGGTAGACGTCGTAGGTGCCGATGACGTCGGCGAAGAAGAGGGTGTCGAAGCGGCCGCGCTCCAGCGTCCTGGCCAGCTCGATCCAGGTGTCCAGGTCGGCGTAGCGGGTCTGGAGGGTGTCGGGGTGCCGCCAGAGGCCGTGGTTGATGAAGGAGACGCAGTTCATGGTGAACGCGTTGAAGACCAGGGGCCTGGCCGGGTGCTGTGCCGCCATGTCCGTCACTTCCCTTCCGCCGCGTCGAGCGCCCGGAAGTGCGGGATGACCTTCTCGCCCCACTGCCGGATCGTCTCCAGGCACGCCTCCTGCGGCACGGTGCCCATCTGGATCAGGCACATCACCTCGTCCACCCCGATCTCGCGCAGCCGCTCCACGTACGCGATGGCGTCCTCGGCGCTCCCGTAGGCGTGGTCGGCGTTGTACGTGCCGGTGCTGTTCGGGGTGACCGGGATCTCCGCCTCGTGGAGCTTGGCCACCAGGTCGCGCCTCCCGGCCGCCAGGGCCGCGCGGTCGTCGCCCGCCTCGACGCGCTGGTCCGGGACCGGGCCGCCGCCGTACCAGTGGGCGATGGACTCGGCGAAGTAGCGCTGTCCGCGCAGCCCGACGCGGCGGGCCTCCTCCGGGTCGTCCAGGACGATGGTCGGACAGAGCGCGGAGAAGTGGTCGTTGACCTCGGTGGAGACCAGGCGCTCGCCGGTGCGGGCCGCGATGGCCTCGTCGTAGATCTTGCGCAGCCCGCGGATGTTGTCGGCGCCCGCGAAGCCGAGGACCAGGGCCCCGATGCCGTAGTCGGCGGCCAGCCGCAGGGTGTCCTCCTTGGAGCAGGCCATGAACAGCGGCGGGTGCGGGTCCTGCACGGGCCGGGGCAGCACCGCGCCGGGGCCGATGTCGAGCGAGCCGTGCCACTCGAAGGACTCCTCGCGCCAGGCGTTCGCGAAGATCCGCAGCGCCTCCTCCATCTGCGGGTAGGTGTCCTCGGGCCGCACCCCGTACATGGCCATCTCCTGCGCGGTGGCCCCTCGGCCCGCGCCGATGTCCACCCGGCCGCCGGACAGCACGTCGAGCATGGCGGCGCGCTCGGCGACCCGGACCGGGTGCTGGTAGTTGAAGGGCATGGTGACCACGCCGTGCCCGATGCGGATCCGCTCGGTGCGGGCGGCGACCCAGGTCAGGAAGATCTCGGACGCGCTCATGTGGGCGTAGTACTTCAGGGCGTGGTGCTCGACCGCCCAGATCCGGTCGAAGCCCATCTCCTCGGCGTACACGGCCTGTTCGACACAGTCGTGGAGGACCTGCCGCTCGTGCTCCGGGGTCGGGTCGGTCAACTGCGCTTCGAAGATCATCGAGAACTTCACGAGGGTGCTCCTGTACGGGGGCGGGGATACGGGCGGAGGTGAGGGCGGGGCCGGGGCCGGGGCGCGGGCGGGGTCACGCCGGGACGAGGCGGCGGTAGGCGCGCCGGAAGTAGAGGAGGGGCTCGGCGTCCCGCAGCGCCAGGGCGCGGGTGACGCGGCCGATGACGATCGTGTGGTCGCCGCCGGGCAGCTCGTCCTCCAGCTCGGCCTCGAAGCAGGCGAGCGCGCCGGCCAGGACGGGCGCCCCGTTCTCGCCGGGGATCCACTCGGTGCCGTCGAACTTGTCGCCGCCGCTGGTGGCGAACCGCCGCGACAGCGCGGCCTGGTCGTGCGCGAGGACGTTGACGGCGAAGCGGCCGGCGGCCCGGATCCGCGGCCAGCTCGTGGAGGTGCGGGCGGGCGAGAAGGTGACGTAGGGCGGGTCGAGGGAGAGCGAGGCGAAGGACTGCACGGCGAGCCCCGCCGGCCCCGAGGCCCCCTCGGCGGTGATGACCGCGACCCCGGTCCCGAAGGCGGCGGCGGCTTCGCGGAAGGTGTCGCTCGCGACGGTGCTGGACATGGTGGACCCCCTGGTCGTGTGGATGGCTACGGCTGTACGCGGGCGGCGGTGGCGGAGCGCGCCAGATTGGCGTCCATCTCCCGCTCCCAGTGCTCGTTGGCGGGCCGGGTGTCGATCTCGAACTCGAAGCGGCGCGTCATGTCGTCCGTGACCGCGTCCGCGTCGACGTAGAACTGCGCGTACCAGCGCCGCAGTTGGTAGACCGGTCCGTCGCCGTCGGAGAGCAGCGGATTGTCGATGTGCGTCTTGTGCCGCCAGATCTCGATGTCCTGCCGGAAGGCCACCCCGAGCCCGTCGGCGGTCCGCGCCGCCGCCTCCCGGGCCCCGTCGGCACTCATCCCGGGCAGCCGGCGGACCTTGACGCCCCACATCAGCCGGAAGGAGGTCGCGGAGACCGGGTAGTGACAGTTGATCAGCATCGACTCGGCCTCCGTCCCGTCGCCGAGCGGCTGCCACACGCGGTCGGTCATGTAGGACGGGCCGTAGTAGGCGGCGTCGGAGCGCAGGCTCAGATCGGCGCCGATCAGCTCGACGCCGGAGTCGCGGCGCGGGGTGCTCTCGATGTACATCGAGGCGACGTGGCCCTCGAAGACGTTGGTGAAGCGGGTGGGCACGGAGTGGTGCACGTAGAAGAAGTGCGCCATGTCGACGATGTTGTCGACGACCTCCCGGCAGTGCGCGCCCTCGATCAGCACGCTGTCCCAGGACCAGTCCGACCAGTCCTCGCCGAAGACGTCGTCGATACGGGGCACGGTGACGTGCGCCGGGGGCGGGGCGCCCTCGGGGTCGTGCCAGACGAAGAGCTGCCCGTCCTGCTCCAGTGTGGTCCAGGACCGGGTCCGTGCGCGGGGCGGTACCCGTCGGGCGTACGGGATGTCGGCGCAGTGGCCGTCGCCGTTCCACAGCCAGCCGTGGAAGGGGCAGGAGAGGGTGTCGCCCTTGACGGTGCCGTGGGCCAGGTTGCCGCCCATGTGCGGGCAGTACGCGTTGAGCACGTGGAGCTCGCCGCTGTCCTGGGCCTGGAAGACCACGAGTTTGGTGCCGAACGCGTCGATCTCGTGGGGGCTGCCGTCCTTGAAGGAGTCGGCGAGCCCCAGACAGTGCCAGCCCCGGGCGAACCGGGCCGGGGGTGTGGTGCCTTCGATGACGCGCACGTCCGGCGCGCCGGACGCGGGGACGGGGGCGGCGGGACTGGGCATACGGGTTCCTTGGGTGAGGGCGGGTACGTCGGGGCGGGGGAGCGGGGGAGCGCGGACCCCCGGCTCAGCCGATGGCGTCGGTAGTGTCGGTGTCGGTGTCGGTGTCGGTGCCGGTGCCGGCTGCGGTGGCGTCGAGGGCCTCGGCGATGAGCGCGTACGAGCGCAGCCGGGCGTCCTGGTCGTGCAGCGCGGTGACGATCATGAGCTCGTCCGCGCCGGTGGCCCCGGCGAGTGCGGTGAGTTCGGCCGCGACCGAGCGCGGGTCGCCGACGACGCCCCGGGCGCCGAAGGGGGTGGAGCGGCCGGCGAGCAGGGCGACGGCCTCGTCGGCGGGGAGCAGCGCGTCGGGCAGCCCCTGGGCGATCCGCAACTGCGCGAGCTCCTGCGCCGCCGCGTGCCGCCGGGCCTCGGCCGAGGTGTCGGCGGCCACGGCCGTGAGGCTGATCAGGGCGTAGGGCCGGTCAAGCACCTTCGAGGGCCGGAAGGTCTCCCGGTAGAGGCGGATCGCGCCCGCCGTGTCCCCGCCGAAGTGGTGCGCGAAGGCGAACGGCAGCCCGCGCGCGGCGGCGACCCGGGCGCCGTACGGGCTCGACCCGAGGATCCACAGCGGCGGCCCCGGCGTGTCCGCGGGCACGGTCCGCACGCTCCGGTACGGGCTGCCCGGCGCGTGGTCCCGGTGTCCGAGGAAGGCCTCCAGGTCCGTCACCTGGGCGGCGAACTCGCCCGGGTCGGCGCGGCGCAGGGCGTGCGAGGTGGCCGGGTCGGTGCCGGCGCCGCGACCCACGCCGAGGTCGACGCGGTCCGGGTGGATGGCGTGCAGCAGGGTGAACTGCTCGGCCACCGCGAGCGGCGCGTGGTGCGGCAGCAGCATCCCTCCGGAGCCGACCCGGATGCGCTCGGTGCGCGCGGCGAGATGGGCGAGCAGGACGGGCGGCGAGGCGGCGGCGAGGGCCGGGTGGTTGTGGTGTTCGGTCACCCACAGGCGGCGGTAGCCGAGCGCTTCGGCGTGCCGGGCGAGCCGCACGCTGTCGGCGACGGTCCGCCCGGAGGTGCTGCCGGTGGGGATGAAGGTGGTGTCCAGGACGGACAGCGCGGGTGCTGCGGGCATGGCGGGGCCCGACTCCCTTCGGGAGGATCGAACTTCGGGACGGCCGGACTTCGGCCGGATTTCGGGCGGGCTTCGGCCGGACTTCGGCCGGGCTTCGGCCGGACTGCGGGGCGGGTCAGTCGTAGGTGACGGCGACCGGCGCGCGGTCGCCGGGAGGCAGCGCCTGGCAGGCCAGGACGTATCCGTCGGCGAGGTCCTCGGGGGTGAGCACGCCGGGGGCGGGGGAGACCACCGTGCCCCGCTCGACCCGGCACACGCAGGCCCCGCAGAGCCCCTCGCGGCAGGAGAAGGGCGCGTCGACGCCGTGCGCGAGCATCGCCTGGAGCAGCGTGCTGCCGTCGCTCCAGCCGATGTCGTACCGCTCCCCGTCGAGCACGAGGGCGAGCGGACTGACGGCGGAGGCCGGCCCAGCCCCGGACCCAGGCCCAGGCCCAGCCCCGGACCCAGGCCCAGCCCCGGACCCAGGCCCAGCCCCTTGCCCCGACCTCTGCCCCGGCTCGGGCGCCGCGAACGCGCCGTCGAGCGACACGAAGACCTCGCGGTGGATCCGTCCGCGCGGGACCCCGTGGGCGCGCAGGGCTTCGGCGACCGCGTCCATGAACGGGGCGGGCCCGCACAGATAGGCGCTCCGGTCCCGGTAGGGGGCGAGGAGCTGGTGGAGCAGGGCCCGGTCCGGGCGGCCCTGCACCGAGTCCAGCAGGTGGTGGACGAGCAGCCGCTCCGGGTGGGCGGCCGCCAGGTCGCGCAGCTCGCGGCCGAAGACGACGGACGCCTCGTCGCGGTTGGCGTACACCAGGACGACCCGGGCGGTGCCCCGCTCCAGGGCCGCCGAGGCGATCGCGAGCACGGGGGTGATCCCGCTCCCGGCCGCCGCGAGCAGCAGGTCGCCGTCCCAGTCGGGCGGGGTGAAGGCACCGGCGGGCGGCAGCGCCTCCAGCCGCAGGCCGGGGGCGGCCCGGTCGCACAGCCAGGAGGAGACGGCCCCGCCGGGCACCCGTTTGACGGTGATGCGGGGCGCGGCGCCGGTCCGGGAGAAGGAGTAGCAGCGGGCCTGCCCCTCCGGCCCCCGGACGGTGAGGAACTGCCCGGGCCGAGGGTCGAGGGGCGAGCCGTCCACCGTCTCGACGACGAGGCTCACGACGTCCTCGGCCTCCCGGACCACCGAGCTGACGACGACCGGGAGCACCCGCGTACGCTCACTCATCCTCGCCGCCCACCGGGACGGCGCCCGCGCGCATGGCCCGCTCGATGGAGGCGCGCAGCCGGGTGCAGACGGCGACGGTGCCCTCGGGCCGCCCGGCGAGCTCGGGGCAGTGGGAGGTCGGGCGGAGCCACTGCGTACTGGTGTGGGCGAGGCTCCGCTTCTCGACGAGCACCTCGCTGGGGCACGCGTCGCAGGAGAGGCGCTGCTGGGCCATCGCTCAGCGCTCCCCGGCCGTCTGCCGGGCGAGGTTCGCGTCGACCTCCGCCTGCCACACCCGTACCGCCCGCTCGGTGTCGATCTCGAACTCGAAGCGGTCGGTCATCGCGGGCTCGACGTCGGCGACGTCGACGTAGAACTGCTCGTACCAGCGGCGCAGTTGGTAGACGGGGCCGTCCTGGTCGCAGAGCAGGGGGTTGTCGATGCGGGTCTTGTTCCGCCAGATCTCGATGTCCTGCTCGAAGCCGGCGGCCAGCCCCTGGGAGGCCTGGGCGGCGGCCTCGGCGGCCTCGGTGTCGGTCATGCCCGGGAGCTTCTTCACGATGGCCCCGTACATGAGGACGAAGGAGTCGGGACCGACCGGGTAATGGCAGTTGATCATGGCGGTCTCGACGGTGGTGCCTGCCTCGTCCACGTCCATGTCCAGGTAGACGATCATGTAGGAGGGGCCGTGGTAGGAGGCGACCGAGCGGGTGTCCCCCTGGGCGGAGACGGTCTGGTCCGCCGTCATGTCGCCGCGCGGGGCGGTGGCCTGGTACTGGGTGGCGACGTGCCCCTCGAAGACGTTCTTGAAGTACGTCGGGAACGAGTTGTGCACGTAGAAGAAGTGCGCCATGTCCACGACGTTGTCGACGATCTCGCGGCAGTGCGAGCCCTCGACGCGCAGGGTGTGCCAGGTCCAGTCGCTCCACTGCCCGTCGAAGACGCCCTCGATCCGGGGGATCGTCACGCCCTCGGGCGGCGGGGCGCCCTCGGGGTCGTGCCAGACGAAGAGCTGCTTGTTCTCCTCCAGTGTGGTCCAGGACCGGGTCCGTGCGCGGGGCGGTACCCGTCGGGCGTACGGGATGTCGGCGCAGTGGCCGTCGCCGTTCCACAGCCAGCCGTGGAAGGGGCAGGAGAGGGTGTCGCCCTTGACGGTGCCGTGGGCCAGGTTGCCGCCCATGTGCGGGCAGTACGCGTTGAGCACGTGGAGCTCGCCGCTGTCCTGGGCCTGGAAGACCACGAGTTTGGTGCCGAACGCGTCGATCTCGTGGGGGCTGCCGTCCTTGAAGGAGTCGGCGAGCCCCAGACAGTGCCAGCCCCGGGCGAACCGGGCCGGCGGCGCCCCCTTCTCGATGTCCCTGACCTCGTGTTCCGTGCTCACCGGAACGCTCATCGATCATCCCTCCGCGGTCTCTTCGTGCCAACGGACGCCGAGTCTGCGGGGGCCCCGGAGACCGGGCCAAGGGTGTTCCCGCAGAGCGGGAGAACGGTGGGGAGACGGGTCTCGGCCTGGTCGGATGACTGGTGTACGTTCCAACGAAGAGCCGGGCGCGACGGCCCGCCCGGCGGAAGCGGAGGGGGAGAGCCATGCACGGGGGCACGGGGGACGCGGCGAGGTTAAGGGCGGTGGAGACGGCGGGGGACCCGGCCGGTCCCACGGCGCCGGTGTCGATGATCGACCGGATCTCCGGCATCCTCGACGTCTTCGAGGAGGCCGACGGGCTGACGATGACCGAGGTGATCCGGCGCACCGGACTGCCCCGCTCCTCGGTCCACCGCATCCTGGAACACCTGACGAGCGTGCGCCTGCTGCGCCGCGACGACAAGGTCTACCGGCTGGGGATGCGCTTCATGGAGCTCGGCTCCCTGATGTACCACCGCGACCAGGTGCGGACCGCGGCCATGCCGTACCTCCAGCAGCTCCACTGGTCCACCGGGCTGACCTCACAACTGGCCGTGCTGGACGAGGACAAGGTGGTGTACCTGCTCCAGGTCGGCGCCCCGGTCGGGATCCCGTCCCGCCAGTTCGTCGGGGGCCGCTTCCACGCGTCGAGCCACGTGGTGGGCAAGGCGCTGCTGGCCTACACCCCGTGCCCGCCCGGGGTCGACCACCCGCCGGTCTCCCGGAGCCTGCGCGCCGAACTGGCCGACATCCGCACCCGGGGCATCGCCTTCGGCCCCGACGCGGTGGCGGGCATCGGCTGCGTGGCGACCCCGGTGATCGGCGCGGGCGACCGCGCGGCCCTGGCGGCCATCTCGATCAGCGGCCCGGCCGAGAACCTGGAGGTCCCGCGCCTGGCCGCGATCCTCCGGCACACGGCGGCGACCCTGCGCAAGGGCGCCCCGACCCTGGCGGGGTGACGCGGCCGGGTGGACGGCCGCGGCGCGAGCCCCGGGGCCGTCCGTCCGGCCGGCCGAGGCTCAGCCCACGATGGCGACGGGCGCGTCCCACGCGTTGCGGTCGACGGTGATCGTGTAGCCGCCGCGGGTCTCCTTGCTGTTGGCCTTGTACTGGTGGCCCCGGCTGTGGCCGGTGTACAGCTTGGGGTCCCAGGGCCAGTCCCTGGTGGTGGTCTCCTGGCCGTTCCACAGGGCGTACCAGAGGTTGCCCGGCAGGTCGGTGCGGTCCTTGGCGGTGGCGATCGCCTTCGCGCTGGAGGTGCTGAAGCCGTAGAGACCGGCGCGGTAGGTCTTGGCGCGCAGGGTCTTGGTGAAGGACCGCACATAGGCGAGGGTGGCGTCGTTGCACGCCTTGTCGGCGATGTCGTACGACTCCATGTTCAGGTAGATCGGGCTGCCCGGCCTCATGCCGAGCGCCGCGGCCTTCGCGACGGCGTCGTTCGCGTTGCTCGCGCCGACCGAGGCGGCCGTGGCGGCGGTGAAGCGCTCCTTGTTGAGGCTCTTCTGGCAGGGCGGCTGGGCCCCGACGTACAGCGGGATGACGCGCCAGCCGAGCGTGTCGACCGACTTCGTCCACGCCTTGGTGAGGTTGGGCTGGGCGCAGCCGCGGTTCTTCCCGCCGATGTAGACCGCGACGCCGCCGTAGTAGGCGTCCTTCTTCCAGGCCTTCATCGCGGCGAGGGAGGGCGCCGTGCAGGCGTCGAAGGCCCGGCCCGTGTACGTCTTCTGGGCCGGCCACGCCGGTGCCGCCATCGAGGTCTGCGCCGCGATCCCGGCGCCGGCGACGGTGACGACGCCCGTCACCCCGAGGGCTATGTGCCGGCCTCTCCTGGACCGCCGATGCTGCGGCATTTCCCCACCCCTGTCTCCGTACGCTCCCGGACCCCCGGGAGCGCGCCCACTCTATCCACCGGACACCCCTCCCCGATGGTCACCCTCAGTTACTATGCTCGGATCGCACATACGGAAGAGATGGGTGGCCTGGGAAGTGCTGAAAGAGGTCGTAGCGACCCGCTATGTCACGCCCCTGCGTGAGGGCGGCTCGCTCCCCGGGATCGTCGAGGCCGACGACCTCGGGACGTACGTCATGAAGTTCACCGGCGCCGGGCAGGGCCGCAAGACGCTCGTCGCCGAGGTGATCTGCGGGGAGCTCGGGCGGCGGCTCGGGCTGCGGGTGCCGGAGCTGGTGACCATCCAGCTCGACCCGGTGATCGGTCTTTCGGAGCCCGACCAGGAGGTGCAGGAGCTGCTGAAGGCGAGCGGCGGCCTCAACCTCGGCATGGACTTCCTGCCCGGCTCGCTCGGCTTCGACCCGCTCGCGTACGAGGTGGACCCGGTGGAGGCCGGGAAGGTCGTCTGGTTCGACGCGGTGATCAACAACGTCGACCGGTCCTGGCGCAACCCGAACATGCTGGTCTGGCACGGCGACCTGTGGCTCATCGACCACGGCGCCACCATGATCTGGCACCACAACTGGCCCGGCGCCGAGGCCTCCGCCGCCCGCCCGTACGACGCCTCGGACCACGCTCTGGCCCCGTTCGCCCCGGACGTCGCCGCCGCCGCCGAGGCGCTGGCGCCGCTGGTGACCCGCGAGCTCCTGGAGGAGGTCGCCGCCGACGTCCCCGACGCCTGGCTGGCCGACGAGCCCGGCTTCGCGACCACCGACGAGCTGCGCGCCGCGTACGTGGCGGCCCTGCTGCCGCGCGCCGCGACCATCCACGAGCGGATCACCCTCGGCCCCCGCACCGAACGGCGCCCCCAGCAGCCCCCGGGCTGGCTCGCCGACCGCCTCGCCCCGCGTTCCGCCCAGAAGGACAGCACCACGTGACCGATCGCGATGTCTTCGAGTACGCCCTGCTGCGCGTCGTGCCCCGGGTGGAGCGCGGCGAGTGCTTCAACGCCGGCGTGGTCGTCTACTGCCGGGCCAGGTCCTTCGTGGCCGCCCGCACCCATCTGGACGAGGCCAAGCTGGGAGTCCTCGACCCGGCCGCCGACGTCGCCGGGGTGCGGGCCGCGCTCCGCGCGGTCGAGGGCGTCTGCCTCGGCGGCGCCGACGCCGGGCAGGCGGCCGGCGACGACGCCGGGCGCCGCTTCCGCTGGCTGATCGCCCCCCGCTCGACGGTGGTCCAGCCGGGCCCGGTGCACACCGGACTGACGGCCGACCCCGAGGCCGAGGTGGCACGCCTGCTCGAACTGCTGGTGCGTTAGGGCACCCTCGCGCGCGGGAGCCGCGCGGTGCGCCCGGTGGGCCGTTGACACCGGGTGCCAGGGCTTCTAGCGTCTCGTCTGCGGACGATACTAAGCGGTCGCTCATGTGCGGGAGAGCGAGCGGACCGAGGTGTCGGCCACATCCACGGATGATCCAAGGGCGAGGAGAACCAGCATGTCCACCACCGAGCAGCGCGTAGCCGTCGTCACCGGTGCCGCTCGCGGCATCGGAGCCGCCACCGCGATCCGGCTCGCCGCCGAGGGCCGCGCCGTCGCCGTGCTCGACCTCGACGAGGCGGCCTGCAAGGACACCGTCGAGAAGATCACGGCCGCGGGCGGCACCGCCCTCGCCGTCGGCTGCGACGTGTCCGACGGCGCCCAGGTGGAGGCCGCCGTCGCGCGCGTCGCCGCCGAGCTCGGCGCGCCGACCATCCTCGTCAACAACGCGGGCGTGCTCCGCGACAACCTGCTCTTCAAGATGGACGAGGCCGACTGGGACCTGGTCATGAACGTGCACCTCAAGGGCGCGTTCCTGATGGCGAAGGCCTGCCAGAAGCACATGGTGGACGCGGGCTTCGGCCGGATCGTCTCCCTCTCCTCCTCCTCGGCGCTCGGCAACCGGGGCCAGGCCAACTACTCCGCCGTCAAGGCCGGTCTCCAGGGCTTCACCAAGACCCTCGCCAAGGAGCTCGGCAAGTTCGGCGTCACCGCCAACGCCGTCGCCCCCGGCTTCATCGTCACCGAGATGACCGCCCAGACCGCCGAGCGCGTCGGCATGGGCTTCGAGGACTTCCAGGCCGCCGCCGCCTCGATGATCCCGGTCCAGCGGGTCGGCCGCCCCGAGGACGTCGCCCACGCCATCGCCTTCTTCACGGGCGACGACGCAGGCTTCGTCTCCGGCCAGGTCATGTACGTGGCCGGCGGCCCGCTCAACTGACGTACGGGTCCGGAGAGGGAGAGGAGCAGGACGCGATGAGCGCACAGGAACCGCCCGAGCTCTCGGGCAAGGTCGCCCTGGTCACCGGCGCCAGCCGGGGCATCGGTTACGGGGTCGCCGAGGCCCTGGTCGCCCGAGGCGACCGGGTCGTCATCACCGGGCGGGGCGAGGAGGCCCTCAAGGAGGCCGTGGAGCGGCTCGGCGCCGACCGGGTGATCGCGGTGCCCGGAAAGGCGCACGACGAGGCCCACCAGGCCGCCGCGGTCGCCGCCGCCATGGACGTCTTCGGCCGGGTCGACTTCCTGGTCAACAATGCCGGGACCAACCCGGTGTTCGGGCCGATCGCCGAGCTTGACCTGAACGTGGCCCGCAAGGTCTTCGAGACCAATGTCGTCTCGGCCCTCGGCTTCGCCCAGCAGACCTACCGGGCGTGGCAGAAGGAGCACGGCGGGGCGATCGTGAACATCGCCTCGATCGCCGGACTCGCCCCCTCGCCCTTCATCGGCGCGTACGGGATGAGCAAAGCGGCGATGATCAATCTGACCCTCCAGCTGGCGCACGAATTCGCCCCGTCGGTCCGGGTCAACGCCATCGCCCCGGCGGTCGTGAAGACGAAGTTCGCCGCGGCGCTGTACGAGGGTCGGGAGGCCGAGGCGGCCGCCCCTTATCTGCTCGGCCGGCTCGGCGAACCGCAGGACATCGGCGGTGCGGCGGCCTTCCTGACCTCCGCGCAGTCGGACTGGATCACCGGCCAGACGCTCGTCGTCGACGGGGGTCTTTTCCTGAACGCCGGTGTCGGGTGACCGGTATCCGGACACTTTCTTGAATTCGTGACCGGTTTGGCCCCGGTTGTGCGCGGAATGCCCTCAAGTGCCCCGCCAGGGCCGAGCATTGACCTGGCGGGGGGCTGCGGTATCGTTCGCCGACCCAGGCTGAACGAGGAGCGTGCACGTGTTCAACCGGACCAGTCTGCAGGCCGCTGCAGCCCTTGCGTCCATATCCCTCCTGTCCGCATGCAGTGTGTTTTCGGACGGTGAATCCGCAGGGGATCAGAGAATCGTCATCGGTACGACGAGTTCTCCTTCCACGCTTGATCCGGCTGCCGCCTGGGACAATTCCTGGGAGCTTTTCCGGAATGTCTTCCAGACGCTTGTGGCCTTTCCCACGGGAACCACGAGCCCGAAGCCGGACGCGGCGGACTGCAAGTTCAAGGAGGGCAGTTCGAGCCGGGTCTTCGAATGCGTCCTCCATGACGGGCTGACCTTCTCCAACGGCCACAAGCTCGACGCCAAGGCCGTCCAGTACTCGATCGAGCGCATCCGCAAGATCGACGTCGACGGCGGCCCGAACGGCATGCTGGGCTCGCTCGACAAGGTCGAGGCCATCGACGACCGCACGGTGGTCTTCCGGCTGAACAAGTCGGACGCGACCTTCCCGTTCATCCTCGCCACTCCGGCCATGTCGATCGTCGACCCGGCCGAGTACCCGGCGGACCAGCTCCGCAAGGACGGCAAGCTGGTCGGCTCCGGACCGTACGTCCTCGACTCGTACACCGAGGGCCAGAAGGCCGAGCTGACCCGCAATCCCAGCTACAAGGGCTTCGCCGACCGCAAGAACGGCGGCGTGACCATCCGGTACTTCAAGGAGTCCGAGCCGATGGTGGCCGCGCTCCGCAAGAAGGAGATCGACGCCACCTACCGGGGTCTGACCGCCGAGGAGGTCGTCGCCCTCCAGGCGGACACGCCGGAGAACAAGGGCCTCCAGCTCGTCGAGTCCACCGGCGCGGACATCCGCTACCTGGTCTTCAACACCCGCGACGAGTCCGTCGCCCGGCTGCCCGTCCGCAAGGCCATCGCGCAGCTCGTCGACCGCGACGAGCTGGTGAACAAGGCCTACCAGGGCACGGCCGAGCCGCTGTACTCCATGGTCCCCAAGGGCATCTCGGGCCACACCACCAAGTTCTACGACCGCTTCGGCTCGCCCGACGCCGCCAAGGCCAAGGCGATCCTGCGCGACGCCGGCATCACCGAGCCGGTCAAGCTCGACTTCTGGTACACCACCGACCGCTACGGCTCCGCGACCGCCGCCGAGTTCAAGGAGCTCAAGCGGCAGCTGGAGAGCAGCGGCCTCTTCCAGGTCACCCTGCACGGCAAGCCCTGGAAGGACTTCCAGGCGGGCTACCAGAAGGGCCAGTACCCGGTCTTCGGGCGCGGCTGGTTCCCCGACTTCCCGGACCCGGACAACTTCGTGGCCCCCTTCGTCGGCGAGGAGAACGTCCTCGGCACCCCGTACGTCAGCCCGAAGATCACCAAGGAGCTGATTCCCAAGTCCCGGCGCGAGAGCGACCGGGGGGCCGTCACGGACGAGTTCGTGCAGGCGCAGGAGATCATGGTGCAGGACGTCCGGCTGCTGCCGCTGTGGCAGGGCAAGCTCTACATCGCCGCGAGCGACGACATCGGCGGCGGCGAGCGGGCCCTCGACCCGCAGACCGTCATGCAGCTGTGGGAGCTCAACCGCCGCACCAGCTGGTAGTCCGGGCGGCGTTGCCCGAGGGCGGTGCCGGCCGCGTTGTCAGTGGCCCCCGGTAGGTTTCTCGTAGCCAAGCGAAACACCCACCGGAGGTTGTTGACGTGACCGACACCGACATGCTGCCCGAGTCCTGGCGCGGCGTCCTCGGCGACGAACTGCGGAAGCCGTACTTCGAGCAGCTCACCGAGTTCGTCGAGAAGGAGCGGGCGAACGGGCCGGTCTACCCGCCGCGCGAGGAGGTCTTCGCGGCCCTCGCCGCGACCCCGTTCGACAAGGTGAAGGTCCTGGTCCTCGGCCAGGACCCCTACCACGGCGAGGGTCAGGGACACGGGCTCTGCTTCTCCGTCCGGCCCGGCGTGAAGACCCCGCCCTCGCTGCGCAACATCTACAAGGAGATGCAGGCCGAGCTCGGCCACCCGGTCCCCGACAACGGCTATCTGATGCCGTGGGCCGAGCAGGGCGTCCTGCTGCTCAACGCGGTGCTCACGGTCCGCGCCGGCGAGGCCAACTCGCACAAGGGCAAGGGCTGGGAGAAGTTCACCGACGCCGTCATCACGGCCGTCGCCGCCCGGCCCGACCCGGCGGTCTTCGTCCTCTGGGGGAACTACGCGCAGAAGAAGCTCCCCCTCATCGACGAGGAGCGGCACGTGGTGGTGAAGGGCGCCCACCCCTCGCCGCTGTCGGCGAAGAAGTTCTTCGGCTCCCGCCCGTTCACCCAGATCGACGAGGCCGTCGCCGCCCAGGGCCACGAGCCGATCGACTGGCGCATCCCCGACCTCGGCTGAGCCTCGGCCGGATCCGGCGCGGCTGCGGCTAGCGTCGGATCCGGGCCCGCCCCACCGGCGGCCGGAGCGACAGCGTGGACAACGCGTGGAGGCCGCAGTGACCGGGCAGCAGCAGGTGTCGGACGACGGCGTCATGACCAGGATCGGGCAGGCGAGGATGCTCCTGCACGGCGGCGACAGGGAAGAGGCCCGCAACCGCTTCGGCGAGATCTGGGCGCAGCTCGGGCCGGACGGCGACCCGCTGCACCGCTGCACCCTCGCCCACTACATGGCCGACGCCCAGGACGACCCCGACGTCGAGCTGGCCTGGGACCTGCGGGCCCTGACGGCGGCCGAGGGGATCGACGGTGACCGGCAGCGCCGCCAGGACTCGGCGGCGGCGCTGCGCGCCCTCTACCCCTCGCTCCACCTCAACCTGGCCGCCGACTACGAGAAGCTGGCCCGCCCGGACGCGGCCCGCGTCCACCTGGACCGGGCCCGCGCCGCCTCCGAGGTCCTGGACGACGACGGGTACGGCAACGGGGTGCGGGCCGCGATCGAGCGGCTGGAGCTACGGCTGCGGGGTCAGCGCCCGTAGGTGCCACGGCAGATCCTCGCCTGCTCGCTCGTAGGGCTCCAGCCGCCGTAGCGGGCGCCCAGCTCGCAGACCTCGGCGGCCGAGCGGGGCGGCTTCTCCAGCAGGCCGGGCAGATCGATGCCGGGGCCGTGGCCGGTGCCCGGGCGCGGCTGCTTCGTGGCGCGCGGCGCGGCCTCGTCGCTCCGGCCGGACGTCCCGTCCGTCCCGCTCCGGCCGCCGGAGCCGCCGCTGGACACCCCGCCGGAGTCGTGCCGCCGCTCGACGGAGGCGCGCGGTTCGGGCGTCGGATCGGGCATCGCCGCCTCCAGGGCCTCGCGGGCGGGGCCCTGGACGATCTGCGGGGCGACGTCGTGGCCCGGCCGGGCGTCCGCCGGGCTCGGGACCGCCGGGGGAGCCGGCGAGGTCGGTTCGACCGCGACGCAGCCCGAGAGGGCGGCCATCGCGACCCCGGCCAGGATCCTCACTGTGGTTCTGGTTCCATGCACCCGGGCAACTCTGCTGGTCGGGACGGGTTCCTCACACCCCTACTCGCGAGGAATGCCCGTAATGGGTGATCACCCGGGTGCGGGCTGACCCGGTGCCCCGGGGCCGGATCAGTCGCCCGTGGCGCCGTCGATCCGCTCCCGGATGAGGTCCGCGTGCCCGTTGTGGCGGGCGTACTCCTCGATCATGTGGAGGTAGATCCAGCGCAGGTTGAAGGTCTCGCCGCTGCGGTGCTTCCCGCTGCCCGGCTCGTCGAGGCCGCGCCCGGCGGCGTTGGCCCTGGCATGCGCGATCTCCCCCTGCCAGGTGGCGTACGCCTCCGCCCATGTGTCCCCGTCGGTGACGTGGATGTCGCCGTCGTGGTCCTCCTTGGTGCTGTAGATCCAGCCGGCGTCCCGCTCCCCGGCGAGCACGCGGCGGAACCAGCCGCGCTCCACCTCGGCCATGTGGCGGACCAGTCCCATCAGGTTGAGGTCGGAGGGCGGGGCGGCGGCGGTGCGCAGCTGGGCGTCGTCGAGGCCCTCGCACTTCATCGCCAGGGTCGCGCGGTGGAAGTCGAGCCACTGCTCCAGGGCCTGGCGCTCGCCGGTCAGGGTGCCGGGGTCGACGCGGCCGGCGGTGGTGTCGGTCTGTTCGGTGCTCATGCCCCGCATCGTCGCCCATGATCGTCCGGCGGGCCAGACCCGTGCGGCGGACGCCCGCCGCACGGGCCCGTGTCAGGTCCCGAGCATCCCGCGCAGCAACTCCTCGAAGCCTGTCCGCAGTTCGGCGAGTCCGGGCACGGCTGTGTGGAAGGAGCCGGCGGCGCAGGAGAACATCAGCCCCTCGCACCAGGCGATCAGCGAGAGCGCGTGCCGCTCGGGCGCCGGGGAGCCGGCCGCCGCCATCATCGCGGTGACCGGCCCGTGGAAGACCGAGCCCGCGGCGTCGACGGCATCGCGGACTGGCGGCCGCCCGCCGACCCGTACCGCCCCGCGTAAGCTGACCGGCGGATACGGCCCTGCGGGCGATACAGCCCTTCGGGCGATCCGGCCCCACGGGCAACGGGCCCGCGGGCAATCGGGCAATACGGCCCTGGGGCAATACGGCCCCGCGGGCGACGCGCACTACGGCAAGGAGCACCCGTGAAGGTTGGCTGCATCGGACTCGGCGACATCGCGCAGAAGGCCTATCTGCCCGTCCTGGCCACCCTTCCCGGGGTCGAGCTCCACCTCCAGACCCGGACGCCCGCCACCCTCGAACGGGTCGCCGACGCCCACCACCTGCCCGCCGGGCGCCGCCACCTCGACCTCGACTCGCTGCTCTCCGCCGGACTCGACGCCGCCTTCGTGCACGCCTCGACCGCCGCGCACGCCGAGATCGCCACCCGGCTCCTCGACGCCGGGGTGCCGACCTACGTCGACAAGCCGCTCGCCTACGAATACGCCGACTCCGAGCGGATCGTGGAACTCGCCGAGAAGAACGGCGTCGGCCTCGCCGTCGGCTTCAACCGCAGGCTCGCCCCCGGCTACGCCCAGTGCCTGGAGCACCCGCGCGAGCTGATCCTGCTCCAGAAGAACCGGATCGGACTCCCCGAGGACCCGCGCACCTTCGTCCTCGACGACTTCATCCACGTCGTCGACACCCTGCGCTTCCTGGTGCCCGGCGACATCGACCACATCGACGTGCGCGCCCGCGTCCGCGACGGGCTGATGCACCACGTCGTGCTCCAGCTCTCCGGCGACGGCTTCACCGCCATCGGCATGATGAACCGGCTCAACGGCTCCACCGAGGAGATCCTGGAGGTGTCCGGCCAGGACGCCAAGCGCCAGGTCCTCAACCTCGCCGAGATCGTCGACCACAAGGGCCAGCCGACCGTGCGCCGCCGGGGCGACTGGGTGCCGGTGGCCCGTCAGCGGGGCATCGAGCAGGCGGTGCTGGGCTTCCTCGACGCCGTACGGGAGGGCCGGGAGCTCAGCGCGCGGGACGCCCTGCTGACCCACGAGCTGTGCGAGCGGGTGGTACGCGAAGCCCTCGCCCAGGCCTCCTGAGCGCCCGCGCGCCCGTGACCGCGCACAGCGCGCCGACCACCAGCAGCGCGCCGCGCACCGCCCAGTCGCCGAAGCGCGCGTAGCCGGTGGTCCCGTGCGCGAGCGGCAGCGCGTACACGGCGGCGGCGCTGCGGTCGGTGCCGAGCGCGGGGCCGACGCGCCGCCCGTCGGGGCCGTACGCGGCGCTGATCCCGGTCAGCGTCGCGTGCACCACCGGACGCCCCGACTCCGCCGCCCGCAGTGCGCCCAGCGAGGCGTGCTGCGCGGGGGCCCAGGTGTCCTGGAAGGTGGAGGTCGCCGACTGCGCGACCACCACGTCCGCGCCGTCCTCGACCAGCCGCCGGGTCATGTCGGGGAACGCCGACTCGAAGCAGACCAGCGGCCCGACCCGCAGACCCGGGCCCGCGCCGCCGCCGGCCGGCCGGGGGAGCGTCATCACGACCGGGTGGGTGCCCCGGCGGCGGTCCTCGCCCGCCGCGCCCTTGCCGACCGAGGTCGCCCAGCCGAGCAGGGCGCGTGCCGGGACGTACTCGCCGAAGGGGACCAGCCGCATCTTGTCGTACCGCTGCCCGGTCGGACCGTCGGGGCCGACCAGGATCGCGCTCTTGTAGATGCCGGGCCGGTCGGAGCGGCGCGCGTCCACGTTGACCAGCAGCGGCGCGCCGACCGTCCGGGACAGCGCGGCCAGCCGGGCGGCCAGATCGGGCCGGTCGCCCAGGTCCGCGCCCACACTGCTCTCCCCCCACACCACCAGGTCGGGGCGCTCCCCGGCGAGCGTCCTGGTCAGTCGCTCGGCGCGGTCGAAGCGCCGGTCCGCCCCGCCCGGCCCGTCGAACACACCCGGCTGGACCACGGCGATCCGCGCCGTGCCGTCGGTACGCGGCGGGGCGGCACCCCACCACACCAGCCCCAGCAGCAACGCACAGCCCACCAGGCCCACCAGGCCCACCAGCGCGGTACGGCCCGCCGGCCGCACCGCCACGAGCAGGGCGAGGGCGGTGTTCACCGCCACCACGAGCAGGCTGACCAGCCAGACCCCGCCGACCGAGGCGAGCCGCAGCGCGGCCGGCACCTGCCACTGGCTCGCCCCGAGCAGCCCCCACGGCCCGCCCAGGCCCTGCCAGGAGCGGACCAGCTCCACCAGCAGCCAGCCGGACGGTACGACGAACAGCGCGGCGGCGGCCCGCCGGCCGGAGGGCCGCCCGCCCAGCATGGCCCGCACCAGCCACCCCCACGGCAGCCACAACAGCCCCAGCAGCGCGGCGAGGACGAGCAGGAAGACGTGCAGGCTCGGCAGCAGCCACTGGTGCACGCCGAGCATGAAGCCGATGCCGCCGCACCAGCCGTCGAGACCGGCCCGGCGCGCGCTCGGCGCCGTACGGATCAGCAGCAGCCAGGGGACGAGTGCCAGGTACGCGAACCACCACAGCGACGGCGCGGGGAAGGCGAGCGCGGGCAGGGCGCCCAGCGGCACCGCGAGGGCGGACCGGCCGAGCCCGGACCGGAGCCCCGGTCCGGCGAACGGATTGCGCATACGGTGCCTCCCGCCGTCGCTCCCCCGGACGTCGTCCGGGGGACCCCCACCAGTGTGCGCGCGGCCCGGCCGCCGGGCGTCACAGGCGGCGCCACTTCTCCTCGACGACGACCGAACGCAGCAACCAGCCGCGCCCCGTCCGCCGCAGCGCGAAGGCGTAGCGCCCGCCGCAGACGAAGTCCTCGCCCGACTCGAAGCGCATGGGGTTCACGTAGTCGGCGGCCACCGTGGCCGTGTCGCCCGGGTAGCCGCCGAGGTCCTGGATCCGAACCCGCCGGTTCACGATGAGGTGCTGGCGCACGGGGAAGAGGCGCATCGTCTCGGCGAGCCAGTCGGCGACCTCCGCCGCGGGGCCCTCGACCCCGCCGGAGCCGCGGTAGTCCGCGCGTCCGTCGGGGGCGAACAGCGCGCGGTACGCCGTCCAGTCGGAGTCGTCCACCGCCACCGCGTAACCGGTGATCAGGTCGTCGATGGCGAGCCGGTCCATCACGGTCGCGAGATCCACGCGCTGCGTCATCGGTTCAGTGTCGGGCAGCGCGGTCCGGGGGCCAAGGGGCGTGCGCTAGGGGACTGGTACGAGATCCGTCATACTTCCGGCCATGCGCACGCACTTCGATCCCGAACTGACCGACCCGAACGCCTTCTACCGGCTGCTCACCGCCACCGTGGTGCCGCGGCCCATCGCCTGGGTGTCGACGACGGCCGCCGACGGGACGGACAACCTGGCCCCGCACTCCTTCTTCACGATCGCCTCGGTCGTGCCGCCCGTCGTGCAGTTCACCTCGGTGGGGCGCAAGGACTCGCTGCGCAACGTGGAGGAGACGGGGCAGTTCACGGTGAACTTCGCGCCCGAGGGGCTCTTCGAGCGGATCAACGCGACGGCGACCGACTTCCCGCGCGGGACGAGCGAGTTCGACGCCTGCGGCATCGAACGGGAACCGGCCCTGCGGGTCCGCCCGCCGAGGGTCGCGGGCTCGCCGGTGGCGCTGGAGTGCGTGCTGCACAGCACCGTGCGGATCGGGGACTCGACGGTGGTCTTCGGCCGGGTGGTGCACGCGGCGGTGGACGCCTCGGTGCTGGTGGACGGCCACCCGGAGATGGACCTGCTGCGCCCCCTCTCGCGGCTCGGCAAGAACGAGTGGGGTACCACGGCCGACATCAGGGAACTGGCCCGCGTGCCCTACCGGGCCTGAGCGCGGCGGGACCCACGGGGCGTCCGGGGGCAGCCGCTGTGGCAGCCGGAGACGTCGGCGAGGAGGCCGACGGATCCGGCGTGGTGGTCGAAGTCCACCCTGCCGTTGACGGCCGGCACGACCACCGGGTTCGGGCGGGTCCGCGGATCGGTGCGGAGTGCTGCTCCCGGGAAACACTGGTGTCGCTCGATCCCCTCTTCCATCATGTGAGCGGTGCCGACCGGCCCCGGTCCGCGTTGCGAAGGAGTCCCGTGCCGCCGCTGGAAGACCTCCCCCGTCCCCTCGACCTCGACGCCGCCCGGCTGTCCGATCAGGCGGCGCGCTACCGCGCCGAGGCATGGTGGCGCGACAGCACGTTCAGCGACGACCTGCGCGGCCTCGCGGCGGCGGATCCCGGCCGACCAGCGCTGGTCACCGGACGGGACGGCGGAGTCCTGACGGTGGGCTACGGGGAGTTGGACCGGGCCGTCGACCGCTTCGCCGCCGGCCTGACCCGTATGGATCCGCCGGTGCGGGTCCTGGCGTACCAGCTGCCCGACTGGTGGGAGACCCTCGCCCTCATGCTGGCCTGCATGCGCACCGGGGTCGTGGCCGTCCCGCTGCTGCCGGTGCTCGGTGAGCGCGACGTGCGCCGCGCGCTGGCCCTCACCGGAGCCGACACCCTGGTCACCCGGGGCGGCCCCCAGGCGGAGACCGCCGCTCGCGCCGTCCACGCGCGGCCCGGCTTCCACCGCCACATCGTCCACGACGGTCCGGACTCCCTGGCCACCGCGGGACTCGAACGCGACGACGCCCCGCTCCCGCGCACCGTCGACCCAGACCGCACCTGCCTGATGCTGTTCACCTCCGGCACCACCGGGCGGGCCAAGGCCGTGCTGCACAGCCCGAACACCCTGTATGCCGGCGGGACGGCGCTGGCCCGGGCGATCGGGGTGGGGGAGCGGCCCGTCATCGCCGCGGCGAGCACGGTCAGCCACATCGCCGGCCTCGGTTTCGCCCTCCTCGCCCCGCTCGCCACCGGCGGCACCGGCGTCTTCCAGGACTCGCCCGACTCCGCGGCGCTGCTGACCCTGCTGGAGGCATCGGCGGCCCAGCACCTCTTCGCCACCACCATGCGGCTGCCGGACATCGCGCGCGAACAGCGCACCACCCCGCGCGACCTGGACGCGCTACGTGACGTACTGACCGGAGCGACCACACCGACCACCGCGCTGGTCGAGGACGCCGAGAGGGCCTTCCCCGGCACCGCCGTGCGGGCCGCGTTCGCCTCGACCGAGACCTGCCTGGTGGCGATGGTGCCGACGGGAGCTCCCGCGGGCACCTCCGCCCACAGCGACGGCGTGCCGGTAGCGGGCTTGGAGGTCACCAGGCCGCGATCGGCGGACCCCGTCGTCCGCCTGCGAGTCCGCGGCCCGTCGGTCTGCCTGGCCACCGGAGACGCCGACGGACTGCACCCGACCGCCGACCAGGACGACGGCTGGTACTCCAACGGAGACCTGATGCGCCACACCGCCGACGGCGCGCTGCGCTACGTGGCCCGGACCAGCGAGTGGATCGGCGTCGACTTCCTCGTGCCGGCCCGCGACGTGGAGGACGTCCTGCTCCAGCACCCCTCGGTCGCCGAGGCCGTTCTGGTCGGCGTGCCCGACGGACACGGCACCGAACACGTCTGCGCCGTCGTCGTCGCGGACGGGCCCGCCCCCGACCTGGACGAGCTCCGCCGCCACCTCACCGACCACGGCGTCACCTCCTGGCACCAGCCGACCCTGCTGCGGATCGTCGAGGCCATCCCGCGCGACCACCTCGGCAAGCCCCGCCGTACCGACCTGCGCGAGATGCCCGCCTGACCGGCGTGGGGCACTGCCGGGCAGTTGCCGGGGCTGGGGCCGCACCGGGGTTCCGTCCCGGCCCCGGCCCCGGGGGGTTCGTATGGCGTCAGAACTGAAGCGGCGGGCCGCGATCAGGCCCGCCGGGAGCAGGTCCAGCAGCCCGGGTGGCTCTGTACTCGAGAACGGCTTCTGGCGCACTTTCCGTGGACCAGCACGCTCAGTGACGTTCGCCGGGCGGGCAGGACCTCGGGGAGCTGCACGAAGATGGTCCGTCCCCAGTGCGCTGTGGCTGACCGTTCGACCCGTGGAAGAAGTAGCGCTGACGAGAGAAGAGCACGATGGATCCCCGCATACCCCGCCTGCGTCGCAAGCTGGCCGCGATCCCTTTCCAACCCCTGCGCAGTCACTCCTTCGGGGAAGAGAAACACGAGTTTCGCCTTGGCCCGAAGCTGGCGGAAGCGCGCGTCGCCGCGTTCGAGGCCAAGCACCGCATCGCCCTGCCCGACGCCTACCGGCAGTTCCTTACGCAGATCGGCGGCTCAGGCGCGGCGCCGTTCTACGGCCTCATGCCGCTGGAGCAGTGTTCCCTGCTGGTCATGAATCCGCGCGGAGAACCAGGAGCACCTCGCGGCTTCGACGGTAGAAACCCCATGGGGCACGGAGGCGATCTCTTCCTCGACATCATCGAGATGGGCTGCACCGACGTATGTGCCATCGCGGTGACCGGTCCCCTCACCGGCCGCATCCTCATGGGAAACAGCGACGGATACTGGGGCCCCAACGTCTCCTCCGCCACCGACTTCCTCGACTGGTACGAACGCTGGCTCAACCACATGAGCGCCGGACGTGACAACCGGGCCCTGGAACTCACCTCGCCGAAGCTTCGGGCTCATCCAAACCGCCATCGCCTGGCTCGGAAGATCTGACTCTCCGTAATCCCTTCACGGAAAGTGAGCCAGAACCCGAGAACGGGTTCTGGCTCACCCTTTCCCGGGCGACGGAGGCAACAGCAGTCCGGATGTCTCCTGGTCCTACAGCGGCTTTGCCGCGTTCCGGCGGCGCCTGGCCGAGACCGAGGGGTTCGTCCTCTCCGAAATGTGGGGCTTCGGCGGCGAGCGCCCGTGGAGCGACGTGTCCACCGCTCTGGAGCCACTCCTCGATCATCCAGATGACAGCGGTGACGACCTCTCACCTGCCGAGTGCGCGTCGATTCTGGTCCGGCTGGAGGCGATCACCGACCAGTGGGCGCGAGAGGGCGGCGACCAGCTCCTCCAGCAGCACATCGAGGACGCCCGCCAGCTGTCGGGCGTCCTGCGACTCTGTATCGAGAAGGACGTCCCACTGGCCTTCCTCTAACGCCCACCGACCGCGGAACCCACTTACGGGACAACCCTTAAAGCGTGTTGCAGAAGGTCGTGTCCGGGCAGGTCAGGGCCGGGTTTGTGGCCGGTCTGGTCATGTGGCGAGGGCGAGGTTGTGCATGTGGGCGACGGCCTGGACCGCATGGTGGAGGCCGCTGCCGCGCTGGCGACAGTCGCGGAGGATCTTGTAGTGCTTCATGCGGGCGAAGGCGTGCTCGACACGGGCTCGGACCTTGCGATGCTCGGCATTGTCCTCTTCCTCGCCGGGCAGCAGGGCCCGTCCGGGGCGTTTGCGGTGCGGGACGACGAGGCCGGTGTTGATGTAGGCGCCGTCGGCCAGCACGGTCACGCCTTCGCAGTGCTGGGCCAGACCGGAGTCCCGCCAGGCCCTCGCGTCGGCGGTGTTGCCGGGGACCGGCCGGGCTGCCGCGATGACCAGTTTGGTGTCGGCGTCGATGATGACCTGCACGTTCGCCGAGAACCGGTAGTTACGTGAGGACGCCCCGGTCTTGCGGTCACGGACCGGGATCAGGGTGCCGTCCACGATCCACAGCCGCTCGGCCACGTCGGCCGGGCGGGTGGCGGGCTCGATGGCCAGGAGTGGTCGCAGCCGCTGAATGACGCGGCACACCGTCGCCGGCGAGCAGCCGAACAGCGGCGCGAGCTGCCGCATCGTGAGGTTCGTCCGGTAGTAGACGGCCACGAGCAGGACCCGGTCCGCCAGCGACAGGCACCACGGCCTCCCGCCACCGGGCCCGTCCCCACCCCGTTCACGCACAACCTTCAACAGCCGCTCGAACTGCCGCATCCGCAGACCCGTGAACGTCTCCACCCACAACGGCTCAGCCCTCAACACCCCACGCATACAAAGAAAATGCCCGCCACGCAGCCTTCTGCAACACGCTTTAGGCTCCCGCCATGCGAAGAAAAGTGATCATCGTATTCCTCGGCCTGTTCTTCGGCTCCCTGGTCTCCTTCGTGAACGGGGCGTCCGACCGGTACAGCGGGATCGGGGAGGCCATCGCGGACACACCGCCGGCCTTCGTGGCACAGGTGGTCAGCCCGGTCATCGGGGGCGGTTGGGGATGGGCCGTGTTCGGCGTCCTCATCGGACGGTGGGCCGTCCCGGCCCCCCACGCCCACGCCCCTGACCCGTCGCACGCCCCCGCCACCCGGGCCGGCGCCTCCACCGCCACGCCCGTCACCGTCACGCCCGCCCCGACCGTCCGCTCCGGTCTCGGCCGGGCGGCGGTGGCCGGCGCGGTCTCGTTGGGCCTGGCGACCACCACCTACTACCTCACCGACACCGTCGTGCGGGCGGAGGCGTTCGCCGGCTACGGTCCGGAACTGCTCCTGTGGGTGCTGATCGGGCTCGTGGCCGGCCCCGTCCTCGGCGTGGTGGGGGCCCTCACCCGGAGGCGGGGCGGTCTCGGGTTGGCGGCCGGTCTCGTGGTGCCGGCGGGAGCCGTCGTCGAGTACCTGATCCGCCCCACGAGCATCCAGGTGTCGACCGGGAGGGTCGTCGCGGACATGGTGGTGCTCGCGGTGGCCCTGGTCCTCACGGTGCTGGTGGTCCGCCGGTTCGTCCTCGACCGCAGTCCCCGTACGACGCGGGCCCCGCAGGTCGCCCCCACGGCCCGCGCGGAGGACGGGCACGGGCAACGGACCCCTTGACGGAAAGCCCTTCCCGGCGACGTTCCCCGCCGGACCCGGTTTCCGGGCGGAGGGCATTTCCTCGTGTTCAGGCGTACCCGCCGTTCGCCCGTGCCCGCGCCCGCGTCCGGTTCCCGAGGTCGCCGTCGGGCCGGTGGGGCGCCGCTCCGACGGCGACGGACAGGACCAGGAGCAGGTCGGAAGCAGGCGAGCGGCGGTTCAGGAGCAGGTGACGGTGACCTGGGCCTCGTACCCCTCGCGGGTCTTGTCGACACGGCTCGCGGTCTCCACGCATTGGTGCGCCGCGTATCCGGCCAGGCCGGCGAGCGCGTACGCCTCGGCGCGGGCGTCGTGGAGGGCGGTGGACTGGCTCGCCCAGCTCTCCCCGTAACCGGTGAACGACCGCGCCGAAGCGCTCCGTTCGGCGGTGACCGCGGTCGCCGCCACGTGCTCGGCGGGCGCCCGCTCGGCCCGGGCCGACCCCGCTCCCAGCCACCCCGTGACGGCCACGGCCGCCACCGAGAGGGCGACCGTCGCGGCCCGGCCCCAGCCCGTTCCGCGCCCCGTGCCCTTGCGCGCGCCCGCTCGCGTCCCGTCGCCCATCCGGTCCTCCCCACCTCGTGACGTCCGGTCCGACGCCGGCCGTCCGGCCCCGGCCATCGAACCAGCCCCGCCGCGCCCCGCCAAGCCACCATGCTCGGCATCGCCCGGATGCGCAACCTTGCCCTCGCCGGATAAGTCAGCGGGCCGTACGGCGGCCGGCTCTGCCCGAGGCAATCCGAAGATCATTTACGGGACAACCCTTAGGGCTCGTAGGTGTCGAGGACGGAGGGCTGGTTCTCCCGCTGGCCGGTGAACCGTTCCTCCGGGCTTGCGGCATCGGCGCACTGCTTGACCGTACGGTAGGTCATCCTGAGCCGCCGCCGATGGGGCGCCGGCTGTGCCCTGCCGTCAGCAGGGCGTGGACGACGGCGTGCCGGGGGCGGGAACCTTCCGCGCAGACGGATCGGCGTGCCCGCGACGGCCTGACGACGAGCTTGCCTGACGGGGGTAGACCGGCGGGGAAAGTGCAGGTGACAGCCGTGTCGCCCGCCGCGCCCACCTCGCCTGGACACGCCGCCGCCCCGGCCGGGAGACCATCCTCCGGCCGGGGCGGCGGCATGCTCGCCCGTTTGCGGCCGTCCGACGGACATGTGGGTGAACCCCCACTCCCGCACCCGGGCCGGCTCCAGCGGCCTCGGGGTGGTGCCGACGGGTCGAGTCCTGCTCGGGCAGCCAGCCCCTGCCGGTGCGCCTTCCACGCCCGCGGCGACCGCTGCTACCGCCGACCGATCCGTTCGCCTCAGCGCGATGTTGCCTTCTCTCCTTCGGAGAAGGGGACCTTGGGCCCTGCATCCTTCCCGGCAACGCCGATAGAGTGACGGCATAACGTCATATGACGTTAGGTCTCGGGTGCGGATACCGGACCCTCCCGAGCTCGTCTTCGAAGAGGAAGCGGCGACCGTGTCGATCAACTACCGCCGACCGGACACCTATCCGTGTTCCGGTGGGGCCTCAGAGCGCGGAGCCCCTCCGCATCACCCGTCGGCCCCGCCGATCGTGACCGCGGCGGTTCGCTCGCCGAGGGAGGGCTGATGGCTATCCGAGAAGCGGTCCGGCCCCAGGCCGGACCCCGCCTCGACCGGCTGCCGAACAGCCGGTTCCACTGGACGGTCTACTGGATGGTCGCGTTCGGTCTCCTCGTGTCGTGGAGCAACGCGATCGGCGGGCTCGTGCTGGCCCAGCTCAAGGAGGTCGGCTGGACGGACAACGGCACCACGGCCGTCTTCACCTCGCTGACCAACGTGGGCATGTTCCTGGGCGCACTCCTGGGCGGAGCCGTCGGCGACCGGGCCGGGCGCCGCAACGGCTACATGGCGTTCGTCGCCGCCCATGTCCTGAGCCTGGTGGTCGGCGCGCTGTCCCCCGGCATGACGTTCCTGATCGGGGCACGCTTCTTCCAAGGGCTCGCCCTGGGCGGCCTGTTGACGATCCTGTTCGCGTCCTGGACCGAGTACGTCCCCTCGCGCGACCGTGGCACGTGGTCCGCCCGCGTCTCCTTCCTCGGCAACTGGTCTTACCCGATCGCCTCGTTGATCGCGAGCGTGCTCTCGTCCCTGGTCGCTCCGGGCCTCAACTGGCGTGTCCAGATGATCATCCCGGCGGTCCTGTCCACCGTTGTGCTCATCGTCGTCTGGAAGCGCTTCCCCGAGTCGCCCCGCTGGCTGGAGAGCAAGGGCCGCTATGAGGAGGCCGAGGCTCTGCTCACGGACATCGAGACGTCGGTACGGGCGGCCGGCACGGCCGATCTGGAACCCGTCGAGCGGCCCCGGCCAGGAGAAGCCGGCGGGGGCCCGGCCGAGTCTCGGGAGATTCCCTACCGGGCACTTTTCCAAGGCCAGTTGCTCAAGCGCGTGATCCTGGGCTCCTTCGTCCTCATCGCGATGAACGTCATTCAGTACACGCTCATCAACTGGCTCCCCACCATGCTCCTGGACCAGGGCATCGACCTGAAGGACTCGATCGTCCTCAACACGATGAGCATGTTCGGCGCCCCGATCGGCATCTTCATCGCCGTCTTTCTCATCGAGCGCATCCCCCGCAAGGCGTTCGGCATCGGCCTGCTCCTCGTCATCGCGGTCCTTGGCTACGTGTACAGCCTCCAGACCAGCGTCACGGCTCTGTCCGTCGTCGGTTTCTTCCTGATCACGTTCGTCTACATGTACGTCTGCTTCGCCTCGGCGGTCTACGTCCCCGAGATCTGGCCCACAGCCGCGAAGCTCCGGGGTGCGGGCCTTGCCAACTCGGTGGGCCGTGTCAGCGGCATCGCCGCCCCGTTCGCGGTGGCCGCCCTGCTCTCCAGCTCCGGAATGCCGGGAGTCTTCCTTCTTCTCGGCGCGACAGCGCTCGTGACGGCGCTCGTCATCCTCGTCCTCGGCACGGAGACCCGGGGTGCCTCCATCGAGGAGATCTCCGCACTCGACTCCGAGTAGTTCCTCCGCGTCCCGCACATTCCTCAACCCCAGAAGGGCATCGACAATGAAGGCACTGGCCAGGTACGGCAAGGCATTTGGCGGATACCGGCTCATCGACGTACCGAAGCCGACCGTCGGCGAGGAGGACATCCTCGTCCGTGTCCGCTCGGCGACGATCTGCGGCGCGGACATGAAGCACTTCCGCGTCGACAACGGCTCCGACGAGTTCAACTCCATCCGTGGCCACGAGTTCGCGGGGGAGATCGTCGAGGTCGGCCCGAAGGTCACCGACTGGAGCGTCGGCCAGCGCGTCGTCTCCGACAACACGGGCCGGGTCTGCGGCACTTGCCAGGCGTGCGAGCGCGCCGACTTCCTCGTCTGCCAGAACAAGACGAACATCGGCCTCGACAACAACCGCTGGGGCGGCGGCTTCACCAAGTACGTCATCATCCCCGGCGAGATCCTGCGCATCCACCGCCACGCGATCCGCGAACTCCCCGATAACGTCACGTACGAGGAGGCGGCGGCCGTCGAGTCGCTCTGCAACTCCTACAAGTCCGTCGCCCAGCAGACCTCGCTCCTGCCCGGCCAGGACGTGGTCATCATGGGCGCGGGCCCGCTGGGCCTGTACGCGGTCCAGGTCGCCCGGATCATGGGGGCGACGAACATCGTCCTGGTCGGCCTGGACGCCGACGTCACGACGCGCTTCCCCAAGGCGCTGGAGTTCGGTGCGACCCATGTCGTCAACGCCTCCCAGGAGGACGTGGTCGCCCGCTGCCAGGAGATCTGCGGCGCGGACAACCTGGGCGTGGTCATCGAGTGCTCGGGCGCGAACGCCGCGCTCAAGAACGCCATCGAGATGGTCCGCCCCAACGCCGAGATCGTCCGCGCCGGCATGGGCTTCGCGCCGCTGGACTTCTCCATCAACCGCATCACCGAGTGGAACATCGCGCTGCTCGGCCACATGGCCTACGACTCCACGACCTGGCGCAACGTGCTGCGTCTGGTGGCGTCGGGGCAGCTCGACACCGCCTCCATGATCACCCACCGGTTCGGGCTCTCCGAGTGGGAGAAGGGCTTCGAGGCGATGGCCAGCAAGGACGCCATCAAGGTCGTGCTGACGTACGACTTCGACGACTGACCGGCTGGGCGGCTGGTCGGTGATCCGAGGACCAGCCGCCCCCGACCCGCATGACCCGCATGACCCGCATGACGTCGACGAACAACCGCAGGAAAACCGAAAGGACGGCACCGTGCTTGCCGACATGAACTTCTGGCTCCGGGACGCGCAGGAGAAGGGGTACGCAGTTCCGCACTTCAACACGTGGAACGCGGAGATGCTCATGGGCGTCATGGACGCCGCCCACGAGGCCGACGCGCCGGTCATCATCTCCTTCGGGACCGGGTTCGTACAGAACACGATCTTCGAGGAGTTCGCTCCGATGATGGTCTCGATGGCGACCCACGCCCATGTGCCCACCATCCTGCACTGGGACCACGGCCGCAGCTTCGAGATCGTCCTCAACGCCTACCAGCACGGCATGAACGCCGTGATGCGCGACGCCTCCAAGCTCTCCTTCGAGGAGAACATCGCCGAGACCAAGCGCGTCGTCGACTTCTACCACCCGCGCGGCATCCCGGTGGAGGCCGAGCTGGGTCACGTCGGCGACCCGGGGAAGTACGAGGACGTCCTCGCGGACTACGACTACACCGACCCCGGCCAGGCCGAGGAGTTCGTCAAGCGGACCGGCTGCGACGCGCTCGCCGTGGCGATCGGCAATGTACACGGCCCGTACAGCTCGACCCCGCGCATCGCCTTCGACGTCCTGGAAGCCGTTCGCGACGCCGTCGACGTGCCCCTGGTGCTGCACGGCGCGTCCGGCATCCCGGACGCCGACGTCAAGCGCGCGGTGTCCCTGGGCGTCGCCAAGGTCAATGTCCACGCCGAGCTGGGCCAGGCCGCGATGGACGCGGTGCGCGAGGACCTGACGACCAACTTCGTCACCACGCAGCTCCGGGTGCGCGACGCCCTCAAGCGGCGGGCGCTGGAGAAGATCGAGCTGCTGGGCGCGACCGGGCGGGCGTCGGCGATGCCCCGTACCGCCGAGGAGTCCGCCGTGCAGGCGGCCCCGGTCCTCACCGCCGGCGGGTCCTGCACCTGACCACACCCCTGACGGCCTCCCGGACGACGGCGCCCGGGAGGCGGTCCACCCGCCCCCGGGCGGGAGCACTTCCGACAGCAGATGAGGCAACGTGGCCCCACGACCCGACCCCGACCCCCACCCCGCCCCCGGGCGCGCTCCCGGCCTCGACGCCCGGCACGCGCTCGACCGGCTCGAACGCATGCCGGTGAGCCGGTGGCACTGGAACGTCTTCTGGATCCTCGGCTTCGGCCTCCAGTTCAACGGCTTCCTGAACTCCTCGGGAAACGCGGTGCTGGCGGACCTGGCGGCGCGCGGCTGGTCCGACAACTACCTGAACGCGCTGTTCGCCTCGGCGACGATGGCGGGCTTCTTCGTCGGGTCGCTGGTCGCCGGTTCGCTGGGCGACCGCATCGGCCGCAAGCGCACGTACGAGCTGTGCATCCTGGTGTTCGGCGCGTTCGCGCTCGTCGCCGCGCTCGCTCCGGACATGGGGGTCCTGATCGTCTGCCGGGGCCTCATGGGGATCGGCATGGGCGGCGGGATCGTGCTGGGGTACGGCTCGTTCACCGAGTTCGTACCGGCGCGGGTACGCGGCACCTGGGGGGCTCGGATCTCCCTGCTGGGCAACCTCTCGCCGCTGATCGCGGCGGCCGTGGCGGCGGTGCTGATCCCGGTGGCGGGGTGGCGCTCGACGTTCGCCGTGGGCGGGGTGGCGGCCTTCGTGATCGCCGCCGTCGTGCACCGCCGGCTCGACGAGTCACCGCGCTGGCTCATCGGGGCGGGGCGCGTCGACGAGGCGCTGGAGATCATCGGGCGGGCGGGGGGCGGGAGCCAGGCGCGCGAAGGGGTCGCGCCTGGTCCGGGCACGGGCGGTGGCCCCGCGTCCGCCGGGCCGAAGCCGCCCGTGTCCATGTTCTTCCGGGGAGACCTCGGCCGCCGTACGCTCGTCGCCACCGCGACCCTGATCGCGATGAACCTCTCGCTCTACACGATCACCGTGTGGGTGCCGACGATGTTCGTCAACCGGGGCATCGACATCCGCAGTTCGCTGACGATGTCGATGGCGATGATGATCGGCGCGCCGGTCGGTGTGTACATCTCCACGCTGATCATGGACCGCTTCCCCCGCCGGGTCCTGGGCAGCACGCTCATCGTCGCCGTCGCGGTCCTCGGGTACGTCTACTCGCTCCAGCGGAGTCCTGTCGGCGTCGTGGCCGTCGGGACGCTGATGATGGTCGTCCTGTACATCTACAACAGCTTCGCGTCGGCCGTGTACGCCCCCGAGGTGTGGCCCACCGAGTACAAGATGCGCGGTCTCGGCATCGCCAACTCCATCGGACGCGTCGTCGCGGTCGTCTCGCCCTACCTCACCGCGTGGCTCCTCACCGACTTCGGTCCCGTCGCGGTCTTCGTCGTGCTCGGCGTGCTGCTGACGGCGTGCGCCCTGGTGCTGGCGGTGCTGGGCATCGAGACCAGGGGCCGCACCTGCGAGGAGATGGCGGCCCGGCTCGACGAGCCCGGGACGCGGCCCGAGCCGTCGGCGGTGCGGGCCGAGGCGGTGGAGGTACGGGCCGCCACGACGGTGGTACGGGCCGGCACGACGGCGGTACGGGCCGGCACGACGGCGGTCCGGGCCGACGCGGGCGTGCCCCCGTTCCCCGTGCCCCCGGCCCCCGTACGGACCCCCGCGCCACCGGTGCCGCCCTCCGCCGCCGCCCCGTCCGCCGGACCGGCCACCCCGGTGGCCCGTCCCCAACCCCGTACCGACCCCCCGATCAGCAGCAGTGTCAGGAGGACACGATGAGTGAGAACACGGTGAGTGAGAGCTTGGCGAGCGAGAACCCGGCGAGCGAGAACACGCGGGCGATCCTGCGCGAGCCTGGCACGATGGAGATCGAGGAATGCCCGCGTCCGGCGCCCGGCCCGCACGAGGTCCTGATCAAGGTCGCGCGGGTCGGCATGTGCGGGTCCGACATCCACGGCTTCCGGTTCGGCCCCTACATCCCGCCGCAGCCGGGCCAGAGCGTCGGGCTCGGCCACGAACCGGCGGGCGTCGTCGCCGAGGTCGGCACCGGGGTGACCGGCCTCGCGGTCGGCGACCGGGTCTGTGTGGAGCCCGGACAGCCCTGCCGCACCTGCGAGTTCTGCCTCGCCGGTCACTACAACGTCTGCCCCGACATGGACTTCATGGCCACGGCCCCCAACTACCGGGGCGCGTTCACCGAGTACCTCACCCACCCCGCCGACCTGGTCCACCCCCTCCCCGAGGGCATGACGCTCGAAGAGGGCGCGCTCGTCGAGCCCGCCTCGGTGGCCACGCACGCGGTCTCGATGGCGGACGGCCTGCTCGGCCGGACCGTGGTCGTCCTGGGCAGCGGCGCGGTCGGCCTGCTGACCCTCATGGCCGCGAAGGCCGCCGGGGCGAGCCGGATCGTCGTCGTCGACATCCAGCCCGGCCGCCTCGCCAAGGCCCGGGACCTGGGGGCCACGGCCGCCCTGAACGGCGCGGACGAGGACGTCGCCGAGCAGATCCGGGCCGTGGTGGGCCCGTACGGCGCGGACGTCGTCTTCGAGACGGCCGGCGCGGTCCCGACGCTCACGCTCGCCCTCCAGGTGGTCAAGCGCCGCGGGAGGCTGCTGGTCGTGGGCACGGTGCCGGGCGCGGCGCCGGTGGAGTTCCTCAAGATCAACCGCGAGGTGCGGATCCAGACCGTCTTCCGCTACTGCGGCGACCACCCGGCCACGATCGAGCTGATCCGCTCCGGCGCGCTGCGGGCGGCGGAGATCGTGGACAAGCACTTCGGCTACGCCGACATCCAGGAGGCGTTCGAGTTCGCCGCGCACCACGCGGACGCGTTCACCAAGGCGGTCGTCGTGGTCGACCCGTCGGTCAAGTGACGGGGGCCGCACCGATGGAACCGATGAAGCAGAGCACCCCCACGAAACCGGTTGAGCGGAGCACCCGCCCGCATCCGACGAAGCGGAGCACCCTTACCGCCGCTCGCGCCGTCGATGTCGTGTGCGTCGGCTCGTCCGTCGTGGACATCCCGCTGCGCCCTGTGGACCGCTCGGTGTTCGACACCGTGTCGTACCCGGTGGCGGACATCTCGATGCGGGTCGGCGGGGACGCGCTCAACGAGTCGATCGTGCTGGCGCGCCTCGGTGCGCGGGTGGCACTGGTGACGGCCGTGGGGGACGACGCGGCGGGCCGGTTCATCACGGACTCCGCGCGGGCCGAGGGCGTCGACACCGACGGCGTACGGGTACTCCCGTCCATGACGACCTCGCTCAACATCGGCCTGGTCCAGCCCGACGGCGAACGCACCTTCATCACCAACCGCGCCGGCAGCCTGTGGACCACGCGCGAGGAGGACCTCGCCCTGCCCCCGTCGCTGAACGCGCCGATCCTCGCCTTCGGCAGCATCTTCAACAACCCGCTGATCGGCGGCGCGTGGCTGGCCGACCTGTTCGCCACCGCGCGGTCCGCCGGGACGACGGTCTGCGCCGACATGGTCCCCAGCCGTACCGGCGCCACGATCGACGACATCGCCGACGCGCTGGCGCACCTCGACTTCTTCCTCCCGAACGCGGACGAGGCGACGGCCCTCACCGGCACGCGCGACGCGGACGAGGCGGCGGACGCCCTGCTGGCGCGCGGGGTGGGCACGGTCGTCCTCAAGCTCGGCCGCCGAGGCTGCCTGGTGCGCTCCGCCGGCACCTCCGAAGTCGTGCCCGCCTTCGTACGGGACGACCTGAAGGATCTCGATACCACCGGCGCCGGCGACAACTTCGCGGCGGGCTTCATCCGAGCGCTGAGCGAAGGCCGGCCGGTGGCGGAGTGTGCGGTCTTCGCGAACGCGGTCGCGGCGGTCTCGGTAGGCGGACTCGGAGCGACGGAGGCCGTGCGTAGCAGGGCGCAGATCGACACCTTCATCAAGACCCACGCCCGCCACAGCCCGCGATAGATCCATCCCGGCTTCTGGCGGCCACCGTGATGACACACATGACTCAAGGAGTGAAGACAGCAGTGAAGATCGGCAACCTGGAGAACGTCTCCCGGATCGGACTGGGCACCTGGGCCCTGGGCGGTGGCCCCGCGTTCGGCGGAACCGACACCGAGGAACAGGGCGTCGCAACGGTCCGCGCGGCGACCGGTCTCGGGGTCAACCTGGTGGACACCGCGCCGGGTTACAACTTCGGCCGCAGCGAGGAGATCGTCGGCAAGGCGCTCGCCGGACGGCGCGAGGACTACGCGATCGTCACCAAGTGCGGCCTGGTGTGGGACCGCGAGGGCGCGTATTTCAACACCGTAGGCGACCGGGTACTGAACCGGCTGCTGACCCCGGAGTCCATCGAGCGGGAACTCGACGCCAGCCTGGACCGCCTGGGCACCGATCACGTCGACGTCTACATGACCCACTGGCCGGCCATCGAACCGTACGCGACCCCGATCGCCGAGACCGTCGGCTTCCTCACGGAGCTGAAGTCGAGCGGCCGCATCAAGGCCATCGGCGCGGCCAACGTCACCTCCGCACAGGTGCGCGAGTACCTGGAGCACGGTGAACTCGACGTCGTCCAGATGCGCTACTCCCTGCTCGACCGCGCCGTCGAGGAGGACCTGATGCCGGTGTGTCTGGAGAACGGCGTCGCCGTCCAGGCCTACTCACCGCTGGAGATGGGCATTCTGGCCGGCGCCGTCCCGCGCGGCTACGTCCCCCCGAAGGGCAACGCCCGTGCCGGCAAGCTCTGGTTCGCTCCGCGGAACCTGGAGCGCGCGCTCGACATGCTCGACTCCTGGGCCCCGCTGCGCGAGAAGTACGGGTGCGGGTCGGCGGACCTGGCGATCGCCTGGCTCCTGGCGCAGGACCCGCGCGTCTCCGTACTCAGCGGCAGCACCACGCCGGACGAACTCCGCGAGAATGTACGGGCCCTGTCGATCGAGCTGACCGCCGAGGACGCGGCCTGGATGCGCGCCTACGCGGAGAGCCTGCGCCCCTGACCCGAACGCGGCGGACGCGGAGACGGACGGTTGCCGGCCCGTCCCAGCCGTTCACGCTCGTCTCCCTCACCTGACGCGAAGCCGCCTGTCGAGCCCCTCGGCTCAGCGGGCGGCTTCGCGGCGTGCACCCTCGTGGCTCGCGCTGCCGCAGGGTCGAGCGCTATACGACGTCATAGCCGAACCGGTACCGGCTCCCGGCGATGTACTGCCGCCCTACGTAGATCAGTTCACCGTGCTCATCGAGCATCTCGCGATGGAACAGGAACAGCGGGTCCCCGACGCTCACGGCGAGGTGCACGGCCTCCCTCTGGGTGGCGGCGACGGCGTCGAGGTAGGAGTTCTCAGACCTGCCGATGACGACACCGTGCGCGGCGAGGGTCTCGAAGAGCGAACCCTCCAGCGGCTCGGACAGGAGAAAGGAGAAACGCGCCGGATAGTAGTTGTTCTCGATCATGATGGGCGCGCCGTCCGCGTAGTGAACGCGCTGGATGTAGACGACCTTCTCGCCCTCGAACTCCGGGCGGGCCGGTACGTCGGCGGGCACCACGTCGAGCAATTCGCGGCTGACAACCGTCGCGGACGGTGTCATGCCACTCGCCCGGCATGACTCGGTGAAGCTCGCGATGTGCTCGATCTTCCGGGAGAAGACCTTGCGGTCACGAACGTACGTGCCCTTGCCTTGCCGCTTGACCAGCATCCCGTTCTTCGAGAGCTCGTCGATGGCGCGCCGGACCGTGATACGGCTGACGCTATAGAGTTCGGCGAGTTCCGGCTCGGTAGGAATCCGTTGCCCGGCACGGAACCGGCCCGCCGCGATCTCCGCGCCCAAGGATCGGACGATCTGGGCGAACAATGGCTCACCGCTCGACCGGTCGATGGCGGGCCCGGGGAACCGCTTCGCAGACATTGGTGGCATCCTCCTGGGGAAACTGCGTCGGCCCGGTGTATTCGTGCTGTTCACAGCACCATCGCGACATCACCCACTGTACCGAGGGCATCGGGACGGCCACCCCGCCGACGGGCCCCGATCACCGGCTTGCCCTGACGGTCGCCAGAGACGACAGCCGAGTGCGTTCCGGGGCCCGGCTCCCGCGCGCCACCCCGACGCCGCTTCCCAACGGGACGCACCGACGGCCCCCGCCCTTTCCACGGTCACGACGCCAGATGCGGAACGCGGATGACTGCCCGGTCCCGAACACCTCGCCGGGCGGCGGTGCGGCCGTTCTCAGGCGACGTCGCGGACGGACCAGTGGCAGCGGTCCCTCGGGGTCGGTTTCGGCTCCGCGGTCCGATACGCCGGCGGCGCGCGGTGCCGCGAGCGTGGGAGGGGCGAGTGCCGGGTGCGGGGAAGGCGCGCTGGTCGGGCCCCAGCCGGCCAGGTGCCGAAGCCGAGCACGCCGACCCGTGCGAATCCGCGGTTTCCGAGCGCTGGCCCGCCCTGGAAGCACGCCTTTTCCCGGCGGCCGCGCAGGATCCCCGGTCCTGGCCGGATCCGGAGGATGCGATGCGGGGCCCGGGGACGCACTTCGGCCATTCTCCGTGATGGAACGACAACGGGCTGAAGCCCAGCCGGTGCATCAGCCCGGTGGCGCCCGAGACGCCGTACGAGACGTGGAACTTCCGCCCGATCAGCGTGGCCACCCGCGAGGCCGTCCACATCTGGTCCTCCACCCAGCCGTGCGCGGCCGGACCCTGGTCCAGGTACGCGGCGAGCTTCTCCGGGCAGCGCGGGGACAGGCGGCACCGCGACCCACCCGGGCCGCGCGATGCCAGCGCCTCGATCCCGCCGTCGCGCCACAGCTGGTGCCACTGGTAAGGCGACTTCGAACTCACCCGCAGCCGCCGGGCCGCCTCCGCCGGCTTGACCTTCTGCTCGAACAACTCGGCTGCCTGCACCCGCACCGACTCCCGGCGCAGCTGTCCCGCGGCGGTCAGCCCGCCCCCATCCGCATATCTCACACACCATCGGATGCAGCCACCACTTCAGGCTCGTCAGACACTTCGCACAGGTTCACCCTGACGAGCCGAGGCCGGTAACGCGCGTAGGGGCGGACCAGCCCTCGTCGTCGAACTGACCCGTGGCACCGTGGCCCGTGGCCGGCTTTGGCCGGAAGGTATCGTCGAGTGATTTCGATCTTCTCCGCTCGGGCCCGGCAGGCGCACGCCGACAACCGCGCACGAGCGGCTCGACACGAGGAGGGGGCCAACCATGCGGAGACGCAAGACGTTCACCCTGTTGCTGGCATTGCTGGTCGCACTGGGGGTGGTGCGGCCGGCCGTCGCCGATGCGCCGTCACCGAGCACCGCACCGGTCGTCCGGTTCCTGAGTTACAACATCTGCGGAAACAGTGACAACAAGGACTCCTGCTCCCTGACTCGCGAGGTCGAGGAGCGGCGTGACAAGGTGGTGCGGGAGGCCCGCGGCTGGAAGGCGGACCTGATCTTCCTGCAGGAGGTCTGCAGCCAGCAGTACGACGGGATCCTCGGCGCCCTGAAGCCGGAGGGGTACGAGGGCTATTTCGTCCCCACGCTCACGCGCTCCGACGTGTGCAACGTGAAGGGCCTGAACGGTACGGTCACCAACGGTGCGTACGGCATCGCCGTCCTGGCCAAGGGGCCCCTCACCGGCGGCACGGGCGTGCGGCTCGACCCGGACAACGCCTACACCAACACGTACTCCGGTCCGGAGGAGTGGTACGCGGCGTGTGTCGAGGCGAAGATCCAGTTCATCAAGACACGCGCCTGCTCCGTCCACCTCTACCCGCAGTATTCGAAGACCAGCGAGCACCCGGTCATCCCTTCGGACATCAACGCCACGCAGGCGAAGAACCTCGCCGCGAACCCCTGGCTGAACACGGGAACCCCCGTGGTGCTGGGCGGCGACTTCAACCCGGTCAACCGCAACCCGGGCGGCAGCAGGGCCAACGCGCCGCGGTCCTCGGACCTCGACCCGTTCTACCGCCCGGCCCTGGGCGGGACGGGACGCTTCATCGAGACCGACGAGACGGATGCCGACCACTTCGACTGCGCGGCCCCGCTCCCGGCCGCCTGCCGGTCGGGTGAGTTCACGAACTACGACGCCAGCCGCGGCACCCAGGCCAAGCTGGACTACGTCTTCGTCGACGAGGCCCACTTCAAGAACGTGGCAGCCGACGCCAAGGACCGCGACCCCCGCATCTCCGACCACTATCCGTACCTCGGAGCCGCGACGTTCTCGCACTGCAACAACGCCACCGACGGCAAGGCCGACATGCTGCGCCGCGACGCCGCCGGCGACCTGTGGAGGCACTTCGGCCGCGCGGACGGCAAGATCGCGGCCGACCCGTGCAAGATCGGTGCCGGCTGGACCGGCATGCAGCACATCGCCCGCACGGGACCCGTCGGCACGGGTGGTGTCGAGAACCTCTACGCCATCGACGGCGCCGGCAATCTGCGCTTCTACCCCGGTGACCCCACCGAGCTGTACTTCCGGGCACCCCGCACCCTCGGTGGCGGCTGGGGCGACGTCCGCACGATGGCCGTCAGCCCCGACTCCGACGGCGACGGCAACCCCGAGCTGATCGTCCGGCGAGACAACGGAACCCTGTGGCGCGTCCCGACCCAGCAGGACGGCACCGTCGGCACCCCGGTGAACCTCGCCAACGCCGAAGGCTGGGGCACGGGGGTCTACGACACGATCCTGGCGCCCGGCGACATCAACGGCGACAGCCGACCCGACATCCTCGCGCGCTCCCTCCCGGCAGGTGACCTGTTCCTCTACGCCGGCAAGGCCGACGGCACCCTGGCGGCCCGCACCCGGATCGGAACCGGCTGGAACATCTACAACACCATCGTGGCCCCGGGAAACCTCGACGGCGACGGCGACGGCCGCCCGGACCTCCTCGGCCGCAAGCAGAACGGCGACATCTTCTTCTACGCCGGCACCGGCAACGCGGCCTCTCCCTTCGTCAACCCGCCCTGGCCCCACCAGGACACCGACCGCAGTGGCTGGGGCTTCAACCCCACCGAGCTGCTCTTCTGACGCAGCCCACCCCACTCCTCGCGGCCGGCCGCGGACGCCGCAAGGAGTGGGGTGGGCCACCGGCCCCATGGCTGCTTGCTGAGGGCGCGTCGCCGATCCGGCCACGATGACCCACGTATATCCGCACCGCCTCAGAGATCACCACGGAATCACTGATCCGCACCTCCGCGTGCTCGATGATCCCGTCCTTGCCCGCGAGGCAGGCGAGTTCCTTCGCGCCGAAGGCCCTCTTCATGAAGTCGATGAGCTGCACCGTGTCGCGCGAGATGATCCACGGGGTCACGGTGCTGTAGTCCTGGGGAACCGGCTTGACGGACATAAGTGCCTCCTGGGGCGAGTGCCTTACGTGCTGGTCACGCCAATCCGCATCTAGGCCAGTTCCGGTCCTAAAACCCATCCCGCAGACCGTCCCGCCCGGCAACGCCTCGGCCAGTCAAGACCCGGTGATGGCCGTGGCAGTGGTTCACCTGCGGCCGGCCGGGACGTTACGCGGGGGCATCAGCGGTGGCCGGTGAGGAGGCGGCCGTGTGGGGCATGTTGGCGAGTTCGGCGGGCGCCGACAGCATCGGCCAGTGCCCCGTGGCCAGGTCGAAGCGCCGCCACGGCGGCTGGTTGAGGAGGGCGAGCATCGGCACCCCGGCATCCAGCAGGCCCGTGAAGTCGCGGCAGGTGATCAGGACGCGGTCCACACGGGGCCCGGGCTCGGCGGGGCCGGCGAGGCGCTGGGTGGAGGTGCCGAACGGCTGCGGGGTGGCCCGTACGCGCAGCACGTCCCACTGGTCCTCGTCCAGGCCCGTCGAGGCCGCCGGCCAGGCCCAGGGCTCAGAGCCAGGTGTAGTTCGCGTCGGTGACGGCGTCCAGGGCGGCGTTGGCGACGGCGGAGCGGGGGCTGGCGAGGGCGGCGAGGGCGGGGCCGATGGGCGGGAAGACCGGCAGCTCCGCGGTCTTGCGGTAGTCGATCCACTCGATCACGCCGACCTCGTGGCGTCCGTCGGGCAGCTCGTCCAGCTCCTGCTCGGCGAGGGTCGCGCGGACGCCGGGGCTGATGTGGAAGCGGTAGATGAGGTGGAGCTTGCGCGGGGGCGGGGTCGGGCCGGGCCGGGTGACGCGCTGGTCGACGACCCACATCAGGTCCCCGCCCTCGGCGAGCGCGGTGTCCAGGCCGAGTTCCTCGGCGAGTTCACGGGCGAGCGCGGCGTCGAGGTCTTCGCCGTCCTCGACGTTGCCGCCGGGCGGGGTGTAGTGGGTGGAGTCGGCGCGGTCGCGGCGGATGAGGGCGACGTCGTCGCCGCAGAACACCAGCGCCCCGGTCCGGATCTTGATTCGGGAGAACGGGGCGGGTGTCGGGGTGTTCGTCATGGCGGCCAGTATCTCGGCCGGCGCCCGCATACCGGGTGGGATTCGCCCCGGCTTCACCCGGCGCCCGGCGCCCGGGGTTTTGAGTCCGCGTGCCGACGGTCAGGAGAGAGCGGGGAGGCCCGGCAGAGCGAACGCCTCGCGGCCCTGACTCATGCTGGTGTGCTCCATCCAGCCGTCCGGCAGACGCGGGACGTGGCAGGGGTCGAGTTCCTCGGTCAGGAGGCTCGGCGCGGTGGTGGCCGGGTTCTTCTTCCCCGCGACCGGGACCGCGACCGCGATCGGGAGCCGGCCGGTGGGGGCGAGTGGGACCGGGGTGATGCGCCAGATCCGCCCTCGGCCGCCCAGTAGGGTCCGTCGGCGTTGCTGATGCGGTGCAGCCGCACGTTCCTCACCCGGTGCGGCAGGGTCAGTGCGCCGTTGAGGGCGGCCCGCACGGTGGTCGCCGTCGGCTCGGCGTGGTCGGAGGTGACGTGCAGGTACTCGGTGCCAGGGAGGGAGTAGACGGGCTGGGTGCGCTCGTCGAGGCGCTCGATCACGGTCTCGGGCAGCTCGCCGGTGGCGGGTTCGCGAGAGATGAGCGGGTGCGGGCCGCAGGTGAGGCCGTGGTGGCCGGCGAGGTGGGTGTCGGTGAGCGGGTGGATCCCGGCGAGCAGGGCGAAGCGGAGGTCGCAGGCGGCGGTGGCCGCGCCGTGCCCGAGCGCGTCGAGCAGTGGCCGGTAGGTCCGCAGGGCGGCGGCGAGGTCGTCGATGGACGTCTGCCGGTTGGTGCCGGATCGGCCGGTGGAGCCGAGGGTGTGGGGGTGATCGAGAAGCGGACCCCGTCGAAGGAGCCGGCGTGCTCGGCCACCAGCCGGCCCGGCGTCAACGCGGGTTTCCCCTGCGCGGAGACACCGTGGCGAAGTCCGCGTCCCGGAACAACGCCCGCAGCTCGTCCCGGACCCGGATCGCCAGGCTCCCCTTGGGAGACGTCCTTCGGGCCACCCGGACCGTCCCGGCCGGAATCTCCGCCGGCTCCTCCATGCGCGACGGCACGGACGCCCTCCCCGAAAAGCAACGTCGGCCTGCACGACCACAACCAGGTCATGAAGGCCGACGTCATGTACGGGGCCCGGATTCGCCAACGGCGGCAGCTCCTCTCAGCTGTACGGGCCAAGTGGGAGATGACCATGGCGTGGTGCTGCGATCAGGCGCTCGGAAATGCTGGAAAGCGCTATACCTGAACGGCCCCGGTTCAGCCGCCGGACTCGCCCGCGTGGGGGCTGAGGACGTCCGTGCCGACCAGGATGAACAGCAGGATGCCGAGCAGGATCCGGTAGATCACGAAGGGTATGAAGAACTTCGTGGTGATGAACTTCATGAACAGGGACAAGATCCCCTCTCCCGGCATCGCACGCCATCTGGACAACGCCCTGGGCGCTCAGGGCAAGCTGGTCCAACTGGCCCACGAACAGCGCCGGCTCCGCCAGGGCGAACAATCGCCCTCCGCAGCGACGGCATGCGGCGGCCTAGCTGTATTGATCACGAGCGTTGTTGACACTGGTTTGGTCTTGAGCATGGCGAAGACCTCCGGTGGGGTGGGAGCTGTCTAGGAACTCATCGCACGGAGGTCTTCGTGGCCCACCGTAATGCCCGGCTGGCTGTCTTCGGTAGGAGACTGCTGGTCGAACGTGTCTGCTCAGGCCGTCCGGTCGCTCATGTGGCCGCCGAGATGGGCATATCCCGGGCCACGGCC
>NZ_JBVJDK010000025.1:0-78872 GCF_055582325.1 Streptomyces sp. NPDC042100
CCAACGGCGCACCCGCCGCTAGGTCCGAAGGGCAGGTGAGGGCCGTGCGCGGCGGGGGGGGGGGGGGGGGGGGGGGGGGCGCCCCCCCCCCCCCCCCCCCCCCCCCCCCCCGCGTCTCCGGGCACCACGCGGATCACGCACGCGTCACACCCGGACGTCCTCCGTCAGCCGCCCGTCCAGGACCGTCACCGCGCGGTCCGCGCGGCCCAGGTGGGTGCGGTCGTGGGTGACCAGGACGGTCGCCGTGCCGCGCTCGCGGGTCAGCCCGGCCAGGAGCTCCATGACGGCGGCGCCCCGCTCGTGGTCCAGCGCGCTGGTCGGCTCGTCGACCAGCAGGACGGAGGGCTCGTTCATCAGCGCCCGCGCGATGTTCACGCGCTGCCGCTGCCCGCCGGAGAGCTGGTGCGGGCGCTTGTGCGCCTGGTCGGCGAGGCCCACCGCGCCGAGCAGCTCCAGGGCCCGCGCGCGGGCGTCCCGGCCCGCGCGGCCGGACAGGTGCGCCATCACCTCCAGCTGCTCCACCGCGTTGAGCGAGGGCAGCAGGTTGGGCTGCTGGAAGACGATGCCGATCCTCTCCCGCCGCAGCTCCGCCTTGGCCGCCGCGCTCAGCGGGCCGACGTCGGTGCCGGCCACCACCACCCGGCCGCTGTCCGGGGTCACCAGGGTCGCGGCCACGGCGAGCAGGCTGGACTTGCCGGAGCCCGAGGGGCCGACGACGGCCGTGAGGGTGCCGGCGGGGACATCCAGGGAGACCGCGTCCAGGGCGGTCAGCCGCCCGTCGCCGTCCGGGTAGGTCAGGGTCACGCCGTCGAGGACGAGGCTGTTCGTGGTCACCGGGCGCTCCCGAGGGCGGTCAGAGGGTCGACGGCGGTGATCCGCCGGATGGACAGCGCCGCGCCGAGCACACCGAGCACGATGATCACGGCGGCCGGGCCGAGCACGGTCAGCGGCTGGAGGACGAAGGGCACGTTCCCGCCGCTGATCAGCGCGCCGATGCCGGTGGCGAGGCCGGTGCCGATCAGGGTGCCCGCGCCGAGCATCACCACGGCCTGGCCGAGGGCGTCCTTGAGCAAGTACGGGGTGGAGGCGCCGAGCGCCTTCAGGACGGCGACGTCACCGCTGCGCTGGATCGTCCAGACGGTGAAGAAGGCTCCTATGACGAGCGCCGAGATCGCGAAGAGGAAGCCGCGCATCATCTGCAGCGAGCCGTTCTCGGCCTGGTACGACCCTATGGCCGTGAGCGCCTCGTCCGGGGTCTTCGCCGAGGTCCTCAGGGCCGCGTCCCCGGCGGCCCAGTCGGCGCCGGAGCCGCTGAGCGCGATCACCGTCGCCTGCTCCCCGGGCGTGGTGCCGCCGTGCCCGAGCTTCTGCCAGTCGTCGAGCGAGGTCCACACGACGGGCGTGTGGCTGTACGAGGCGTCGCCGGAGACCGCGGCGACGGTCGCCTCGACGGGGCCGAGGCGCACGGCCGAGCCGGTCCGGACGTCGAGCTCCTTCGCCGCCGACTCGGACAGCACCACCTGGCCCGGGCCGAGCCGCCCGCTCTCGGGGGCGATCGCCGACCCCGGCTCCGTACCGAAGGCGGAGAGCGCGGCGGTACGGTCGCCGGCGGTGCCGTTGAGGGTGCGGATGCCGACCGGCTCGGCACCCGTGACACCGGGCCGCCCGGCCCACTGGCGCCACTGGCTCTCGGTGACGGTCGAATTGGTGAAGGAGACCGACTGGCCCGCGGGCGGGGCGGCGAAGGCCAGCCGGTCCGCGGGCAGGCCGGTGATCGCGGAGATGTTCTCCCGCGCCAGGCCGGCGGTGAGGCCGGACAGCAGTCCCACCAGCAGGGTGATCAGGACGATCACCGTGCCCATCAACGTGAATCGCCCCTTGGCGAATCTGAGGTCTCTCCATGCCACGAACATGGGACCCAGCCTGCTCGGGCGGGCCGCCCCGGGGCATCGCGCCACGGATGGGACCGTAATCAAACTTTCGGTTGAGTCCGGAATGTCCGGGCCGGCTCCTGCGCCCGCATACGCTGGACGGACCATGGATCCCCGTTCGCTCACCCCCGTCATGCGCGCCCTGCGGCTCTGCCTCCATCTGCTGACGGCGGGGCTGCTGGTGCTCGCCGCGCTGCGCGCCGAGTCGGCCGCCGGGGTCGCGGCGGCCGTGCTGACCGGCGCGGTGTACGCGGCGGGGGCGCTGCTGCCCGCCGTGCGGGACTCGCAGCGGGGCGCGGCGGTGTGGCTGGCCGCGCTGGCGGCGGCCTGGCTGCTGCTCCTCTGGACCACGCCGGACGGACTGTGGCTGGCGTTCCCGCTGTACTTCCTCCAGCTGCACCTGCTGCCGGTGCGCTGGTCGCTGCCGGCCGTGGCGCTGACGGCGGGCGCGGCGATCCTGTCGTACGTGCGGCACGGCGCGGCGCTCAACCCGGGGGTGTTCATCGGGCCGCTGCTGGGCGGGGCGGTGGCGGTGGCGACCGTGCTCGGCTACCAGGCGCTGTACCGGGAGAGCGAGCGGCGGCGGCGGCTGATCGAGGAGCTGATCTCGACCCGGGCCGAGCTCGCCGCGGCGGAGCGGCACGCGGGGACGCTGGCGGAGCGGGAGCGGCTGGCGCGGGAGATCCACGACACGCTGGCGCAGGGGCTCTCGTCGATCCAGCTGCTGCTGCGGGCGGCCGAGCGGGCGCTGCCGGAGGGGTCCCCGGCGGCCGGGCACATCGAGGAGGCCCGGCGGGCGGCGCAGGACAACCTGGCGGAGGCGCGGCGCTTCGTCCGCGCGCTGGCCCCGCCGGACCTGGAGCACGGCTCGCTCGCCGGGGCGCTGGAGCGGCTGTGCGGGACGGCCGGCCCCGACGGTCCCCGGGTGCGCTTCTCGGTGAGCGGGACGCCGGCCGAGCTGCCGACCCCGTACGAGGTGGCGCTGCTGCGGATCGCGCAGTCGGCGCTCGCCAACACGGTCCGGCACGCCGGGGCCTCGCGGGCGGAGATCACCCTGTCGTTCATGGGCGGTTCGGTGGCGCTGGACGTCGTGGACGACGGGTCGGGCTTCGACCCGGCCGCCGTCCGGCCCTCCTCCGAGGGCGGCTTCGGGCTGCCCGCGATGCGTTCCCGGGCCGAGTCGCTGGGCGGTGCCTTCACCGTCGAGTCGGCCCCCGGCCAGGGCACCGCCGTGGCCGTGACCCTTCCGCTGCCCGACGCCCCCGAGTCCGCTGGAGCCGACGCATGACCATCCGACTGCTGCTCGCCGACGACCACCCGGTGGTACGGGCGGGGCTGCGCGCCGTGCTCGACACGGAGCCGGACTTCGCCGTCGTCGCGGAGGCGGCGACGGCCGAGCGGGCGGTGGAGCTGGCCGCCGCCGGGGGCGTGGACGTGGTCCTGATGGACCTGCAGTTCGGGGCGGGGATGCACGGCTCGGAGGCGACGGCGGCGATCACGGCCGCCCCGGGCGGGCCGCGCGTCCTGGTCCTGACGACGTACGACACGGACGCGGACATCCTGGCGGCGGTGGAGGCGGGCGCCTCGGGCTACCTGCTGAAGGACGCCCCGCCCGAGGAGCTGGCGGCGGCGGTGCGTACGGCGGCGGCCGGCCAGTCGGCGCTGGCCCCGGCGGTGGCGCACCGTCTGATGGACCGGATGCGCACCCCGGCGGAGGCGCTGACGAAGCGGGAGCTGGAGGTGCTCCAGCTCGTCGGCGAGGGCCTGTCGAACCAGCAGATCAGCAAGGCCCTGTTCCTGAGCCAGGCGACGGTGAAGTCCCATCTGGTCCACATCTTCGCCAAGCTGGGCGTCGACTCCCGCACGGCGGCGGTGGCGACGGCGACGGCGCGACGGCTGATCAGGCGGTAGGCGCGGCGTCCGGTCCCGCCGCCGATCCCGGCCGTGCCCCCGCCGCCGGGTCCGCCGGGTCCGCCCGAGGGGCCGGGGCCGCGGGCGGCGGTGGCGGCGGGCCGAAGAGGTCGACCGCCTGGCGCAGGGCCGTGAGGGGGGCGGCGAGGGCGCTGACCGAGCCGAGGGAGCCGGCCACCAGGAGGAGCGAGCGGCGCAGGCGGCGGACTTCGGGGGCGCCCGTCACCGCCATGGCGTCCAGCGCCGCCAGTTCGTCCTCGGCGATGGCCCGGTCGGCGAAGTCGGTGCGGAGCGCGGCCAGTTCGCGCCTGAGCCGGGAGACGGCGGCCCGCAGTCCGTCCACCCTGGGGTCCACGCCCTCGCCGGTCACTCGCCTCTGCCCCACGCTTCGCAACATGGCTCTCCCCCTCGCGCACGTCCCTGTGCCGACCCGTCGGACGGTGGCCGGGCGTCCGGGGTCGCGGGCCAGTTAACTCCTCCGCGCGCCCGGCGCGCCAGCGGACGGACGTAATTCAGGCGTCCGTGTGATCCGGGCGTGATGCGGTATGCAGTCCTCATGACTGGTGAGACGCGAGAACCGAGTGGTGAGACGGCGGAGCCCCTCGTGGCGGGGCTCCTGCTGGCGGCGGGCGGCGGGCGGCGGCTGGGCGGCCGGCCCAAGGCCCTGCTGCCGCACCGGGGCCGCCCGCTGGTGGAGAACGCGGTGCGGGTGCTGCGCGAGGGCGGCTGCGCGGTGGTGCACGTGGTGCTGGGCGCGGCGGCCGAGCGGGTCCGGGAGCTGGCCGAGCTGCCCGGCTGCGTCCTGGTGGACAACCCCGACTGGGCCGAGGGGATGGGCTCCTCGCTGCGCGTCGGGCTCGCGTCCCTGGAGGCGGCGGGCCCGGCGGACGCGGCGCTGGTGTCGCTGGTGGACCAGCCGGGGATCGGCCCGGCGGCGGTGGCCCGGGTCCGCGCCGCGTACCGCTCGCCACAGACGCTGGCGGCGGCCTCGTACGACGGGAGGCGCGGGCATCCGGTGCTCTTCGGCGCCGCCCGCTGGGCGGGGATCGCGGCGGGCGCGGTCGGGGACCAGGGGGCCCGGGACTACCTGAAGGCGCACCGGGACGCGATCACGCTCGTGGACTGTTCGGATGTGGCCGAGCCCTACGACATCGACACGGAGGCGGATCTGGTGCACCTGGAGTGAAGGCGGTGGCACCGTGCGCCACGTTGTGTCGACCCGAAGAATCTCGACGTCAACAAACCATTGAACTTCCACCATGAGGAAACTAGTATCCACTGTTCAGAAGCGCCTGATCTTTGAGACGGCGTTCGCGGCCGTACCTCGGCGCCTGTGGCACTCCGTGCCGCACCGCGACGCCCGGCGGCCGTCTGGCACCGCCCGTGAAGCCCGCTGAAGGAAGTGACAGTTCATGTCCGCACCAGCGCCGTCCTCCCTGGTCGTCGTCGAAGCCGAGCCCCTGCCGCGCCAGGAGGAGGTGCTCACCGACGCGGCCCTCGCCTTCGTGGCCGAACTGCACCGACGGTTCACCCCGCGCCGTGACGAGCTGCTCGCCCGCCGCGCCGAGCGCCGCGCCGAGATCGCCCGCACCTCCACGCTGGGCTTCCTTCCCGAGACCGCGGCGGTCCGCGCCGACGACTCCTGGAAGGTCGCGCCCGCCCCGGCGGCCCTGAACGACCGGCGGGTCGAGATCACCGGCCCGACCGACCGCAAGATGACGATCAACGCGCTGAACTCGGGCGCGCGGGTCTGGCTCGCGGACTTCGAAGACGCCTCCGCCCCGACCTGGGAGAACGTCGTCCTCGGCCAGGTCAACCTGGTCGACGCGTACACCCGGAACATCGACTTCACCGACCCGCGCTCGGGCAAGTCCTACGCCCTCAAGCCGGCCGACCAGCTCGCCACGGTCGTCATGCGCCCGCGCGGCTGGCACCTGGAGGAGCGCCACCTGACCGTCGACGGACGCCCCGTCCCGGGCGCGCTGGTCGACTTCGGCCTCTACTTCTTCCACAACGCGCAGCGCCTGATCGACCTCGGCAAGGGCCCGTACTTCTACCTGCCGAAGACCGAGTCGCACCTGGAGGCGCGCCTCTGGAACGAGATCTTCGTCTTCGCCCAGGACTACGTCGGCATCCCGCAGGGCACCGTCCGCGCCACGGTCCTCATCGAGACCATCACGGCCGCGTACGAGATGGAGGAGATCCTCTACGAGCTCCGCGACCACGCCGCGGGCCTGAACGCGGGCCGCTGGGACTACCTCTTCTCCATCGTCAAGAACTTCCGTGACGGCGGCGCCAAGTTCGTCCTCCCGGACCGCAACCTGGTCACGATGACGGCCCCGTTCATGCGCGCCTACACCGAACTCCTCGTCCGCACCTGCCACAAGCGCGGCGCGCACGCCATCGGCGGCATGGCGGCCTTCATCCCGTCCCGGCGCGACGCCGAGGTCAACAAGGTCGCGTTCGAGAAGGTCAAGGCCGACAAGGACCGCGAGGCCGGCGACGGCTTCGACGGCTCCTGGGTCGCCCACCCCGACCTGGTCCCGATCGCCATGGCCTCCTTCGACGCGGTGCTCGGCGAGAAGCCGAACCAGAAGGACCGGCTGCGCGAGGACGTCCACGTCGAGGGCCCCGAGCTCATCGACATCGCCTCCCTGGACGCCCACCCGACCTTCGACGGCCTGCGCAACGCCGTCCAGGTCGGCATCCGCTACATCGAGGCCTGGCTGCGCGGCCTGGGCGCCGTCGCCATCTTCAACCTGATGGAGGACGCGGCCACCGCCGAGATCTCCCGCTCGCAGATCTGGCAGTGGATCAACGCCGAGGTCGTCTTCGAGGACGGCCGCAAGGCCACCCCGGAGCTGGCCCGCGAGGTCGCCGCCGGGGAACTGGCCGCGATCCGCGCGGAGATCGGCGACGAGGCGTTCGCGGCCGGGAAGTGGCAGCAGGCGCACGACCTCCTGCTGCGCGTCTCCCTCGACGCCGACTACGCGGACTTCCTCACCCTCCCCGCGTACGAGCAGCTGGTCGGCTGACCGCACAGCGGCCGGACAGCGCTCAGGACCCAGGCTCCGCCCCCACCGCCCCCGGCGATGGGGGCGGAGCCCTTTCCGCACGGTCGTGGTCAGGCCTTCGTGCCGGTGCCCGTGCCGGACGCGGGGGCGGTCCCGGACGCCGGCGCCGGGGCGGGCTTGGGCGGGTCGGCCTTGGCGCCCTGGTTCAGCATGCCGCCGAGGGCGCTGACACTGCTCGCTCCGCCCGCGGCTCCGCCGGTGGCGAGCGGCAGTATCTTGCCGAGGGCGTCGACCGCGATCTGGGCCATCTTCTGCGCGTGATCGGTGGCGGTCTTCAGCGCCTCCTGGGCGCGCATCCCGGCCTCCTTGTCGTTCCCGGCGGCGGCCTCGATGCCCTTGGTGAGGAACTGGCTCATGTTGTCGAGGCCGCTCATGTCGCGGAACAGGTTCGCGGTGGCGATGGCCTGCGTCGTCTGGAGGCCGACCGGGTCGGGCATCGCGACCAGCGGCGTGAACTTCGCCTGGGAGACCCCCATGCCGGCCGCCGTGGTGTCGAGGTTCTGCGCGCGAGAGGCGGTGGACACCGGGGCGATGTCGGCCGGGGTGATCTGGATGGGCGAGTCCTTCCAGTTCCAGAAGCGGGTCAGGTCGATCTTCTCGGCCGCGTTGGCCCGGCCGAGGACGGCCTCGGCGAAGACGCCGTTGGTGGCGATGGCGATCGTGTCGGCCACCGGCGTGCCGAAGGTGCTGTCGCTCAGCCGGCGGTCCTTGGTCCACTCCTCGCGCTCCCGCTCGCTGGCGAAGTTCCAGCGGAAGCCGAGGTAGTTGCCGGTGGCCGCGATCGGCTTCGGGTCGAGCAGCATCCCGAGCGGCACCGGCCCCGCGCTCGAACCCTGCGGGGTGTACGAGTAGTTGGCGAGGATGCGGCTCAGGGTCAGCTCGTCCGCGTTGGCCCAGACGGCCTGGCTGTAGTGGCGCCGGTTGTCGTTCAGGTGGTCGAGGACCGGCTGGGGCACGTTCCCGCCCCGTACGTGGAAGCCGATGGACGCGACGTAGGTGCGGCTGCCGGACTTCACCGTCGAACCGAACAGCCCGCAGATGGCCGATCCACCGCCGGCGTCCTCGGACAGGTCGGGCGCGACCGTGGTGGTCGCCGCGATGCCGAAGTTGGCCACGCCCGAGGTCATCTTCAGACGCAGCCCGGCGAGGCTGCCACGGGCGGTCCTGCTGGACCAGGCCTCGTAGGAGATCAGCTTGTCGGCGCCGCCGAAGGTGTAGGACGCCTGCTGCGCTCCGGAGCCGCCGATGTCGCCGCATCCGAAGGTGTGGCTCGGATGGACGACCTGGATGCCGCGGATTCCGTCGCTGTCCGACCAGACGTCGATCCTGGACGCGTAGGCGGAGTCCTCCTTCGGCTGGTCGTCGAAGGCCACCAGTGCCTCGCGTCCCAGAATCCGGCGCACGGTCCCGTTGCCCATCAGCACCCAGTAGTCTCCACCGCCGACCGAGGCGATCTGTGCCAGCCCGGTGACGCTCTGCAGGCCGCCGGCCGTGGGACGGACCGCGGTCGTCGCACCGGACTCCACCAGGAGGGGCAAGGTCTCGGTGCTGGACTGGGACTGGACGACGGCCCAGAGGGCACCGTCGGATGTCGCGGACAGACGCTGCACACCCGGCCCGCCCCGCTGCACCCAGCTGGTACCGCTGCGCTCGTACAGGGCCCCCTGCCGGGAGTACCAGAGCTTGTCCTTGCCGGTGACGGCTATGTCGTCGGCCGTGACCCCCAGGTTCGACCACATGGTCGGGCCACGCTGGTGGATGAAGTTGTTGGTGCCGATGACGTAGACCGAGTCGTCCCCAGCGCAGACGATGCGCAGCCCCCAGCCGTTCGCCGGGTCAGGCCGCCAGGTCGTCCCGTCGAACTGGACGATCAAGTTGTCGGTGGCCCGGATCGCCCAGACGGTGTTCTTGCCCGGTGCGATGCGGGTCAGACCGCCGCTCAGCCCCGTGGTGGGCAGCGGCTTCCACTGCTGGGTCGCGGGGTCGAACTTGACCGGGCCGCCGTCGGCCTTGCGCACCCCGTACACGCCCATGGCCGAAGCGGCGACGTCGGCCAGCTCCACCCCGGCGAACTCCTGAGTGGTCGGCACCTCCGGTGCCGCGCACGCGTCGAGTCTGCGCACGACCGTGTCGAACGGGTTCGCCGCGCGGATCTTCGTCGCCCAGTCGGCCGGCGCCACCGACGCGAGCACCTCCTTGTACCGCTGGAGGCTGGTGTGGGTGAAGGTGAGCTCCTGGAGCGGGATGAACAGACAGCGCTCCAGCCGGGTCGGCTTCGTCGTCACGGTGTAGACCTGGACGACCTCGTAGTACTGCACCGACATGGCGTGCATGTGGTTGTAGTTGGTGACGACCCGGGTGAGGACCTGGTCCTGCTCGGCCTGCGAGGTCTCGCGCACGACCGTCATGTTCCGGCTGCGGGCCGCGGTCGCGAGCTGCTGGGTCCGCGCGCTGATCCGCTGCGTCGCCTCCTGCGCCACCGAGCGCACGCCCGTGGAGCGTGACACCGCGCTGGCGATGCCGAAGTTCGACGACTTGCTCCAGTTGCCGCCACCGCTGAACACGACGCCGAGCGAGCCGCCGACGCTGCCGCCCTCGCTGGACGACTGGCCCACCTCGAACCCCTGGGAGCTGCCGTACTGCTCCTCGTGGGCGATGGCGTTCGCGACCTCGCTGATCGACCGGTTCTGGTCGGTGGAGCCGGTCAGCAACTCGTTCTCGCCGGCCGTCTCGGCGCCCGTCGCCCGGGTGGTGCGCTGCCAGTCGACGACCGCGACCCGGGTGCTCTCGCCGGGCGCGAGGGCCAGGCTGTGCAGCAGGCGGCCGAGCGTGACGCCCTGGGCCGACCAGCTCTGCTCCGTCGTGACGACCATGCCCTCGGCGGGCCGGTCGTAGAACGGGAGGTTCTCCTCGCCGAGGTCGATCGCGCCGGTCAGGGCGCGCCCCGGGGCCGCCCCGGGGATGTCGGTCAGCACCACCGACTGGTACCGGACGACCTCCGTCGGGTAGTTGCCCGTGGTGGGAAGCAGGTCCTTCGGCGTCGGGCCGTCGAGCAGCGTCCTGTCCGCTTCGGACGGGGCGGGCGGCGGTGTGGTCGTGGGCGTTCCGGAGCTCGGATCGGGCATCAAGTGTCCTGTCTCGGATGGAGGGAAGGGCGGGTCGCCGTGGAGGCCAGGCCCCACAGCGACTGGCGCAAAGGCAGCTACGCCTTCCGTGCCGCACGAAAGCTACACACCTTGATCACAGAAGCTGCACGCTTTGTCAGAAATGGCCAGAAATGACTCCCGCGAGTGCAACAGCACTGACCCAGCGTGGAGTTGAGAAGGACACTCGCCCGCCTGCCGGGGCGAGGGGAGCTGATGAGCGACTGACGAGGGGCTGATGAGGGGCTGATGAGGAACTGACGGCAGGATGGCGACGGACCCCCGGCCGGGCCCCACGGCCCGTCAGCGCGGCCCGAGTCCCAGCGGGCCGAGAACCCGCGCGCTCGCGTGCGGGTCCGCCGCCGTCATCGCGGCCAGCAGCGCCGCCGAACCGCCGGGCCAGCGCGCGGCCGCCGCGTCGAAGGCGGCCCGGCGGGACTCCAGAGGCCCCCGCTTGCCGGGCAGCCCGTCGAGGACCGCGAGGGCGCGCGCGGCGGGCGGTACGAGGGCGGGGTCGACGCTCTCGCCCCGGGCGCGCAGCGCCGCCTCCGCGCGGACGCCGGTCGCCGGGTCCGCGAGCGCCGCGCGGAGCGCTCCGGCCGGGGCCCGGGACAGGTCGAGGACACCGGGCAGCGCGCGGACGGCCGCCGCTTCGGGGGTGCCCGCGCCGACCCGGCCGAGGGCGCCGAGCAGCTCCGTCCAGGCCCCCTCGTCGGCGTCCCCGGGGACCGCCTCGCGGGCCGTCAGCCAGGCGCCGAGCACCCGTTCGGCGGCGGCCGGGGGCCAGCCCGCGGCGGCGGCGACCAGCGTGGCCGCGTCCCAGGCGGCGGTCTCGGCCGTGTCGGGCACGGCGACCCCGCGCACGGCGAGCAGATAGCGGACGGCGGCGCGGCCGCGCGGGGTGAGGCCGAAGGCGTCGCCCCGGCGGAACACGAGCCCGGTGCCGGCCAGCCGGTCGACGACGGCGGCGAGCTCGTGGGCGGGCCGGTCGAGCCGCGCGCGGTCGGTGTCGGTGATGCCGGGCGCGCCGAGCAGCCGGGCCAGCTCCCCGGCCGTGGGCGTGGTGTACGCGGGCGAGGCCGGCGGCGGTACGCGGACGGGGGCGTCCTCCAGGGCCGGGTCGACCGGCCAGTCCTCGAACTCGGCGGCGCGGCGGGCGACGGACTCGGCGGAGCAGCCGCGCTGGTAGAGGGTGTAGAGGAGGTGGGCGGCCTCGCTCCCGTAGGGGCCCTGTTCGGCGAGGGCGTCGATGGCGGCGGCGAGCAGGTCGGCGGCGGCCTCCGGGTCCGGGGCCGCGGTCTCCGGGGCGGCGGTGTCCGGGCCGGAGGCGCCGGGGGCGGGCTCGGGCGGGGGCAGCGGCTCGGCGGGGTCCCCGTAGTAGTCGAGGTGCTCGTCGAGCAGGGCGTCGGCGAGGACGAGGTGGGGGAAGGCGTCGGGGCCGGGCGCGAGGTGGGCGTAGGCGCCGGCGAGGCCCTCGGCGAGCCCGGCGGCGGTCCACCGGTCGAGCAGGGCGGCGGCGACCGTACCGATCCCCTGGGCCACGTCGTGGTCGGTGAGGACGGGCCCGGTGGGCGGCGGGTGCTCGGCATCGCGGACGTAGGCCCTGGTCAGGGCCTCGGCGAGCAGGACGTCGGCGACGGCGGTGCGGCCCATGAGGTCGGCCCGCCGCACCCCGTCGGGGACCGGCGGCGCGTCGAGCCCGGCGAGCCAGCCTCGGACGGCTGCGGGGTCGTCGGGGTCGGTGCCGTCGGCGCGCAGCAGCTGGGCGTACCAGCGGGGCCAGGTGAGGTTGCCGGGGTCGCTCATGGCGCGCTCGAAGTCGCCGGCCGCCTCGCCGATCACCTCCTCGACGGCCGGGGCCGCGCCGTCGAAGCGTGCGGCGAGGGCGCGGAGCACGGCCGGGTAGGCGGGCAGCTCCTCGGGGCTCGCGCAGACGAACGCGGGCAGGTCCTCCACGAGCAGCCGCCGGACCAGGCCGGGGGTGGGGCGCGGCAGGCCGGTCGCCCGGTCGGCGCCGCGCAGCGCGAGGAGGCTCAGTACGGCTTCGGCGGCCCGGCGGGTGCCGGGGCCGCGGAACTGGGGGCTGGCCTCCAGGAACGCGGCGAGCCCGGTGTTGGTGAGGACGATCTCGGCCACGTACCCAGCGTAGATCCGACGCGGTGTGCGTGCGTGCCTTCAGGGGGTCACCACGGTGCGCGGCGCGGAGAAGTCGCCCCAGGTGCCGTCGGGCAGCCGGGCCCGGAGGGTGACGGTGTAGCGGGCGCCGGAGGTGGCGGGGACGGTGAGGGTGTATGTGACGGGGCCGGGCGGGGGCTCGGCGCCCCAGACGATGGTGGTGGCGAAGCGGCCGTTCAGGTAGAGCTGGTGCTCCTTGACGGGGGCGCCGGTGCGGGGCGGGGTCCAGGTGAGGGTGACGGTGCCCTCGGCCGCCTTCGCGGTGACGGCGGTGGGGGCGGTGTTGGGCGGGGCGCCGGGGGCGGGTGCGGTGGTGAGGTCGGCGGGGGCGCTGTCCGGGGAGGAGTTCTCGGCGGCGTCGCGGGCGCGGACGGTGAAGGAGTAGGCGGTGCCGGGGCGCAGGCCGCCGAGGCGGGCGGTGGTCTCGGTTCCGGCGACGGTGTGGACGCGGGCGTCGGCCTGGTAGACGTCGTAGGCGGTGACCCGGGTGTCGTCGCGGGCGGGCCGCCAGCTGAGGGCGGCCGTGTCGGGCCCGGCGGGGGTGACGCGCAGGCCGGTGGGGCGGGTGGGGGGCGTGCGGTCCTCGGCGGTGGCGGCGAGGGTGGTGGCGGTGACGGCGGCGCTGTCCGGGGAGAGGTTGCCGGCGGCGTCGCGGGCGCGGACGGTGAAGGTCTGCGGGGTGGCGGGGGCGAGGCCGGTGACGTCGGTCATGAGGGTCTCGGCGGGGAGGTCCCTGACCTTGCGGCCCTGTCGGTAGACGGCGTAGCCGGTGACGGCGCGGTCGTCGGTGGCCGCGCTCCACATCACATGGACGGTGGTGGAGCTGCCGGAGGCGGCGGTGACCCCGGTGGGCGCGGCGGGGGCGCTGGTGTCGGGGGCGGGAGGCGCGGAGCAGGCGGCGAGACCGAGCAGGGCGGTGGTCACGACCGAGGCCGCGAGGGCGGTCAACGGGCTTGCGGCGAGCGGGCGTTGCACGGGACGCCTCCGTCCTGCCGGACGATCCGGAAAGGTCTGGACCTGTATGCCACAGGGGTGGAGGACCCGGCAAGGGGGCGGGCGGCGGGGGCGTTGTCAGTGGGGTGCGCTTCACTGATTCCGTCACTCTCCGTAGTCGAGAAGGGGTGGATTCGTGACGGACCGTACGACCTATGTGACCGTGGCCGCGCTGCGCGGGCGGGGCTGGAGCGAGGCGATGATCGACGGGCTGCTGGGCCGGGCGGACGTGCAGGGCCGCGACCCGAGACGCTGGTCCCCGGCCCCGGTGCGGCTGTATCTGCTGGCGCGCGTCGAGGCGGTGGAGCGCACCCCCGGGTTCCTGCGGGCCGCCGCCGTGGCGGGGCGGGGCTCGGCCGCGGCCGGCGCGGGGGCGGAGCGGCGGCGCCGGGCGGTGCTGGCGGCGATCCTGGCCGAGCCCATCGAGGTGCCCCGGCTGCCGGCCGCGGAGCTGGAGCGCCGGGCCGTGCGCCACCGGCACCTGCTGGGCGCGCGCGGCCCGGGCGCCGGGGCCGAGGGCGCGATGGTCCGCTGGCAGGTCGGCTACCTCCGCCAGGCGCTCGCCCGCTACGAGGCGCTCCTCGACGGCCTGTACGGCGACACGGGCCGCGCCGAGGCCGAGCGCCTGCTGCGCCGCCGCCTGTACGAGGCGATCGCGACGGCGTACCCGGGCCTGGCCCGCGAGTGCGCGCGGCGGATGGAGCTGGAGCGGTGAGCGGTCAGGGGGGCGGGGGCGCGGCCGGGCGGGCCGGTCCTTTCGTGACGGGCGGTGTGCCGGTCACGGTGACGCTCGCTGTGGCGCTTGTCGTGGTGAGCGTCCTGAGCGGCGGCCTGGCGGGGGTCCTGCCGGGCGGCCTGGCAGGCGTGCTGAAGGGCGTCCTCGGCGCCTCCGCCGCCCCGGGCGTCAGCAGGTGGGCGACCCGGCGGCAGGCGGCCGGGATCGGGGCGATGACCGGGACCGGCAGACGGGTGCGGAGGGCGGCCGCCGCGTCGCCGAGCGGGCCGCCGCCGATGACGACGGCTTCCGCGCCGTCGCGGACGCAGGCGAGGGCGGCGCCCTCCAGCGCGGCGAGCAGCGCCGGCGGGCGGGCGGCGAGCCGCCGGGGGTCGCCCGCCGTGAAGCGGGTGCCGGTGTGGGACGCGGCCAGACCGAGCCGCTCGACGTGGGCGGCGAGGGTGTCCGCCAGGCGCGGGGTGGTGGTCGCGATGCCGAAGCGGCGTCCGCCCGCGGCGGCTTCGGCGAGCGCGGACTCGCCGATGCCGACGACGGGCGGGGCGTCCCCCAGGAGCGCCCGCAGTTCCGCGAGCCCCGGGTCGCCGAAGGCGCCGACGACCAGCGCCGCGCAGTCGCCCCCGGAGAGGGCGGCGAGGGCCGCGGTGACGGTGTGCGGGGCGGCGGCGCGCAGGGCGGCCGGCGTGGTCAGCATCGCCGGGCCGTGCGCGGCGGTCACGCCCCGGACCCGCAGGCCCGTGCCCGCGAGCGCGCGCCGGGCGAGGGCGGTCATCATCCGGGTGGTCGCGGCCGAGGTGTTGGGGTTGACCAGCACGGCCGCCCCGGTCCCCGCGGCGTGCGCGGGGACCGGGGCGGCCGGGGACGGCGGGCGGCTGCTCAGTGGACGTGCGCCGCCTTGGCCGACCGGGTCCCGGAGATCTCCTCGCCGGGCTCCATGGGCGCGGTCACCGTGTCCTCGTCACGACGCTTGCCGAGGTGGTTGAAGACCAGGTTGAGCAGGACGGCCGCGACGCAGCCGGTGGAGATGCCGGAGTCCAGGATGATCTTCGCGGTCTCCGGGAAGGCGTGGTAGAACTCCGGCTTCGTGATCGGGATGATGCCGACCGCCAGCGAGACGGCCACGATCAGCACGTTGTTGTCCTTCTCCAGGCCGGCCTTGGCGAGGGTCTGGATACCGCTCGCGGCGACCGAGCCGAAGAGGACGATGCCCGCGCCGCCGAGGACCGGCCGGGGCACGACCGAGATCAGCGAGGCGGCCACCGGCGACAGGCCCATGAGGACCAGGAAGCCGCCGCCGCAGGCGACCACGAAGCGGCTGCGGATCCGGGTCATCGCGACCAGGCCGATGTTCTGCGCGAAGGCGCTGCACATGAAGCCGTTGAAGAGCGGGCTGAGCGCGGAGCCGAGGGTGTCGGCGCGCAGACCGGCCGCGATCGTCTTCTCGTCGGCGGGCCGCTCGACGATCTCGCCGAGCGCCAGCATGTCGGCGGTCGACTCGGTCATCGAGACCAGCATGACCACGCACATGGAGATGATCGCGGCGAGGGCGAACTGCGGGGCGCCGAAGTGGAACGGGTTCGGGAAGCCGACGATGTCCGCCTCGGTCACCGGGGTGAAGTCGGTGACGCCGAAAGGTATCGCGATGAGCGTGCCCACGACGAGGCCGACGAGGACGGCGACCTGCTTGAGGAAGCCGCGGGTGAAGCGGCGCAGCAGCAGGACGATGACCAGGGTGATGCCCGCGAGGGACAGGAAGGTGGTCGAACCGTAGTCGTCCGCCTTGGGGTTGGGCCCCTGGGCCCAGCCGAAGGCGACCGGGAGGAGGGAGACACCGATGAGGGTGATGACGGAGCCGGTGACGACCGGCGGGAAGAACCGGACCAGTCTGGAGAAGTACGGGGCGGCGAGGAAGCCGAGGAGTCCGGCGACGATGATCGCGCCGAAGATCACCGGAAGGGCGTCGGCCTTGTCCTTCGTGGTGTCGACGATGGCGAGCATCGGGGCGACGCCGGCGAAGGTGACGCCGTTGACGAACGGCAGCCGGGCGCCGATCTTCCAGACGCCGAGGGTCTGCAGGAAGGTGGCGAGGCCCGCGGTGAAGAGGCTGGCGCCGGTGAGGAAGGTGAGCTCGGTGCCGGAGAGGCCGACGGCGGCTCCGACGATCAACGGAGGTGCGACGACTCCGGCGTACATGGCGGCGACGTGCTGCAGGCCGCTGGTAGCCATCTTCAGTGGGGGCAGGACCTCGTCCACCGGGTGGGTGTCCCGGGCCTCGGGGGCTGAGCCTGCGTCATGTGCATTGCGAACCTGGGGCGTGGCGGCCACGGCGGTTCCTCCGGTCGGGTACACGTCGGCGGAGACGTGGGTGTCAGGGAGGTGGTGCGATGCGGTGCGAAGTGCGGGAGGTGCGGCTCGTCGCGGGGGGGGGGGGGGGGGTGAGACGGCGCGCCGGCGGAGGGGGTGCGGCGCTGACGGGATGTCCGATGGGGAACGCCCGGGTCGGGCCGGACACGGTTCACCGTCCCGGGGGGCGCGTACGACAGGGCGTACGGCGCCCCCCGGTCGGGCTGCCGCGGACCCCGCTCGGGTCCGCGGCGACCGGTCGAGGGCCGTCCCCCTCGACCGGACTCCTTGGGGAGGGTCAGCCCTGGGCCGCGATGCGGGCCAGGCGCTGCGCCTCCGTACGCGCGTCGCGCGCGATCTCGTCCTCGTCGGCGGTCAGCAGTCGGTTGTTCTCGACGATCTGCCGGCCGTTGACGAAGGACGCGGTGACCGGTGCCGCCGCGCCGAAGACGATGGCGGTGACCGGGTCGGCGATCGACGAGTGGCCGAGGCCGTCGATCTTCCAGAGCACGAAGTCGGCCAGCTTGCCGGCCTCCAGCGAGCCGATGCTGTCGGCGCGGCCGAGGACCTGCGCGCCGCCGAAGGTGCCCAGGCGCAGGGCCTGGCGGGCGTTGAGCGCCGACTCGCGGTGCGCGCCCAGGCGGTTGATGAGCAGCGCGTTGCGCAGCTCGGTGTGCAGCTCGCCCGACTCGTTGGAGGCGGTGCCGTCGACGCCGAGGCCGACCGGCACGCCCGCCTTGAGCATGTCGGGTACGCGGGCGATGCCGGCGGCGAGGCGCGCGTTGGAGGAGGGGCAGTGCGCCACACCGGTCTTGGTGCGGGCGAAGGCCTCGATGTCGGAGTCGTTCATGTGGACGCAGTGCGCCATCCACACGTCCTCGCCGAGGAAGCCGGTGGACTCGAAGTAGTCCGTCGGGCCCATGCCGAAGAGCTCGTGGCAGAACTTCTCCTCCTCCACGGTCTCCGAGCCGTGGGTGTGCATCCGGACGCCGAGCCGGCGGCCGAGGGCGGCGCCCTCGCGGAGGAGCTCGGTGGAGATGGAGAAGGGCGAGCAGGGGGCGACGGCGACCTGGGTCATGGCGTCGAAGGAGGCGTCGTGGAACTTCTTGACGGTCTCCTCGGTCGCGGCGAGCGCGCCCTCGGTGGTCTCGACGGCGAAGTCCGGCGGCAGGCCGCCGTCCTTCTCGCTGCGGTCCATGGAACCGCGGGCGAGGGTGAAGCGGACGCCCATGTCGCGGGCGGCGCCGATGATGGCGCCGGACAGGTCGCCGGAGCCCTGCGGGTAGACGTAGTGGTGGTCCATGGCGGTGGTGACGCCGCCGCGGGCCATCATGGCCAGGGATCCCTGGGCGGCGACGCGCACCATCTGCTCGTCGATGCGGGCCCAGGTCGGGTAGAGGGCGACCAGCCAGTTGAAGAGGTTGTGGTCGGTCGCGAGGCCGCGGGTGATCCACTGGTAGAAGTGGTGGTGGGTGTTGACGAGTCCCGGCGTGATCAGGTGGCCGGTGGCGTCGATCCGCCGGACCACGTTCTCCAGGCCCTCGGGGGCCCTGCCGGGGCCGAGGGACTCGATCCTGTTGTCGGCGACGACGAGGTAACCGGTGGCGTACTCGGTGTCGTTCGCGTCGACGGTCGCGATCGCCGCGTTCTCGATGACGATGCGCTGGGCTGCCGAAGGTGCTGCCATGACGTGGCTTCCTTCATTCCTGGGGGGATGGTTGGGCACGGCAGGACCCTAGGAGGATTTGAGTGCCGGGGCCGTGCGACGGCTCCGGGTGCCGAGATGGTGGAAGAACAGGTTCAGCAGGACGGCGACGAGCGCGCCGGCACTGATGCCGGAGCCGAGCACGGTCTGTGCCCAGGCGGGGAATCCGGCGTAGAAGGTGGGAGCGGCGAGCGGGATGATGCCCGCGCCGAGCGCGACGGCCACCAGGATGATGTTGGAGCTGTCGTCGAGACCGGCTTCGGACAGGGTCCGGATGCCGCTCACGGCGATGGAGCCGAAGAGGACGATGCCCGCGCCGCCGAGGACCGGCATCGGCACCAGGGAGACCACCGCGCCGAGCACCGGGAAGGCGCCGAGGACCAGCAGGGCGCCGCCGGCCACGGCGACCACGTACCGGCTGCGCACCCGGGTCAGCGAGACGACGCCGACGTTCTGGGCGAAGGCCGAGGTGGGGAAGCCGCCGAAGACGGGGCCGAGCAGGGTGGCGATGCCGTCGGTGCGCAGTCCCCGGGTGATGGTGCGGCCGTCGCTGCGGCGCTCGCAGATCTCGCCGAGGGCCAGCATTCCGGCGCTGGACTCGGTCATCAGGACCAGCATCACGATGCACAGGGAGAGGATCGCGGCGGGCTGGAACTCGGGGGTACCGAAGGCGAAGGGGGCGGGGAGCGCGGCGATCGGGGCCTCGCGCAGGGCGGCGAAGTCCGCCATGCCGAAGGGGACCGCGGCGAGGGTGCCGATGAAGAGGCCGAGCAGCAGGGCGATCTGCTTGAGGAAGCCCTTGCCGAAGCGCTGGAAGAGCAGGATGACGACGAGCGTGAAGCCGGCCAGGGCCAGGTACTTCATGGAGCCGAAGTCGGCGGCGGTCTTGTCGCCGCCCTGCGCCCAGCCGACCGGCACGGGCATCAGGGTGACCCCGATGAGGGTGATCACGACGCCGGTGACCAGCGGCGGGAAGAAGCGCAGCAGCCGGCCGAAGAAGGGGCCGACGGCGAGGCAGAAGACTCCGGCGACCATGACCGCGCCGTAGATGGCGGGGAGTTGGTGCCCGGGGGCGCTGGTCTCCGCGATGGCGAGCATGGGCGCGATGCCGGCCGAGGAGGCGGCGTTCACGAACGGGAGCCGGTTGCCGGCGAAGCGGCCGATGCCGAGGGTCTGCAGGATGGTCGCGCAGCCGGCGATGAGCAGGCTGGCGGCGATGAGCCGGGTCATTCCGGCGGCGTCCAGGCCGACCGCCTGACCGATGATGAGCGGAGGGGTGACGACGCCCGCGTACATGGCGGCGATGTGCTGGAGTGCCGCGGGGACGAGCCGCGAGGCGGGGAGTTTCTCGTCCACCGGGTGGCAGTCGGCCGGGGTGGACGGGGTGGAACACGGGCCTTCGGCGGTTGCCGGCCCCTTTGCAGGCTGTGCCATGGAAGTTCCCTCCGGTGTGCGCGCCCCCGCCCGACTGCGGGGCGGGCGGGAGCACGCACTCGGTGCCGCTTAGAGGTTGGTCATGTCGACCGGGATCTGCGCCGTGGCGCCGTCGCGCAGGACCGTGGCCTCGATGAGGCCGTACATGCGGTCGGCCGCGTAGTAGACCTCGTTGTCGTTCTTCAGGCCGAAGGGCTCGAGGTCGACCAGGAAGTGGTGCTTGTTCGGGAGCGAGAAGCGGACCTCGTCGATCTCCGAACGGTGGTTGATGATCCGCGTGGCCATCTGGTAGAGCGTCTGCTGCAGGGAGTACGAGTACGTCTCCGAGAAGGCCTCGAGCATGTGCTTCTTGGTCTGCTCGTAGGACCGCTCCCAGTTGGGCATCCGCTGCTCGTCGTCGGTCCAGTTGAACCGCCAGCGGCCGGAGACCTGCGTGGCCAGGATGCGGTCGTACGCCTCCTGGAGGGTCGTGTACTTGTCCTTGATGTAGCCCCAGAACTCCGAGTTGGTGGAGTTCATGACGACGAGGTCCTTGAGGCCGGAGATGACCTCCCAGTTCGTGCCGTCATAGGTGATCTGGGTGACGCGGGTCTCCTGGCCCTTGCGGACGAAGGAGTGGTTGACCTCGTCGGCGCCGATGAACTTGGAGTTGGCGTCCGAGCCGGCGATCCGCTCCCAGGAGTACTCCTCGATCTGTATGCGGGCCCGGTGGATCGGCTCCTGGCTGGTCACGAAGTGACGCGCGAGGTGGATGCCGAACTGCTCGGCGGACTCGATGCCGTACTCCTTGGCGAACGCGAAGACGGTGTTCTTCGTCGTGTCGGTGGGGAGGCAGTGGGCGTTCGAGCCGGTGAGGTGGACGTCGTCGAGGTCGCCGGAGAGGGCGACGGAGACGTTCAGGTCCTTGATGTGGTGGGTCGCGCCGTCCCGCGTGATCTTGACGACGCGGTTCTCTGCTTTGCCGTACTGGTTCTGGCCGAGAATCGTGGGCATGTCTGCTAGCTCCCTCGGTAAACGGAGTAGCCGAACGGGTTGAGCAGCAGCGGTACGTGGTAGTGCTCGCCCGGCACGACGGCGAACGTGATCGCCACCTCCGGGAAGAACGCTCCGGTCGTGCCGCTGTCCCGATTCGCGGGGGCGTCCTGCTGCGCCTCGGCTTGCTTGTTCTGCTTGCTCAGGAAGTACGCCTCGGTCTGGAAGTCCAGGCGTACGTGGGTCGTGCCCTCCGGCAGGGCCGGGAGGTCCTTGCAGCGCCCGTCCGCGTCGGTGGCGGAGCCGCCCAGGGCGGTCCACTCGGCGTCGGAGCCGGCGCGGGCCGCGAGCGTGATGGCCACGCCCTCGGCCGGACGGCCGACGCTGGTGTCCAGGATGTGGGTGGACACCGAGGCGGTGGTGTCGGTGCTCATCAGTTCTCTTCCTCGTTCTCGACGAGACGGGTCAGACGGATGCGGTTGATCTTGCCCAGTTCGGTGCGGACGATCTCCCGCTCCCGCTCGGGCGCGTTCTCGATCCGTTCGCGGATCGCGTCGCGCATCTGCTCGCCGGTCCTGCCGGTGGCGCAGATGAGGAAGACATGACCGAACTTTTCCTGGTAGGCCAGGTTGAGTTCGAGCATCTCGGCCTTGAGCTCCGCGGAGGCGCCGGCCATCCCGCTCTGCTCGCGGGAGGAGGTCGGGTCCCCTGCCTTCGGACGACCGATCGGCGGGTGGCCCGCCATCGCGTCGGCCAGGTCCTCGGTACCCAGCTCCGCCGTGGCGGCGTCACTGGCGAGGAAGAGGGCTTCTGCGGTGGCGTACGGGCGCTGGGCGAGCAGCTTGCTCCCCCACGCCGAACTGGAGCACACCTCGTGGAGTGCGGCGACGGCGTCGCCGTCCGCCGAGGTGTTGAACCGGGTCAGACCCGGTGTCGTACCTGAAGTCACGGGAAGCCTCCGTGGCTGTTTTTCGCTGTGCGTCGGACGGGCTGCGGATAGCTAACGCCCTCCGCAACACGACGTCAACACTTTGTTGAAAACTCGGTCACACAAAAGCCGCCGTCCCGACATCTGGACGACGGCTTAGGGCCACTCTTGATCAACTACCCGCCCTCGGGGGCCTTTTCCCTGCTCAGGGCGGTCTCTCTGTTCAGGTAGTTGTACACCGTGAAGCGGCTGACGCCCAAGGCGCCCGCCACCGTCTCCACCCCATGGCGCACCGAGAAGGCACCGCGCGCCTCCAGGAGCCGTACGACCTCCTGCTTGCTCTTGCGGTCCAGCCCGGCGAGCGGCATCCCGTGCCGGCGCTCCATCGCGGCCAGAATGTGATCCAGGGATTCGGACAGCTGCGGCAGCCGCACCGCGAGCACGTCCTCCCCCTCCCAGGCGAGGACCACGTCGTCCACTCCGGCCTGCTCCGGCACCAGGAGCTCGGCGCCCATCGCGTCGACCAGCGGCTTCACGGCCGCCACCAGGGGGTGCTCGCTCACTTCTCCCCCTCCTTCGCGCCCCCGATGACGTTCACCTGGAGCGAGACCCGGGTCGCCCCGGCCGCCAGGGACTGCCGCAGCAGCGCGTCCACGGCGGTGAGCACCGCGTCGGCACCGCCTTCCGCCGTGTTGCCGAAGGGCCCCACGTCCACCGCGTCCAGTTCGGCCGACTGGATGACCTCACGGGCCACGACCGCGTGCGCCGGCGCCTCATCGAGGTCGAACGGCTCGGTCGTGAACTCCACTCTCAAACGCACCATGCCCCCACGCTACGGCCCCCTCACCGCCCACGGGAGCCCCGGAGCTGCGGGGACCTCTTGACAAGTCGGCGGCCCCGCTTGCAACATTCCACCAGACAGAAACTTACTTCCGCAATACGGAAGGAGCGCCGCCCCTCATGGCCCGCTTCTCAGACGGCGCAGTCACGGACCAGCGCTTCGATGTGAACCTGTCGATCCTCTTCACGGAACTCCCGCTCCTGGAGCGCCCCGCGGCCGCCGCCGCGGCCGGCTTCACCGCGGTCGAGCTGTGGTGGCCCTGGATCGACACCGCCACCCCCGAGCAGAGCGAGCTCGACGCCCTCAAGAAGGCTCTTGAGGACGCCGGCACCCAGCTGGTGGGCCTGAACTTCTACGCCGGACAGCTCCCCGGCCCCGACCGCGGCGCGGTCTCGGTGCCCGGCGAGGAGTCGGACCGCTTCCGGGCCAACATCGACGTCGCCGCGGACTTCGCGGCCTCGGTCGGCTGCAAGGCGCTCAACGCGCTCTACGGCAACCGCGTCGAGGGCGTGGACCCGGCCGTCCAGGACGAGCTCGCCCTGGAGAACCTGGTGCTGGCCGCCCGCGCGGCCGACCGGGTCGGCGCGATCCTGCTGATCGAGACCCTCAACAAGCCGGAGTCGCCGCTCTACCCCCTGGTGAGCGCCCCCGCCGGCGTCGAGATCGTGGACAAGGTGAACGCGGCCACCGGCCTCGGCAACGCCAAGTTCCTCCTCGACATCTACCACCTGGCCATGAACGGCGAGGACGTCAGCCGGGTCATCGCCGAGTACGCGGACAAGACCGGTCACGTCCAGATCGCCGACAAGCCGGGCCGCGGCGCCCCGTTCACCGGCGAGCTCCCCCTGGAGCAGCTCCTCGGCGAGCTCCGGAAGGCCGGTTACGACGGCTGGGTCGGCCTGGAGTACAAGGCCGCCGACGCCGCCGCGTCCTTCGAATGGCTCGCCCCCGAGGCCCGCCCCGCCCGCTGACGCAGGCCCCCTCCCCGTACCACCTTGTTTTGAGAGGCACCCTCATGAGCACTCTTCCGAAGGTCGCATGGATCGGTCTCGGCATCATGGGCTCCCCCATGTCCGAGAACCTGATCAAGGCCGGTTACTCCGTCACCGGCTTCACCCTGGAGCAGGACAAGCTGGACCGCCTCGCCGCGGCCGGCGGCACCGTCGCCGGCTCGATCGCCGAGGCCGTCACGGACGCCGACGTCGTCATCACGATGGTGCCCGCCTCCCCGCAGGTCGAGGCCATCTCCTACGGCCCCGCCGGCATCCTGGAGAACGCCAAGCCGGGCGCGCTGATCGTCGACATGTCGTCGATCACCCCGCAGACCTCGGTCGACCTGGCGAAGAACGCCAAGGAGAAGGGCATCCGCGTCATCGACGCCCCCGTCTCCGGCGGCGAGGCCGGCGCCATCGAGGCCGTGCTCTCGATCATGGTCGGCGGCGAGCAGGCCGACTTCGACGAGGCGCTCCCGATCCTGGAGGCCCTCGGCAAGGTCATCGTGCTGTGCGGTCCGCACGGCTCCGGCCAGACGGTGAAGGCCGCCAACCAGCTGATCGTCGCCGTGAACATCCAGGCGTGCGCCGAGGCCGTGGTCTTCCTGGAGAAGTCCGGCGTGAACCTCCAGGCCGCCCTGGACGTCCTCAACGGCGGCCTGGCCGGCTCCACGGTCCTGACCCGCAAGAAGGACAACTTCCTGAACCGGGACTTCAAGCCCGGCTTCCGGATCGACCTGCACCACAAGGACATGGGCATCGTCACCGACGCCGCCCGCAACGTCGGTGCGGCCCTTCCGGTCGGCGCCGTGGTCGCCCAGCTGGTCGCGTCGCTGCGCGCCCAGGGCGACGGCGGCCTGGACCACTCGGCCCTGCTGCGTGCCGTCGAGCGCCTCTCCGGCCAGCAGGTCTGACCCTCCCCCCGTCCTGACGGGGCCCTGATTTCCGGGCGGCGGCGGCGCTGACACCTGTCCTGTCGCGCCCAGGCGTCGCCGCCGTCCGGAACACCACACTTCATTTTCAACAAACTGTTGACGCTGCTCAAGGGGCGTACATACGCTCCAGAGCACCCCCAGCAGTGCAGCTCCCGTACGGAAGGTCACGATGTCGAAGCGCGTGCTTACGACCGAGTCCGGCGCCCCTGTCGCCGACAACCAGAACTCCGCCACCGCCGGCGTCGGTGGCCCCATCCTGCTCCAGGACCAGCACCTGCTGGAGAAGCTCGCGCGCTTCAACCGTGAGCGCATCCCGGAGCGCGTGGTCCACGCCCGCGGCTCCGGCGCGTACGGCTACTTCGAGGTGACGGACGACGTCACCGCCTACACCAAGGCGGACTTCCTCGCCGAGGTCGGCAAGAAGACCGAGACCTTCCTGCGCTTCTCCACCGTGGCTGACTCGCTCGGCGGCGCGGACGCGGTCCGCGACCCGCGCGGCTTCGCGCTGAAGTTCTACACCGAAGAGGGCAACTACGACCTCGTCGGCAACAACACCCCGGTGTTCTTCATCAAGGACCCGATCAAGTTCCCCGACTTCATCCACTCCCAGAAGCGCGACCCCTTCACGGGCAAGCAGGAGCCGGACAACGTCTGGGACTTCTGGGCGCACGCCCCCGAGGCGACCCACCAGGTGACCTGGCTCATGGGCGACCGAGGCATCCCCGCCTCGTACCGCCACATGAACGGCTACGGCTCGCACACCTACCAGTGGACCAACGAGGCGGGCGAGGCCTTCTTCGTCAAGTACCACTTCAAGACGAACCAGGGCATCCGCTCCCTCTCCGCCGAGCAGGCCGCCGAGCTCGTCGGCAAGGACGCCAACTCGCACCAGACCGACCTGCTGCAGTCGATCGAGCGCGGCGTGAGCCCCTCCTGGACCCTCTACGTCCAGGTGATGCCGGCCGCCGAGGCCGCCGACTACCGCTTCAACCCCTTCGACCTCACCAAGGTGTGGCCGCACAGCGACTACCCGCTGCGGCGCGTGGGCCGCCTGGTCCTCGACCGCAACCCGGACAACGTCTTCGCCGAGGTCGAGCAGGCCGCCTTCTCCCCGAACAACTTCGTTCCGGGCATCGGCCCCTCGCCCGACAAGATGCTCCAGGGCCGGCTCTTCGCCTACGCGGACGCCCACCGCTACCGCCTCGGCGTCAACCACACCCAGCTCCCGGTGAACGCCCCCAAGGCCGCCACCGTGGACAACTACGGCCGCGACGGCTACATGGCCACCCGCAACGGCTCGCGCCACGACAAGAACTACGAGCCCAACTCGTACTCGGGTCCCGCGCAGACCGACGCCGCGCTCTCCGCGCCGCTCGCCATCCACGGCTGGACCGGCACCCACGCCGCCCCGCAGCACGCCAAGGACGACGACTTCTTCCAGGCCGGCGAGCTCTACCGGCTGATGTCCGAGGACGAGAAGAAGCGCCTCGTCGCCAACATCGCCGGCGGCCTCTCCCAGGTCTCCCGCGAGGACATCATCGAGAAGAACATCGCCCACTTCGCCGCCGCCGACGCCGACTACGGCAAGCGCGTCGAGGAGGCCGTCCGCGCCCTGCGCGAGGACTGATCCTCCGAACACCCAGACTGCGTACGGTGCCTGACGGGAGGTCAGCGCCGTACGCGGTCCGGAACACCGGCCCGGATGAGGGGTGGCCGGTGGACCGGACAGCGTGAGGACCGCGGCGGCGCCGAGCCAGTGCGGTGGTCAGGACGCCCGGCCCCCTTCTTGACCTGAAGGGAGGGGACCAGCCGAGGCGCCCGTCGGCACCGCCGCGGTCCCAACGCCCCTCCCCCGCAGGGCCCCGGAGCAGCCTCCGGAGAGCTCCGGGGAGGACACCACAGACTCCGCCCGGCGGCGCGAACGTCCTGTCGCGCCAGCCTCGCACCGTCGGGCGGGCATCACGTGCGCTGTGCGGTTTACGGTCCCGCACCGCGCGCACCGAGGCCGAGGCCTGACCCACGCACAGGGGTCAGGCCTCGGCCGCTTTCCGTTCCCGGGCCACGGCCGAGGGCCGTCCGGCGACGGCCAGGGCGAGGGTGACCGCCAGCGACGCCACCGCCATCAGGCTCATCGCCGCGGCGGGCGAGGCGAGTTGGGCCAGCGAGCCCGCGAGGGCCGCGCTCAGCCCCTGGAGGGCGAGCATCCCGGAGGTGTGCAGCCCCAGCGCGTGCCCGGTCTGCTCCTCGGGCACCAGCGCCATGAGCCGCTCCTGGTAGAGCAGGCTCGCCCCGTAGCCGACGGCCGACAGCGTGATCGCGGCGACCGCGTACGGCGGCGCCGGGTCGCACACGAAGAGCAGGTACGGGGCGGCCAGCAGCGCCTGGAGCGGCGCCGCCGCCCGGCCGCGCAGCCCCGCCGGCAGGAACCGCCCGACCCCGACGTCCCCGGCCAGCATACCGAGCGCGGCGCAGGCGAAGAGCAGGCCCGCGTGCTCGGGCGCGTACGGCACGAACAGCGACTCGCAGCCCACGATCAGCCCGTTGGGCACCCACAGCGCCAGATAGGCGCGGCGGCGGGCGGGCAGGGACCACAGCCGGGCGTTCGTCCGCCAGGTCTCCGCGACCGTGGCCCGCCCGCTCGCGCGCGGGGCCCGTCGGGACAGCCCGCACCGCGCGCACAGGGCCGCCAGGAGGTAGAGGACGGCCCCGGCCGCCAGCGTGCCGCGCGGAGCCAGCAGCGTCAGCAGCAGACCGCCGCCGGCGAACCCGGCGATCTGGCAGACGCCGGTCGACATGTTGAGGACGGAGCGCCCCAGCAGGAAGGCGTCCGGCGGCAGGATCTCGCGCAGCAGCCCGTACCGCACACCCCCGCCCAGGGAGCCGACGAGCCCCTGGAGGAAGAGGACCGCGAAGACGGCGCCGACGGGCAGCCCGGGAACCGTCTGGACCGCCGCGCCCGCCGCGAAGGCGAGGGCGACGCCGGTGAGCGCCGCGCGCGGCGGCAGCCGGTCGGCGGCCGACAGCAGGGTCGTGGCGCCCACGAGCTGGGCGAGGGCCGGTCCGAACATGGCGAGCGCGGCGAGCAGCGGGGAGCCGGTCGCCCGGAAGACGAGGGTGGCGAGGCCGAGGCCGGACACGGTCTGGGCGGCGATCTGGGCGGCGCCGCCGAGGAAGAGCGGGGTGAATTCGGGGGTGCGGAAGAGATCGCGGTAACGGAGGGACCGGAGGGCCGGCGGGTTCGGGGGCATGGCGGGAGTCTCGGGGCGGCGGCGGGCGGCCCGGTACTGTTTCGCGCGGTGGCGAAACGAGAACGGGGCGGACGCGTGGGCTGGTGGCGGATCGGCGCGGACACCCTGGCCGGCGGCCGGTTCGTCATCTCGCCGCTGGCCGAGGCGATCGCCTCGCTGAAGACCCTGCACGCCTCGGCCGGGGCCCACCCGGGCGAGCGCGCCTGGCTGGCCGCCCACCTCCCCGCGTACCGGGCCCGGCTCGCCGCCGAGCCGGTCGACGCGCTGCTCGTCCGGGCCGCGCTCGGGCGGACGTGGAACGCCGACTTCCTGACGCCGACGCCGCTGGGCGAGGGCGAGCAGACCTTCGCGGAGGAGGTCGAGGCGGTCCGTGCGGCCGAACCCGCGGACGCGACGGCCCAGTTAGAGGTGTCCTCGGACGGCCCCGTACCGGATCCGCTGCGCTCGGCGCGCGACCTGCCGCACCGGATGGCGGGGGTCCTGGAGTGGGTGTGGCGGGAGACCGTGCTGCCCGACTGGCCGCGCCGCCGCAGGGTGCTGGAGGCCGACGTGGTGGCCAGGACCGCGCGGCTGGGGCAGGGCGGCTGGGCGGCGGCGCTCGACGAGCTGTGCCCCGGCAAGCTGCGCTGGCTGGGCGACGGGCGCCTCCAGGTGAACCCCCGCGCGTATCCGCCGCGGTGGGTGGACGGCGGCCGGCTCCTCTTCGTACCGGTGACACCGGCCGAGGGCTGGGTGTCCTGGGAGGGCGCGGAACGGTCGGCGATCGTGTACGCGTGCTCCGGCACCCTCGCCGACACGGCGGGCCCGGTCGTCCCCGAGGCCCTGGGGGCGCTGCTCGGCGCGGCCCGGGCCGGCGTGCTCGTCCGGCTCGAAACCCCCAAGTCGACAAGCCAGTTGGTGGCGCTGACGGGCCAGGGCCTCGGCTCGGTGGGCCGCCATCTGAAGGTGCTGCTGGACGCCGGGCTCGTACGGCGCCGACGGGCCGGACGCTCGGTGCTCTACGACTGGACGGAGGCGGGCGCCGTCCTCGTACGGGCACAGGAGGGGACGCGGGAAGGCCCCCGCCCCGGTGCTCGTCGGGGCGGGGGCCTCGGTGAGGCTCCCTGATCAGGCCTGGTGGGATCGGCCCCTGAGGGCCTCGGTCAGACCTTCAGGGCCTTGATCGCGGTGGGCGCGTGGCCGGGCTCGGTGGCCAGGTCCTCGAACTCGGTGACGTCGCTCATGTCGACGGTCTTGCTCATCGCGATGTTGGTGATGCGCTCCAGGATCGCCTCGACGACGACCGGGACCTGGTGCTCGACGGCCAGCTTCTTGGCCTGCTCCAGCGCCTCGCCCAGCTTGTCGGGGTCGGTGACGCGGATCGCCTTGACGCCGAGGCCCTCGGCGACCTTGACATGGTCGACGCCGTAGACGCCGATCTCCGGGGTGTTGATGTTCTCGAACTCGAGGTTGACCTCGAAGTTGATGCCGAGGCCGCCCTGCGCCTGGCGGATCAGGCCCAGGTACGCGTTGTTCACGAGGACGTGGACGTAGGGGACCTTGTGCTGGGCGGCGACCGCCAGCTCCTCGATCATGAACTGGAAGTCGTAGTCGCCGGAGAGGGCGACGACCGGGGTCTCCGGGTCCGCGGTGGCGGCGCCGATCGCGGCCGGGATGGTCCAGCCGAGCGGGCCGGCCTGGCCGCAGTTGATCCAGTGGCGCGGCTTGTAGACGTGCAGGAACTGCGCGGCGGCGATCTGGGAGAGGCCGATGGTGGTGACGTAGCGCGTCTCCGGGCCGAAGGCCTTGTTCATCTCCTCGTACACGCGCTGCGGCTTCATCGGGATGTTGTCGAAGTGCGTGCGGCGCTGGAGGGTGGCCTTGCGCTCCTGCGCGGAGGCGGCCCAGGCGGAGAAGTCCGGCAGCCTGCCCGCGGCCTTCCACTCCTTGGCGATCTCGATGAAGAGCTCCAGGGCGGCCTTGGCGTCGGAGGCGATGCCGTAGTCCGGGGCGAAGATCTTGCCGAGCTGGGTGGGCTCGATGTCGACGTGGACGAACGTGCGGCCCTTGGTGTACGCCTCCAGGTTGTAGCCGGTGTGGCGGTTGGCCCAGCGGTTGCCGATGCCGATGACGGTGTCGGACTCCAGGAAGGTCGCGTTGCCGTAGCGGTGCGCGGTCTGGACGCCGACCATGCCGGCGGCGAGCTCGTGGTCGTCCGGGATGGTGCCCCAGCCCATGAGGGTGGAGATGACCGGGATGTGGGTGAGCTCGGCGAACTCGACCAGCAGGTCGGTGGCGTCGGCGTTGATGATGCCGCCGCCGGCGACGATCAGCGGGCGCTCGGCCTCCAGCAGGAAGCTCAGCGCCTTCTCGGCCTGGGCGCGGCTCGCGGCCGGCTTGTAGACCGGCAGCGGCTCGTACGTCTCCGGGTCGAACTCGATCTCGGTGAGCTGGACGTCGATCGGCAGGTCGATGAGGACCGGGCCGGGACGGCCGGAGCGCATCAGGTGGAAGGCCTGCTGGAAGACGCCGGGGACCTGCGCGGCCTCCAGGACGGTCGTCGCGGCCTTGGTGACCGGCTTGGCGATGGTCGCGATGTCGACGGCCTGGAAGTCCTCCTTGTGGAGCTTCGAGACCGGCGCCTGGCCGGTGATGCAGAGGATCGGGATCGAGTCGGCGATCGCCGAGTACAGGCCCGTGATCATGTCGGTGCCGGCCGGGCCGGAGGTGCCGATGCAGACGCCGATGTTGCCGGGCTTGGCGCGGGTGTAGCCCTCCGCCATGTGGGAGGCGCCCTCGACGTGCCGGGCGAGGGTGTGGGCGACCCCGCCCACGTTCTTGAGCTCCCGGTAGAAGGGGTTGATGGCCGCGCCGGGCACACCGAACGCGTTGGTGACGCCTTCGCGCTTGAGGATCTCAACGGCCGCTGCGGCGGCGGTCATACGAGGCATGGGAGTGCTCCTGCTTCGGCCAGGGGGAGACGAGGACGCCAGGGTTCCGACGGGGCTCCGGCGGGGATCCTTCAGCGCTCTGTTTCCATAATGCGGAAGTACTGTTCTGCTATACGGAAGCAATGTAGGTGGGCTGGCGGAGAGGCGTCAAGAGACGATCCGCGGAGCGGACGCCCGGGCTGGCCGAAGTGGCCCCCTCGGACGGCCGGATGGGTGGACGATGGGTGCGCGAGCAGAGGAGGTTCGGTGTGGGTGAATCGGTACGGGTGCGCTGCCCGGAATGCCTCCGTACGCAGCGGTACGCGCCACCCGCCTTCCCTTGCGCCTGCGGCACCCCGATCACGCCCCCGGTGCTCGACGACGCCCCCGCCGAGCAGGTCGTCCACCGCAACTGGTCGGAGGAGTGGGTCACCGTCCTGTGCCCGACCTGCGCCCGCCCCTCCGACTGGCCGCACCCCGAGCTGGGCTGCGCGTGCGGGGCGGTGCTGCGGGTGGCGGTGAGGGGGGCGGGGGCCTCGGACGCCTTGGATGCCTTGGACGTCGCAGACGCCTCGGACGCTCCGGATGCCTCGGATGCCTCGGATGCCGAGGACGTCGCGGGTGTCACGGGTGTCACGGGCGTTCCTCGTGTCCCGCCCGTCCCGCCTGCCCGGCCCGTCGCGTCGGCCGCTCCGGCCACCCCGGCCGCTCCGGCCACTCCAGCCACTCCGTCGGAGATGCCGGATGCCGGAACGCCTCCGGAGGCCCGGGAACTGCCCCCTCCCCCGGCGCCCGCGCCGACATCACACGCCGCACCCGCCACACCCACCGCACCCGCACCCGCCCCCGCAGGACCTCTCCCGGGCCCCGGGTCCGGCCCCGACCCCGCCACGTATCCCGCCTTCGCCCAGCGCCATCCCGCGCGGCCGGGCGCCCCGCTCGGCGGCGGGCCCGGTGGCGGACCCGGCTCGTTCCCGGCCGCCCGGCCCGCGTTCCGGCCCGTGACCATCCGGACGGCGCGGGACGCCGTGGCGGCCTCGGCCGGGTACCTGCGGTGGCTCGGCTTCCGGGACGTCGTCCAGCCGGAGGAGCGCTCCGCCACCGGCGTGGACCTGCGCGGGCCCGGACTGGTCGCGCAGGTGGACCCGAGCACCCGGCCGACCGGACTGCGGGCCGTGGAGTGCCTCTGGCTCAACGGCCTCAGCAACGGGGCGGCCGGCGTCTGCTTCTCCCTGGCCGGCTACACCCCCGAGGCCCACGAACGGGCCGAGGGCCTCGGCATCCCGCTCTTCGTGCTCGACCTCACCGGTACCCCCCAGCCCGTCAACGGCCCTGCCGACGCCCTCATCGCCACCGGAGCCTGCTAGCTGTCACCGCCCGCGGCCCGCCCGTGTCACCGACTGACATTTCCGGCCATTCGCGGGTGACGAGCGGCCCTCCCCCGGGCACAACACCCTCGGGGGGTGAACACCATGACGACGGGGACGTGGTGGTTCTTCGGAGTGGCGCTCGGACAAGTGGCGGTGGCGGTCGCGCTGTTGCGTACCCGCAGCGGAAGGCGGCCCGAACTGCCGCCGCAGGCACTGGCGTTGCTGCGCGGCGGGCCCAGGGCCGCGGTCACCGTGGCACTGGTCGCGCTGCACCAGCGCGGGGCGGTCGCGGCCGGGCGCCGGGGCACGATTCGCGCCAACGGCGGGGCCGGCCGGACCCGCGACCCGCTCCAGCTCGGCGTCCACCGCTCGCTCCAGCGGGCGCTGGCCCTGCGGGTGCTGGCAAGCCGCCCGAAGGCCCGCCAGGCGCTCGACGGGCTTCGCGCGGAGCTCGGCGGGACGGGGCTGCTGCGCCCGCCCGGGCGGCTCCGGGCGGCCCGGCTGCTGCTGGCGTGCGTGCCGGTGACGGTGGGCGTCGGGCTGCTCGTGACGGGGTTCACCGGTCCGGCGCTGCTGCTCGGCGCGGGGCCGGTGCTGGCCGCCGCCGCGCTGCTCTGCGTACCGCCCACGACCCGCGCCGCCCGCCGCCTGCTGGCGGGCCTGCGCGAGCGGCACCCGCTGCCGGCGCAGCGCCGCGAGGTCGTCGACGGCCGGGACGTCCTGCTGTACGTGGCGCTGTACGGCGACCCCGCCCTGGCCCTGTTCCTGCCGCACTTCTCCCGCGACGGCGGCCTGCTCCGACGGCGCCGAGGCCGGGAGGACGGCTACGCGACGGGCCGCGGCTGGAACCGGGACAACGGCGCGGCCTGCACGGGCGGCACCCCCGACTGAGGCGGCGCCCCCCGCCTTGCCCCTCCCCTCCCCCGCCGGGGCCATACTGTCGTATGCGCATCCGAGCGGCCGAACCGGCCGAACTCCCCCTGCTCCAGGACATCGAACGGGCCGCGGGCGAGGCATTCCGCCCCCTGGGCATGGATGACATCGCCGACGACGAGCCACTCCCGCTGGAGGTCCTGGAGGGCTACCGCCGCGCGGGCCGGGCCTGGGTCGCGGTGGACGCGGCCGACCACCCCGTCGGCTACCTGCTGAGCGACACCGTCGACGGCGCCGCCCACATCGAACAGGTCTCGGTCCATCCGGACGCCGCCCGCCGGGGCGTCGGCCGGGAGCTGATCGAGCACCTCGCGACGGCCGCCGGGGACCAGGGTCTCACCGCGCTGACCCTGACGACCTTCACCGAGGTCCCGTGGAACGCGCCGTACTACGCCCGGCTCGGCTTCCGCCGCCTGGAGGAGGGCGATCCGGCGCTCGGCGAGGGCCTGCGGGAGATCAGCCGGGCCGAGGCGGCGCACGGACTGGCCGCCTGGCCCCGGGTCTGCATGCGCCGCGAGGTGGCGGCGCGACCGGCCCGGGACCAGGTGCTCCCCGGGGAGCGGGCCGGTCAGCCCGCCCCGTAACGCTCCCGGAGCTCCACCTTCCGCACCTTCCCGCTCACCGTCATCGGGAACGCGTCCAGCACCTCAAGCCGCCGCGGGACCTTGTAGTGCGCGAGGCGGCCCCGGCAGAAGGCGGTGAGGTCTTCCAGGGTCGGCGGGTCCGCAGGGTCGCGCGGGACCACGCAGGCCAGGATCTCCTCGCCGTACCTCGGATCGGGGACGCCGACGACCTGCACGTCCGCGATCTTGGGGTGGGCGTAGAGGAACTCCTCGATCTCGCGCGGGTACACGTTCTCGCCGCCCCGGATGATCATGTCCTTGATCCGGCCGACGATCTGCACGTAGCCGTCCTCGCGCAGCACGGCGAGGTCGCCGGTGTGCATCCAGCGGCCCGGGTCGATCGCCTCGGCGGTCTTCCCGGGCTCGTCCCAGTAGCCGAGCATCACGCTGTAGCCGCGGGTGCACAGCTCGCCCGCCGTGCCGCGCGGGACGGTGATGCCGGTGCCCGGGTCCACGACCTTGACCTCGACGTGCGGCAGCACCCGGCCGACCGTGCCGGTGCGCCGTTCCAGGTCGTCGTCGCGGCGGGTCTGGGTGGAGACCGGGGAGGTCTCGGTCATGCCGTAGCAGATGGACACCTCGGCCATGTTCATCTCGGCGACCACCCGCTTCATCACCTCCACCGGGCACGGCGAGCCCGCCATGATCCCGGTGCGGAGGGTGGAGAGGTCGTACGAGGCGAAACCGGGCAGCGCCAGTTCCGCGATGAACATCGTCGGCACCCCGTACAGCGAGGTGCAGCGCTCCTCCTGCACCGCGCGCAGGGTGGCGGCGGGGTCGAAGGAGGGGGCCGGGATGACGACGCAGGCGCCGTGCGAGGTGGCGGCGAGATTGCCCATGACCATGCCGAAGCAGTGGTAGAAGGGCACCGGCACGCAGATCCGGTCGCGCTCGCTGTAGCCGATCATCTCCCCGACGAAGTAGCCGTTGTTGAGGATGTTGTGGTGGGAGAGGGTGGCGCCCTTCGGGAAGCCGGTCGTCCCCGAGGTGTACTGGATGTTGACGGGCTCGTCGCAGGAGAGCGGCTCGGGGCGCAGCTCCCCGGCGGTCCGGGCGAGCAGCGCGTCCCAGCTCGGGTGGCCGAAGTAGACCGCCTCACGCAACTCCGGGCATTCGGCGCGCACTTCCTCGACCATGGCCCGGTAGTCGCTGGCCTTGTGGGCGAGCGAGGCGAAGAGCAGCGAGATGCCGGACTGGCGGAGCACGTACGCCAGCTCGTGCGGCCGGTAGGCCGGGTTGATGGTGACCATGACGGCGCCGACGCGGGCGGTGGCGTACTGCACCAGCACCCACTCGGCGCAGTTGACCGCCCAGATCCCGACCCGGTCGCCCTTGCGGACCCCGCTGCCGAGCAGCGCGTCCGCGAGCCGGTCGACGTCGGCGCCGAACGCCGCGTACGTCCAGCGGCGCCCGGTCGCCACCTCGACCAGGGCCTCCCGATCGGGCCAGGCGGCGACGGCCCGGTCGAGGTTGGCGCCGATGGTGTCGCCGAGGAGCGGAGTGGTGGAGGCGCCGTGGGAGTAGGAGGAGGGGTGAGGCGAGGAGTCCTGGGGGGCGGCACCGGCCCGGGGGTCCGTGGGGCTCACGCGAGGTCCCCTTCCGCGTACTCGGTGCCGCCGCCCTCGGCCGTGAGACGGCGCAGCTCGACCCGCCGGATCTTGCCGGAGACGGTCTTGGGCAGCTCGGCGAACTCGATGCGGCGGACCCGCTTGTACGGGGCGAGGACCGCGCGCGAGTGCGCGAACAGGGCCTTCGCGGTCTCCTCGCCCGGCTCCCAGCCCGCCGCGAGGACGACGTACGCCTTGGGCACGGCGAGCCGCAGCGGGTCGGGGGCGGGCACGACGGCTGCCTCGGCGACGGCCTCGTGCTCCAGGAGGGCGCTCTCCAGCTCGAAGGGCGAGATCTTGTAGTCGCTCGCCTTGAAGACGTCGTCCGCGCGGCCGACGTAGGTGATGTAGCCGTCGGCGTCGCGGGAGCCGATGTCGCCGGTGCGGTAGTAGCCGCCGGCCATGGCCTCGGCCGTACGCTCCGGATCGCCGTGGTAGCCGGTCATCAGCCCCACCGGGCGGGCGGCGAGGTCGAGGCAGATCTCGCCCTCGGCCACGTCGGGCGCGCCGCTGACCGGGTCGACGAGGGTGACCCGGTAGCCGGGGCTGGGCCGTCCCATGGAGCCTTCCTTGAGCCGCTGCCCGGGGCTGTTGGAGACCTGGACGGCGGTCTCGGTCTGGCCGAAGCCGTCCCGGATGGTGACGCCCCAGACGCGCCGGACGGTCTCGATGACCTCGGGGTTGAGGGGTTCGCCGGCGGCGACGACCTCGCGCGGCGGGGTGGCGAGCTGGCCGAGGTCGGCCTGGATGAGCATCCGCCAGACGGTGGGCGGCGCGCAGAAGCTGGTGACGCCGTGCTTGTCCATCTCGGCCATGAGGCGGGCGGGGTCGAAGCGGCTGTAGTTGTGGATGAAGACGGTCGCCTCGGCGTTCCAGGGGGCGAAGAGGTTGGACCAGGCGTGCTTGGCCCAGCCGGGCGAGGAGATGTTGAGGTGCACGTCGCCGGGCTGGAGGCCGATCCAGTACATGGTGGCCAGGTGGCCGATGGGATACGAGGTGTGGGTCTGCTCGACGAGCTTGGGGCGGGCGGTGGTGCCGGAGGTGAAGTAGAGCATCAGGGTGTCGTCGGCGAGGGTGTCGCCGTCGGGGGTGAAGTCGGCGGACGCGAGGGAGGCGTCCTCGTAGCGCAGCCATCCCGCGAGGCGGTCGCGGCGGTCGCGGCCTGCACCGCCGTCGCTGCCGTCACGACCGTCGCTGCCATCACCACCGTCACTGCCGCCACCACTGTCACCCCTGTCACCGTCGCCACCGACCGCGATCCGGGTGTAGTCACCGGGCACGTCGTCGAACTTGGCGGTGTCCTCCGCGCGGACCACCACGTGCCGGGCCTGGCCACGGTCCACCCGGTCGCGCAGGTCGGCGGGGCCGAGCAGCGGGGTGGCGGGGATGACGACGGCGCGCAGCTTCATCGCGGCGAGCATGGTCTCCCACAGCTCGGCCTGGTTGCCGAGCATGACGACGATCCGGTCGCCGGGGCGCACGCCCCGGGCGCGCAGCCAGTTGGCGACCTGGTCGGAGCGGGCCGACATCTCGGCGAAGCTCAGCCGCGTCTCGGTGCCGTCCTCCTCGACGATGTGCAGGGCGGTCCGGTCGTTGCCGGCGGCGATGACGTCGAACCATTCGAGCGCCCAGTTGAAACGGTCCGGCCGGGGCCAGGCGAAGCCCTCGTACGCCGTCTCGTAGTCCTCCCGGTGGCGGAGCAGGAAGTCCCGGGCGGCCCGGAACCCCCTCGTCGCGTCCGTCTCGCTCGCTGCCGTCATGTGCCCTCCTCGTTGCGGGACCGGTCCCGGACATCGTGTAATCGGTGACCCAGGTCTCACTACCCCCGTTCGGGGGTGGTGGCGCGGATCAGGCGGAAGGAGCGCACGGTGCCCGAGCACGTCGAATCGGTGGAGCTGCGGGGCGCCCTGCTGCGGCTGCGCCGCACCACCGGGCTCCAGGTGGTGTTCGGGGGGCTGCTGCACGACGGCCGGGCGATGCGGATCGCGGAGCTGAACGGGGCGGTGACGCCGGCGCTGCGCGGGCTGACCATCTCGACCGGCTCGGGCCTCGGCGGGAAGTGCCTGGCCCTGTCGCGGCCGTGCGCGGTGACGGACTACGCCTCGGCCCGGCACATCACGCACGAGTACGACGGCCCGGTCTCGGCGGAGGGGCTGCGCTCGGTGATCGCGGTGCCGCTGGTCGTGCGCCGCACGGTGCGGGGGGTGCTGTACGGGGCGCTGCGGGAGTCGCTGCCGATCGGGGAGCGGGTCTTCGACGCGGCGGTGGCGGCGGCCCGGGACGTGGAACAGGCCTTCGCGGTGCGGGACGAGGTGCGGGAGCTGCACGCGCGCGTGACGGGTCCGGGGCCGTCCTGGGAGGAGGTCCGGCAGGCGTACGGGGAACTGCGCGAGCTGGCGCCGCAGGTGGCCGACCCGGAGCTGCGGGCCCGGCTACTCACGGTGTGCGGGCGCCTGGAGTCGGCGGCGGGCGCCCCGCCCGGGGCGGGCCCGGCGGTGGCGCTGACGCCCCGCGAGCGGGACGTCCTGGCGGCGGTCGCCTCGGGCGCCACGAACGCGTCGGCGGCGAGGCGGCTGGGCCTGCGCCCGGAGACGGTGAAGGGCTACCTGCGCTCGGCGATGCGGAAGCTGGGGGCGCACACGAGGTGGGAGGCCGTGGTGGCGGCGAGACGGGCGGGGGCGCTGCCGTGAGGGGCGGAGACGGCCCCGGCGATCTCCCGCGCTGACCGTCCGCACTGAACACCCGCGCCGATCTCTCCCTCCCCTCCCTGGCCACCCGCGTTGATCACCATCCCTGACCACGGCCCCTGGTCACGCCCCTTCAGAGAAGAGGATCTCGTAGGGCACCCCTTCCGGCCCGACCAGGCTCAGCGTGTGCTCGGCCTCGGCGAGGAGGGCGGAGCGCTGGGGCCGGGTGAGCGCCCGAAAGGGTTCGAGGACGAGCCGCGTACGGGCCGTACGGGCCGTAGGTGTCGCACGGGTCTTGGCCTCCTCAAGACGCCAGAGCCCGGCGAGGAAGCCGTCGAGGAGGAAGACGGGGTGGGCCTGGTTGCCGGTCCAGGTGCGGCCCCGGAGCTCGGCGGGCACGACGCGGGTGCGGTCGGCGTGCGAGAGCAGCAGGTTGTCGAACTCGGGGAGCAGGCGCGGCGGGGCCGGGGTGTCCTCGTCGGGCCGGGGCGCGTCGGGGAGGTCGAAGAGCTCGGTGCCGCGTTCGTCGCGGAAGACGAGCAGGCCGGAGCGGAGCCGTTCGAAGGCGGGACGCAGCCGGGTGAGCCCGCACCAGGTCTGCATGTCCCGGACGGAGGCGGGCCCGAAGGCGCCGAGGTAGCGGAGCACGGTCGCGTCGAGGGTGGTGTCGTCGACGGCGGCGTCCAGGGGGCCGCCGTCGCCGAACCAGGCGGCGGCGGTGGTGAGGGCGACCTGTCCGCTGCGCCGCCAGAGCCCGCGCGGGGTGGCCTGCACCATCAGGAGCAGGCAGCGGGCGGCGATGGTGAGCGCCTGCGGGTCGGCGTCGGGCCACTCCTCCAGCAGGTGGCCACGGAGCTCCTTGGGCGTGCGGGGCCGCTCCTCGACGTAGGCGGTGGCGAGGCGGGCGAGCCGGTCGAGGTCGACGCCGTCGAGTCCCTTGCGGAACATGCGCAGCTCGCGGTCGATGGCGCCGGCCTGGACGAGGCGGCGCAGGACGACGGCGTCCTCGGCGGTGTGGGTGTGGACGGTGGAGCGGAGGGAGACGATCCGGGCCACGGCGCGGGACTCCATGAGCCCGGACAGCTCCTCGGGCCGGAAGCCGTCGAGGCGGGCGGCGAGGGCGTGGTAGGGCGGCTTGGTGTTCTGGGCCTGGAGCCCGACGAGGTGCCGCACGGCCTGCTCGGCGCCGAGCGGGGAGCGCCGGAGCAGCAGCTGCCGGTCGAGGGTGGCGCGGTTGAGGGCGCGGGTGCTGAGGACCGGGGGCGGAGTCGTGGGGGCCATGGGAACCAAGCTAACGACCATTGAGGACAGCTATGGTCCGCAACGACTCCCTCTCTCCTCACCGGCCCGAACGACATTCCCACCGATATCCTGCCTAAGAATCCACCTACCGGATCACCACCCGACGAGACGAGGACACATGTCGGACCGCCGCCCCCGCGCGGCCTGGCGCCGCCCGCCTGAGCGACCGCGCGCGGGGCACCCGGACCGCAGCGCTCCGGAGCCGCCCGCGGCGGTGGTGGAGCAGGAGGAGGAAGAGGGGCGGAGCGTGGTCCAGGCGGCGCTGTACCGGGACGGCCGGCGCGTCGCCTCGCCGGCCTCGCTGGCGGAGACGTTCCGCCGGCTGCGCGAGCACCCGGACGGCATGGCGTGGATCGGCCTGCACCGCCCGACGGAACGCGAACTCCAGTCACTGGCAGCCGAGTTCGACCTGCATGAACTGGCCGTGGAGGACGCGAGGGAGGCCCACCAGCGTCCGAAGCTGGAGCGGTACGGGGACACGCTGTTCGTGGTCCTGCGGGCGGCCCGCTACCTGGACGCGCAGGAGGAGGTGGACTTCGGCGAACTCCACGTCTTCGTCGGCCCGGACTTCGTGATCACGGTCCGGCACGGCGCCGCCCCGGACCTCTCGGCGGTGCGCCGCCGCATGGAGGCGGACCCGGACCTGCTGGCGCTGGGCCCGGAGGCGGTGCTGTACGCGATCCTGGACGCGGTGGTGGACGGGTACGCGCCGGTGGTGGCGGGTGTCCAGAACGACATCGACGAGATCGAGACCGAGGTCTTCGGCGGCGACCCGGCGGTGTCACGCCGCATCTACGAACTCTCCCGCGAGATGGTCGAGTTCCAGCGTGCCACCCGCCCCCTGGTGGGAATGCTGCACGGCCTGATGGCGGGCTTCACCAAGTACGGCACGGACGAGGAACTCCAGCGCTACCTCCGCGACGTCGCCGACCACGTCACCCACACGAGCGAACGCGTCGACGGCTTCCGCCAGGCCCTGACGGAGATCCTGACGGTCAACGCGACCCTGGTCACCCAGCAGCAGAACGCGGAGATGCGCGCGCTGGCGGAGGCGGGCTTCGAACAGAACGAGGAGATCAAGAAGATCTCCTCGTGGGCGGCGATTCTGTTCGCACCCACACTCGTGGGAACCATCTACGGCATGAACTTCGACAACATGCCGGAGCTGCACTGGACGGCGGGCTATCCGTTCGCCGTGCTGCTGATGGCGGTGGTGTGCGTGGGCCTGTACGTGGTCTTCAAGAAGAAGGACTGGCTGTAGCGGGGCCCAGGCGCCACCTGATCGACTTCACAAACGTGAACACGGTGGAGGGTGCGATCAGCACCCCTGGGGAGAATCTGGGGAGAACGCGCGGCGCCGGGGAGTGGATGTCAGCTCACCGGCGGTTCGCGGGCAGCGGGGGCACAGCGTGTGCCCCCGCACGCCAGAACTGCGGGAGCGGGTCCCGTGAATTCCGACCTTGACTTAACTCGCCCCTAAGGGCCGTTTAAGCAACTCCTCGGAGCCCTCGTGCGACCATCCTGATGTTCCCCTCGACGCGAGCACCTCAAGTGCAGGATCGACCCTGCGTGGGCAGGGGGACACGTTGTTGTCTTCCGCTGCTTGGAGGCGGATGTGCCGAGATCGGCAGAACGAGGTGGAATTCATGCTCCGGGGATCGAAGTTATCGGCGCTCGCTGTGCTGTGTGCCGCATTGCTGGCGACGATACCCGCGGCAGGTGCCGCAGTTAGACCTTCACAACAGCCGACCGAATGGCGAGAGGTTTTCTCTCCGGACGGAAAAATCCTCAAGGCGAAGATACCGAAGCAGGTGACGCCGCCGGCTTCGCAGACCGAGAAGAAGACGGCCTCGGCCGCGAGAGTGATTCCGCTGCTGCAGACCGGCCCTTCGGACGCGCGGTTCGACGTGGTGATCCTGGGGGACGGCTACACGGCATCGCAGATGGGACTGCTGCGGCAGCACGCCCGGACGAAGTGGGACGAGATCGCCGCTACGGCTCCGTGGAACCGGTACCGCGACCTGGTCAACGTGTGGCTGGTGGAGGTCGTCTCGAAGGAGTCCGGCGTCGACAACGACCCCTCTCCGGGCACGGTCCGCGACACCGCACTCGACATGTACTTCAACTGCGGCGGCCTGGAGCGGCTTCTGTGCCTGAACGAGTCGAAGGCGGCCGCGTACACCTCGCAGGCCCCCGGCGCGGACGCCGTCGTGGCACTGGCCAACAGCACGAAGTACGGCGGAGCCGGATACCCCAGCCTGGCCACCGTATCGGGCGGCAACACAAGCGCGGGGCGCATCGCCATCCATGAACTGGGCCACTCCGTCGGTCACTTGGCGGACGAGTACTACACGCCGGGCACCGCCTACTCCGGCTCCGAGCCCGGCGAACCCAATGTCACCACCGACCCGCGCGGCTCCAAGTGGGCGTCCTACCTCGGCAGGAGCACGCCTGACGGAGGTGTCATCGGGCCGTTCCAGGGCGGCCATCAGTACGAATACGGCATCTACCGCCCCTCACAGGACTCTTTGATGCGCAACCTCAACAAGCCGTTCAACCTCATAAGCCTGGACGTCATGGACCGGGCCATCGGCGCCAAGGTGCGCGGCTTGTCCGCAAGGGGGCCTGTCCCCCTGCGCTGACGCCGCTTCGGTGGCCGCGGCTTCCGCATCTCACCGCCCGCGGCCGTTCCTGTCCCTTCCCCTGCCACCTGGGTGCCACCTGGGTGCCACCTGGGTGCCACCTGGGTGCCACCTGAGCTGCCCCTGCCGACGTGCACAGCGACGTCCCGGGCTCCGCACGGATGAACCGGGTCGTCGCTTCCGGGCCCGGCGGCACCGCCGAGGCGCTCACGCCAGAGACGGGTCGAGGCGTGGGGGGGATCGGCTGTTACTCGTTGACGGGGTTCGCGTGCCGAGGTGTGCAGACGTTCCGGCGGGGCGGGTCGGGTTGCCGGCTGGGGGTGGGGGGCGGCTCCCGGGGCTCGGGGCCTTGGGTGGAGGGCGAGGTGTGGTGTCCGAGTGCGGCGTTGCGGAGGATGCCGAAGACGTTTTCCAGGGACTGGGCGGTTGACCAGCGGGGATCCGTGTCCTGGCGTGGAGTGCCGGTGATCAGGATGGCGTTTCCGGTCGCTTCGAACATGCCCAGGTCGTTGGGTCCGTTGCCGATGACGAGGACGTCGGGGGTGGGCACGGAGGTTTCGCGGGAGAAGTGCTTGAGCTGGTCGACTTTCAGGTCTGCTTCGGGGCGGATGAACGAGATGTTCGTCAGGTGGTCGTGGGAGTCGTATTCCAGCTCGGCGTTGCCGTAGGCGTGGGGGGTGCCGAGGCGGTCCGCCATGATGTGGGCGTAGGTGCGGAAGCTGCTGCTGATGAGCGCGACGGGCACGTGGTGGCGGTGCAGGGTGGTGATGAACTCCTCGGCTCGTGGCCGCAGCGGAATGGTGCGGAACACGTTCTCGATGACCGAGCGGTCGACCGGGCCTCTGCGGGTCCACAACTCGGTGACGCGTCTGGCGAGTTCGTCGTTGCCGGTGTCGCCGAAGCGGTATTCGTGGTAGAGGGCCGTCAGTTCCGCGGCGGGTGCTTTCAGGGCCCGGTTGACCTCGACGACCGAGCTGCGGGTGGTCAGGGTGAGGTCCAGGTCGCAGACGACCGCTCTCACGATGCGTGTTCCCGGTTGCGTGGGGGGTGCGGGAGCCTGGCCCGCGTGCGGCGGGGTGCGGGGCGGTCCGGGGTGTCGGTGCTTCATCGTGGGGCTCCGGTTCGTCGTTCGGGCGCCTGTCGACGGTCAGCGTTCGTGCGGATGGCGCGGTCGCGCCGCAGCGGCCCGCTACAGGGCCGGGGCCGGTGGGGGCGTCGCGCCCTCGGGGAGGGCGCTGTGGAGGGCGCGGCGGACGGTTCGGGCGATGCCGGGGCCGTCGAGAGAATGCGCGGCGAGGAGGTCCTCGCGGGAGGCATGGGGGATATACGCGGCGGGGAGCGTGAGGTTGCGCACGAGGGACCGTGAACCGCCGGCGGCGAGGATCGCGGCCAGATTCTGGCCGAGGGAACCGCTGCGGGTGGAGTCCTCTGCGGTGACGACGAGCCGGTGCCCGGCGGCGAAGGCGGCCAGGTGCGGGTCGAGCGGGTGAATCCAGCGCGGATCGACGACGGTGCAGGAGATCTGCTGGGCGGCCAGTTCCTCGGCTGCCGCCAGGCAGGGACCGGCCAGGGGCCCCACCGCGACCAGCAGGACATCGGACCGACTCGCGCGGTGCAGCACGTCGAAGCCGGTGACGCGTTCCTCGGCAGGGATGTCCGCGCCCGCGCCGGCCTTGGGGTAGCGCAGGGTGGTGGGACCGTCGTCGATGGCGATCGCCTCGCGCAGCAACTCACGCAGCCGGGTGGTGTCCCGGGGAGCGGCGATCCGCATCCGCGGCACCAGCGACAGCATCCCGACGTCCCAGGCCCCGTGGTGGCTGGGCCCGTCGGGCCCGGTGATCCCTGCCCGGTCCAGGACGAACGTGACAGGAAGGCCGTGCAAGCCCACGTCCAGGAGGACCTGGTCGAAGGCCCGGTTCAGGAACGTGGCGTAGACGGCGACGACGGGGTGCAGACCGGCCATGGCCATTCCGGCGGCGGAGGTCACCGCGTGCTGTTCGGCGATGCCGACGTCGAAGAACCGGTCGGGGAACCTCCCGGAGAACGCGCCCAGCCCCACCGGCAGCCGCATCGCGGCACTGATCGCCACCACGTCCCTGCGCCGCGCGCCGATCTCGGTGATCTCCTCGGCGAACGCCTCCGTCCAGGTCGGCGCCGCCTTCTTCACTGGCAGTCCCGTTCCCGGGTCGATCACCCCGCAGGCGTGCAGGCGGTCCGCCTGGTCGGCCTCCGCCGGCGGGTAGCCGTGCCCCTTGGCCGTGATGGCGTGCACCACCACCGGCCGCCCCGCTGCCACCGCGGTGTGCAGGGCCTGCTCGACGGCGAGCGTGTCGTGGCCGTCGACGGGTCCCAGGTAGCCCAGGCCCAGCTCCGTGAACACGTTCCCGGTGAGCTGGAGTCGCGTGCCGCCCGGCCCGGCCGAACGCAGCCGGGCCAGGTGCGAGGCGAGCCCGCCGACGGTCGGGTCGTAGGAGCGGCCGTTGTCGTTGAGGAGGATCACCAGCGGCCGGTGCGGCGCGCCCCCGATGTTGTTCAGCGCCTCCCATGCCATGCCGCCGGTCAGTGCCCCGTCACCGACCAGCACTGCCACCCGCCTGCGCCTCGGTGCGGGACCCAGCGCGATCCCCTTGGCGAGGCCGTCGGCGTAGGCCAGGCCGGTCGAGGCGTGGGAATTCTCGATCCAGTCGTGGACGGACTCCGCCCGGCTCGGATAACCGGACAGCCCGCCGGCCTGCCGCAGCCGGGCGAAGTGCGGCGCGCGCCCGGTGAGGACCTTGTGGGGGTATGCCTGGTGCCCGGTGTCGAAGAGGATCACATCCCGGGGTGATTCAAGGACCCGGTGCAGGGCAAGGCACAGTTCCACCGTGCCCAGACCCGCTCCCAGGTGGCCGCCGCGTGCGGCCACCGAGGAGACCAGGAAGGCCCTGATCTCCGTAGCGAGGTCGGATAGTTGCCGGGCGCTGAGGGTGCGCAGAGAGGCGGGAGTGGTCAGGGAATCCAACACCGGGTACGTGGGCGCGGCCTGTTCGGTGGTCCTCGATTCCGGCATCGGATCAAATCTCCTGTCAGTATCCGCGACTACGGGAGGGAAGGGAGCGACGGCGGGCGCCACGGGCCACGCCCAGGGGCGACCTCAGCTGGAAGCCGGGGTGCGCAGGGCACCGGGGGCCAAGGGCGGAACCGCGGGTTTGACCGGGGCCACAGGCTGGATGCGCCGGTACGGTGCGCCCAGGCGCGGGCGCGGGTCCGGGCCGTCGCGGTTGGGCCACAGGGCCATGGCCCGCTCGGCCTGCGCGGTGATCGTCAGGGCGGGGTTGGCACCGAGGTTCGCCGTCAGGCACGACGAGTCGACGACGTGGAGACCCGGGTGCCCGTAGAGCCGGTGGTAGGGGTCGATCACTCCGGTGTCGGGAGAGTCACCGATCAGGCAGCCGCCCATGAAGTGCGCGGTCATGGGCCGGTTGAACACGTCGCAGATGGTTCCCAGTGGGTCACCGCCGAGCCGCGCCGCTGCCCGGCGGGTGAGGTCGTTGGCGACGGGAATCCACTTCGGAGGCGGGGCCCCTGAGTCCTGCCGGGTGGCCAGCCGGGTACCGAACAGGCCGCGCTTGAGGTAGGTGCTCAAGGAGCCCGCGTCGGCCCGCATCACCAGGAACATGATCGTCCGCTCGGAGGCGCGCCGAAGGTCCAGCGAGCGCAGGAACGCCCCCGGGCGGCGCAGGATGACAGCCAGCCAACGCAGCGGCCTCAGCCGTTCACCGTCGACCAGCGGCGTGGAAAGCCCGTACAGCAGGTTGGAGCCCTTCCCGTAGTGGAATACCTGCACATGCGTGCTGGCGTCGGGGTGCAGCGAGGAGGTGATGGTGGTCTCCTGGGCGAAGTCCCGGCGGTCCTTCGTCCCGACCAGAAGGATCGAGTCGGAATTCGTCCGGCTCAGCTGGCCCAGACACCCTGATACCCGGGGCAGGCTGCCATTGGCACGCAGTTCGTGCAGCAGCCGCTGCGTACCCATGGCACCGGCGGCGAAGACCACCTGCTCCGCGAGGAACACGGACCGGCCCTTGCCCGTACTGCTCTTCGCCGAGATCGTGTACCCACCCTCCCGGCGCGGCCGTACTCCCACGACCGTGGTCATCGGGTGGATGCGGGCCCCCGCCCGCTCGGCCAGATACAGGTAGTTGGTGGGCAGGGTGTTCTTCGCGTTGTACGGACACCCCGTCAGGCACCGCGCGCAGCCCGTACATCCCGCACGGTCCGGCCCCTGCCCCCCGAAGTACGGGTCGGGCACCGTCACGCCCGGCTCTCCGTAGAACACACCGACCTCGGTGGGGTGCGCGGTGTGCGCGACCCCGAGCCCCGCCCCCACCTCCTCCAGCAGATCGTCAGCCGGCGTCCGGCGAGGATTGGTGCGCACACCCAGCATGCGCTTCGCCTGGTCGAAGTGCGGAGCCAGCTCGGACCGCCAGTCGGTGATCCGGGCCCACTGAGGATCCGAGTAGAAGGTGTCGTGCGGTTCGTACAGCGCGTTGCCGTACACGAGCGACCCGCCGCCCACCCCGCAGGCTCCCAGAACGAAACAGTTGCCCAGCATGGTGAGTCGCTGCGGCCCCAGGCACCCCAGCCTCGGCGCCCACAGCCAGCGGCGTACGTGCCAGGAATTCGCGGGGAACTCCTCGGGCTCCCACCGGCGGCCCGCTTCCAGGACACCGACGCGATAGTGCTTCTCCGACAGGCGCAGCGCACTCACACTGCCACCGAAACCGGAGCCGATGACCACCACGTCATAACGAACCGGCGCACCGGCCCTCGACCCGGACCCAGTAGGTTCCTCCATCGAACCGCTCCCATACCTCGACGTGTCAACTTCCCGGCACGCCGGACCGCGCTGTGGCCCACGACGAGCGGGCCACGGCGTAAGCCGTGAGCGGGGGATTCTCGTGCACTGTCGATGTCAAGCAGTCCCGCAGATCGCGAGGCCAGTGGAAACCACGCGGGCCCGGTCTTTCCCCGGCGGGGACCGTCGCGGAACAACGGACAGTCGCAGTCCGCGCTGGGCTCTGCGGAATTTTCTCGCTGAACAGTGTTCCCCCAGAAATCAGGAGACAGCCACTCGGGCAAGAGGAACGCGCTGAGGTCACGTACGCCGAGGCATACCGCGAGAGCGTGGGCGGGCGGGCGTCACCTCCCCGTCAGCCGTCGCCGCATCCGCAGGAGTCGCCGCAGCAGCCTCCGCCCGGCTTCCGGCCCGCGGGCGCGGCCGGAGCCGCCATGCTCGGAGGCAGGAGGACCGGGCCCGCCAGTGCCGCCGCGGGGGCCGGGCGCCGTGCGGGGGCCGGGGTTTCCCTGGAGGCGCGCAGGGGCGGGTGGGCGGGCAGGTGCTTCCCGCGGCCGGCGCGGATGCCGTTTCCGATGACCAGGACCTCGGCCAGTTCGTGGCTGGCGACGACGGTGGCGAGGCCCAGGACGCCGGTGGCCGCGAGGGGGACGAGGGCGACGAGTATGCCGCCGGACATCAGCAGGTTCTGGGTGAAGACGCGACGGGCGGCCCGGGTGTGGGCGAGGGCGTCGGGGAGGCGACGCAGGTCCTCGCCCATGAGGGCGATGTCGGCGGCCTCGACGGCGACATCGCTGCCCATGGCTCCCATGGCGATGCCCGCGTCGGCGGTGGCCAGGGCGGGGGCGTCGTTGATGCCGTCGCCGACCATGGCGACGGGGCCGTGGGCGGCGCGGAGTTCGGTGACGATGCGGGCCTTGTCCTCGGGGAGGAGCTCGGCGTGGATGTCGTCGATCCCGGCGGCGGCGCCGATGGCGGCGGCGGTACGGGCGTTGTCACCGGTCAGCATGACGACCCTGACGCCCTGGGCGCGGAGCGCCTTCACCGCGTCGGCGGCCTCGGGGCGTATCTCGTCGCGGACGGCGAGTGCACCGAGGAGCCGGCCGTCGTGTTCGACGAGGACGACGGTGGCTCCGGCGTCCTGGAGTCGCAGCACGTCGTCGGCGAGGGGGCCGGAGGCGACGAAGCCGGGCTTGCCGAGGCGGGCGGGACGGCCCGCCACGGTTCCGGTGAGGCCGTTGCCGGGGACGGCCTCGACGTCGTCGGCGGGGATCACCGCCGTGGTGTCGGCGGCGGCCAGGACGGCGGCGGCGAGGGGGTGTTCGCTGCGCGCCTCCAGCGCGGCGGCCACGGCCAGGACGTCCGCGCGGGTGTGGCCGGCGGCCGGGACGACGTCGATGACGGACGGCTCGTTACGGGTGAGGGTGCCGGTCTTGTCGACGGCGACGACCCTGACCTTGCCGAGGGCTTCGACGGCCGCGCCGCCCTTGAGCAGGACGCCCGCCTTGGACGCGGCGCCGATCGCGGCGACGACGGCGACCGGGACGGACAGGGCGAAGGCGCAGGGGGCGGCGGCGACGAGGACGACGAGGGAGCGTTCGATCCAGACGCCCGGGTCGCCGAAGAGGCTGCCGAGGACGGCGATCAGGGCGGCGAGGACGAGGACGCCGGGGACCAGGGGCCGGGCGAACCTCTGCGCGAGGCGCTGGCTCGCCCCCTTGCGTTCCTGGGCCTCGTGGACGGTGTGGACCAGGCGGGCGAGGGAGTTGTCCTCGACGGTGGCCGTGACGCCGATCTCCAGGGCGCCCGCGCCGTTGACGCAGCCGGCGAAGACCTCGGCGCCGGGACCGGCTTCCGAGGGAACGGACTCACCGGTGACCACGGAGGTGTCGAGCGCGCTGCGACCGGCGGTCACGGTCCCGTCGGTGGCGATCCGCTCGCCGGGCTTGACGAGAAGAACGTCGCCGACGCGGAGTCCGGCGGCGGGAACCTCGTATTCCACGCCGTCGCGCCGGACGGTCGCCGTGGCCGGTACGAGGTCGAGGAGCGCGCGCAGACCGTGCTGCGTGCGGGCGACGGCGTAGCCTTCGAGGCCTTCGGCTATGGAGAAGAGGAAGGCGAGGGTGGCGGCCTCGCCGTACTCGCCGAGGGCGACGGCGCCGGCGGCGGCGATGGCCATCAGCAGGCCGACGCCGAGGCGCCCCCTCGCCAGGCCCCGCAGGGTGCCGGGGACGAAGGTGGCGGCGCCGACAGCGAGGGCGGCCAGCGCGCCGGCGGTGGCCCAGCCGTCGGGGAGCAGCAGGGACATCCCGAGCAGGACGCCGGAGAGGGCGGCGGCCTGGAGTTCGCGCACCTGCCAGACGGCCGAGGGGAGTGCGGCCACGTCGGCGGCGGAAGGCGGGGCGGCGGGGGTGTCGGTGCCGCAGCAGGCGTCAGCCACGGGACACCTGCGGCATGTCGACAGTGACGGTGTCGGCGGTGCGGCAGGCGTCGTCCGCGTCGCAGGCGTCGGCGGCGGGGGCGGGGGCTCCGGCGTAGTCGTCCGGGGCGCAGGGCTCAGCGCTCGCGGCTGCCTGGTCGACCAGGAGCACCAGCGAGGCCAGCTCGGAGAGCGCGTGGGCGAGCCGGGGATCGGCCAGCTCGTAACGGACCCGGCGCCCGACGGAGACGGTCCGCACGAGTCCGCACCCGCGCAGACAGGACAGGTGGTTCGAGACGTTGCCCCGCGTCATGCCGAGGGCGTCGGCCAGGTCCGAGGGGTATGCGGGGGCTTCGAGCAGGGCCAGCAGCAGCCTGCGGCGGTTCTCGTCCGCGAGGGCGGTGCCGACCCTCGCCAGTGCCCCGGCATCCACGGCGACCGCGATGCCGGACGGGTGCGATGTCTCCATGAATGCCGACAGTACAGTGTCGACTGAATCAAGTGAAGAGTGAATTCAGTAGATCCTGAATCAGACAGCCACCCCATCAAGGAGCTGCCGCATCAGACGACCATTGAGGTTGGACGCGCGTGAGGGCGTGCGACCGGCGACGCTTGCCGTCAGTGCGGCCACTTGCCGGGCGTGTCGCTGGTGGTGACTTCGCAGACGGCCGGCTTGCCCGGGGCGGGGGACGTGCCTTCCGCGACCACCCGGATACCGTCCAGGAGGATGCGGCACGCGGCTGTCCCGTTCCCGGCGGGGCGCACCTCCACCCGGGCCCGGTCCCCCAATCCGACGAAGACCTGCCGGCTCCAGGGCAGGCTCACCGGCCCGGTCGTCTCCTCCCGGGGCACGGAACCGTTGCGGTCCGGGCTGTGGGCGTAGCGCACGTCGGACGCCTGTCCCGTACCGGCCCGGCCGCCGGTCCCCTCGTAGGTGATGTCCCAGGAGCCGCCGACCTTCTTGGCGAACCAGGTGCTGTTCGCCACGAAGGCGGCACCGGCGACCAGCAGGACGACGAGGCCGCCGATGGCGACGACGGAGCAGCACGAGTGGCGAGAGCGGGACACGGTGTTCCTCTGGTGGTGGGTCCGGGGGGCGCGGTCGGCGCGAGACGGGGCGGCCGAGCGGGTTCTGTCCCCCCACCCTAAAGAGGGCAAAACGGGATCTTCATGCTACTAACTGATGATTCTCCATCGTCCTCAGGTTCCCATACGGCTCCGGCCTGGCCCTGACCTTGGCCCTGCCCCTGGCCTTGGCCCTGGCCGACCCCCGCGAGGGCCTCGCCGGTCCGCCGCCCCGGCGTCTCCCGAGTCGCGGAGGAGGGCGGGGCGGGTCAGGGTGGGGCGGGGCGGGGTGTCTGCGACGACGAAGGGCTGTGTGATGACCGAGAGCCGACCCGCCACGACGACCGACTCCGGGGCGCCGGTGGAGAGCGACGAGCATTCGCTCACCGCGGGGCCGGCGGGGCCCGTTCTCCTCCAGGACGCGTACCTGATCGAGCAGATGGCGCAGTTCAACCGGGAGCGCGTCCCGGAGCGCCAGCCGCACGCGAAGGGCAGTGGGGCGTTCGGGCGGTTCGAGGTCACGCACGACGTCAGCCGCTACACCAGGGCCGCGCTGTTCCAGCCGGGGACGCGCACCGACCTGGTGGCCCGGTTCTCCACGGTGGCCGGTGAGCGGGGGAGCCCGGACACGTGGCGGGATCCGCGCGGGTTCGCGGTGAAGTTCTACACGTCCGAGGGCAACTACGACATGGTCGGCAACAACACGCCGGTGTTCTTCATCAAGGATCCGATGAAGTTCCAGCACTTCATCCGGTCCCAGAAGCGCCGCGCGGACAGCAATCTGCGCGACCATGACATGCAGTGGGACTTCTGGACGCTCTCCCCCGAGTCCGCGCACCAGGTCGCCTGGCTGATGGGCGACCGCGGCGTGCCCCGGACCTGGCGGCACATGAACGGCTACACCTCGCACACGTACATGTGGATCAGCGCCTCCGGCGAGCGCTTCTGGGTGAAGTACCACTTCAAGACGGACCAGGGCGTCGAGTTCCTCACCCAGGCCGAGGCCGACCGGATGGCGGGCGTCGACACCGACTGCCACGTGCGGGACCTGTTCGAGCACATCCGGGACGGCGACTTCCCGTCCTGGACGCTGAACGTGCAGGTGATGCCGTACGAGGACGCGGCGGGCTACCGGTTCAACCCGTTCGACCTCACCAAGGTGTGGCCGCACGGCGACTACCCGCTCGTCCCGGTGGGGCGGATGACGCTGGACCGCAACCCCACCGACAACCACGCCGAGATCGAGCAGGCCGCGTTCCAGCCGAACAACTTCGTCCCCGGGATCGGCCCGAGCCCGGACCGGATGCTGCTGGGCCGGCTGTTCTCGTACCCGGACGCCCACCGGGCCCGGATCGGCACCAACTACCAGCAGCTTCCGGTGAACGCCCCCGTCGTCGACGTCCACACGTACTCGAAGGACGGCGCGATGGCCTTCCGCAAGACATCGGATCCGGTCTACGCCCCCAACTCCAAGGGCGGCCCCGCCGCCGACACCGAGCGCTACGGCACCCCGCCGAGCTGGGCCGTCGAGGGTGAGATCACCCGGGCGGCGTACGTCGCGCACGCCGAGGACGACGACTGGGGGCAGGCTGGCACCCTCGTCCGCGAGGTCCTCGACGACGCGGCGCGCGACCGGCTCGTGGAGAACGTGGTCGGCCACCTCCTGGACGGCGTGAGCGAGCCGGTCCTGGAGCGCGCGTTCACGTACTGGACCTCCATCGACCCGGGCATCGGCCGGCGCGTCAAGGACGGCGTGCGGGCCGGACGGGGACAGGGGGCGTAGGGCAGGGACGTACGGGGCGGGGGGCTGGGGCGTAGTGGTACGCGGCGTCGGCGGCGGTACGGGCGTCCGCGCGCCGCGTCCTGTACGCCCTGGGCCGCTCCAGCGCGGCACCTGCGGTCCCGGAGCGGGCGGTCAGCTCGTTCTCCGGCCTTCTTCACCGATCTTCTTCCCCGGCCTTCCTCCCCGGTCTTCGCCTCCGGCCTTCCTCCCCCGGTCTTCTTCCCCGGCCTTCCTCCCCGGTCTTCGCCTCCGGTCTTCCTCCCCGGTCTTCGTCTCCGGCGCGATTTCATCTCGCGGGAATACCCCCCGGGGGTATATGGTTCTGATCATCGTCCAGAGCGGACGAGGCGCCACCACACACCGGGGAGTCACCATGCAGAACCACACCGGCCACACCGGCCACGACAGCCACGCCGGTCACGGCGCCCACGGTGGCGGGCAGGCCGGCGGGCTCGCCGTCTCCGCCGACGGGTTCACCCTCGAAGTCGACTCCACGATCCTCGCCGCCGGGCCTCGGCAGCACATCGGGTTCCGGGTGACCGGGCCCGACGGGCAGCCGGTCACCGAGTTTGTCGCCGAGCACGAGAAGGAGCTCCACTTCATCGCCGTCCGACGGGACACGGCCGGGTTCCAGCACGTGCACCCGGTGCGGGACGACAAGGGGCACTGGCACACCACGCTGGACCTGGAGCCCGGGGACTGGAGGTTCTTCACCGACATCCACCCGGCCGGCCACGACGGGACGCTGACGCTGGGGATAGACGTCGCGGTCCCCGGGGCGTACGACCCCAGGCCGCTCCCCGAGGCCGCCCGTACCGCGCACGTCGACGCGTACACCGTCACCCTCGACGGCACGCTGGTGCCGGGCCAGGCGAGCGAACTGACCCTCAGCGTCGGCCGGGACGGCCGGCCCGTCACCGACCTGGAGCCCTACCTGGCCGCCTACGGACACCTCGTGGCCCTGCGCGTCGGTGACCTGGGCTACCTCCACGTCCACCCGGAGGGCCACCCCGGCGACGGCACCACCGCGCCCGGGCCCGCGATCAGCTTCATGGCGGTCGCGCCCACGGCCGGGGCCTACCGGCTCTACCTGGACTTCCAGCACGAAGGCCGCGTCCGGACCGCCGAGTTCACCGTCCACACCGCCGAGGCCGCCCCCGCGCACGACGGGAACCACCATGAGCAGCACGGCCACCACAGCCACCACGGCCACCACTGAGAGCCCGTCCCCTGAAGGAGCGTCATGAGCTGTCCGGCCCGGCCCGCATCCGATTCCCCCGCCTGTAACCGCGGGGCGCGGCCCCCGCCCCGGGGGCGCGCCCCGCCGCATGGACACGGAAGGAACCCGCCATGCGCCTCTTCGCCATCCGCGACTACCGCCATCTGTTCGGCGCCCAGGTCATCGCCCTGTTCGGGACCGGGCTGACCACGGTGGCCCTCGGGCTCCTCGCCTACGACCTCGCCGGTCCGCGCGCCGGCGCCGTGCTCAGCACGGCCCTGACCATCAAGATGGCCATGTACGTGGCCATCGCGCCGCTCGCCGCCGCGTACGTCGACCGGCTCCCCAGAAGGACCTTCCTCTTCCTCCTCGACGCGGTCCGCGGCCTCGTGGTCCTGGCCCTGCCGCTGGTCACCGAGGTGTGGCACGTCTACGTGCTGATCGGACTGCTCCAGGCGGCCTCCGCCGCGTTCACGCCGACGTTCCAGGCCGTCATCCCCGACATCGTCACCGACGAGGCCGACTACACGCGGGCCCTGTCCGCCTCCCAGGTCGCCTCCACCATGGAGAGCCTGCTCAGCCCCGTGCTCGCGGCCGTCGCCCTGACGTTCCTGAGTTTCGACCGGCTGTTCCTCGGCACCTCGGCCGGATTCCTGCTCTCCGCCGCGCTCGTCCTGTCGACGCGCATCCCCGAAGCGCGCCCCAGCGGCCGCACCGGAGCGTGGGACCGGGCGGCGGCCGGGATCCGGACGTTCCTCCGGACCCCTCGGCTGCGCGGAGTCCTGGCGCTCAACCTCGTGGTGGCCTCGGCCGGTTCGATCGTCGTCGTCAACACCGTCAACCACGTCCGCGACGGACTCGGCGGCACCCAGTCGGACGTCGCCTGGATGCTCGCCGCCTCCGGCACCGGCACCCTGCTCACCGCCCTCGCCCTGCCCCGCGTCCTCGACCGGGCGGCCCCCCGCACCGTCATGACGGCCGGGGCCGCCGTCCTCGCCGGTGCCACGGCCACCGCCGTCGCGCTCACCGCGACCGGTCTCCTCACCTGGACCGGCACGGCCGTCGTCTGGGGCGCGATCGGCGTCGGCATGGCGCTCGTCATCACCCCGACCGGCAAGGTCCTGCGCGCCTCCGTGGCCCGCAACGCGCTTCCCGGGGCGTTCGCCGCCCAGTTCTCCCTGTCGCACCTGGCCTGGCTGGTCACCTACCCCGTGGCGGGCTGGCTCGGCAGCGCCGCCGGCTTCACCGTCACCTGGTCCGTCCTCGCGGTCCTCGCGGCGGCCGGAACGGTCGGCGCCCTCCTCCTGTGGCCGCGCCACGAGGGGAGCGCCGCACCGGCCGCCCTCGTCGCGACCGCCCCGCAGGCACCCCGTACGGACCGGTCCGCCCTCACCGAGGCCGCCTGAAGCTCTCCGTCGGACAGCCCGTCAGGCGGCCCGAAGGACAGCCCGGCGGACGGCCCGTCAGACGACCCGGCGGTCGCCCCGGCCGTCGCAGGGGAGCTGGTCGGCCGAGTGGTGGGCGAGGAAGTCACGGGTGGCCTGCCGTTCGGCCTCGGCGATCGCGGTCGGTTCGACGTTGATGATCCCGCCGAAGGGGCGGTCGACGTCCCGGATGATGCACAGGGTCGTGGTCAGCAGTGCCGTGATGACGACCAGGGTGATGATCTGGCCCCGGTTGTTCCTGCGGGGCAGACAGATGCCGAGGCCGATGACGGTGATGGTCAGGGTGGCGAGCAGGAACCACAGGATGGCGCTGGGGATGCTCGCGGTGGCCTGGGTCAGCCGCTCCTCGCGTTCGTCGGAGCGCTTGTTGTCGGCGGCGATCAGCATCCCGAAGACCGGCTGGCCCTGTAGGTCGCGGAAGGCCAGCCGGAAGTCGGTCGACCACGCGCTGGGGGCGGACGAGCCCTCCCCGTCGGCCATCGCCGGCCACTCCTGGGTCCGGACGGCGCGGGCGTAGCAGACCGCGTCCGCCTGGATCCGCCCGCGCTGCGCCTCCGGCGCGTACTCGGCGGTCTCGACGAGCTGGTCGAGCGCGCGGGCCTCACCGCGCGAGGCGACCTCCGCCTTCCCGTACGAGCCGTTGGCCGTGACCAGGACGAACGCCAGCAGCAGCACCGTCAGCGTCAGCAGCGGGCCGACCAGGTCCTTGACGGCCATCCCGGTGTCGTCGTCCTCGTTCAGCAGCCGGGGCCGGAGGTAGCGGTTCGCGGCCAGCCCCGCGAGCAGGGCGGCGACGGCGACGGCGATGACGATGAACACGGACAGGCACCTTCCGCGGAGGCCAGGGCCCCGAGCGGACCCGACCGGTCGCGCCGATCATGTCCGTGCCGGGCGGGAAGGGGAACGGGGGAAACGTTCGTTCGCCCCCGCACGGGGGAGCTCCGTTGGGCTGTGCGGCGCATACCGAGCCCGCTCCCCCTCCCCCGTTCTCCCCTCGCCCTCGCCCTCCCCTCCCCGCCCCTCCCCGCCCCGTTCCCCGTCAGGGCCGTCAGCCCCGTCAGCTCTCGGCGCGCCCCCTGCGGCGGTGCCACCACCAGGCTCCGGCCAGGGCCACCAGGAGGACGATCACGCCCGTGATCGTGAGGGCCGTCGCCGGAGAGGAGGTGCCGTCGGCCGGGGGGTCCTCGGCCGACGCCTTCGGGGGCGCCGGAGCGGCCGTGGTGGGCGACGGCGGCTGGGGCGCGGGAGTGGTCGTGGCGGAGGCGGTGGGCGGCGGGGGTGTCGGGGTCGGGGTCGCCGCCGGGCCCAGGTTCAGGGTCGGGGCCGGGTTGCCCGCGTGGCCGTCCGTCTCGTGGGCCTTCTCCACCTCGATCCAGCGGTCCACGCGCCCGTCCCCGTAGGTCTGGAGCGTCTTGAACGCCAGCGACCTGGCGTCCGGCAGTCTGCGGACGACGACCTTGTACGCGGCCGGTTCCCCGGCCGCCACGGCCGGGCCCGACACCGCGTAGCCGCGGGCGGTCGGGGTGAGCCGCCAGCCCGACGGGCCGCTCTTGTAGACCACGTCCGCGGGCTTGAGGCCCTCGGGGAGGACGACCTCCAGCCGGGTGATGCCGGACGAGGTCGACTCCGACTCGGCGGTGAAGGAGAGTTCGACGTTCTCGGCGAGGGCTCGGGCGCCCTTCGCCTCGACCTCGACGTGCGCCGAGGCGGGGGTGGCGAGCGCGATGGACGCCGCGAGCGTCGCCGCGGCGACGAGCGGGACGCGCGCCCGGCGGGCTGTTCGGGACATGGTGGCTCCGTCGATGGTGAGGAGGGAGGAGGGAGGAGTGCTGATGAGGGGCCGGCGCGGAACCTGTGGTGCCGGTCGGGCGTGGGTGCGAAGTGGGCTTCCCCTGCGCTTCCGACGCGCTTCCCATGCGTCTTCCGTGCGCTTTCGGTGCGCGTCCGGGGCGCATCCGGGGCGCATCCGGGGCGCACCGATGGGCTTCCCACGGGCTTTCACGGAGGGCCTCTCCTCGCCATCGGGTGTTTCAGGGGGACGGTTCCCGTCCGGCGGCGCGGGGGCGGCGGGGGCGCCCAGTGGAGGACGTCCGGTGGAAGCGGGGGGAGCGGCGGGACCGGGGCGCGTCGCGCGGTGGCGCGCAGCGCCGCCAGGTGTTCCCGTGCGGCTCGGGCCGCCGCGCGTACCGCCGTGTCCGCCCTCTGCGTCAGCCACGCCACCGCCAGCGCGGCCAGCGCGTGCGCCGGCGCCATGCCGCCGCCCCCGCCCCCGCCACCGCCTCCATGCACCGCGTGCACCGCGTGCACCGCGTGCGGCGCCGCGAACCAGCTGTGCAGCAGGGCCTGGGCCGCCAGTGTCGCCGCCGCCACGGCGGGGAGCGCGCGGGACCGGCGTACGAGGACGAGGGCGGGGAGGAACAGGAGGGCGGCGCCGCTCAGCGCCGCGCCCCAGGCCGGGGCGTCGCCCGAGGCCAGGTGGTGGGCCGTGACGGCGAGGGCGGTGCCGACGCCGCTGAACACGCCCGCCCGCGCCACGCGTCCGGCCGCGTCGCCGTCCGGTCCCGCGCCGGGGCGACGCCCGGATCGGCTGCGGCTGGTCCACGGCATGGCGCGCCCATCATGAACCAGCCGCACCCCGCCCGTACACAGGGCCCGGCGCCGTCCCGCGGACCGTCGCGGGCCAGTGCGGGTGCAGGACGTCGATGTGGAAGTCGTGCCGGTGGCTCGGCCCGAGGCCCGCCAAGTGCGGGTGATCGCCCGGTAGTTCGGGGTGGGCGTGGTCGAGCGCGGCCGGGTCCTCGCGGGGCCAGAACCGGACCGCCGCCAGCGTCCCGGCCAGCGCGAGGACGGTCAGCGCGCCCGCCGCGACGGCCGGTCCTGGCCCGGCGGCGAGGACGCCGGCCAGCGGGTAGGCGAGCAGCCAGCAGGCGTGCGTGAGGGAGAAGCGGGCCGCGTACGCCGCGGGCAGGTCCGGCGTCCCGGCCGAGCGGCGCACGAGGCGTCCGCCGGGGGTGAGGATCACCGAGGTCGCCGCTCCGGTCAGGGCCCAGGCGGCCAGCAGCGCGGGCCACCGCCAGGCGGCGCCCGGGCCGGCCGCCGCCAGGCCGAGCGCCACGACGCCGAGGGTGCCGGTCAGCAGGCCCGCGGCGGGGAGCATCAGGGTCCGGTCGTCGAGCCGGTCCAGCAGCCGGGGCAGCGACAGGACGACCGCCATGGAGCCCGCCCCGTACGCGCCGAGGGCGAGCGGGACGTCCCCGGCGGGGCGCCCGAGGGTGTCGCGGACCAGGACGACGGTGCCGACGAGGACGAGCGCGCCGACGGCGGCGACCACGAGGTCGAGCGCGAGGAGGGCGCGCAGGCGCGGAGTGGCCAGGAAGAGCCTGGCGCCGAAGGCGATCCTCGCGTAGGCGCCGCCTTCGCGGGGGGCCGGGCGGGGCGCGGGCAGCAGGACGGAGGCGACCAGGGCGGCCGAGGCGGCGAAGCCCGCGGCGGTGCCGGTGAAGAGCCGGCCGTACGGGACGAAGGAGAGCAGCGCGGCGGCCAGCGCGGGGCTGAACAGGCTCTCCAGGTCGTAGGCCAGGCGGGAGAGCGACAGGGCCCGGGTGTAGTCCCTTTCCTCCGGCAGGACTTCGGGGATGGTGGCCTGGAAGACGGGGGTGAAGCAGGCGGAGGCGGCCTGGAGCAGGAAGACCAGGACGTACACCTGCCAGACCTGGGTCACGAACGGCAGGCTCAGCGCGACGCAGGCCCGGATCAAGTCCATGGAGACGAGCAGCGCCCGGCGCGGGACGCGGTCGGCGACGGCGCCGGCGAGGGGCGCGATCCCCACGTACGCCACCATCTTGACCGTCAGCGCCGCCCCGAGGACGGCCGCCGCGTCGCCGCCGGCGAGGTCGTACGCGAGGAGGCTGAGCGCGACCGTCGCGAGGCCCGTGCCGACGAGGGCCACGGCCTGGGCGGTGAACAGGCGGCGGTAGGTGCGGTTCCTCAGGACGGACGGCATCGCGGCACCCCTCGGTCGGCTGCGGGCCTTCACCGTAGCCGACATGTGCATGGGTGCGCACGTATTGAATTGTCTCCGGTCGCCCTCAGTCGTGCCAGGGTTCGCCCGTCACCTGGTGGTCGGCGTGGCTGATCGCCTCCACGACGAGCCGTCTCATGTGCCCGTCGGGCAGCGAGTACACGACCCTCCGGCCGTCCTTGCGGGACTCCACGAGCCCGCCGAGCCGCAGTTTGGCCAGGTGCTGGCTGACCGCGGGGCGGGCCGCCCCGACCGCCGCGGCCAGCGCCGTCACGTCCGACTCGGCCCGCGCGAGCACCCACACCAGGTGCAGCCGGGTGGGGTCGGCGAGGAGCGCGAAGACTCCCGCCGCCGCCACCAGCTCGCGGGAGCCGGGCGTGCGCTGGTGCGCGGGGCCCGCGGCTGAGGACGCGTCACTCGAAGACATACCCGCCATCGTAGGCACGCCGCCCGCGCCGCGCGCCGGGCCCGCGCGCCTCGGCCGCCCCGCGCGCCCCTCAGCCCGTCTGCGGGCCCATCAGGTGGACCAGCAGGTCGTCCAGGCTCACCAGGGCCGTGACCTCGCCGGCCGCGTCCCGTACGACCGCGAGCGAGGAGCGGCGCTGCCGCAGGTGCTCGACGGCCTCGGACACCGTGGTGCCCGTGGCCAGTTCGGGCACCGGACGGACCAGGTCGCGGGCCGTGGCGCGGCGGCCCCGGGCGGCGGCGACGAGGGCGTCACGGGCGTGCACGGCGCCGAGGTAGCGGTCGCCGTCGCGGACCAGCAGCCGGGAGCGGCCCGCCTGCGCGGCGCGGGCGAGGAGCGCGTCCAGGTCCGCGTCCGCCGGGACGGCGACGATGTCGGCGGCCGGGGTGCCGAGCCCGTCGACCGGGGTCTGGGGTTCGGTGAGGGAGCGGGTGATGAGCTGGGAGTCGGTGCGGGCGATGAGGCCGAGGCGCTCGGACTCGGCGACGAGGTGGGTGAGCTGTTCGCGGTTGTGGACGGCGGTCAGCTCGTCGCGGGGCTGCACCCGACAGAGCCGGACCAGCGCGTTGCTGACCCGGTTGAGCACCCAGAGCAGCGGGCGGACGGCCTTGACGACGGCCCGGAAGGCGGGCGTGAGCAGCATCGCGGAGCGCTCGGGGTGGGCGATGGCCCAGGACTTGGGGGCCATCTCGCCGACGACCATGTGCAGGAAGACCACGACGATCATGGCGACGGCGAAGGCGATGCCGTAGCTCAGCCCGGTGGGCAGCCCGAGGTCCACGAGGAGCGGGTCGAGGCGGTGGGAGATCGCGGGCTTGGAGATCGAGCCGAGGCCGAGGGTGCAGACGGTGATGCCGAGCTGGGCGCCCGCGAGCATCAGGGACAGCTCGCGCATCCCGGCGAGGGCGGCCTTGGCGCCGCGCCGCCCCTCGGCGACGGCCTTCTCGACGCGGTGGCGCCGGGCGGCGACGAGCGCGAACTCGGCGGCGACGAAGAAGCCGCTGCCGATGAGCAGCAGGACGGTGACGAACAGGGCCATGGGGAAGCTCATGCCCGCTCCTCCTCTCCGGTGGCGGTGCCGGTGGCGGCCTCGGGGCCGGCGGCCGGGGCGGGTCCGAGGCGTACGCGTTCGGGGACGTGCCGGTCGAGGCTGAGGACCTCGATGCGGACGCCCTCGACGGTCAGCTCGTCGCCGATGGCGGGGAAGCGGCCGAGCCGGTCGATGACCAGGCCGGCGACGGTGTCGTAGTCGTCGTCCTCGGGCAGGGCGATGCCGGTGGCCTCCTCGATCTCGTCGAGGCGGCGCCCCGCGTCGACGCGCCAGCCGGTGCCGTCGGGCACGGCGGGGGCGACGACGGTGTCGCTCTCGTCGGCGATGTCGCCGACGAGTTCCTCGGCGATGTCCTCGTACGTGACGATCCCGGCGACGCCGCCGTGCTCGTCCAGGACCACGGCGAACTCGTCGTCGTGCTCCCGCATCCGCGCCACCGCGCGCGGCGAGGGCAGCGTGTCGGGGAGCAGCAGCGGCGGCCGGGCCCGCTCCCCCGCGGTCAGCTCGCCGAAGCGGCCCGCGGGCACCCGGACGAGTTCGCGCACGCCGAGGACGCCCACGATGTCGTCGGGGTGGTCGCCGAGGACGGGGTAGTTGGAGTGGCCGTGGCGGGCGATGAGCTCGACGGCCTCGGCGAGGGTGGCGTCCTTGCGCACGAAGACGGCGTCGGCGCGCGGGACCATCACCTCGTCCATGGTCCGCTCGGAGAAGTCCAGCGCGTGGTCGAGGAGTTCGGCGGTGGCGGGCGGCAGCTGGCCCTGTTCGTGGGACTCGCCGATGAGGTGGCTGAGCTCTTCGAGGGTGGCGCCGTGGTGCAGTTCCTCGACGGGTTCGATGCCGATCCGGCGCAGCAGCCGGTTGGCGGCGCCGTCGAAGACGTGGACGACGGGGCCGACGACCTTGAGGTAGAGGAGCGTGGAGGGGGCGAGCGCCTTGGCGAGGCGCTCGGGGACGGCCAGCGCCAGGTTCTTCGGGGCGAGTTCGCCGAGCACCATCTGCAGGACGGTGGCGACCGTGAAGGCGAGCACGACGGAGATCGCGGACACGGCCCCGTCGGACAGTCCGGTGCCGTCGAGGAGGGGCTTGAGCAGCGCGGAGAAGGAGGGTTCGGCGAGGAAGCCGACGACGAGGCCGGTGACGGTGATGCCGAGCTGGGCGCCGGAGAGCATGAACGAGAGGCGTTCGAGGACCGTGAGGGCGCGGGCGGCGCGCCGGTCGCCGGCCTCCGCCTCCCGGGCGAGGGCGAGGCGGTCGGCGGCGACGTAGGCGAACTCCTGGGCCACGAAGTAGCCGGTGCCGGCGGTCAGGACGAGCACGGCCAGCAGGCCGAGAGCGGCGTTCATCGACCGCACCCCTTCGAGGCGTCGGTGGACGTCGGTCTGGCGGACAAGAAGCGGCTCCTTACGGGGGCCCTCGCGGGCTCCCACGGGGGCTCCCCGGGAGGGAGGTGCGGGTCTCACCGCATCCTGCCGCACGGGGCGGCCGGGGCGGCCGCGTGCTCCCTGTGTCGCCCGGCCGGCTCGCAGCCGGACCGCTCGGCCGCCACCGTCACACCGCCGCCCGGCCGCCGCCGTCGGCCACGGCGAGTCAGACGATCCTACCGGACTCTTCTACATGGCTGTAGATTGTCCCCGTACGATGATCCGCGTACGACCGGGGGCAACGGCCCCGGTGCGAGGAGAGGAACGGGCATGGGTGTGAGTCTGGCCAAGGGCGGCAACGTCTCGCTGAGCAAGGAGGCGCCCGGACTGACCGCCGTGGTGGTCGGACTCGGCTGGGACGTGCGGACGACCACCGGCGCCGCCTACGACCTCGACGCCAGCGCGCTGCTCCTCGCCGACGCGGGCAAGGTCGTCTCCGACCGGCACTTCGTCTTCTACAACAACCTGACCAGCCCCGACGGCTCGGTCGAGCACACCGGCGACAACCTCACCGGCGAGGGCGACGGCGACGACGAGAGCGTCAAGGTGAATCTGGCGGCCGTCCCGGCCGAGGTCGCCCGGATCGTCTTCCCCGTCTCCATCCACGACGCGGACAACCGCGGCCAGAGCTTCGGCCAGGTGCGCAACGCGTTCATCCGCGTCGTCAACCAGGCCGACGGCGTCGAGCTCGCGCGCTACGACCTGTCCGAGGACGCCGCCACCGAGACGGCGATGATCTTCGGCGAGCTCTACCGCCACGGCACCGACTGGAAGTTCCGGGCCGTCGGCCAGGGCTACGCCTCCGGGCTGGCCGGCATCGCCGCCGACTTCGGCGTCAACGTCTGACCTCCGCGGCACCGGCACCGGCCCCCGCTTTCCCCCGGACCCACGAGACCGAAGGAGCACGACCTTGTTCGGCATCGGTGAGCTCGCGCTCGTCCTGATCGTCCTCATCCTCCTCCTCGGCGCCAAGAAGCTGCCCGAACTCGCGCGCAGCGCGGGCAAGGCGGCCCGCATCCTCAAGAGCGAGTCGCGGGCCATGAAGACCGACGACGCCCCGCCGCCGCAGGCCGTCTACCAGGTCCGCCCGACGCCCCCGCGCGAGGACGGACCCGCCTCCCGGCCGTAGGCGTGTCCGGAAGGCGGCGCCGTCTTCCCGGCGGGCACCCCGCACGCGGGGTGCCCGCCGTCGTCGTGCCACCCTGGTGCACCGCGCGTCAGGAACCCGTCAGGAGGGCGCGCGCGGCCGGCACGGGAGAGGTCATGACGGAAGGGACAGCGGTGGAGGCGTACGTGGACGCGTACGAGGAGCACCTGGCGGGGTACGCCGAGGTGCTGACCGGCGTCTGCGCCACGGGCAGGCGGCTGACCCGCGAGGAGCTCGAAGGGCTGCGGGAGCGCGGCGAGCGGGCCGCGGAGGCCGGGCTCGGGCTGCGGACGCTCGTACGGGCCCACCTCGCCGCCGCGCGGCGGATCCGCCCCGCCGGGACCCGGGCCGACGCCGACCGGCTGCTGGCGGCGGTCGAGCAGGCCGTCGACGCCTTCGCCGAGGGCCACGAGCGGGCCCAGGCCCTGGCCGTGCGGCGGGAGGAGGCCGCGCGCCGGGAGTTCGTCGACGACCTGCTCTACGGGCGCAGCGACCTCGGCCGGCTGGCGCAGCGGGCCGAGCGCTTCGGGCTGCTGCTCTCCCGCGCGCACGCGGTGGCGGTCGCCCAGGGGCCGGAGCCGTACTCCGACGGCTTCCCGGTCCCCCGGGCCGTCGAGTCCTCGCTGCTGGCCCGGTTCGGCGACCGGCGCATCCTGCTGACCACCAAGGACGGGCTGCTGATCTGCGTGGCCCCCGCCGACGAGCCCGAGGTGCTCCAGCACTTCGCCAAGCAGGCGTACGCGGTGACCGACGGCGGCCGGGTCGCCATCGGGCGCGGGCACCCGGGCGCGGGCGGGGTCGTCCACTCGTACGAGGAGGCGCTCAACGCCCTCGACCTGGCCGACCGGATGGACCTGGAAGGGCCGGTGCTGTACGCGGCGGACCTGCTGGTCTACCCGGTCCTCAGCCGCGACCGGCAGGCCATGGCCGACCTGGTGGGTTCCGTGCTCGGGCCGGTGCGGCAGGCCCGGGGCGGCGCCCGGCCGCTCCTCGACACCCTGACCGCCTACTTCGACAGCGGCTGCGTCACCACCGAGACGGCCCGCCGGCTCTCGCTGAGCGTACGGGCCGTCACCTACCGGCTGGACCGGATCCACCGCCTGACCGGCGCCGATCCCGCCGACCCGACCCAGCGCTACACCCTCCAGACCGCCGTCATCGGCGCCCGGCTGCTCGGCTGGCCGGAGCGGGAGCTCTGAGGCGGCCCGGCGGCCGGGCACACCCAGCACACCCAGGCACACCCAGGCATACACGGCATCAAGAACGCGTAAAGATTGCCGGAGTCCGGCAATGCGCCGCGCCTTGCCCCGATGAAACGATTCCCCTGACGGCGGACGGCACGCCGCGACCGAAGGGACGGGCACATGGCATGGTTTCTCGGTCTCGGCATCGCCGGACTCGTCCTGCTCGTGCTGAGCCTGGTCCTCGACGGAGTGCTGGAGGGGGTCCTCGACGGACTCGGCGCCGGGCTGGACGGGGTGCTGTCGCTGCCGGTGATCGCCGGTTTCGTGTCGGCGCTCGGGTTCACGGGGGCGATCGTGCTCGGGACCACCGGCGTCGGGGCGGGGGCCGCCACGGGGGCGGGCGCGGTCGCGGGCATCGGTGTCGGCTGGCTCACGGGCACGTTCAGCCGGGCCCTGATGCGTGACGGGGCCGCGTCCGCGCCCCGGGGCGAGGACCTGCCGGGGCGTTCCGGCTCCGTCGTCACCGCCATTCCCTCCGGCGGCTACGGCGAGGTGCTGCTGCACCTCGCGGGCCAGCCGGTGAAGTACGCCGCGAAGGCCGACGCGCCCGTCGCCCGCGGCACCGAGGTCTGGGTCGAGGGCGTGCTCTCGCCGACCTCCGTCAGCGTCCGCCCCGTCGAGCGCTGACCGCGCCGGACGCGCGGCCTCCCGCCGCGCCCGGCCCGTGTTCTGTTCCGTTCCGTCGAAGGGGGTCTCGTCATGAGCCCTGTCCTCCTGGCCGTCGTGGGCATCGTCGTCCTGCTCGTGCTGCTCGGTCTCGTCGTCGTCACCCGGTACAAGGTCGCCGGTCCCAGCGAGGCGTTCATCGTCACCGGCCGCCGCGGCAAGAAGTCCACCGACCCCGATACCGGGCAGGTGTTCACCGACAACAGCGGCCAGAAGGTCGTGGTGGGCGGCGGGGTCTTCGTCATCCCGTTCGTGCAGCAGAAGTTCAGCCTGGACCTGTCCAGCCGGCACATCCCGGTCGCCGTCCGAGGCGCCGTCACCCTGCGGGGCGTCAAGGCCAACCTGGACGGTGTCGCCATCGTCAAGGTCGGCGGCACCGAGGACTCCATCCGGGCCGCGGCCCAGCGCTTCCTGATGCAGCAGGAGGGCATCGTCGGCTTCACCCAGGAGGTGCTGTCCGGCGCGCTGCGGTCGATCGTCGGCCGGATGTCGGTCGAGGACATCATCCGCGACCGGGCCGCCTTCGCCGGGCAGGTCGCCGAGGAGGCCGAGGCGAGCCTGTCCGGGCAGGGCCTGGTGCTGGACGCCTTCCAGATCCAGGACATCACCACCGAGGGCTCCTACCTGGAGGACCTCGGGCGCCCGGAGGCCGCCCGCGCCAAGCAGGAGGCCGACATCGCCGAGGCGAGCGCCCGCCGGGCCGCCGAGCAGGCGCGGCTGAAGGCCGAGGAGGAGATCGCGGTCGCCCAGCGCACGCTGTACCTGCGCCAGGCCGAGATCAAGGCCGAGACCGACGCCGCCGCCGCGCAGGCGAACGCCGCCGGGCCGCTGGCCGAGGCCGACCGGCAGCAGCAGATCCTCACCGAGCAGGAGAAGGTCGCCGAGCGGCAGGCCGCCCTGACGGACCGGCAGCTCGACACGCAGGTCCGCAAGCCGGCCGACGCCAAGCGGTACGAGGCGGAGCAGCAGGCCGAGGCGCAGCGGGTGGCCCGGGTCAAGCAGGCCGAGGCCGAGCGGCTGGCGGCGATCGCCGCGGCCGAGGCCGAGGCGGAGCGCGCGCGGCTGACCGGTGAGGGCGAGAAGCAGCGCCGCCAGGCCCTCGCCGAGGCGGAGGCCATCGAGGGCGCCAAGCGCGGCGAGGCCGAGCGCGCCCGGCGTGCCGCCATCGCGGACGCGGTGCGGCTGGAGGGCGACGCGGAGGCCGCGGCGATCTCGGCGAAGGGCGCGGCGCAGGCCGAGGCGATGCGGAAGCAGGCGGAGGCGTACGAGCGGTACGGCGACGCGGCCATGCTCCAGATGGTGGTCGAGGCGCTGCCGCAGATCGTCGCGAAGGCGGCCGAGCCGCTGGCGGCCGTGGACAAGATGACGGTCATCTCCACGGACGGCGCGGGCCGGCTGGCCCGTACCGTCACGGACAACGTCGCCCAGGGCATGGAACTGCTCTCGGCGACCACCGGGATGGACCTCGCGTCGATGCTCCAGAACGTGACCGGCAAGGCGTCCGTCCCGGGCCAGGCGTCGCCGGGCACGGCGGGCCGTCCGGCCAGGGACGGGGACGGCGTCATCGAGGTGACCGACTAGGAACTGTCCGCCCCCGACCCACCGGACAGGCCCTGGGACCTGGCGTCGCCGGGCGCGGCCTCGGCCGCCCCGTACGACGGGGAAGGCCGGGTGCCGGCCGCTCTCCACCGAGCGGCCGGCACCCGGCCTTCTCCCGTGCCGGGGCGGGACCGCCCCGGGCCGGGGCTACGGCGCCGCGCCCGCACCCGCCCTCCGGTGCCGGAGGTTGACGGCGACCGCCTTCGCCACCGCCGGGGGGCTGAGGAAGCGGAAGGGGCCGGTCAGGCGGGAGGCGAAGAGGTACATGTGGCGGGCCATCGCCTCGTCGCGGGCCGCCGCCGAGAAGACCAGGCGCTCCACCGGGTTGAAGGGGCGGGAGCCCGCGAAGTCGGCGGCCAGCCACTGGTGGCCGAGCAGCCGCCGCCGGTGGACGCGGGCGTAGGAGGCGAGGGCCTTGTCGAGGTCGCCGTGGCCGGCGGCGGCGGGGCCGGCCGCCTCCGTCAGCCAGCGCGCCGACTGCAGGGCCCAGCCGCAGCCGACGCCCCACAGCGGGTCGCCGGTGAGGGCGGCGTCGCCGACGAGCGCGAGGCCCGGGGCGGTCGGCCGGCGGGTGTGCAGCGGGTAGTCGACATGACCGATGATCTTCGAGACGCGCCGGGCCGCGTCGACCGGCGGCGCGTCCGGCAGGGCGCGGACGAAGGAGAGGAAGGCACCCTCCAGGTCCGCCCGGAACGCCGGGAGGCGCTTCTTGTCCGGGAGGACCGCGAGGACGGTCACCCCGTCGTCGTTCGGGAACGCGTAGGCCATGTCCGGCTCCAGGAACCAGGTCTGGCCGATGCCGCCCGCCAGCGGGAGGTCGCGGAAGTGGGCGAGGTAGCCGAAGCGGGCGTTGCGGTGGCTGCGGGCGGGTATCCCGGCGAGCTTCGCGACGGCGGAGTCCTTGCCGTCGGCGCCGACCACCAGCCGGGCCCTGAGCTCGCGTTCGCCGTCGGGACCGGTCGCGCGCACCCCCGTGGTGCGCCCGTCCTCCGCGAGCAGCCCGGTGACCCGGTGCCCGAGGAGCAGGTCCACGCCGGGCGTCTCGGCGGCGCGGCGGCGGATCAGCGGATCGAGGACGCTGCGCCGGACGTTGTACGCGTACGGCAACTCCGGCCCGCCCGGCGCCGCCTTCGGCGCGATCCAGCCCCAACGGGTGTACCAGCGGGCCTCGTTGCGTACCGCGCCGGCCTTCTCCAGCGCGGGCACGAGACCGAGCTCGGCCAGTACCGGGTAGGCGTTGGCGGTGATGGAGTGGGTGCAGAGCACCTTGTACGCGTCGGGGTCCGAGCGGCGCTCCAGCAGCGCGACGCGGGCTCCGCGCCGGGCGAGCAGGATCGCGGCGGCGCTGCCGGCGAGGCTGGCGCCGACGATGACGACGTCGTAGCCGGGTCCCGCGCTCTCAGAGCTGGTCATGCGCTGATCGCTCCCTTCGGGTGGGGGCGCCTGACACGCGCGGCGGGCTCGCCACACGTGTCAGGCACATGCCCAACCTACAGGGAGCCGAAGGAACGGTGTCCGTGCGGCCGACCCCACCGCACGGAACTCCTGTCGGTGCCGCTCAGCCGCCGATGGTCCACTGCTGCCGCGCGCTGCCGGTGTCCGCCTGCTGGGTGACGGCGGCGCCGTCGGCGGCGGAGGCCGTGGTCAGCAGCAGGCCACCGCCGCCGGCCGAGGCGAGGGTGTAGGCGCCGCTCGCCAGGCGGGTGACGTTCCAGCGCTGGTTGGCGCCGCCGTGGCAGGTCCACTGGATGATCCTGGCGCCGGCCCCGGCGCCCGTCCCGCCCTCGACGTCGGCGCACTTGCCGGAGTGCCCGTTGCGCAGCTCGTAACTCCCGTCGGCCTGACGGGTGAAGGTCCACTTCTGGTTGGCGCCGCCGTTCGGGGTCCAGGTGATGAGCCGGGTGCCGTCGGCGGTGCTGCTGTCCGGGTCGTCGAGCGCCTTGCCGCCGGTGGTGAGGGTGTGCACCCCGTCGAGGGAGCCCCCGCCGGGGGTGTCACCGGTCGCGGTGAGCGTCAGGCTCTGCTCGGCGGCCGACCGGCCGCCGCCGACGGGGCCGCCGGTGGTGTCGGTCCAGGCCCGGACGGGGGTGGTCTCGGCCGGGCGGGCGGTGTCGGCGGTGAGGCCGATCACGAGCCCACTGTAGCGGTTGACCAGCTTGTACGTGCCGGTGGGCGCGTTGTCCGAGGCGGCGGTGCCCCGGATGACGAACCAGTCCTGCGCGGGACCCGAGGCGGCGGCGGTGACCGTCGGCCGGGTGCCCCAGGCGCGGCCTGCGGGGGCGGTGGCGGGGACGCCGAGCAGCCGGCCGGTGGAGGCGTTGGCGATCCGGTAGGAGCCGTCGCCCTTCGCGGTGAAGGTCCACGATTCGAGCGCGGAGCCGGTCGGCGCGGCCGTCGAGGTGGTGTCGGAGCCGCCCTGGACCTGGGCGAGGACCCGGCCGGCGGAGCTGCCGATCCGATAGGTCTTCGTGGTGTCGACGGGGGCGGCGGGGGCGCTCGTACCGAGGCTCAGGTTGACGTACTCGGCGCTCGCGCCGCCGGAGCAGCCGAAGGAGCAGTAGGCGCGCAAGTCCTTGCCGGTGATGCCGGAGCCGGTCCTGCTGCCGGTGTCGAGGAACCAGCGGTACCAGGAGGCGTTCTTGTACGAGCCGGTGTCGCCGAGCCGGAACCACTTCTGGGTGGTCAGGTCGTCGGTGGCGTACAGCTCCTGCGGGGCGTTGCCGCTCTGGTCGACGGCCTGGGGCTCGCCGATGTAGAGCCCGAGGTGCGCGTTGTAGGTGATGTCCATGACGAACAGCGGGGAGGTGGCGGGGGTCAGGCCCGCCGCGACCTGCTGGGCGACCGTGCCGGAGTTCGCGGGGCTGTACTCCTTGCCGGTCGGGACGTAGCCGGTGGTGCTGCCCGCGCCGACCGGGACCATGGTGCTCTCCCGGCCGCCGACCCCGGGCTGGCTCCACGCGCCGCCGTACCACTTCTTCCAGGAGTCGGGGGCCATCTTGCCGGAGAGCGGGGCGCGGGCGACGTGCCCGTAGAAGGCGCGCCAGCTTCCGCCCTTGTCGACGATCCGGGAGCCGTAGAAGACGTAGAAGTAGCCGGAGGCGGTGTCCACGAAGAGGCGCGGGTCGCCGGTGCCGTAGTGGTAGGTCTGCTGCGGGAAGGCCGCCGTGTCGCCGCGCTTGGTGCTGTACGGCGAGGTGATGACGTGGCCCTTGATGGTCCAGGTCTTCCCCTGGTCCTTGGAGACCGCGTAGTCGATGGAGTCGTAGTGGAGGCCGTCGCCGAAGGGCTGCGGGGTGAACTCGTTGTGCACGAGCCCGTACCAGTCGCCGGTGTCGGGATCCACCCACAGACCGGTGAGGTCGCAGTAGTTGCGGTGGGCGTAGCCGCTGCCGGCGGGGGCCTGGGTGGACTCGACGCCGGTGGGGCTGTTGTTGCAGCGCCACGTGGTGTCGTTGTTGCGGTCGTTCGTGTTGGCGGGGTTCACCGCGTCGCTGATCGCGCCGGAGCGGTTGGCGCTGTCGAAGTCCGCGCCGGAGTAGAAGGTCCAGCTGCGGCCGTCGTTGGCGCCGTACAGGGCGTGCGCCTGCTGGTAGTAGAAGGTGCCGTCCTTGTCCAGGTACGGGCTCGCCGGGGTGTCGTCGGGGCGGTTCCAGGTGCCCTTCGCGCCGACGGTGACGGTGTACGTGGCCGCCGCGGCGGCCGGTGCGGGGGTCGGCGCCGGGGGCGCGGCCGGGGCCGCCGAGGCGGCGGGGGCCGCGAGCGGGCCGCCGACGGCGAGGGCCAGGGCCGCCGCGGCGAGCGCGCCCACCAGTCTGCTGCGCGGAGCTTTCACGCGTACTCCTCAGGTGAGGACTGTTATCGATGACAGGGACGAGAGGAAGCGAGAGGGGGAGTCTCGAAATCTCTCATTGCCGTTGCGCTGCTCGGTAGTTGAGCCTGAGGAAGGTGTGGCCTTCCGGGTGACGGCCGAAACTATGGCAGAGGATGTTATCGCTGCCAACCGTGCCGACCGTTCCGCCGCGAGGAGGGCGCTACCATCGGCGGCGACGGGCGGGGAGGGGACGATGGGCAGGCGGAGCACGGCCGAGGGCGGGCGCCAACCGGGGATGGCGGACGTCGCCCGGGTCGCCGGGGTCTCGGCGCAGACGGTCTCGCGGGCCCTGGCCGGACACCCCCATGTGCAGGAGCGGACCCGGGCGAAGGTCCTGGCGGCCGTCGAGCAGCTCGGCTACCGGCGCAACAACGCCGCCCGCGCGCTCTCCTCGGGCCGCAGCCGCACCCTGGGCGTCGTCACGCTCCAGACCAACTTCTACTCCCGCGCGGCCGTCACGACCGGCATCGAGAACGCGGCCCACGCGGCCGGCTACGCCGTCAGCACCGCCACCACCACCTCGCTCGACACCTTCGCCATCGAGGACGCGCTGTCCCGGCTCACCGAGCAGGACGTCGAGGGGATCATCCTGTCGGTGCCGCTGATCCACAGCAGCCCCCGGATCGAGCAGCTGACCCGCACCACGCCCACCCTCACCATCGACGGCTCCCGCACCGACGCCACGGCGGTCGTCGCCCTGGACCAGGCCGAGGCCGCGCGGATGGCCACCCGGCACCTGCTGGAGCTCGGCCACGAGACGGTCTGGCACCTCGCGGGACCGGCCGAGTGGCTGGAGGCGGAGCTGCGCCGGGACGGCTGGCGGTCGGCCCTGGAGGCGGCGGGGCGCGCCGTCCCGCCGCCCCTCGACGGCGACTGGACCCCCGGCTCGGGCTACCGCAACGGCCTGGTGCTGGCCCGGATCCCGGACGTCACGGCCGTGTTCGTGGCCAGCGACGAGATGGCCTTCGGCGTGGTGCGCGCGCTGCACGAGGCGGGGCTGCGGGTGCCCGACGACGTGTCGGTGATCGGCTTCGACGACATCGAGCTGGCCGAGTACTGCTCGCCGTCGCTGACCACGGTCGCCCAGCCCTTCGAGGAGATCGGCGCCCAGGCCGTCACCGACCTGCTGCGCCGCGTCGCGGCCCCCGGCGCCCTACCGGAGCCGCGCTCGGTCGCCCCCCGCCTGGTCGTGCGCGCGAGCACGGCACCGCCGCCCCGAGGGAGGACCGGACGCCCGTGACGACACCCACGACACAGGCAGCACAGACCACACAGGCAGCACAGGCAACCCGCACGACCCCACAGACGACACGGCCGACCGAGGCGACCGAGGCGACGGAAGCGCCCCGGTCCCGCCGGTCCCGGCAGCCCCGCCAGGCCCGCAGCCGGGCCCGGGTCGAGGCGATCCTGGCGGCGGCCGACCGCATCCTGGCGGGCGAGGGGTACGAGGCCCTGACCGTGCGCCGGATCGCCGAGGAGTCGGGGGCGCCCGTCGGCAGCATCTACCAGTTCTACGCCGACAAGGGCGCGGTGGTGGACGCGCTCGGGCGGCGGTACCTGGAGGCGTTCGAGCGGACCATCGACGAGCTCGTCGAGCGGGCACTGGCGGACGAACTCCCCGACCTGGTCGGCACGATGGTCGACGTCTACGCCGGTCTCTTCCGCTCCCAGCCGGGCGGCATGACGCTCTGGGCGGGCCGGCACCTCAGCCCCGAGCTGGCGCGCGCCGACGAGGCGAGCAACGCGCTGGTCGCGGACGGGCTGCGGCGGATCGTGGAGCACCTGACCGGCGGGCCGGGCGGGGAGCGGGCACGGCGGGCGACCCGGATGGTGGTGTGGGCGGCCAACGCCGTGCTGCACGAGGTGTGCAAGGGCGAGGGCGAGCCGGATCCGGAGACCGTGGCGGAGCTGAAGCGGATGCTGGACCTCTACTGGGCGGACCTGCGCGCCCGCCTGGCGGAGACGGCCCGGACGTAGCGCCCGCCGGCCTCGGCGGGCGCGCCGGTCTCGACGACCTCGGCGGTCTCGCCGGTATCGCCGGTATCGCCGGTCTCAGCAGGTGTGGAAGGTGCAGCGCCGGACGTCGACGACCCCGGGGAGGACGGTGACCCCGCGCCGCAGACCCTCCTCGGTGTCCTGGCCGGTGAAGTCGCGCGGCATCTCCACGTCCAGCATCATCCGCCCGGCGAGCTCGTAGACCTCGGTCCGGGTGGCCCCGTAGTACCAGAGCCGGTCCACGCCCTCCTGGAAGCGCTGGTCGCGCGAGCGGTCCATGGAGTCCAGGGTCGCGTGGAAGTAGGGCGGCGGCTCCTGGTCCGGGTCTTCGCCGGGCGTGAGGCTCGGGACGAGGACCACCGCCGCGGCGAGCGGGACGAGGACGGCGAACAGGGCGCCCGGCCGGTGGCGGCGGTCCGCGAAGGCGGCGACGATCAGGAGCAGGGCCGCCGGCAGGAACAGGAACATGCCGATGACGGCGCCGATCAGCGACCAGGCGAGCAGCCCGACACCCAGTCCCAGGCTCGCCCGCGCGCGGGCCCTCGGGTGCCCGCGCAGCAGCAGCGGCGGTACGGCCGCGAGCGCGGAGATCAGGAAGAGCGCGCCCAGCAGGGGCCCGATCACCAGTCCCAGCAGCGCCGCGACCCCCGCCGCGACGGCCGCCGCGACCGTCCAGGCGCCGCCCGCTCCCGGCCGCACGCGGTCCTCGTCCATGGTTCGCCCCCCGTATCCGCACACCTTCTTGAACGCGTTCAGATTAGCACCGCCCGAAGGCGGACCGGTTCACAACACCGCCGTCCTGAGCGGCAGTCGAAGCCTTCCCCCGCCCTTCCCACCCATAGAACATGAACAAGAGTTCATGTTATGTTGCCGCCGCCGCGCAGCCCGGCGGCCGAACGTGTGCGATTCCGCAGCAGCGCGATAAGGCGATAAGGCAGGTGCCCGTGACTCCGAGCAGCCCCACCAGCCCCACCGGTCCCACCCGACTCCCCTCCCTCCCCGCCGACTTCGTCTGGGGGGCGTCCACCGCCGCGTACCAGATCGAGGGCGCGGCCGACGAGGACGGCAAGGGCGCGTCGATCTGGGACACCTTCGTGCGACGGCCCGGCGCCGTCCGCGACGGGCACACCGGCGCGACGGCCTGCGACCACTACCACCGCTTCGCGGAGGACGTGGAGTTGATGCGGCGGCTCGGCCTCGACGCGTACCGCTTCTCGGTCTCCTGGCCGCGTGTGCTGCCGGCCGGGTCCGGGAAGGTCGAGCCGCGCGGGCTCGACTTCTACGACCGGCTGGTCGACGCCCTGCTCGCCGCCGGGATCGAGCCCACCCCCACCCTCTTCCACTGGGACCTGCCGCAGGCCCTGGAGGACGAGGGCGGCTGGCTGAACCGGGACACCGCCGAGCACTTCGGCGCGTACGCGGGCGTCGTCGCCGAGCGGCTCGGGGACCGGGTGAAGCGGTGGATCACCCTCAACGAGCCCTTCGTGCACCTGTCGTTCGGCTACGCCTTCGGCGTGCACGCCCCGGGCCGCACCCTCATGCTGGACGCGCTGCCCGTCGCCCACCACCAGCTCCTCGGCCACGGCCTCGCGACCGCCGCCGTACGGGCCGCCGTCCCGGACGCGCGGGTCCTGATCGCCAACAACTGCACGCCGGTGCGGCTGCGCTCCGACGCCCGGGGCGAGCGGGACGCGGCGGCGGCCGAGGCGTACGACATCCTGCACAACCGCCTCTTCAACGACCCGCTGCTGCGCGGCGCCTACCCCGACCTCTCGGCGTACGGGATGCCGGACCCGGCCTGGGGCGGCGTCGTGCGCGACGGCGACCTCGCCACGATCGCGGCTCCGCTCGACGGCCTCGGCGTCAACTACTACAACCCCAGCTGGATCACCGCCCCCGCGGCCCCGGAGCTCGGCCTGCCCTTCGACCTGGCGGAGCCTGAAGAGGCGTACGAGCGGACCTCGTTCGGCTGGCCGGTCGTCCCCGAGGGCCTCACCGAGCTGCTCACGGGCCTCAAGGAGCGCTACGGGGACGCCCTGCCGCCGGTCTGGATCACCGAGAACGGCTGCTCACAGCCCGCCGGCACCGAGGATCCGGCGCGGATCGACTACCTCGCCGGACACCTCGCCGCCGTGGCGCGGGCCGTCGCGCGGGGCGTGGACGTGCGCGGCTACTTCACCTGGTCGCTGCTCGACAACTTCGAGTGGGCCGAGGGCTACCACCAGCGCTTCGGCCTGGTGGAGGTCGACTTCGCCACCGGACTCCGCACCCCCCGCGCGAGCTTCGAGTGGTACCGCGCGCTGATCGCCGCCCACCGCTCATGAGCGGGACCTCCGCCGCCCCGGCCTCCCCCTCCCCCACGGGCCCCGCGCCCGCCGCCACGCCGCTCGACGAGCCCACCGTCCCGGTCGGGCCCGGCTGGACCACCGGGCTCTCGCTGGCCACCCTCGCCGTCTTCATGGCCTTCATGACCCCCATCCAGATCCTGCTGCCGCTCCAGCTCGAACGGATCGCCCCGCAGGACAAGAGCACCGCCCTCTCGCTCGTCACCGGTCTCGGCGCCCTCGTCGCCGTCCTCGTCAACCCGCTCGCGGGCGCCTGGTCGGACCGCACCACCAGCCGGTTCGGGCGCCGCCGCCCCTGGATCCTCGGCGGCGCCCTCGCCGGGGCGGCCGGGCTGGCGTTCACCGCCGTCCAGCACACCGTCGCCGGGGTCGCCGTCGGCTGGTGCCTGGCGCAGGCGGGCCTGAACGCCATGCTCGCCGGGGTCACCACCCCGGTCGCCGACCGGGTGCCGCTCAGCCAGCGCGCCCAGGTCTCCGGCTGGACGGGCCTGATGCAGTCGATCGGCCTCGTCCTCGGCGCGCTGATCACCACCCTGCTCGTCACCGGCGTCGGCTCCGGCTACGTCACCCTCGCCGTGCTGACCGTCGTCCTCGCCCTGCCCTTCACGCTGCGCCACGGGGAGCCCGCGCTCCCCCGCGCGCTGCGCCCCGCCTTCGACGCGCGCGTCTTCGCGACGAGCTTCTGGGTGAGCCCCCGGCGGCACCCGGACTTCGGCTGGGCCTGGCTCAGCCGCTTCCTCATCAACCTGGGCAACGCGCTGGGCACCCTGTACCTCTTCTACTTCCTGGCCGACGCCGTGAAGTACGCCGATCCCGGCACCGGCGTGCTGATCCTCACCGGGGTCTACACGCTCAGCGCCGCCGCCACCGCGATCCCCGTCGGCCGGCTCTCCGACCGGGCCGGGCGCCGCCGGACCTTCGTCGTGGTGTGCTCGCTGGTCATGGCCGCCGCCGCGCTGCTGCTCGCCCTGCTGCACACCTGGCCCTCCGCACTGCTCGCCGCGGCGGTGCTGGGCGCCGGATACGGGATCTACCTCGCCGTCGACCAGGCGCTGGTGACCCAAGTGCTGCCGCGCGCCGCCGACCGGGCCAAGGACCTCGGGGTCATCAACATCGCCAACTCCGGCCCCCAGGTGCTCGCCCCCGCGCTCGCCGCGCCGGTCATCGCCCATCTCGGCGGCTACACCGGCCTGTACGCCGCCGCGGCCCTGGTCATCCTGCTCGGCGGGCTCCTCGTCACCCGCATCCGCGGCGTCGCCTGACCCGGCGGCCGGGCGGCGGCGGGCCGGGCCGGTCAGCCCGGTCCGCCACCCCAGTAGCGGGCCAGCGCGCCCTCCTTGTACGGGGCGGGGCTCACGCTCAGGTCGCCCGCGAAGGGCCGGTCGAGGACGAAGACCAGCAGCAGGCTGAAGCCGACGAGACCGGCGACGGCCCCGACGAAGAGGAGCTGGATGCGCAGCCGGCGCACCCCGTACAGGAAGGTGAGCGGGATGAGGACGAGCGCGCCGCCGAAGGCCAGCGCCTGGAGCAGCGGCGGGAGTTCCTGCTCCGCCATGTTCAGGCGCGCGCGGCGCTGGCCGGCCACGTCGTTGAGGCGCCCGACGGCCTCCTCGTAGAAGACCTCCTCGCGGGAGGTCTTCGGCTCGTACGCCTGGAGCGCGTCGAAGACGCCCTGGAGCTTCTCGGCGGTGACCCCGTAGCTGGGCTGCCCGGCGCGCATCCGGGGCCACTGGTCGTCCACGATCGCGTGGACGTAGCCGCTGAGCGCCGCGTCGACGTCGGCGCGGACGGGCGGCGGGAAGGCGGCGGCGTCCCGGGCGATGAGCGCGATGTCGGTGGCCTCGGTGGAGACGATCGTCTGGGTGGTGTCGAGCTGCGTCCAGAGGGCGACGATGACGAAGGCGAGGATGATCCCGTAGATCGCGCCGAACATGCCCAGGGTCACGCCCACCATGTCGTTGTGCTCGCCCCGGACGAGCGAGGGGTAGCGGCGGCGGGCCAGCACGCTGCCGACGACGGCGAGGAGGACCGTACCGCCGACCGTGACCACGGTGAGGGTGAGGGTGCTGAAATGATTGAGCAGCCAGAGCGACATGTGCGGGAAGTCTAGGGTTCAACATTCCTGGACCAGGCGCGAGAAGCCGCCATCTGGCCGCTTTCCACACCATCGAGTGAGAGGGTGCCGCAGTGCCGTCGTACACCATGGGGCAGGCCGGGAAGCTGCTCGGCGTCAGTTCGGAGACCGTGCGCCGCTGGGCGGACGGCGGCCGGCTCCGGGTGGCCAGGGACGGCGCGGGCGCCCGGGTCGTCGACGGCGCCGACCTGGCCCGCTTCGCCGTGGAGCGCGGGGCCGGGCTGCACGCGGTGCCGGAGGACTCCGTGCCGACCTCGGTGCGGAACGCCTTCGTGGGGATCGTGACGGCGGTACGGGTGGACGACGTGGCCGCGCAGGTCGAGGTGCAGTCCGGGCCGCACCGGCTGGTGTCGCTGGTGACCCGGGAGGCGGTGGAGGAGCTGGAGCTGGCCGTCGGGGTGACGGTCACCGCGCGGGTGAAGTCGACGAGCGTGCACGTCGACCTGCCCTGACCCGGCCCTCAGCGGCACAACAGGGCGGCGCGCAGGTCGAGTTTGTGGTCGAGCCGGGACAGGTCGCGGCCGGTGAGGGCCTCGACGCGTTCGATGCGGTAGTGGACCGTGTTCACGTGCAGGTGCAGGGCCTCGGCGGTCCTGGCCCAGGAGCAGTTGTGCGCGAGGAAGACCTCCAGGGTCTCCAGGAGGGTGGCGTGCGAGGCGCGGCCGGGGCCGAGGAGCGGGCCGAGGACGGTCGTACGGTAGACCTCCCGCACCTCGGCGGGGATGCCGGCCACCAGGGAGTCGAGGCCGCGCAGGTCGCCGAGGCCCGCCACCCGCTGCCGGGCGGGCGCGTCGGCTCGCGCCCCGGCGAGCGCGTAACGGGCCTGCGCGAGCGCGGAGTCGAGCCCCGCGGTGGCGGTCACGGGCTCGCTGATCCCGGCGTGCAGGGCGGTGCCGGGGCGGCAGGCGTGCACCAGCGGCCACACCTCGGCGAGCAGCGCGCGCAGCTCCGGTCCGGCGTCCTCGTCGTGGGCGAGGACGGCCATCGCCTCGCCGCCGGGGCGCTCGGCGACGGCGACGGCGACCCGGCCGGGCGGCAGGTGCCCGAGCGCCTCGGCGAGCGCGGCGGCGCCGTCGGCGGTCCCGTCGGCCGCCCCGGTCCCGTGGGCGGACCTGTCGGCGCCCCCTCTCCCCCGGGCTCCCCCGGGCTTGCCGGAGCGCGCCGCGGCCGCCGGCCTGCCGCGCTGGTCGAGGTGGGCCACGAGCACCGTGTACGCGCGGCCCTCGCCCACGCCGCAGGCGGTCAGGGCGGCCTGGACGCGCCCCGGGTCGGGGTGGGCGGCGCCCACCTCGGCCATCAGCTCCCGCGCGGCGGAGGCCCGCGCCGCGCGGCGGCGGTCCTCGCGGCGCCGGTGGCGGCCGAGGAGCTCGGCGATCTCGTGCAGGACCCGGGGCGGGACCTGGCCCTCCTCGGGCAGGTGCAGGTGCCAGGCGTCGAAGGCGGTGTCCTCGTCGGCCTCGACGCGGACCGTCGTCCCGCGCACCCCGCGCAGCAGCTCCGCCGCCCGGGGGGCCGGCAGCCCGGCCGCGCCCGCGGTCCGGGCGACCGTGCGGCCGCTGCCGGTGAGCAGATGGCAGTCGGGGGTGCCGAGGTGGGCGAAGGCCCGGTCGAGCAACTCGGCGACCGAGGCGCCGCGTTCGAGGGCGCGGTCGAGGTCGGCGCGGACGTTCTCGGGGAGCGCGTAGTGGTCGGTGGGGCGGCGGCTGAGCTCGCCCCACTGGCGCAGGTAGACGGCCTCGGTGACGGCCCGGAAGCTGGTGTGCGCGGGGACGGCGAGCAGCGCGAGGCGGTGCCGCCGGCAGGCATCGACGACCTCCCTCGGCACCCCGCCGTGGGTCTCCTCGCCGGCCAGCAGCGCCACCGCGCCCGCGCCGCTGAGCGCGGAGACGAAGCGGTCGGCCTTGGCCGGGTCGTCGGCCCGGTTCCACCACACCAGTCCGCTCAGCACGATCTCGCCGGCCTCCAGGAAGCGGGCCGGGTCCTCCAGGTCGGTGGCGGTCACGCCGCCGACCTCCTGGCCGAGCAGCGCCCGGTCCCCCCAGACCAGGGAGAGGCCGAGACGGTCGAGGCGGAGAAGATGGTCGACCTGCATACGGAACTCCTTGCCCCCTGGTGAATTGCGCACGCCTCCACCTCACATACGCAAGGTGAATACGAGACGTTCCATCGTAGATGCCATGTCAGGTCACGGAAACGCCTCTCGTTCGAACACACAGGGCGGGGCCGCCGGAGCTGGAGCTTCCCCGGGAGCCGGGCGGGGTTCTCGGTCGTTCCTCCAGGCTTCCTCTCATTCGCGATGGAGGGTCCTCCATGTTTGTTGCAGATGAGAGCCGGGCCGCCCTACGGTGTCGCACATGCAGTCCTGCCGGGAGGGGAAGTCGGCCGCACCTGACACCTGAGCCTCACGCAGTACTCCCGCACCTTCCCTGTCATGTTCAAGGAGTCGTACCGCCATGTCCTTCGCCCTGTCCCCGGCCGGACGCCGCACCGCCGCCGCCGCACTCACCGCCGCCCTGCTCGTCCCCCTCGCCGCCTGCTCCAGCGGCGACGACACCAAGAAGGACACCACCGGCGGCGCCACCCCCACCACCACCGCCGCCCCCAAGGCCCAGCTCACCGTACTCGCCGCCGCCTCCCTCACCGACGTCTTCAAGACCGCCGGCGCCGCCTACGAGAAGACCCACCCCGGCACCACCATCACCTTCTCCTTCGCCGG
>NZ_JBVJDK010000026.1:0-69545 GCF_055582325.1 Streptomyces sp. NPDC042100
TCGAAGAAATCGTCATCCACACCGACCGAGGAGACCCCCAGCACCTCCGCGAACAGCTCGCACAGGATCTCCTCCCGCGGACCGCGCGCCCGGCGCCGGCCGGCGGCCGTGAGCTGCGGCTTGGGCAGAGCCCGCCGGTCCACCTTCTTGTTCTGTGTCAGAGGCAGTGCGTCGAGCACGGTGATCGCCGACGGAACCATGTAGTCCGGAAGGCGGCCCGCGACGAACTCCCTGAGCGTCCCCGGGGTGAGGCCCGCGCCTTCCGCCACGGTCACGTACGCCAGGAGCCGGGCGGGGCCGTTGTCCGTGTCGGTGATCACGACGGCCTGGTCCACGCCCGGGCAGGCCGTCAGCGCGGCCTCCACCTCGCTCGGCTCGATCCGGTAGCCCCGGATCTTGACCTGGTGGTCGATCCGGCCGAGGTAGTCGAGCGTGCCGTCACCGCGCCAGCGCACCAGGTCGCCGGTCCGGTACATCCGCGCCCCGGCGGGACCGTACGGATCGGCGACGAACCGCTCGGCGGTCAGGCCGGAGCGGTTCACGTAGCCACGCGCCGCACCCCGGCCCGCCACGTACAGCTCACCGCTCACGCCGGCGGGCACGGGCGCGAGCCGGTCGTCGAGCACGTAGACCCGCTGCCCGGGAATGGGCAGACCGATCGGGGCGGACGCCTCCCACTCCTCGACCTCGCGGGTGAGCACCTCCGCCGTGATGGCATAGGTCTCGGTGGGGCCGTAGACGTTGTGCAGCTCCACCCCCGGGTGCTCCGTGAAGAAGCGCCGGATGTTCCTGCTCAGCTTCAGCGCCTCGCCCGCCTGGGACATCAGCGCCAGACCGGGCATGGCCAGGCCGTGCTCGTTGGCCGCCTCGCAGACCGCTTCGATGACGAGGGTCGGCGCGTGCAGTTCGGCGATGGAGTTCTCGTCCAGCCAGCGGGCCAGCAGTTCACCGCTGCGGCGCACGTCCTCGGAGGGAAGCCACAGCTCCTTTCCGGCGACGAGCGACGAGAGCATCTCCTGTACGGAGACGTCGAAGGTCAGCGCGGTGAACTGGGCTACGCGGCGCCCGACGCCACCGCCGACGACGGACTGGTGCCAGACGAGCATGCTCGCGTAGACGCCGGCCCGCATCGTCACGCCCTTGGGCGTGCCCGTGGTGCCGGAGGTGTAGAGGACGAACAGCGCGTGATCGGGAGTCAGTTCCACGCCGCGTTCGATGTCGCTGACATCGGAGTCGGCGCACGCCGCCAGCTCGGCCAGCAGCGCCGGATCGTCGAGGACGACCGGTGTGGTGGTGTCCGGCAGCACGCCGGTCCACGCGGCCTTCGTCACCACGGCGGCGGGTGCGGCGTCGGCCAGCATGAAGGCGATCCGCTCGGCCGGAAGCTCCACGTCGATGGGCAGGTACGCCGCGCCCGCCTTCAGCGCGGCGACGAAACCGACGACGAGGTCGATGGAGCGGGGCAGAGCCAGCGCCACCACGGAATCGGGGCCCGCACCGTGGGCGAGCAGGACGCGGGCCAGCCGGTTCGCCCGCGCGTTCAGCTCCTCGTACGAGAGCGAGAGCTCGCCCGAGACCACGGCGACGGCCCGCGGGTCACGCGCCACCCGCTCTTCCACCGACCGCGCCAGCGGCACCCACGCGGCGAGCTCGCCACCGTCGTTGACGCCCTCCAGCAGCGAGGTGCGCTCCTCGGCCGACAGGATCTCCGCGCCGCCGACGCGGCGGTCGGGGGCGGCCACCAGCTCCTCCAGGAGCCGGCTCCACCGCGTGACCAGGGATTCCACCGACGACCGGTCGAACAGGTCCGTCGCGAACTCGACCACGCCGTCGAGGCCCTCGGCGCCGCCGTCCAGCGCGCGCCGCTCCCAGAGGCTGACGAACAGGTCGAACCGTGCGGTGCCGGTGGAGGTCGCCTCGGGAGCCACCTGGAGACCCGACAGCTCGAACGTGCCCTGAGGGGTGTTCTGGAGGGCGAGGGAGACCTGGAAGAGCGGGTGGTGCGCGAGCGACCGCTGCGGGTTGAGCACCTCCACCAGATGCTCGAACGGCAGATCCTGATGCGCGTACGCCGCCAGGTCCACCTCACGCACCCGCGCCAGGAGCTCCCGGAACGTCGGATCACCCGAGGTGTCCGTCCGCAGCACCAACGTGTTGACGAAGAACCCGACCAGCTCGTCCAACGCCTCGTCGGTCCGACCGGCCACCGGCGTCCCCAGCGGAATGTCCGTCCCCGCACCCAGACGCGTCAGCAGAGCCGCCAACGACGCCTGCAACACCATGAACACACTGACACCACACTCACGCGCCAGCCGCACCACACCCCGATGCACCTCCGCACCGAACACGAACGGACTCACACCACCACGCGACGACGCCACCGCCGGACGCGGCCGGTCCCACGGCAGAGTCAACTGCTCCGGAAGACCCCCCAACGCCCCACGCCAATAAGCGATCTGAGCACTCAGCAGACTCCCCTCATCCGCCTCGTCACCCAACAGCTCACGCTGCCACAACGTGTAATCCGCGTACTGCACCGGCAACGGCTCCCACACCGCCACCTCACCCCGGCACCGCGCCTCATACGCCCGCGCCAGATCCCGCGTCAACGGCCCCAACGACCACCCATCACCCGCGATGTGATGCAACGTCAGCAAAACGACATGATCCTCGGGACCCAGCACGAACACGTCCGCGCGCAGCGGCAGCTCACGCTCCAGATCGAACCCGCGCCGCGCCGCACCCGCCAACACCGCACGCAGATCCCCCTCCCCCACCGGCACCACCGAGAAGTCGACCTCGGCCTCCTTGGCGACCGACTGCACCGGCACGCCGTCCACTTCGTGGAAGACCGTGCGCAGGCTCTCGTGCCGGGCCATCACGTCACCCAGCGCCGCGCGCAGGGCCTCCTGGTCCAGGAGACCCGTCAGGCGCAGGGCGAGGGGAATGTTGTAGGCCGGCGAATCCTCCAGCTTCTGGAGGAACCACAGGCGGCGCTGCGCGAACGAGAGCGGCACCAGCTCGGGCCGCTCGACCGGCTTGACCGGCGGACGGACGGCCGCCGTGCCGTCGACCTTGCGCGACAGACCCTCCACGGTCGGGGCCTGGAACAGCATCCGGATGGTCAGCTCCGCGCCCAGGGTGGCGCGGATCCGGTTGATCAGGCGGGTGGCCATCAGCGAGTGGCCGCCGAGGTCGAAGAAGCTCTCGTCCACCCCCACCGACGGCAGGCCGAGCACCTCGGCGAAGAGATCGCACAGGATCTCCTCCTGCGGGTTGCGCGGCCGCCGGCCCATCGGGAGGACCCCGGCGTCGGGCTCGGGCAGCGCGCCGCGGTCGAGCTTCCCGTTCGCGTTCAGCGGGAACGCGTCCATCACCGTGTACGCGGCGGGGACCATGTGGTCCGGGAGCTGCTCCTGCAGGTAGCCCCTGAGGAGCCGGGCGAAGACGTAGCCCCGCTCCGCCTGCTCCTCCCCGGCCTCCGGGATCACGTAGGCCACGAGCCGCCTGTCCCCCGGACGGTCCTCGCGCACGATGACGGCGGCGCGGGCCACCGCCGGGTGCGCGGCCAGCGCCGCCTCGATCTCGCCGAGCTCGATGCGGAAGCCGCGCAGCTTCACCTGCCCGTCGGCCCGGCCCATGAAGTCGAGCTGGCGGTCCATGCGCCAGCGGACCAGGTCACCGGTCCGGTACATGCGTTCGCCCGGCTTGCCGAACGGATTGGCCACGAACCTGGACGCCGTCAGTCCGGGCCGGGCCAGGTAGCCCCGGCCCAGCCCTGAGCCGGCCACGTACAGCTCGCCGACGACTCCGGGCAGCACCGGCCGCAGCGAGGCGTCGAGGACGAAGACCCGCGATCCGTCGACGGGCCGGCCGATCGAAGGAACGTTTCCGTCCGGGTCGACGTAGCAGGTCGTGGCGTGCACGGTCGTCTCGGTCGGACCGTAGATGTTGACGGCGCGGCAGTCCGGCAGCACCGCCTTGAGCTCCGTCACCGCACGGGCCGACAGCGCCTCACCGCCGAAGACCACGCGCCGCAACGCGAGCCGGCCCCAGACGTCGCTCTCCGCCCCGGCCGCCAGCAGCTCGTCGAAGGCCGAGGGAGTCTGGCTCAGGACCGTGACCCGCTCCCGGTCGAGCAGCTCCAGCAGTTCGCCGGGGGAACGGGTCACGCTCCTCGGGACGACGACGACCTGTCCCCCTGTCAGGAACGGTCCCCAGATCTCCCATACGGAGAAGTCGAAGGCGTAGGAGTGGAACCACGCCCACACGTCCGACGGACCGCATTCCAGCCAGTGCCGCTCCGAGGCGAAGAGACGCGCCACGTTGGCGTGCGCGGTGACGACGCCCTTCGGCACACCGGTCGAACCCGATGTGTAGATCACGTAGGCGGCGTCGGCCCCGCCCCGTTCACCCGGCCGCTCCCCGGCGTCCAGCGGCTCCGGCCCGAGCAGCGCGAGCCGGGCCGTCGTGTCCGCGTCGTCCACGACGACGGCCGGCACGCCGAACGCGGGCAGGGTGGACGCGACGCTCCGGTCCGTGAGAACACAGACCGGAGCCGCGTCGTCCACAATGAGCCGGATCCGGTCCGCGGGGTACTCCGGGTCGATGGGCACGTACGCCGCACCGGACTTGACCACGGCCACCATCGCGGTGACCGTGCCGACGGACCGCCCCATGGCGAGCGCGACGAACCCGCCCGGTCCCGCACCGCGCTCCACCAGCAGCCGCGCCAGACGATTCGCACGGGAGTCGAGTTCCGCGTAGGTCAGCCGCTCGTCACCGCACGCCACCGCGATGGCGGAGGGGCTACGACGCGCCTGCTCCTCGAACAGTTCGCCGAGGTTCATCCGGCCATCGCCCTGCGAGCTCTTGGCGACTGTGCGCGGGGTGGTCATCCGTTGACTCCTAGTACGAAATCAGTCACGCGAAACGAACATACTGGGCGGGCAAGCAGTCGGGATGCGGCGCGATCGTATCAGCATCGAACTTACAGATGATCAACAATCACGAAGGTGATGGAGCGTCAATTCGCTGCTCACACAACCCCTTACGTGCGGTCGCGACGGTGCACCTCCAGCAACGAGGGCCCCTGGAACAGGTATTGGGGCTGCGGTTCGGCGATGACCGAATCGATTCCGATCGTGCGGCAGTACTCCTCCGCGAAGTGGCAGCCCGAGACAGCGAACACCACGAGTCTGGTGTTGTTTTGATGGGCCGTCAGCACCAGCTCTTCCAGCGTCTCGCTGGCGAGCGTCTCTCCGCACACGAGCGCCACGTCGCTCTCGGCGACGATGCGCGCGCTCTCGTCACCCGACACGACGGGCACACCGAGCACACCGCGCTCGATCAGCTCCGTGTCGAAGTCGCTCGCGGTGACGGACACGTGCTGCTCCTGGAGCAGATGAATGAGATTGCCCATCACGCCGACCTGCGCGACCTTCCGGCCCCCGACGCGGCGCAGCTGCTCCATCGCCTCGCCGACCACGATCTCGGCCCGCTTCATGGCCTTGACCTCCGGCGCGCCGTCGATGGTCATCGAGGCGAAGGGGTCACGCGGCAACGCGCCGAACGCGGCGTCGAGAATCGCGATGTCCTCCGCGACGGTGGTTCCCCGCACCTCCCGCGCGTCCCGGCCGATGAGCGCGTCGTGCGACGCCCCGATGCCCACGGTCCCGAAGTCGGCGTAACAACAGCCCTGCCGGACCGTCTGGGCCATGACGAAGCTGTAGACCATGAACCGTTCGTACTCCGTCGGCTGGGACCGGTAGTCCACACCCCACAGACTGCGCAGGCGGAAGTCCTCGTCCGGGAGTCCGGCGCTCCGCTCCACGACGATCGAGCGCAGCGTGTCCAGGATCTTTTCCATGCTGTTCCACTCCTTCAAGGCTGTGTACACAAGCGGATACGGTTCGCCGTCACACCATGGCCGCGGACGGCCGTGAGTCCGGCTCGGCGGAATTCCTGATCGCGCCCCAGCGCTTCGCCGTGGCCTCGTGGATGTACCAGACCTGCTCCTCGGTGAGCCGCAGCGACACCACGCCCGGGAAGGCCTCTTCGAAGAAGGTGTAGGGCGGGTGGTTCTCCACGTCCGGGGAGTGGTAGTCGAGCTTCTCCGTCATTCCGTGCGCCCTGGTGATCGGAGTGCCCGGGTGGTACGTCAGGATGTTGGGGCTCGCCAGCATGAGCAGGCTGTCGTCGATGAGGTTCCCCACCTCGTCCACCGTCTCCTCGATGGTCTCGTCCGTCTCCCCCTCCAGGCCGAACAGCACCGAGCTGCCGACGGGAATGCCGGCGTCGCGGATCCGCTCCAGGGCGATGCGCACCTTGGCCTTCCACGGGAAGTCCTGGATGCGTCTGACGTTCTTGTGCACGTGCTGCATGACCTCGGCGGACATGCTCTCGATGCCCATGTAGAGGTAGGTGCAGCCGGCCTCGCGCATCAGGCCGAGGAGCTCACGGACCTCGTCCTCCTTGTGCAGCGTGGTCAGCAGGTCCGCCGTGACCTGGCAGCCGAACTGAAGGTTCCGAAGGCGCTGCCAGTCCCCCTCGTCGACGATCCACCTGCGACATCGCTCCGGCAGCTCGTGCGGGCCGGCGGCGCGACGGGCCTCGATCAGCGCGGTACAGAAGGCACGGATCGACGGGAAGGTGCCGCTCCAGAAGATGGAGTCGTCGAAGAAGACGGCCTCCGCCCCGTAGCTGACGTACTCACAGACGCGTTCGAGCGCGGATTCGGCGGGCGAGCCGCCGAACCGCTTGAGTCCGCCCGCCATGACCGCGGACTCCGAGCAGAAGTCACAGTGGTAGGGGCACGCGTTGGACACCATCATGTGAGCCGTGCGCGCCGGACTGCCGTCGCCGAGGGGGAACACCGGGAAGCGCGAGCGGACCGCGAACCCCTGGTACGGGGAGGGCAGGTCGGAGAGATCGAACTTCGGGCCGCGGACCGGGAACGCGTCGACCGACTCCGGCTGGACCGCGCAGATCAGGGACGAGCCCGGTATTCGCTCACCGGCGGCGCCCAGCAGGTCCAGCATGCCGACCACGTCCGGCACGGACGCCCGGGTCCGGCCGAGGTCCATGGCCAGGGAGATGGCACGCATCAGGATGTCCAGGGCGTAGTAGCCTTCGCCCGCGACCAGGAAGTCCACGACGGGCCCGACCCGCCCGTCGTCCATCGCCCGCAGCGTGCTGCTGTACTCCAGCGCGAGCGTCCGCTTGGCCGGAAGGTACCGCATCGTCTCGTCGATGTGCCGGCCGCCGAACACCACCAGGCAGTCCGGTACGACCTCCTTGGCGATGGCGGCCATTTCGAGGGCGTAGCGGTGGGCGGGCGACACCGTGCCGATGAGGAAGACCCGGGGCCGGCGCCGCCGCAGCTCGGCCCTCAGGTCGGCGCGCGACTGGTCGTCCCAGACCCTGGGGTCGAAGACCGTGTGGTCGGGCGTGCTGTCGTCGGCGTCCCACGGGCGCAGACCGTGCTCGGCGGAGAGACGCTGCGCCTTGCTGACGGGCTTCCCCCAGTCGGGGCAGAGGTCGGCGAACGGTGACGCCTCGCCGACGCCGTGCCGCGCCGAGCGCAGCGCGTTGTCCACGGTGACGCACAGCGCGGCGTACAGGCACATGGGGTCGCCGGGGTAGGTGATCTCCCCCTCGACCGAGGTCATCACCGGTGCGAGAGCCGCCAGTACGGGATACCGGCGCCGCTCCCAGGAGATCCGTCCGGCGTCCCCCTCGCCGCTTCGCGCGGCCAGTCCCCGGGCCCGGTCCGCCCGCAGGTCCGCGAGGACGCGTTCGTGTGCGGGCCGTGACGTGTCATCGATCGTCTGTTCCGCGAAGCAGGAGTGGACGGCTATCTTCCGCGAGAGCATCTTCTTCCTTCCGGTTGGCCCACGGCACGTCTCGATGAGGGATGGGGAGGAACATGCCGTGGTGAAGTGCGCCCACCAGGCGATGGGCAGGAACGTGCCTGCGTCGTCCACGCTCGGAGTCAGGGTCCGGGCAGGAGAGTGCTCCGCTGGTCTCGGGTACGCAACCGACCGGGCTGCCTCCTCAACGCCCCCTTCGCTGCTGGAGGTACTCTCCGCGCCCCGGAAGTCCACCGGTCGTAGGGCGGTCTTTTGGATCTTACATGGCCGATAGCCGACGCTTCGGAATCATCCAGCCACAAGATGACCGGCTACGATCACAACTCCCCGTCAGTTGCTGCCACTTCACGAGGAGCTATTGGTAGTGCGTCCAGAGGACCATGACAACTCCGCGCAGGTGACCACTAGTTCTCGTCCCACCCCCCTCGACCGGATGCGAGCGCTCGCCAACGACGGCGTGCTCGCGGAGCAGTTCGACTCTGTACCAGGGCTGTTGGCCGAGCTGGCATCGACGGGAGGCCCGGCCGACCTGGCGCGCGCCGGGACGCTTCTCAAGCGAGTGGACGCCGACGAGGTCCTCCGTCACCACTCCGGGACGGACGTCCTCTCCCTGGCCGTGACGGGCGCCCCCCACCTCGGTGGCCTCGTCGCCCCGCTCACCGCCGAAGTGGCACGCCACGGCATGCTCCTCCGTTGCCGGCTGGGGGACTTCGGTGCCTACCGGAGCGATCTGATGAACCCACGGAGCATGGTCTACACCACACCCGTGGACGGTGTCCTCTGTCTGCTCGACGCCCAGGTGGTCCTCGACCGTCTCGCCGGACCGTGGGGCGTGCCGGATGCCGAACGAGCCCTTTCCGAGACGGCCGCCGAACTGGAGGAGGCGGTCGGGCACTTCCTCGACGCGGGCTCCGGGTATCTCGTACTCAATACGATCCCGCTCCCCCTCTCGGTGAGCCGCCGACTCGTCGACCACGCCTCGCGGACCGAACTCAGCCTGCTGTGGCGGGAGATGAACATCCGGCTACTCAGGCTCAGTCGCCGGTCGGAGCGCGTTCTGGTCGTCGACACGGACCCGCTGGTGGCGACGTGCGGCCCCCTGAACGATCCCCGGCTCGCCCTCTACGCGAAGATCCGGCTGGGTGACGAGCTGCTCGCCCAGTACGCCCGGGAGGTCGGCCATCTCTTCCGTGCCCTTCGCGGGCGGACGAAGAAGGTCCTGGTCCTGGACCTGGACAACACCCTGTGGGACGGCGTGCTGGGCGACGACGGCCCCGACGGAATCGCCGCCGCCGCGACCTTGCGAGGCGAGGCGTTCGGGGCCTTCCAGCAGCTCGTCGCCCAGATCGCCGCACAAGGGGTGCTGCTCGCCGTGTCGAGCAAGAACGAGCAGGACGCCGTGCTCGACGTGCTGCGCGATCACCCCGACATGCTGCTGCGCGAGCGGGACTTCGTACGGATCAACGCGAACTGGAATCCGAAGGACGCCAATCTGCGCGACATCGCCGCGCACCTCGACCTCGACCTGTCCAGCTTCGTCTTCGCCGACGACTCCCCCGCCGAGCGCTCCCGGGTGACGGCTGCTCTGCCCCAGGTGGCGGTCATCGGCCTCGACGACGAACCCGCCCTCCACGCGGACCGCCTGCTCGCGGACCCCTGGTTCACCACGCTGCGGCTGACCGAGGAGGACCGGACGCGCGCCGCTTCCTATCGCGCCCTGGCCGCGCGCGCGGAACTCCGCCGGGAGTCGCCGTCCGACGGCGACTACCTGCGGCAGCTCGACGTCACCGTCTCGGTCGCCCGGGCCGAACCCTACGAGTTCGACCGCCTCTCTCAACTGACCCTTCGTACAAACCAGTTCAACCTGACCGGCAAACGACTGGGTACGGCCGAGGTCCGTGCCGCGTCGGAGGATCCGGATGCGATGACGCTCTCCATCCGGTCGTCCGACCGATTCGGGGACAACGGACTGATCGGCGCCGTCTTCGCCCGGAAGTCAGGCGACTCCCTCCAGGTCGAGAACATGCTGTTGAGCTGCCGCGTCTTCGACAGGGGCATCGAACAGACGGCGATGGCCTCCCTGCTCGACCGCGCCCGCGCCGCCGGACTCGCCGGCGTCACGGGGACGTACCGGGAGACCGCCCGCAACCGGCGCTTCGCGGACTTCTATCCCTCCATGGGATTCACCCCCCGCTCCACCCGGGACGGATCCACGGACTACCACCACTCTCTCGACGCGATACCCGACACCCCTGAGCATGTGTCGCTCACCACCGACCGCTAGGAAATCTGCCGTGATCAGCCGCGAGACCTTTCTTTCGATCGTCCGTGACGAGCTTGAACTCCCGCTCTCCGAGACCGCGTTGGACGACGACTTCGATCAACTGGTGCACTGGGAATCCCTCCAGGTGCTGCGCCTGACGACGGCGCTGGAGCGTGAACTGGGCCACCGCCTCCCGGTGAGCCGGCTGCTCACCGAACAGTCGCTTGAGGGCATCTACCAGCGCGTCGTCGCGACGGAGAACACGCGATGACAGCGGAGCAGACCATCCATCTCTTCCTGGCGCTGGCGCTGATCGTGGGACTGGCCCGGTTCATGGGCTCCCTCGCCCGCAGAATCGGCCAGCCCGCCGTGATCGGTGAGATCCTCGCGGGGATCCTGCTCGGACCCACCCTGTTCGGCGACCACCTCTCGCTCGCCGTCTTCCCCTCCGACGTCCGTCCCCTGCTCAGCGCCCTGTCCGTGGTGGGCATCGCCCTGTTCATGTTCGTCGTCGGCATGGAGCTGGACCTCGGGATCCTGAAGGGGGGCGGCCGCGTCACCCTTGCCACGACACTCGGCTCCACCCTGCTGCCGCTCGCCCTCGGGACCGGACTGGCCCTGCTCCTGATCCCGTCCCAGCACACGCGGGAGCCCGTCGGCTTCGTCCTCTTCTTCGCCGTGTCCATGGCCGTGACGGCCTTCCCCGTGCTGGCCCGGATCATCGCCGACCGCAAGCTGGCACACACCCGGATCGGCACCACGGCCCTCGCCTGTGCGGCGATCACGGACGTGGCGGCCTGGACGCTGCTGGCCTTCGTGGTCGCCCTCGCCACCGGCGATCAGCTGGACTGGCGACTGCTCCTGGTCCTTCCCTACGCGGCCCTCATGATCGCCGGCGTACGGCCGCTGCTGTCCTGGGCCGCCCGGCTGAAGTCCGCCCAGGGGCCGGGCAGGGTCGGCGTGAGCCCCCACTTCCTGGCCCTCACGCTCGGCGGACTGCTGCTCTCGGCGGCGGCCACCGAATGGTTCGGGCTGCACTACATCTTCGGCGCCTTCTTCTTCGGCGCCGTCATGCCGCAGGGAACCGGGGGCCGGCTGCGGAGCGGTGTGCTGGAGCGCGTGGAGCCGCTGTGCGGCGTCCTGCTGCTGCCCGTCTACTTCGTCATGTCGGGCCTGAAGGTGGACCTCTCCCAGTTGAACGTCTCCGACTTCGGCGTGCTGGCCGCGATTCTGGTCGTGGCCATCGCCGGCAAGTTCCTCGGCGCCTACGGCGGCGCCCGCCTCGGCGGCCTCGACAACCGGAACGCGGCCGCGATGGGGGCGCTCCTGAACACCCGTGGTCTCACCGAACTCGTCGTCCTCGGGGTCGGCCTGGAACTCGGCCTGCTCGACGCCAAGTTGTACTCGATGATGGTCGTGATGGCGGTCACGACCACCGCTCTCACCGGCCCTCTGCTGACCCGCATCCTGCCCGAACAGCCCACGGCGGCGGACACACCGGCCAAGAAGCCGGGTGATCGAGTCGGACTGACGACACCCTGAGCCCTGTCGTGAGCGGATGACGGCGGGGTTCCGCCACGCGTCGACGACGGGACAGCCGTCATCCGGTCACCACGCGCCCGTCACCGGCCTCCTGTCAGCGGAAGGCGGGGACGACCTCCGCGCCGTACCCGTCGATGGTGCCCTCGCGGTCGTCGTGCATGGCGTACACGGCGAACTGGTCGACGCCGAGCTCCTTCAGCCGCCGCAGCTTGCGGACGTGGGCCTCGGCGGGACCGAGGAGACAGAAGCGGTCGACGATCTCGTCGGGGACGAAGGTCGTGTCGGGGTTGTCGGCGCGCCCGTGGTGGGAGTAGTCGTAGCCCTGCCGGTCCTTGATGTACGCGGTGAGCTCCTCCGGGACCATGCCGGAGTGCTCGCCGTACTTGGCGACCAGGTCGGCGACGTGGTTGCCGACCATGCCGCCGAACCAGCGGCACTGGTCACGGGCGTGGGCGAGGGCCTCGGGCGAGGCGTCGGCGGTGACGTACGCGGGGGCGGCGACGCAGATCGTCACGGAGCCGGGGTCGCGGCCCGCGTCGGCGGCGGCCTGCCGGACCGCCTTCACCATCCACTCGGTGAGGAAGGGGTCGGCGAGCTGGAGGATGAAGCCGTCGGCCTTCTGCCCGGCGAGGGCGAGGGCCTTCGGCCCGTACGCGGCCATCCACACCGGCAGCCGCCCCTCCTTGATCCACGGGATCCGGACCGGGCTGCCGTCGACCAGGGCCTCGCGGCCCTCCGCCAGGTCGCGGATGACGTCGATGGCCTCCCCCAGGCGGGCCAGGGTGTTGGGGCGGCGGCCCGCGACCCGCATCGCCGAGTCGCCACGCCCGATCCCGCACACCGTGCGGTTGCCGAACATGTCGTTGAGGGTGGCGAAGGTGGAGGCCGTCACCTCCCAGGTGCGGGTGCCGGGGTTGGTGACCATGGGGCCCACCCGGAGCTTGGTGGTGTGCTCCAGGATCTGGCTGTAGATGACGAAGGGTTCCTGCCAGAGCACGGCGGAGTCGAAGGTCCACCCGTAGCGGAAGCCGTGGCGCTCCGCCCGGCGCATCAGGCCGACGACCTGCGAGGCGGGCGGGTCGGTCTGCAGGACGAGTCCGAAGTCCAAGGTCTGCTCTCCTAGTTCAGGTACTGACAGGTGGAACGGGGGATGAAGCAGCCGTGCCCGGCGCGGCCGACGTAGGTGTTCCGCTCGATGACGGGTTCGCCGCGCGAGAGGACGGTCTCCACGCGGCCGGTGACCGTCCTCCCCTCGTACGCCGAGTAGTCCACGTTCATGTGGTGGGTCGCCGCGGAGAGGGTCTGGGTGGCGCCCGGGTCGTAGACGACGACGTCCGCGTCGGCGCCGGGCGCGATCGTGCCCTTCTGCGGGTACAGGCCGAACATCCGGGCCGGGGCGGCGCAGGCGATGTCGATCCAGCGGCGGCGGGTGATGTGCCCGTCCACCACCGCCTGGTGGAGCAGGTCCATGCGGTTCTCGACGCCCGGCAGCCCGTTGGGGATCTTCGAGAAGTCGCCCCGGCCGAGCTCCTTCTGGCCCTTGAAGCAGAAGGGGCAGTGGTCGGTGGAGACCACCTGGAGGTCGTCGGTGCGCAGGCCCCGCCAGAGCGCGGCCTGGTGCTCCCGGGGGCGCAGCGGGGTCGAGCAGACGTACTTGGCGCCCTCGAAGTCCGGCTCCGCCAGGTTGTCCGTGGAGAGGAAGAGGTACTGCGGACAGGTCTCGCCGAAGACCGGGAGGCCCTTGTCGCGGGCCGCCGCCAGCTCGGCGACGGCCTCCTCCGCCGACACGTGGACCACGTAGAGCGGGGAGCCCGCGACCCGGGCGAGCTGGATCGCCCGGTGGGTGGCCTCCGCCTCGAGGAGGGCCTTGCGGACCTCGCCGTGGTGGCGGGGGTCGGTCTCGCCTCGGGCCAGGGCCTGCTCGACGAGGACGTCGATGGCGATGCCGTTCTCCGCGTGCATCATGATCAGCCCGCCGTTGCCGGCGGCCCGCTGCATGGCGCGCAGGATCTTGCCGTCGTCGCTGTAGAAGACGCCGGGGTAGGCCATGAAGAGCTTGAAGGAGGTGATGCCCTCCTGGACGAGCCGGTCCATCTCCTTCAGGGAGCGTTCGTCGACGTCGGACAGGATCATGTGGAAGGCGTAGTCGACGGCGCAGACGCCGTCGGCCTTGGCGTACCAGGTGTCGAGCCCTTCGCGCAGGGAGCGTCCGACGCTCTGGACGGCGAAGTCGACGATGGTGGTGGTGCCGCCCCAGGCGGCGGCGCGGGTGCCGGTCTCGAAGGTGTCCGACGCCGCGGTGCCGCCGAAGGGGAGCTCCATGTGGGTGTGGGCGTCGACGCCGCCCGGGATGACGTAGCGGTCGGTGGCGTCGATGATCCGTCCGGCGGTCCAGCCGGCGGCGGTGTCGGAGCCGTGGGTGGCGAGGGCGGCGATCCGGCCGTCCTCGATCAGCACGTCGGCGTGGAGCTCGTCGGCGGCGGTGATCACCAGACCGCCCCGGATGAGAGTGCGGGTGCTCACGGACTTCTCCCCTGCTGGCGGGACGGGACGGCCTGGTGGGACAGGCCCTAGAGGGAGCGGAGGGCTCGTTCGAGGACGGTGGCGCCCTCCTCGGCCTCGGCGACGGTGAGCGAGAGCGGGGGCGCGACGCGCAGCGCGCTGGTGTCGTGGCCGCCGCCCTTGCCGATGAGCAGGCCGCCGGCGCGGGCGGCCTCCAGGACGGCTCCGGCTGCGTCTCGGGCGGCGCGGTCGGTGCCGGGCTCGGTGAGCTCGATGCCGATCATCAGGCCGCGGCCCCGGACCTCGCGCACGTACGGGGCCGCCGCGGCGGCGGCCCGCAGCCGTTCGATGAGCAGCCCGCCGACGCGGCGGGCGTTGCCCTGGAGGTCGTGTTCGAGGAGGTACGCGAGGTTGGCGAGGCCGGCGGCCATGGTGACGGGGGAGCCGCCGAAGGTGGAGATGGAGGAGGCGTCGAGGCAGTTCATGACCTCGGCGCGGGCGACGACGCCGCCGATGGACATGCCGTTGCCGATGCCCTTGGCGAAGGTGAGGATGTCGGGCGGCCCGGCCTCGCCGTGCGCCTGCCAGCCCCAGAAGTGCTCTCCGGTGCGGCCCCAGCCGGTCTGCACCTCGTCGGAGATCCAGAGGATGCCGTGCCGGTCGAGGACGCGCCGGAAGGCGGCGTAGAGGCCGTCGGGCGGGGAGGTGAAGCCGCCGACGCCCTGGATGGGTTCGGCGATGAGGGCGGCGACGTCGCGGGTGTGGCCGAGGAGGTCTTCGAGGTCGGCGACGCAGGCGTCGGTGAACCGCTCGTCGGTGAGCTCGGCGTAGGGGCCTCGGTGGCGGACGCCGCCGTGCACGTACAGGGTCTGGAGCGGCGAGAGGCCGGTGGGCGACCAGACGCGGTTGCCGGTGATGCCGACGGTGGAGAAGGAGCGCCCGTGGTAGCTGTTGCGCATCGCCAGGATCTGGTTCGAGCGCCGGTACGCGGTGGCGAGGAGCAGGGCGGTGTCGTTGGCCTCGGTGCCGGAGGTGGTGAAGAAGACGCGGGCGTCGGGGATGCCGGAGAGCGCGGCGATCCGCTCGGCGAGCTCCACCATGGGGCGGTTGAGGTAGAGGGTGGAGGAGTGGATGATCCGTCCGGCCTGCTCGGCGACGGCCTTGGTGACCTCGGGCAGCGCGTGGGCGGTCATCGTGGTGAGGATGCCGCCGAAGAAGTCGAGGTAGCGGTTGCCTTCGGCGTCCCAGACGTGGCGGCCCTCGCCGTGGGTGATCTCCAGGGGGTCCTGGTAGTAGAGGGCGACCCAGTCGGGGATGACGGCGCGGTGGCGGTCGTACAGGCTGCTCACGGGCGCACCAGCCCCTCGTACGCGTCGGGGCGGCGGTCCCGGTAGAAGGCCCACTGCTGCCGGACCTCCTCGATGAGGCCGAAGTCGAGGTCGCGGACGACGAGTTCCTCGGCCTTGTCGGAGGCGACCTCGCCGACGAACTGCCCGCGCGGGTCGACGAAGTAGCTGGTGCCGTAGAAGTCGTTGTCGCCGTACTCCTCCTGGCCGACCCGGTTGATGGCGGCGACGAAGTACTCGTTGGCGACGGCGGCGGCGGGCTGTTCGAGCTGCCAGAGGTAGCCGGAGAGGCCCCGCGAGGTGGCCGACGGGTTGTACACCAACTGGGCTCCGTTGAGGCCGAGTTGGCGCCAGCCCTCGGGGAAGTGGCGGTCGTAGCAGATGTAGACGCCGACCTTGCCGACGGCGGTGTCGAAGACCGGCCACCCCGCGTTGCCGGGACGGAAGTAGTACTTCTCCCAGAAGCCCCTGACCTGCGGGATGTGGTGCTTGCGGTACTTGCCGAGGTAGCTGCCGTCGGCGTCGATGACGGCGGCGGTGTTGTAGTAGAACCCGGCGCCCTCGACCTCGAAGACGGGGACGACGATCACCATCCCGGTCTCCCGGGCGAGCTCCCGCATCCGGTTCACGGTCGGCCCGTCGGGCACCGGCTCGGCCCAGCGGTAGTGTTCCGGTTCCTGCACCTGGCAGAAGTACGGGGCGTTGAACACCTCCTGGAATCCGATGACCTTGGCGCCCTGCCGGGCCGCCTCGCGGGCGTGCTCCTCATGCTTGGCGATCATGGATTCGGTGTCGCCGGTCCAGGTCGCCTGGACGAGCGCGGCGCGTACGACGTCGGTCATGAGCTGCTCCTTCGGCACGGCGTCAGAGAGCCTCTACGCACGTAGACGCGGTGCGTAGGAGGAGAACGTAAGCCCCGTCACAGCCCGGAGCAAGACCACTGCCGTGAACCGGCGGAGTCGATCATGTTTCATACCCGAGTGGTCCACGTCGGACACGTACCGACACGTCCGTTTACGCGTGTTCGCGCCCTTGTGCGAGCGCCCGGCCTCGTGCCGCGCGGGCGCCCGGCCTCAGTCGAAGAGCGCCACGATCCCGTTCACCCAGAGCGCGAGCACCGCGAGCACCGCGAGCACGCAGCCGACGCCGGACGCGACGTCCCCGGGCGTCGTCCCGCGTTCGACGGGCGCGGACTCCGGCTCCAGCAGCTCGTCCGGCGGCGTGTCCCAGTCGACCCGCCGCCCCAGGGCCCGGGAGCACTCCTCCCGCACCTCGGCGAGCCGCGCCCGCGCGACGGGCGTCCCGGCGGCGTCCTCGGACCCGCGCCAGGCCAGGGCCTTCATCCGGTGCCCCGGGGCATGGAAGCGCGCCTCGAAGGCGGCGGTCTCCGCCGGGTCCCGCCGCTCCTCCAGATACGCCCAGCGGCCGGCCTCGGCGGGCTCGCCGTACAGCCGGTAGACCTCGGCCAGCCTGCGGCGCAGCTCCAGGTCCGCGGGGAAGGAGCCGACCAGCCCGCGCAGGCGCTGGCGCGCCATGGGGACGCGGCCGGCGGCGAGGTCGGCGTCTATGAGGGCGAGGGTCTCGTGCGTGGACATGCCGGCATTCTCCGGTACGCGGAGCCGTCGATCGAACTGTTTTCGCAGGCCAGAGCCTTGACCGGCCACCTCAGGCCAACGCCCCGGCCGGCCGCCTCAGGCCAGCCCGGCGACGCGGAGCGCGTGCCGCAGGTCCCGGGCGCGGGACGACGGGACCGCGGCGGCGGCGGCGAGCAGGCACGGGATGAGGACGGACGGGTCGAGCGCGGCGAGCCGGGCCGCGTCCTCGGGGGCGCGGACCCGCAGGAAGGCGGCGAGCAGCGCCCGCGCCTCCGGCTCGTGCCCCTCGGCGCACAGGGCCGCGCAGGCGCCCGCCAGCTCCTCGACGGGCCGGGCGACGCCCTGCCGGAGCAACTGCTCGCAGTCGTACGGGCGGCCCGCGTCGGCGAGGGCGCCCGCGACGGCGGCCAGCCGGGCCGGGGGCAGCGAGGCGGCCTCCCACAACAGGGTGGCCCAGTCGGCGGCGAGACCGGCCCGGTGGAGTTCGTCGGCCAGCACGGGCAGCCAGCCGGGCGGGCCGGCGAGCGCCTCGCAGAGCAGTCCGTGGGCGTCGCCGCCGCGGCCCTGGGCGCGCAGCCGCCGCAGGGCGTAGACGGCGTTGGCGGCGGCGCGGGCGCCCTGCCCGGGGTCGGCCGGGCGGGCCCGCGCGGGCTCCGGGGCGACGGCGGCGCCACCGAAGCGCGCGCCGCGCGGGAGCGCCCCGCCGACCGGCAGCGCGGGCTCGCCCGGCACCGCCGCCGGGACCCCGCCGTCCTCGCCGCTCCCCACCTCGCCGTCCAGCCACGCGTAGCGCGCGCCGCGCGGGCGGCGCTTCCCGGAGACGGGCGCGGACGCCAGGCCGGGCGCGGACGCCGGACCGGGCGCGGACGCCGGACCGGGCGCGGACGCCAGGCCGGGCGCGGACACCGGACCTGCACCGGACACCAGGCCGGGACCGGGTGCCGCCCCGGGACCGGACGCCAGGCCCGGACCGGACGCCAGGCCAGGACCGGACACCGGACCGACACCGGCCACCAGACCCGGCCCCGGACCCAGCCCAGCACCGGCGCCCGGCGGTGTCACGCGGGCCAGCCGGGCGGTCAGTTCCGCGACGCGGGCCCGGGCGCGGCTCAGGTCGTCGCGGGCCCAGGCCAGCTCGGGCCCGGGGCTCGCGGCGAGCTCGCGGACCCGGGTCTCGGCGCGGTGGGCCTCGCGCTCCCTCAGCTCCCGGCGGGCGGTGAGCGCCGCCACGGCGCCCGGCACCCGGTCGTGGGCGGCCGCCGCCGCGCGGTGCAGGGCCCGGCCCCGTACCGCGCGGGGCGCGCCGGGGGGTTCGCCGAGGTCTTGGAGCAGGGACTCGACGACGTCCCAGGGCGGGAGCTCCGTACCGTCGAAGCAGGCGCGCAGCCCTTCCGGGTCGCGGGCGGCGAAGACCCCGTACCAGCCCCCGCCGGGTCGCAGGCGCCCGGCGAGCTCGCTCAGCCAGCCGGCGAACGTGACCAGCTCCACCGGAAGTTGACGCACCGTCATACCACTGCCTTTCGGTCCGCGGGCATTGCGGGCAGTGGGGGCATTGGACCGCAGTCGTGTTACGGGACCGCTACGCGGAGTTTTCGCTCAGGAGCCCGGGAAGCTCACGACGATCCCGGTGTGCGGGCGCTTGCCGAGGCGGGCGAGGGTGGCGGGCCAGTCGACGGCCCAGAACTGCCAGGTGTACTTGCGGGAGAGCAGCCGGCGCACCCGGCGCAGCTCCTCCCCCGTCACCAGCCGGGCGGTGCCTTCCACCCGTTCGGCCCCGTCGGCGACGTTGCCGCGCACGTCGCAGACGGCGGCGACGACGCGGGGGTCGCGGCGCAGCCGCTTGACCTTCCAGGAGTCGGTGCGGGTCCAGGCGTACAGCTCGTCGCCGTCGACCGCGTACCAGACGGGGGTGGCGACCCCGGTGCCGTTCGCGCGGAAGGTGGTGAGGCTGACGTAGCGGCCGTGGCGCAGCTCGCCGGGGATGCGGGGGGTGTCGGGCGTCATGCCCGGGAGCCTACGCAGGGGTCGGGTTGCCCGCGTGGGTGAGGGTCTCCCAGGCGACGAACAGGTCGTCGGTGCCGCCGGGGCGCTGGCTCCGGGCGAGCCTCGCGGTCTGCGGGAGCTTCAGGCGCATCCGGCCCTGGAGGTGGTTCAGCGCGACCTCGACGTCCGGGCCCATGGTGCGCGTGACCTTGCCCCCGCACAGCCAGCGGGGAGCGGCCTCGCCGAGCTGGTAGCGGGAGTGGAACTCCAGGGCGGCGGTGAGCCGGTCGGCCTCCTCGCGGTAGAGGTCGAGGCCCTGGTGCCAGGCGGTCTCGGCGATGTGGGCGGTGGCGGCGAGGGAGTAGCCGATGTGCATGAAGTTGCGGCAGGTCTCCTGGCCGACGCCGTCCCGGTAGGTGCGCTGGCCGAACCAGTAGGTGGCGAGCTCGTCGGCGGTGTCGATGGTGCCGCCGGGCGGGCGCTTGGGCAGCGCGCCGTCGGAGGCGAGGTAGAAGTAGGCGGGGACGCGGGCGCGGTAGCGGCGGACGGCGTCCTCGTAGACCGTGCGGTCCTCCAGGAAGACGGCCATGCCGATGGCGGCGTCGGTCATCGCCAGCTCCCAGTTCCCGTTGTAGTCGGGGACCTTCGCGGTGACCTCGGGGAGGTAGGCCTTGCGCAGCATCCACTTGAAGCGCTGGACCTCGGGGGCCTTCCAGGCGGGGTAGCCGGCGTGCACGATCTCGGCGGCGCGGGCCCAGGAGGAGCCGGACCAGGCGGTCTGGAGGTCGGCGTCGTCGCGGGTGTGCTCCTTCACCGTCTTCGACCAGGCGTCCATGATCTCGACGGCCTTGTCGGCGTACCCGGTGTCGCCGGAGACGGACCACATGAGGGCCTGGGTGTAGGCGGCGATGGCGTCCTCGCGCTCGGCGACGCAGGCGTCGGTGCCCGCGTTGGAGGCGCAGGCGACGACCTTCGCGGGGTGCGGGGTGTAGTCGGGGGCGGCGTACTTGCTCGCGCCCATCTCCTCGTACGCGGACTTCCAGGGCTCCCGCCCGGCGGCGACGTGCGCGCGGACGGCCGCGAGCTGAGCGCCGCCGACCAGTACGCCGGGGTGCCGGAAGTGCTCGGGCGCGGTGCCGGCGGGCGGCGCGGCGGCCTTGGGGGCTTCGGGGCCCGAGCCGCAGCCGGCCGCGGCGAGCAGCAGCGCGGCGCAGCCGGCGGCGGCGAGGGCGAGACGCGTCTGACGAGGGTTCACGCGTCCACGGTGGCCCGGGGGCCCGGGTCCCGCATCCGCTGCTAGGCCACCGGGGAGCGCCCCGCCCGGCGGGGGCCGGGGCGGGTCAGCCGGCGTCCTGGATCGCGCTCAGCCCCTTGCGGAGGCCGTCCGGGGTCATGACCGGTGAGTAGTGGATCCTGGCGTCGAGTCCCATGAAGAAGGGCTCGGAGATCACCGGCAGCTCGGACGGGTCGGCCAGGTCGAAGAAGAGATAGGCCGTCCGGCAGCCGTCCTCGACGGTGAAGTAGGCGGCCTCGGGGCGCAGTCGGTCGAGGGCCTTCTCCATCGTCTCCTGGAGGGTCCCCCGCCTGATGGCCTCGTTGGAGGCCGGGGTGTCCATCTGGATCTTCAGCAACATGCGCATGACACGGCCTTTCCCGGCCGGGCGGGAGGCTCCGTGCGAAACGCCCTCGGCGCACCCGGCCGCCCTCCTTCCAGGCTCCTCCCTCCCCGCCGGGGGCGCTACACGACGACGAGCGCGCAGCGGGTCACGAGCTCGTCCATGGACAGCCCGAGCGTGCCGGCGAGGGCGGCGACGGTGAAGAAGGCGGGGGTCGGGGCCCGGCCGGTCTCGATCTTGCGCAGGGTCTCGGCGGAGAGTCCGGCCGCCGCGGCGACCTCGGCCATCGAGCGCCCGCCGCGGGCCTCGCGCAGCAGGGTGCCGAGCCGCTCGCCGCGCTCGCGCTCTTCCGGGGTGAGAGGGGTGCGTACCATGCCACCCATTCTAATACCGGTATAGTAATTGGCATGGTGGAGATCAAGACGGAAGCGAATCTGCTCGCGATGCGCGAGACGGGGCGGGTGGTCGCGCGGGCCCTCGCGGCCGTACGGGAGAAGGCGGCGCCCGGCGTCACCCTCGGCGAGCTGGACCTGGCGGCCCGCGAGGTGCTGGCCGGGGCGGGAGCGGGCTCGCCGTTCCTGGGCTACCGCCCGGAGTGGGCCCCGGTGCCCTTCCCGGCGGTGGTCTGCCTCTCGGTGAACGACGCGATCGTGCACGGCGTCCCGGACGGCACCCGGCTCGCCGACGGCGACCTGGTCAGCGCGGACTGCGGGGCGGTCCTCGGCGGCTGGGTCGGCGACTCGGCGGTGAGCTTCACGGTCGGCGCGGCCCGGCCCGCCGACACCCGCCTGATCGACACGGCGTACGAGGCGCTGGAGGCGGGGATCGCGGCGGCGCGGGTGGGCAACCGGATCGGCGACATCGCGCACGCGGTCGGCCGGGTCTGCCGCCGGGCCGGGTACGGCATCCCCGACGGCCTCGGCGGGCACGGCGTGGGCCGCTCGATGCACGAGGGCCCGGACATCCCCAACGAGGGACGGCCGGGCCGGGGAATGCCGCTGCGGCACGGCATGGTGCTGGCGATCGAGCCGATGCTGATCGGCGGCGGGCGGGACGACCACTACACGGCCGGCGACGGCTGGACCATCCGCACCCTGGACGGCTCCCGCGCGGCCCACGCCGAGCACACCGTGGCCGTCACCGACGAGGGCCCGCGGATCCTGACGGCGCTCTGAGGGGTGTCCGGCCCTCGCGCACCGGGCCGGAGCCCCGGCGGGGCCCCGGCGACGGCCCCGGCGGGGGGATCGGCGGCGAAGTCCCGGCGGCGGCCGGATCGGCCGCCGCCGTGTCCCGGTCCCGGCTCAGGGTCCCTGCCGCACCACCATCGCCGAGCCGCCGCCCCGGCGGACGGGCTCCGCGGCGGCCAGCCAGCGGCCGTCCGGCAGGCGCTGGACGCCGGTCGCGGCGCCGATCTCCGGGTTCTGCCGGAAGCCGTGGCCGATCGCCTCCAGCTCCGCGCGCAACGGACTGTTCCACAGCGCGGGTTCGAGCTCGGTGGTGGCCTGGTTGCGCTGGCTGGCGCGGGGCGCGGCGATGGCGTCGACCAGGGGCAGCCCCCGGTCGACCACACCCGTGAGGGTCTGGAGCACGGTGGTGATGATGGTCGCCCCGCCCGGCGAACCGAGCGCGAGGACCGGGCGGCCGGTCTTGTCGAGCACGATCGTCGGCGAGATGGAGGAGCGGGGGCGCTTGCCGGGACCCGGCAGGTTGGGGTCGTGGACGGCCGGGTTCGCCGGGGCGAAGGAGAAGTCGGTCAGCTCGTTGTTGAGCAGGAAGCCGCGGCCCGGGACGGTGATGCCGCTGCCGCCGGTCGACTCGATGGTGAGGGTGTACGCGACGACGTTGCCCCACCTGTCGGCCACGGTGAGGTGGGTGGTGTTCTCACCCTCGTACGGGGTCGGCGCGGCCGTCCCGCCGCTCGCGCAGGGCGCCGGGTGGCGCGGGTCGCCGGGGGCGAGCGGGCTGGTGAGGACGGCGTCGTCGCGGATCAGGCAGGCCCGGGAGTCCGCGAAGCGCTGGGAGAGCAGCCCGCGGGCCGGCACGTCCTCGAAGGCGGGGTCGCCGACCCAGCGGCCCCGGTCGGCGAAGGCGATCCGGCTGGCCTCGATGAAGCGGTGCAGGTAGCGGGCCTGGGAGGCGGCGGAGAGGTCGGTGTTCTCCAGGATGTTCAGCGCCTCGCCGACGGTGGTGCCGCCGGAGGAGGAGGGCGCCATCGAGTAGACGTCGAGCCCCCGGTACGAGACCTTCGTGGGCGTGCGCCGGATCGTCCCGTACGCGGCCAGGTCGCGCTCGGTCAGGTCGCCGGAGCGGACCACGCGGGTGGCGCCCGGCCGCACCGGCGGGTGCTGGACGGTGGTGACGATGTCGCGGGCGAGCGGGCCGCGGTAGAGCGCGCCGACGCCCTCGCGGCCCAGCTTCGCGTAGGTGCGGGCCAGGTCGGGGTTCTTGAAGGTGGCGCCGACGACCGGCAGTTGGCCGCCGGGCAGGAAGAGCCGCGAGGTGGCGGGGAAGTCCCGGAAGCGGGCCTCGTTGGCGGCGGTCTGGGCGCGGAAGGTCGCGTCCACGGTGAAGCCGTCCCGGGCCAGCCGCTCGGCGGGCTCCAGGAGCCGGCCCAGCGGCCTGCTCCCCCAGTCGTCGAGGACGGTCGCCCAGGTGGCGGGGGTGCCGGGGGTGCCGACGCCGCGCCCGCTGGTCTGGCCCTCCTCGAAGGGGATGGGCGCGCCGTTCTCCACGAAGAGGTCCGGCCCGGCGGAGCGGGGCGCGGTCTCGCGCCCGTCGACGGTGTGCACCGTACGGGAGGCGGCGTCGTAGTAGACGAAGTAGCCGCCGCCTCCGATGCCCGCCGAGTAGGGCTCGGTGACGCCGAGCGCGGCGGCGACGGCCACGGCGGCGTCCACCGCGTTGCCGCCCTTGCGCAGCACCTCGATCCCGGCGGCGGAGGCGTCCGCGTCGACGCTGGCCACCGCCCCGCCCCAGCCGCTGGCGACGGGCACCTTGGCGGGCGGCGGCCCGCCGTGCCCGGCCGCCGTCGGCGGGGCGGCGGCGCCCACCGACAGGACCGTCGCCGCGACGGTGAGAACCGACAGCTTCCGTGCGGTGGTCCACCGCGTCCGAGACCGCATCCGTACCTCCAGTCAACAGCCTTCCGCGCAGCGTAACTTCTGGGCCCGCCCGCCGTCAGGAGCGCGTCCGGCCCGCAACAGGACCTTCACGCGAACGCCCGTGCCGGGCCGCCCGGCGTTCGTCCGGCGTCTCGAACAACCGGCCGCTCCCCCGCTACCATGCGCGCCCATGAACGAGGACCTGCGCAACATCGTGCTGGGCGTGCTGGCGACCGGGGTCAGCGGCTCCCTGGGCTGGCTGACCCGCACCCATCTCTGGCGGCGCCGGCTGCGCCGCAAGCAGGCGTTCTTCGGGCTGCCCAGCCACTCGGAGTGCCTGCTGGTCGTCAACCGGGAGGCGGGCAACGACGGGGCCGTGCACCGCTTCGACGTCTCGGCGCTGCTCGAACTGGCCGCGCTCATCAAGGACTGCGGGGCGCACGCGCAGATCGTGCAGCACGACCTGGCGCGGCTCGGCTTCGGCGACCGCACCGAGTTCTGCGTCGGCGGCCCCGGCTCCAACCGGCGCACGGCCGCCCACCTCTCCTCCCTGCTGCCGGGCCTGTCGATGAGCGTGGAGCGGGAGCCGGTCGAGGAGCGCGGGGCGATACGGATCGGCGGCGAGTCGTACCGGATGGAGCCGGGTGTCAGCGAGTACGTGCTGCTCGCCCGGATCACCGCGGGCGAGGGCGGGCGCCCGGTCTTCCTGTTCTGCGGCCAGCGGGCGATCACCAACCAGGCGGCCACCCGCTATCTGGCCCGGCACCACCGGCGGCTCGCGCGCACCCACCGGGGCGGCTCCTTCGTGCTGCTGCTCAGGGTGGTCAACTCCCAGGCGTACGGCCCCGATGTGGTCGAGCTCGTGGCCGACGTCACCCGGCAGGCGCTGACCCCCGGGGAGCGTCCGGAGAGTCCCGCCAGCCGACCTTCACCGGCAACGACTTGATCCCGTTGACGAAGTTGGAGACCAGCCGCCGGGGCGGTCCGGCGGTCTCCAGCTCCGCGCAGGCGGCCCGCACCTCCTCGTGCAGCAGCCGGAGCTGGAGCCTGGCGAAGTGGGCGCCGAGACAGACGTGCGGCCCGTCACCGAAGGCGAGTTGGGGGTTGGGGGTCCGTCCGAGGTCGAGGCGGTGGGGGTCGGTGAACGCGCGCTCGTCGAAGTTGGCGGAGGCGTGGAAGACCACGACCTTGTCGCCCGCCGCGATCGGCACCCCGGCGAGCTCCGTGTCGCGGGCGGCGGTGCGACGGATGTGCAGGACAGGCGGGTGGACACGCAGGAGTTCGGCGACGGCGGTGTCCACGTCCACCGCGCCGCCCCACAGGCGCCGCCGCTCGCCGGGGTGCCCGGCCAGGGCCAGCAGACCGCCGGGGGCCGCCGCGCGGACGGTGTCGTTGCCCGCGACGGTGAGCAGGAAGAAGAACATCTCCAGTTCCGCGTCGCGGAGTTCGGAGTGGGCGAGCGCGGTCATGACGTCGTCGGCGGGCCGGGCGCGCTTGTGGGCGGCGAGCTCCTGGGCGTAGCCGAACATGTCGGCGAGCATGGCCGGTGAGCGGGGGTTGACCGGCCGGCCGGCCGCGTCCAGGACGGGCGGCTCGTCCGGGTCCTGGTAGGCGATGACCCGCTCGGTCCAGCCGTGCAGCAGCCCCCGGTCACCGGGCGGGACGCCGAGCAGGTCGGTGAGGTTGAGCAGGGCGTAGTCGTCGGTGACGGCCCGTACGAGATCGGTCTCGCCGCCCGCCTCGCGGGCCGCGCCCAGCAGATCGCGGGCCCGCCGCCGGGCGGTGTCGGCGAAGCGGGCGGTCCGGGCCGGCGTGAAGGCGCGGCTGACCAGGCGCCTCAACCGCCCGTGGTGGGGCGGGTCCTGATTGAGCATCATGCGCTGGATGAACGGCAGGTCGGCCGGGTCCGGGTCGCGGAGCTGGGTGGCGCCCAGGTACGAGGAGTAGGTGCCGGGGTCCTTGAGGACCCGGGTGACGTCGGTGTGCCGGGTGACCGCCCAGAAGCCGGGTCCCGCGGGCCAGCCGAGCACCTCGTACTCGTCCTGGCGGGCGACGGGAAGGCGGTCGCGCAGCGCGCGGAAGCGCTCGTGCGGGATGCCGTCCGCGTAGAGCCTCGGGTCGAAGACGTCGGGTGTGCCGCTCGCTTCCCGCACCGGGCCTCCCGTCGGAGTGAAGACGTCACCATCATGACAGGTCAGCGGCGCTTTTCGTAGGACGGAACGCACAGTTCGGGAGCCTTGTCCGGGCTGCCCGGCGGATCCCAGAATCTCCGTCGTGCATCAGACGGAGAACAGGGGGCACATGGGGAACATCGATCACGACGCGGTGCTGCGGGCGCGGGTGCTGCTGCTGGAGTCCGGGGAGCTGGACCCGTGGCGGGCGCTGGGGGCCTACCGGGTGCTGGCCGAGGTGAGCCCTCGGGCGTACGCGCCGAGGCTGGCGGAGGCGCTGCTCGACCACCTCCCCCGGACGGAGGCGCCCGGGCACCGGCTGGCGCTGGCCGGGGAGGCGGCGGCCTCGGCCCGGCGGTGCGCCGGGGACTCCCCGCGCGGGGCGCGGGTCCTGCCGGCGGCGCTCGCCGCGTACGAGCACGAGCTGTTCGCGGCGGGGCGGCGGGAGGAGGGCCGCGCGGTGTGCGCGGAGCTGGCCCGGACGGGGGCGTACGGGCGGCTCGCCACGGTGCTGGCGGAGGACGGACGGCACGCGGAGGCGGCGGAGCTGTACGAGCGGGGGCTCGGCGGCGCCGACGCGGAGGGCCCGGGGGCGCCGGGAGCGTCCGGCGGCGACGACTGGACGCGCATCGAATGGGCGGCGGAGCTCGGCGCGGCGGGCCGGACGGAGCGGGCCGTCGAGGTGTTCGGGCGGCTGGTGGACGGGAGGCGGCGGCGCGCGGCGGCGGACCGCACCCCGCTGGCCGCGCTGGTGTGGCTGCTGCACCACTACGCGGGGATGCTGGCGGACGCGGGCCGGCCGGCGGACGCGGCGGCGGCGCGGCGGGAGGCTTCGGACGTGCTCGACCGGCTCGCGGCGGGCGGCGAGCCGGCGGGCTGGAGCGACATCCGGGCCACCTGGGTCACGCTCTTCGCGCTGTCGGGGCGGCGGGACGAACCGGCGGCGACGCCGGGGGCCCCGGTGCCGGCGCTCGGCTCGTACGCGGGACACGGCTGGTCCCCCGACGTGCGGGCGGCCTGGTCCGCGGCGGTCCCGGAGCTGGAGCGGGCGGCCGGGGTCCTGCGCGCGGCGGGCGAGCTGCCGGGACTGGTTGTCGTCCAGCGGCGGCTGACCGTGCGGCGGGCGGTGCGCTGGGAGGCGTGGGGGCCCCGGGACGGGGCGGCGCTGCTCCCCTCCTACGACGAGGGGGTCGCGCTCGGCCGGTCGCTGCCCGGCGGGGGCGGGACCACGACGGCACGGGCGCTGGCGGACCGGGCGATGTTCCTGCTGGCACTGAAGCGGTACGGGGAGGCGCGGCGGGACTTCGCGGAGGCGGCGGGGCTGTCCGGCGGTCCGGTATCACCGATCTCACATCCGATGTCCCGGAAATAGTCCATATTTTCGGAACCATCCCCCGTCAGGACTACTCTCTTCCTCCGTAAGAGATCATCACCGGAGGTCGTTCCCCTTGCGTCGCATACCCCTGCCCGCCCTGCTCGCCACCACCGCCCTCGCGCTCACGCTCGGGGCCTGCTCCGGTGGTTCCGGCGGCACGGGCGGGCGGGGCGGTGCCGGGGACGAGGAGCCGCCGGCCCGCATCTCGGTCAATCTGACGGGGACGAAGGCGGCTCCGGGCACACCGGTCGTGGTGAAGGCGCCCGAGGGGCAGACGCTGAAGCAGGTCACGGTGACGGACTCCCGGGGCGGCACGCTCGCCGGCCGGCTGGCCGCCGACGGGGCGAGCTGGACCTCGGAGCGGCCGGCCGCGCCGGGCACCGCGTACTCGGTGACGGCGCGGATCGGGGAGAAGGGCAGCTCCACTGCCACCTTCGGCACCGCACCCGCCGACAAGGTGAACAAGCTGACCCTGGCCCCCGGGAAGGACACCACGGTCGGCATCGGGCAGCCGCTGTCGATCGTCTTCGACCACCCGGTGAAGAACAGGGCGGAGGTCGAGCGGCACCTGAAGGTGACCACCTCGAACGGCACGGTGGGCTCCTGGGGCTGGATGCGGGACTGGTCGGGCAAGGACCGGGTCGACTGGCGCCCGAAGGAGTACTGGAAGTCCGGCACGAAGGTGACCCTGAACGCGGACCTCAACGGGATCGACTCGGGCGCGGGCGGCTGGTTCGTGCGCGACTACGCCACCGGCTTCACCATCGGGAAGAGCCAGGTGGTGAAGATCGACCTGGACGCCCACCGGCTGCGGCTGCTGCGGGACGGGCGGCAGGTGGCGGACGTGCCGATGTCGGCCGGCACGCCGGGCGGCGAGAAGGCGTCCTGGCGCGGGAAGACGGTGCTGATGGCCAAGGAGGGCACCATCAACATGCGTTCGGAGACGGTGGGGCTCGGGGACGCGTACGACAAGATGGTCGACTACTCGATGCGGCTGACCTGGTCGGGGATGTACGCGCACGCGGCCCCGTGGAACGCCGCCTACTTCGGCAACGCCAACAAGAGCTCGGGCTGCATCGGGATGAGCGACGCGAACGCCAGGTCCGTGTACGACCAGGTCCAGGTGGGCGACCCGTTCGAGATCACCGGCTCGGACGCCAAGGGGACGCAGGCGCTGAACAACGGCTACGGCGAGTGGAACCTCTCGTGGGAGGAGTGGCGGACGAAGAGCGCCCTGCGGTAGGCGGGACGCCGGACGACGCGCCGGGCAAGGCGTCAGCAATCGTTACCCTCGCGTAACTTACCGACCAGTTACCTCAGGTAAGCCGCCGCGGTTACCGTCGGGTCACTTTCACTGCCCCCCATAGCTCAGTGAACCAGTGAGGAGTGACCCGTGCGCACAGCCCTGACCTTCGCCGTCTCGGCCGCCCTCGTCGCCGGGACGGCCCTCGGGCTCGCCCCCGCCGCCCAGGCCGCCGGAACCGGCACCACCCTCCGCTTCGTGGACATCGCCGGGGACGGCGGCACCGTCCTCAAGGCGAACGTCGTCACCCCGGCGGGCGCCGACGCCTCGGCCCGCTACCCGGTCATCGTGCTGCCCACGAGCTGGGCCATGCCCCAGGTCGAATACCTGGCGCAGGCCCAGAAGCTCGCCGACTCCGGCTACGTCGTGGTGAGTTACAACTCCCGCGGCTTCTGGCAGTCGGGCGGCGAGATCGAGACCGCCGGCCCCAAGGACATCGCCGACGCCTCCCTGGTCGTCGACTGGGCGCTGGCCAACACCCCGGCCGACCCCGGCAAGGTCGGCATGGCGGGCGTCTCGTACGGCGCCGGGATCAGCCTGCTCGCCGCCGCCCACGACAAGCGGATCAAGGCGGTCGCCGCGCTCAGCGGCTGGGCCGACCTCATCGACTCCATCTACAGCGGGCGCACCCAGCACCTCCAGGCCGCCGCCCTGCTCGGCGGCGCCGGCTACCTCACCGGCCGCCCCGGACCCGAACTCCAGCGGATCCTCGGCGACTTCCTCTCCTCCAACCTGGACAAGGAGGACGAGATGATCGCCTGGGGGCGGCAGCGCTCCGCCGCCACCTACCTGGACGCGCTCAACGCCAACCGCCCGGCGGTCATGCTGGGCAACGCCTGGGGCGACACCATCTTCCCGCCCAACCAGTTCGCGAGCTTCTACGAGAAGCTCAGCGGCCCCAAGCGGCTGGAGTTCCGCCCCGGCGACCACGCCACCGCCGAGGCCACCGGACTGCTCGGGCTGCCCAACGACACCTGGACCAGCACCCGGCGCTGGTTCGACCACTACCTCAAGGGCGCCGACAACGGCGTGGACCGCGAGCAGCCGGTCCAGCTCAAGCCGCGCTCCGACGCGGGCTACGAGGGCTACGCCGACTGGAAGTCGGTCAACGCGAACCAGCGGAAGTTCGCGCTCGCCGGCTCCGAGCACCTGTGGGCCAACGTCGACTCCGGCGCCAACGGCGGCCTCGTGATGCTGTCCAACCTCCTGGACCAGTTCTTCCAGGCGCCGCCCGCCGTCTCCGTCCCGCTGCTCCCCCGCGCCTTCGCCGCCGTCTGGCAGTCCGAGCGGTACGGCGAGCCGCAGCGGGTGCGCGGCACGGCCCGGCTGCACACCACGGTCACCCCGACCGCGTCGAGCGGCACCTTCGTCGCCTACCTCTACGACGTGGGCCCGCTGGGCGTCGGCAAGCTGGTGACCAACGCCCCGTACACCTTCCACGACCGGACGCCGGGGAAGCCCTTCGCCGTCGACCTGGACCTGTTCTCCACCGCGTACGACGTGCCCGCCGGACACCGGCTCGCCCTGGTCGTCGACACCGTCGACCCGCTCTACATCGAGCACAACCCGACCGGCGCGCAGCTGACCTTCTCCTCCCCCACGGCCGACCCGTCGTACGTGTCGGTTCCGCTGCGGGCGGAGTGATCACCGGCTGCCGCCGGGCGGGCAGGGCCCGTGCGGGGCGGGCTACTCCGGGCCCGGCGGCACCGTGACCGGCTCGGCGGGGGCGACGTCGGCGGCCCTGGTCCGCGGATCGCGCCGCTCCCGCCGGGCCACCCAGGTGGCGAACCAGGAGAGCAGCATGCACATCCCGATGTAGAGGGGCGAGATGACCATCACCACGGGGATGAACGGCAGGTCGTAGTCCAGGTTGGACGCGATCAGCTTGCCGGCGTGCAGGAACTCCTCGTAGGTGATGAGGTAGCCGAGCGAGGTGTCCTTCAGGGCCACCACGAGCTGGCTGATGATCGCGGGCAGCATGGCCCGCACCGCCTGCGGCACCAGGACGTACGTCATCACCTGGGTCTTGCGCATCCCGAGCGCGTACGCCGCCTCGCCCTGGCCGCGGGCCACCGCGTGGATGCCGGTGCGGAAGACCTCGGCGAGCACAGAGCCGTTGTAGAGGGCGAGTCCGGCCACCAGCGCGGGCAGCGGCTGCACCTTGAGGGCCACGAAGATGAAGAAGATCATCACCAGCACCGGCATGGCCCGGAAGAACTCCACCAGGACCGTGCAGCTCCAGCGGAACACCCGGTGCTCGGAGAGCCGCCCGGCGGCCAGCACCGCGCCGAGCGCCAGGGAGAGCACGCTGGCGTACGCGAAGGCCTTGAGGGTGTTGCCGAGGCCGCGCAGCAGCAGCTCCTGGATGCCCTTGTAGGTGAAGGGCGCCCACTTGGTGGCGGTGAACTGGCCGGTGTCGAAGAGGAGAGAGAGGATCCAGCCGGCCAGGCCCAGGATGACGGCGGTCGACAGCAGCCCGTACAGCAGGTGGCGCTTGCGGGCGCGGGGGCCCGGGATGTCGTAGAGCGCGGTGGAGGCGGTGGCGGTGGCGGTCATCGGGCGACTCCCCAGCGCTTCTCCAGCCAGTGGAAGAGCGCGCTGATGGCGAGGGTGATGATGAGGTAGCCGACGGCGATCCAGACGAAGGTCCAGACGATGTTGTAGCCGAGCTCGCTCAGGGTCTTGTAGGTGCCGAGGAGTTCGGTGACGCTGAACGCCCCGGCGATGGCGGAGTTCTTGGCGAGCGCGATGAGGGTGGAGCCGATCGGCGGGATGACCGAGCGGAAGGCCTGCGGCAGGACGACGGCGCCCAGGGTCTGCCCGAAGCTCATGCCGAGGCTGCGGGCGGCCTCGCCCTGGCCGAGCGGCACGGTGTTGATGCCGGAGCGCAGCACCTCGCAGACGAAGGCCGAGGTGTAGCAGCCCAGCGCGAGGATCGCGAACAGCTTGAAGGGCAGCACCAGTCCGAAGCGGGGCAGGCCCAGCATCACCGCGAAGAACAGCAGGGTGAGCGGGGTGTTGCGCAGCACGGCGACCCACACGGTGCCGAAGACCCGGAAGGAGCCGACCGGGGCGACCCGGAAGGAGGCCATGAGGAAGCCGAGGACGAGGGCCAGCAGCGAGGCGTAGAAGGTGAGTTCCACGGTGCCGAGGAAGCCTTCGCCGTACGTGGAGAAGTTCTTGGTCAGGACGTCCATATCGGGGCGGTGCTCCTTCCTCAGCCGGCCGGGTAGCGGTCGATGGGGGGCGGGGTCGGGGCGGGCACCCCGGACAGGCCGAGGGTCACGTCATAGGCCTTCTTCCAGTCGCCGTTCTTCTCGTGGACCGCGAGGGCGTCGTCGAGGGCGAAGCGCAGCGCGGTGTCGCCGTGCGGGACGCCGATGCCGTAGGGCTCCTTGGAGAAGGGCTTGCCGGCCAGCTTCAGCTCGTCGGGGACCTTGGCCGCGTAGCCCATCAGGATGGTGTCGTCGGTGGTGACGGCGTCGACCTGGTAGGTGAGCAGGTTGTCGACGCAGACGGAGTAGGTGTCGTACGCGACGAGCTGGGCCTTCGGGTAGTCCTTCTGGATGCGCTGGTACGGGGTCGATCCGGCGGCCGAGCAGACCCGCTTGCCGTCGAGGTCCTGGGGCCCGTGGATGTCGTTCTCGTCCGTGCGCACCAGCAGCGACTGGCCGGCCATGTAGTAGGGCCCGGCGAAGCCGACGAGCTTCTTGCGGTTGTCGTTGATGGTGTAGGTGCCGACGTAGTAGTCGATCTGGCCGTTCTGCAGGGCGGTCTCGCGGTTGGCGGAGGCGATGGTGCGGAAGCTGATCGTGGCGGGGTCGAAGCCGAGCGAGGCGGACATCATCCGGGCGATCTCGATGTCGAAGCCCGAGTAGGTGCCGGTGGCGGGGTCCTTCTCGCCCATGTAGGGCTGGTCCTCCTTGGCGCCGACCACCAGGTGGCCGCGCCGCTTCGCCCGCTCCCAGGTCGGCGAGTCCGGCAGGGTGAAGCCCGACTGGACCTGGTAGACGGGGAGTTGGCCGGGCTTGGGGCCCTTGACGGGCGGGCTGCCCTCCCGGCCGCAGCCGGCCGTGCCGCCGAGGGCGGCGGCGAGCAGCAGGGCGAGCGCGGCGAGGGTTCGTTTCGTACGCTGCATGGCTCCCGGTCCGGTCAGTGCTTGAGGATCTTGGACAGGAAGTCCTTGGCGCGCTCGCTGCGCGGGGCGGTGAAGAAGTCCTCGGGGGCGCGGTCCTCGACGATCCTCCCGTCGGCCATGAAGACCACGCGGTTGGCGGCGGAGCGGGCGAAGCCCATCTCGTGGGTGACGACGACCATCGTCATGCCCTCCTGGGCCAGTTGCCGCATGACCTCCAGGACCTCGTTGATCATCTCGGGGTCGAGGGCGGAGGTGGGTTCGTCGAAGAGCAGCGCCTTGGGGTCCATGGCGAGGGCGCGGGCGATGGCCACGCGCTGCTGCTGGCCGCCGGAGAGCTGGGCGGGGAACTTGTCGGCGTGGGCGGCGAGCCCGACGCGTTCGAGGAGCTCGCGGGAGCGCCGGTCCGCCTCCTCGCGCTTGCGCTTGCGGACCTTCATCTGCGCGAGGGAGACGTTGGCGAGGACGGTCTTGTGGGCGAAGAGGTTGAAGGACTGGAAGACCATGCCGACCTCGGCGCGCAGCCGGGCGAGGGCCTTGCCCTCCTCGGGCAGCGGCTCCCCGTCGATGAGGATCTCGCCGGACTCGACGGTCTCCAGGCGGTTCATGGCCCGGCAGAGCGTCGACTTCCCGGAGCCCGAGGGGCCGATGACGACGACCACCTCGCCGCGCCCGACGGTGAGGTCGATGTCCTGCAGGACGTGCAGGCTGCCGTAGTGCTTGTTGACACTACGCAGTTCGATCAACGGTTCATCGCCGACGGCCATACGCTGCCCTGCCCCTGTGTCTCTCGGCTGGTGTCGAGGTCTGCGCAAACTATCCAGCTCGAAAAGGGACTTCACCGGCGACACGCATGGAACCGGCATAAGCGAGATAAGCCGTATGTACGCCGAACGGACCGGCGGAGGCCGCCGGGCGGACCCGGCCGGAGGCCCGGGAGGACCCCGGGACGGGGTCAGTGCTCCGCCGACTCCGCGTACACCTGGGAGAGCTCGGGGGCTCCGGTGACGGCCCAGTCGAGCCCGGCGCCGACCACGTCCACCTCGCGCCCGGAGGGCAGCAGCACGACCGGCTGCCCGTCGGGGCGCAGCCGCCAGCCGGCCGCCCGGACCGTGCGGACGATGACGGTGCCCAGGTAGAGCCCGGCGTCGTTGCCGATCCAGGGCAGTTCCTCGGGGTCGTCGCGCCAGCGCGGCGGGAGCTGGTCGAGCGCCGCGAGGGAGCGGGGGGTGTCGTCGAGCTCCACTCCGGCGTCCTGGGCACGGGCGCGCAGCAGCTCGCACTCGGCGAGCAGTTCGGCGGCCCCCTCCGGGTCCCGGTCGAAGGCCGAGAGCAGGGGGGAACGCCCCGCATCATGTTTCTTGCGCCAGTTGTCCAGAAAAGGAATGTTCATCCGAACAGCGTCGCACCGCCGCGTGCCGGTCGACCACCCGGCACGCGGAGATCGTCCGGGGTGGGGGTCACACGTCGAGGTCGACGACGACCGGAGCGTGGTCGGAGGCGCCCTTGCCCTTGCGCTCCTCGCGGTCGACGTAGCCGTCCTTGACGGCGTCGGCGAAGGGCTTGTTGCCGTAGACCAGGTCGATGCGCATCCCCTTGTTCTTGGGGAAGCGGAGCTGGCGGTAGTCCCAGTAGGTGTACGGGTGGGCGTACTTCAGCGGGCGGGGCACGATGTCGGCGAGCCCCGTCTCGCGCAGCGCGGCGAGCGCCGCCCGCTCCGGCTCGGTGACGTGGGTCAGGCCCTCGAACTCGGCGATGTCCCAGACGTCGTCGTCGGTCGGCGCGATGTTGTAGTCGCCGAGCACCGCGAAGGGGCGGGCGCCCGCCGCGTCCTCGGCGACGGCGTCCCGGAGCGCCTGGAGCCAGCGCAGCTTGTACGCGTAGTGGTCGTGCTCGACCTCCCGCCCGTTCGGCACGTAGACCGACCAGACGCGGACGCCGCCGCAGGTCGCCGAGATGGCCCGGGGCTCCTGCGCGCCCTCGTACTCGGGGCCGCCGGGCAGCCCGGTGACGACGTCCTCCAGGCCGACCCGGGAGAGCAGGGCGACCCCGTTCCACCTGCCGGTGGCGTTGACCGCCGACTCGTACCCCAGCGCGCGGAGCTCCTCGGCGGGGAACTGCTCGGCCGTGCACTTGGTCTCCTGGATGCACAGCACGTCGGTGCCGGTGCTCTCCAGCCAGGCCAGCAGCCGGGGCAGGCGGGCCGTGATCGAATTGACGTTCCAGGTGGCGATGCGCATGGACGCAAGCCTAGCCGCGCCCACCGACAGCCACCCGGATCCGGCTCCCGGCCCGGCCCCGGCACGGGTTCACGGCCCGGGTCACGGCCCGGGGTCAGAGCACCGGCTCAGAGCTCGGTCGAGGTCCCCGGGGCGAGGCGCCCGTGGTCGGTGCCGCCGAGGGCGCCGATCTGGCGGTCGTAGATGGGCCGGGCGAGGTCGGTGAGCAGGGCGTCGTGGACGTCGTAGGCGCGGACCGGCTTGACCTCGCGCACGTAGTCGATGACCTCGGAGATCTTGCTCCAGGGGGCCATGACCGGCAGCAGCAGGGTCTCCACCGGGTGGTCGGGGACGGTGAGGGCGTCGCCGGGGTGGAAGACGGCCCCGTCGACGAGGTAGCCGACGTTGGTGATCCGGGGGATGTCGGGGTGGATGACGGCGTGCAGCTCGCCGTGTACCTGGACGTCGAAGCCGGCGGCGCTGAAGGCGTCGCCGTGCCCGACGGTGTGCACCCGGCCCGGGAACGCCGCCGCCAGCTGCTCGGCGACGCTCCGCAGGGTCCACAGCTCGACGGCCGGGTCGGCCTCCAGGGCGGCCCGCAGCAGCCCCTCGTCGTAGTGGTCGGGGTGCTCGTGGGTGACGAGCAGGACGTCCGCGCCGAGCGCGGCGTCCCGCTCGCCGAACGCGCCGGGGTCGATGACGAGCGACCGCCCGTCCTTCTCCAGCCGGACACAGGCGTGCGTGTTCTTCGTCAGCTTCACGCCCTCCACCATAGGCCGGTCAGGGCCGCGGCGTGGTGTCCTCCTCGACGACCCGGCCGACGACCCGCAGGGCGCTCTCGGCGGCCGGCAGCCCGCAGTAGACGGCGGTCTGCACGAGCACCTCGCGGATCTCGTCCGGGGTGAGCCCGTTGCGCAGCGCGGCCCTGGTGTGGTCGGCGAGGGCCTCGGGGTGGCCGCCCGCGATGAGCGCGGCGAGGGTGACGGCGCTGCGGGTGCGCCGGTCCAGGCCCTCGCGGCTCCACACCTCGCCCCAGGCGAAGCCGGTGAACAGGCGCTGGAACTCGCCGCCGAAGCCGTCGGCGAGCGCCCCGTCCACATGGGCGTCGCCGAGCACCTCCCGGCGCAGCCGCAGCCCGTCCTCGTACGGGTCGGGTCGCCGCGTCCCGGGCTCCTCGGCCTCGGCGGCGGCCGGGGCGCCCTCGCCGGGGGCCGCGGCCGGGGCGGCGGGCACGGGCGGCAGCGGCGGGGCGTTCAGCGAGCCGGTGTCCTGGGCGAGGCCGGCGAAGTGCCCGACGAGCAGTTCGGTGACGGCGGCGGGCTGTTCGACGGGGGCGAGGTGGGAGGCGCCGGGGACGACGGCGAGCGGCGCGTCGGCGATCCCGGCGACCAGGGTGCGGGCCTCGGCCGGGCCGGTGACCTGGTCGTCGGCGCCGACCAGGACCAGGGCGGGGACGCCGATGCGGCCGAGCGCCTCGCGGACGTCGAAGACGGCGAGGGCCTCGCAGGCGGCGATGTAGCAGCCGGGGTCGGTGGTGCGGACCATCTGCACGGCCCAGTCGACGATGGCGGGCTGGGCGGCGGCGAAGGCGGGCGTGAACCACTGCTCGGGCGCGGCGCGGGCCATGGGCTCCAGGCCGTTGGCCCGCACGATGACCCCGCGCTGCCGGAACTCGTCGGCGGTGCCGAAGCGGGGCGAGGTGGCGACCAGGGCGAGCGACGCCACCCGGTGCGGGGCCCGCAGGGCGAGGTCGAGCCCGATGGCGCCGCCGAGCGCGCAGCCCGCGTACCCGAAGCGCTGGACGCCCAGCTCGTCGAGCGTGGCGAGGACCCGGTCACCGAGCTCGGCGACCGACCCGGCGGGCTGCGCGGGCGCGCCGCCGTGGCCGGGCAGGTCGAAGCGGACGACCCGCCATTCGCGGGTGAGTTCGGGTATCTGGCGGTCCCACATGTGCCAGGTGGTACCGAGGGACGGCCCCAGGACCAGCACGGGCGCGTCCTCTCGCCCGTCGGTGCGGTATTGCAGGTTGTTCGTAGGTGTCTCACTCACCCGCAAGACCCTCTCATCTCTCGCGCTCTCCCACCATCGCCGGGTCGCACCGAGCGGCTCCCGCTCCGCGGGCGTGGGCGCCCACCCGGAGCACCCACTTCGATCCAAAGGATAAAAGTATCTTCAAGGGGCAATTGACAGGGAGTGCGTCCGGCGGTGTGCGGTTTTCGAAGGCAGGCGGCCCGATTTCCTCGTGCGGTACGCAACGAGACCTCGGGCGGGGGCGGCGGAGCGGAGCCCGGCCCCGCGCTCGACCGGTACCGAGTCCATGATCGACACCCCGGGGACGCCCCCCGGCCGCGCCGCACCGCCGGCCGCCCGTCGCCGACGGAAACCGTTCCCAGGATCGAGCCGGAAGAGGACAGGGACACGGGGACCGCTCGGACCCCGAAGAGGAAAGAGCCGGAGGTCCGGTCCGCCGAGGCCCAAGGACTCCCGCCCGGAGCCGAAATACCCAGGCGCCGGAGAATCCCGGCTGTCGGCGACCCCTGGAACAGGCCCACCGAGCTCGATATCCACCGAATAAACGCGCCCTTTCCGATGAGAACTCCACCGGCGCGGCCCGAATAGGCTCCGCGGCACGCCTCCCCCGAGATGACCTGCGGATTCCGAAGACGTCGGCCAGCGGGTGCACAGGCGTCAGAAACCCCTCGGGCGTACGGGTTCACGGCACCCGGCCCACGCCCGAAGAGCCGGCATCTTTCACCGGCACAGCGGCGGCGACCGCGATATTCGTAGCGTTCCACTCCGGCACAGATTGCCAATCCTTTAACAACTCGGCTAGCTTCTAGCCATCCGGCAAGGCGCCACTTTAAGGGCACCCTTGAAACCGGGGAGATCCCGAGCAGACTGCATAGGTGGACGCGAAGGTCGAGGGGCGGAGAGAAAAGCCTCCGCATGACAGCGGGAAAACCGGCGCGTCTTTTCGCGCCCGGATGCCCCGTCCGCGCGCCGGGCAGTCACGACCGGCCGGCGGGCCGCCGTCCCCCTGACCGACAGGGGACGGCGGCCCGTCGGCCACCCACCCCACCGCCGTGAGCGGAGCTGGAGAACCATGAACAGGAAAGAAGTAGTCCGCACCTTTTTCGACCTGCTGTGGAACCATCACGACCCCCACGGCGCGGCGACCTTCGTCACCCGGGACTTCGTGGAACACAACCCCGACCTCACCGCCCCGGGCCCCGACGCCCCCACGGGGCGCGAGGCGTTCGTGGCGGGCACCGAGAAGGTCCTCGCCGAGAACCCGGAGACGTCCCTCACGATCCTGCGGATGGTGCGGGAGGGAAACTACGTCTTCGCCCATGTGCACTGGAAGACCAGCCCGGAGGACCCCGGATACATGGCCGCCGACGTCTTCTATCTGCAGAAGGGCCAGATCGCCGAGCACTGGGACGTCATCCAGCCCGTGGAAGGCGCCCCGAACCCCCTGGTGGCGGTCGCCTGAATTCCACGGGAAGAAGCCAGGAAAAGGGGAGTCCTGCCGGGTGCGAGCGCACCCGGCAGGACTCCCGCCGTGATGCGGGGCATTCGGAGGCGGATCCCAGGGCGCCCCGCCCACTCCGCCCGCCCTCCATCCCGCGCACGAACACAGACAAGCCTGAATACTGACAGCGGACGTCACAGTGACGCCCCCGCTGCCCGTCCACCCCCCCCGTACGCGAAAACCGCGAAGAACCTCCGCAGAGCCACGACGAGGAACACACCTCGAAGAACTCGCGTAAGCACTCGCGTCACGCGTCAGGGGAGAAGAACTCGCGCCGGAAGGATGCAAACGTCGTGCCTCGTTCGGTAGGCCCCCAGGGGCCGGCCCAGGAACACCCGGTTCCGCAGGGCGAAAAAGGAAAGGCCGGTGCCGGACGCTGGGCGATGCTCGCCGTCCTGTGCACGAGCCTGCTCCTCGTGGCCATGGACGCGACCATCCTCAACGTCGCGCTTCCCTCCCTCATCGACGACCTCAGCCCGGGCGCGCTCGCCCAGCTGTGGATCATCGACATCTACGGGCTGGTCCTCGGCGGTCTCCTCATCACCACCGGAGCCATCGGCGACCGCTACGGACGCAAGCGCCTCTTCCTCGCGGGGTTCGTCCTCTTCGGGGTCGCCTCGGTCGTCGCCGCGACCTCCACCACCTCCGCCCAGCTCATCGCCGGGCGCGTGCTCCTGGGCATCGGCGGCGCCATGGTCATGCCGTCCACGCTGTCGCTGATCCGCAACATCTTCCAGGACGCGCGCGAGCGCACCCTCGCCATCGGCATCTGGGCCGCCGTCGCCGGGGCCGGGGCCACGATCGGCCCGCTGATCGGCGGCATCCTCGTCGAACAGTACGGCTGGGCGGCCGCCTTCTGGGTCAACGTCCCCGTCGTCGTGGCCGCCGTCATCGCCGGCGTCCTCCTGCTCCCCGAGTTCAAGGAGCCCGGGGACACCCCGCTGGACTGGCTCAGCGCCGTCCTCTCCGTCATCGGCATCGTCGCCCTCGCCTGGGGCATCAAGCACGTCGCCAAGGGCAGCCTGCGGTTCATGGACGTGGCCGTGCTGCTCCTCGGCGTCCTCGTCCTCGCCGTCTTCGCCCGCCGCCAGCTCCGGCTGCCGGACCCCCTGCTCGACGTACGGCTCTTCCGGAACCGGGCCTTCACCGGAGCCGCACTCGCCACCTTCATGGCCATGCTCGCCATCGGCGCCGCACTGTTCCTGATGTCCCTGTGGCTTCAGTACGTCCAGGGCTACACCCCCTCCGAGGCGGGCCTGCGCACCCTGCCCGCGGCGCTGGCCGCACTCACCGGCTCCCTCATCGCGCCCTGGCTGATGCAGAGGATCGGCGTCCGGTCCATCATGGGCCTGGGCCTCGGCACGCTCTCGCTCGGCTTCCTCGTGCTCGCGCTCTCCCCGACGCCGACCACGTACGGGTACGCCGCGGTGGTCCTCATCACGGTCGGCCTCGGCGACGGCCTCGCCATCACGACAGCGGCCTCCGTGCTCGTCTCCTCGGTCCCCGCCGAACGCGCCGGCCAGGCAGGCGCCGTCTCCGAGACGTCGTACGAGGTCGGCGTCGGCCTCGGTGTGGCGCTCCTCGGCTCGATCCACGGAGCCGTCTACGCCCGCGAGATGAGCGGCCAGCCCGCCCAGGCAGCCGAATCCATCGGAAGCGCCCACGAGTTGAACGACCCGAACGTCATGGCCGTCGCCCGCCGCGCCTTCGACACCGCCCTGACGACCACGGCCTGGATCTCGGTCGCCATCGTCATCACCGTCACCCTCCTGGTCGTCGCCCTGGTCCCACGCGGCTTCAAGGCGACGGCGTCCCACTGAGACACGGCCGCGCGGGGGCCGGGAGCGGGTCGCCCGACCCCGCGCCCGTGTCCGCGCCACACCGGGCCTAGAGCTCGATCAGGACCTGGTCCAGGGACTTACGGACCAGGTCCGGCACCTCGCAGTCGTCCGCCGGGTATCCGACCGGGATCACCGCGAAGGCCTTCTCGTTCTCCGGGCGGCCGAGGACCTGGGAGAGAAAGCGCATCGGGCTCGGGGTGTGGGTCAGTGCCGCCAGCCCGGACAGGTGGAGAGCGGACAGCAGCATCCCGACCGCGATGCCGACCGACTCGTCGACGTAGTAGTGCTTGTGCTTCGTGCCGTCCGGACCGAGCCAGTAGCGCTGCTGGAAGACGACGATCAGCGCCGGCGCATCCGTGAGGTGGGTCTTCACCGCGTCCGTGCCGAGGGGACGGAGCGCCGCGAGCCACTCGTCCCCCAGCCGGCCGTCGTAGGAAAGCCGCTCCTCCTGCTCGGCGGCGGCACGGATCCGCTGCCGCACCGCCGGGTCCTTGACCAGCACGAAGGTCCAGGGCTGCTGGTGCGCTCCGGAAGGAGCGGTCGCCGCGCAGGCGATGGCGTCACGGACCACCTGCTCGGGTACGGGATCGGGAGAGAAGTGGCGCACGGTGCGCCGCTCGTCCATCCGCACCCGCAGCTCGGCGGAGCGGGAGAGGGACTCCGGCTGCGGCATCCGCTCGGGCCGGTACGGGGCGGAACGGTACGGCCGACCGTGGATCGGGGTCCACCGCCCCGTTTCGGGAGTGGTCGAGGAGGCGGTCTGAGGCGTGTTCTCGGATGACATGGAGCAGATCCTCACGCCTGTGTCCCGTCTTCCTCCAGGGCGACGCGGAGCCCCCATGCCCGTCGCGTCCCCTTCTGGGGGTTTCGGCGGCCGGGGTCACGAGACGAATTCCGGCATGGTTCGGCGACCGGCGCACCCCCTTCGGGGCGGCGGAGCCGCGGGCCGGCGCCCCGAAGGGCCGGACCACGCGGTCCGCGCCTCAGCACGAGCGAGGGAGGCCCTTCGCGGGGCCGGGCTCCGCATTGCGAACCCTCGGTGTGTTTTCGGCCATTCCCTGGATCCGCCGGGCCGCGGCGCCGCGTCCGGACGGATGCCGCGATGAGTCTTCGCCGACCTCACCGCGTCCGTGGCACCCGGGGACGCCGAGCCGCTGCAGGCGGTCCGGGCGGACCACTCGCCGGGGGTGGCCGAGCGGGGGTGAGCGGGCGGGGAGAGATCATCGACTGAGGGATGGCGGGGCTCCCCCGAGGGGCCCAGGCGCCGGCCGCAGGCGGGGCTCCGGCCGGGTGGCCGGGGCTCAGTCGCCGTGGCCCGTGCCTCCGCTGCCGAAGCCGCCGCTGGAGATGCCGCGCCACTTGCGGCTCTCCTCGCTCCGCGGACCGGGGTCGGCCTCGCCGGCGCTCGTCAGGTTGTACGGCATGAGCCGGTGCTCGCCGTCCGTCAAGGGGACCTCGGAGGGCTTGCGGTACTCGGTCACCTCACCGGGCGGCTGGTCCGTGGACGGCCGGTGGGGCTGCGACTCCGGGTCCGGGGGCGGGAGCTCGCGGTCCCTGACGCGGATACCGAGGGCGAAGGCGCCGATCAGTACCGCCACCACGACCAGCCCGCCGATCACCTGGCCCAGACCGGACTGCCAGACTCCGGCCGCGAGGGCGGGTACCGCCTGGGTGTACGTGTGCATGAGGTCACCTCGTTGCTGTGTCGATCCCGCGACCCGGGCGGCGGGCCGCCGGTCAGAAGCCCGCGATGCGGAAGGCGAAGAAGAGGGCCCCCAGCACCGCGCCGAAGCCGATGAGGCCGACCCAGACCATGGGGTGGTCCCAGATGCCGCCGTCCGGACGTTCCTGGTGCGCGGACGACGTGGAGCCCTCGGCGGGCGGTGTCTCCTGTGGTGGTACGAGCCTGTGGGCCATGGCACCTCCCGTGGGGAGGACGGAGCGGTGGTGCTCCGCCCGCCCCTTCAATCTCCCTCCCCGCCACCGCGTCGGCCAGTCGCATCGTTGGTGCACCGAAAGCGGGGGGACGGGGCGGGCTCAAGGACGGGTGGCCGTCCCCCTGCCGACGTGCCGCCGGATGCCCCAACAGCCGCCTCGTCTTGCGCCGTGTTTCACAACAGCCCCACTCCACAAGCGAGTTGCGCATGATCGGCGGAGGGTGGGGGCACCAGCGGCTCATGGATGAAGACACCGCGAACAGAGACCCGTCCCGCGAGAGCCGGCCCGGGGCGACCCGCCGTCGGCGCTGGCCCGCGGCCGCGGTCGCCCTGCTCCTCGTCGCCGTCGTCCTGATGGTGGTGGGGCAAGCCATGCGGTGGCCTGGACTGGACGTGTTCGGCACCGACGTGAAGGACCGCTCCGGTCCGGCCGTCCTGAAGTCCGTCCAGGACATGCGCCGTTACGAAGGAGCGGCCGGGACCTACCAGATCGTGGTCGACCTCGAACAGGACGCCCGCTTCCTGCCGGACGCCATCCGCGGCACCCGCACGCTGTACGTGGCGACCGGTGGCGTGACCGCGTACGTGGAGCTCGGCGGGCTCGGGAAGGACGCCGTCACCGTGGACGCGAAGCGGACGACGGCGACCCTGCGCCTGCCCCACGCCCGGCTGGCCGCGCCCGCGCTCGACCCCGGGCGGTCCTACGCCGTGTCCAAACAGCGCGGCCTGCTGGACCGCCTCGGAGACCTCTTCTCCGACAACCCCGCGAGCGAACGGGCCGTCAACGTCCTCGCCGCCCAGCGCATCGGCGAAGCCGCCCGCCAGTCCGACCTGACCGCACGGGCCGAACGCAACACGACCGCCATGCTCCAGGGCCTCCTGCGCGCACTCGGCTTCGAACAGGTGACGGTGACCTACGCCTGACGGAGCGGCGAGGTCTCCGGGCGCTCCGGCCGGGCCGCGGCGGTCAGTTCGCGAGGATCCAGACCAGGGCCTGGACGCCCACGAGGCACACCGTCGCGGTCAGCGCCGCCGGGAGCGTGCCCGGGCGCAGGGGGGCGCCGGTGCGGAGGCGGTGGTCCGTGCGCCGGGCGCGGCGGGCGGTGAGGGCGAGGAGGGCGAGCGTGCACGGCGGGACGGTGAGGAAGACCACCGTGGCGGCCGCCGGGTGGTGGTGGGTGAGGAGCCGGGCCAGGACGAGTGCGGCGACCGCCGCCGCCAGGGCCGTACGGTTCCAGGCCAGGGCCGTGCGCTCCGGCTGGAGGCCGGGGTCCCAGGGGGCGGGGGGCGGGGTCTTCACCGTACGACCATCAGGACGACCAGCACCCCCGCGAAGGCGATCGCGGCGGGGAAGGCGAGGGCGGCGCGGAAGCGGGGCAGCGGGCGGCCCGTGCGCATCGCCCGCTCGGTGGCGGACCAGCGGCGCAGGGCCGTGACGGCGCAGGCCACGCCGGCCAGGACGAGGAGGACGGCGAGGAGGTCGCGCTCCGTCGAGTGGGCGGTGAGGGCCTCGATGCCGACGCCGCCCGCGATCAGGGCGAGGGCGGTGCGCTGCCAGGCGAGGAAGGTGCGTTCGTTGGCGAGGGTGAAGCGGGGGTCCGGTTCCTCGCCGGTGTCGTAGGGGTCGGCCGGGCGGCGCCGGCGGCGTGGGGTGGTCGTGGGTCCCATGGGGGGTTCCTCGGCGTTCGGTGGAGCGGGCCGGCCGCGCGCCCGCCGCCGGGGGGCGGGGCGGACGCGCGGCCTGGGCGGGCCCTGGTGGGGTCAGAGGGTGGCCGGGGTGCGGTCCCGGTCCGGGGCGGGCTCCTCCTGGGGCCGGTCCGCGGCCTCGGCCGGACCGGTCTCCGCGGGCTCCGGGTCGGTGTTCAGGTCCGCCAGCATCGACTTCGAGAAGCCGAAGAAGTACGTCACCGCGCAGGCCACACCGGCGGCGACCAGCCACGCTCCGGTGTAGATGAGCGCCGCCGGGCCGATGCCCTTGCTGCCGTCGAGCAGGGGGACGAGGACCAGGCCGGCCGGGCCGATCGCGGTCGAACCGGTGGTGACGCCGAGCTGGCTGAAGAGTCCGACGAGGCCGCCGCCGACCGCCGCGCCCACGCCGGCGGTGATGAAGGGGCGCACCAGCGGGAGCGTCACGCCGTAGATGACCGGTTCGCTGACGCCCAGGGCGCAGGTCGGGAGGGCGGACTTGATGGTGCGGCGCAGGGACTTGTTGCGGCGGGCCCGGAAGTAGACGGCGAGGGCCGCTCCGGCCTGGCCGCCGCCGGCCATGGCGAGGATCGGGTAGAGGGCGCTGTAGCCCTGCTGCTCGATGAGGGTGGTGTGGATGGGGATGAGCGCCTGGTGCAGGCCGAGCATGACGAGCGAGGAGAAGAGTCCGCCGAGTACGACGCCCGCGCCGACGCCCGCGTGGGTGAGCAGCCAGGTGGCGCCGTCGCCGATGCCGTTGGCGATGGTGCCCGCGAGCGGCATGAGCAGGAGGAGGGCGACGAGTCCGGAGAGGAAGACGGCGATGGTGGGGACGAGGAGCACCTGGAGGGCTTCGGGGACCCAGCGCCGGGCCCAGCGTTCGAGGTAGGCGCAGAGGACGGCGGCGGCGAGGGCGCCGAGCACACCGCCCTGGGAGGGCTTGAGTTCGCCGAAGAAGGTGCTGGTGATGTTGGCGACGCCCGGGTAGACGACGATCGCGGCGACGGCTCCGCCGAGGATCGGGGTGCCGCCGAACTCCTTGGCCGCGTTGTAGCCGACGAAGACGGCGATCAGGGACATGAAGCCCTGGGCGAGCGCGGTGGTGATGGGGATGACGCCCGACAGGGCGTCGGAACCGCTGGACAGGGCTATGGAGTTGAGGATGCCGCCGACGCCCGCGATCACACCGCAGGCGATGAGGGCGGGGATCAGCGGTACGAAGATGTTGGCGATCTTCCGGATGAAGAGCTTGCCCTTGGTGGCGTTCTTCCGCTTCTGGTCCGCCTTCATCGCCGCGCCCTTGGCGGCGAGCGAGTCGGCGCCGACGCCGCTGTCCGCCCCGGTGCCGGGAGGCGGGGGGTCCGTGGCGCGCTCGTCCTCCACCAGCCGCTGGAACGCGGTCGCGACCTGGCCGACCGCCGCCGGGCCGAGGACGATCTGGTACGTGTCGTCCTCGACGACGCCCATCACGGCCGGGTGGTCCTTGATCTCCTGTGCGCGGATCTTCGAGGGGTCCGCGATGCCGAGCCGGAGTCTGCTGATGCAGTTCGCGACCGAGGTGACGTTGTGCGCGCCGCCGACCAGCGGGAGCAGGTCCTGGGCGGTCTGGGTGTGCTTGTCCATGATGTGCTGCCGTTCCGTACGTCGTCGGGGGAAGGCGTGGGGGCGATCCGGGGGCGGGGGGTCAGCGGTCCGCCGGCGCGGCGCGCAGGGCTTCGCGGAGGTGCCCGTCATGGGTGGCGAGCAGGCGGGCCGCGGTGGGGGCGTCGACCGAGCCGAGGATGACGAGGATGGCGTTCTTCACCTCGCCGCCGGCGGCGGTCAGCGCCTCCTCGATCGTGTCGGGTTCCGCGCCCGTCGCGAGGGCCACGATGCGCCGGGAGCGGGCCCTGAGCTTCTCGTTGGAGGCCCGGACGTCGACCATGAGGTTCCCGTAGGTCTTGCCGAGCCGGATCATCACGACGGTCGAGAGGGTGTTCAGGGTGAGCTTCTGGGCCGTGCCCGCCTTCAGACGCGTCGATCCGGTGAGGAACTCCGGTCCTACGACGACTTCGAGAGGGATCTCTGCGGCCTCGCCGAGCTCCGATCCCTCGTTGCACGCCAGGCCGATGGTGAGGGCGCCGAGTGCGCGGGCGTGGCGGACCGCGCCGACCGCGAAGGGGGTGCGGCCGGAGGCGGAGATGCCGACCACGACGTCGTCGGGCGTCAGGTCCAGCTCGCGCAGCGCGGCGACGGCGGCGGCCGGGTCGTCCTCGGCGCCCTCCACCGCGGCGAGCATGGCGTCGAGTCCGCCCGCGATGACGCCGACGACCTGGCCGGGCTCGGTGTTGAAGGTCGGGGGGCACTCGGCCGAGTCGAGGACGCCCATGCGGCCGGCGGTCCCGGCGCCGACGTGGATGAGCCTGCCGCCGCGGCGCATCCGCTCGACGACGGCGTCGACGGCCCGCGCGAGCTGCGGGGCGACGGTGCCGAGGGCGGCCGGCACCAGCGCGTCCTCGGTGTTCATCGCGCGGATGATGTCCAGGGTGGACAGCCGGTCGATCTCGGCGAGTTCGGGGCGGTACGCCTCCGTGGACAGCGTGTCGAGGCGGGCACGGAGCTCTCCGTAGGGGGCGCCGGCGGGCTGCGGGTCGGTGGTGAGGGTCATGGCGTGCTGCCTTCCGCTTCTCGGAGTCGGCTTCTGTGTGGGTGCGGGGGCTGGGTGGGCCGGACGAGGCAGGGCGCCGGTCGGGGAGGGACGGGGGCGGGGGCGGTCAGGAGTGGGGGCGGGGATCGGGGGGTGTGGCGATGGCGGTGGCGCCGTGCCGGTGGCTCACCGCCCGGTAGGAGGCGGCGAGTCCGCGCCGCGCGGTGGTGTGGTAGGTGCGCTGGGCGGCTCCGGTGAAGAGACAGTCCACGATGAGCAGTTGGCCCGTGCGGCTGCTCATGGACGGCGACCTCAGGTCGCTGCCCTGGGCGGCGGCGGTGGTGAGGACGAGGCCGGAGTGGTGGGCGACGGGCGAGCGCGGCGTGCTGGTGATCGCGATGGTCGTGGCGCCGTTGGCCTCGGCCCGGCGCAGCGGGTCGACGACGTCGGCGGTGGTGCCGGAGTGGGAGATCGCGAGGGCCACGTCGGCGGGGGTGAGCTGGACGGCGCTGGCGATGGCCCGGTGCGGGTCGCCGTACGCGTGGGCCACCAGCCCGATCCGCATGAGCTTCGCCGCCAGGTCCTCGCCGACGATGCCGGAGGTCCCGACCCCGTACACGTCGATGCGGCGGGCGCCGGTCAGCGCGGTGATCACCGCGTCGAGGACGGCGATGTCCAGCTGTACGGCGGTGTCGGCGAGGACCTGGCGCTCTTCCCCGGCGAGCTTGGCGACGACCTGGTCGAGCGGGTCGTCGAGGCCGACGCCGCCGACGGTCCGGTCCGGGTCCTGCTCGTCGGAGCGTTCCCTGGCGGCCAGTTCGACGAGCGCGGTGCGCAGCTCGCGGTAGCCGCTGTAGCCGAGGAGGCGGGCGGTGCGGACCACGGTCGTCTCGCTGGTCGCCGTGTGGTCGGCGAGCTCGGTCACGGTCATCCGCGCGCATCCCGCCGGGTCCGCGACGACGGCCTCGGCGACCTGCCGCTGCGCCTGGGCCAGGCCCGGCAGCAGGGTGCGGACCTTGGCCGTCAGCGCGTGGGGGGTGTCACCGGCGTGGGCGGTAGTTTCCACCGTGTTCGTGCTCATGAGGCGAAACTAACTACCGCCCGGGGGCGTGCGGCCGGGCCTTTGGGCCCCTGGCCCCCGCTGAAGGACCCGACCTGGGCCGGACGGGCGGCTACGGGGTCGTCGGTCCCGTGCCGCGGGGGGTCACAGGTCCCGGCTCCGCACCGGACGCGCGGCCGTCGAGGCCCTGTTCGCCGCCGCGCCGCCCGGCCGGGGCCCGTCGCGGGGCGCGCCCCTACGGGCCGTCAGCGGACGCCGAACCACTGCTCGGCCCCGTACGCCTCGAAGCGCTCCAGCTCCGTGAAGCCCAGCTTCCGCGCGAGGCGCAGGGCGGGGGCGTTGTCCACGCGGGTACACAGCACCACCCGCTCGCCGGGGCGCGCGGCGGCGAAGCGGTCCAGGGCCGCCGCGCACGCCTCGGCGGCGTAGCCCCGGCCCCAGGCGCCCGGCAGGAAGAGGTAGCCGAGCTCGCTGCCGCCCGCCTCCGGGCGGACCTGGTCCGGGCGGGCGGGGTCGCGCGCTTCGAGGGTGACCAGGCCGATCATCTCCCCGTCGAGCTCGGCCACGAGGGCGCCGGGGCGCCGGCCGGGCACCTCGGGCATCGCCGCCTCGACCTCCGCGCGGGGCCGGGCGCCGCCGATGCCGGCGCCGACCTCCGGCGAGGAGAACAGCTCGACGAAGCCGGGCCGGTCGCGGGCCTCGGACGGGCGGAGCACCAGGCGGGCGGTGCGTATCGGAGCGGTGGGCGGCCAGTCGGCCGCCGCGGGAGTGGATCCGGTCGCGGTCATGGCCGCGGAGCCTATCGGACCCCCCGAACCGCCCCGGCCCCGCCCGGCCCCCGCCCCGGGTCCCCGCCCCGGCCCCACTCGGTCCCCGCCCCGGGTCCCCGGCTCGGGCCCCCGGCAGGCCGTCAGAGCGCCGGGATCCCGCCCCAGGGGCGGACCGCCTCGATCGCGGCGGCGGCGCGGAAGACCGTCGCGTCGTCGTACGTGCGGCCGACCACCTGCACCCCGGTCGGCACCCCCGTCGAGGCGTGGCCCGAGGGCACGCTGAGCACCGGGCAGCGGCTCGCGATGTTGAACACCGTGGTGAGGGCCGCGTCCATGTAGTGGTCGAGGGTGACCCCGTCGACCACTACCTTCGTCGCCGTGTAGTCGTCGTCGGCGTCGAAGGCGGGGATCGCGAGGGTCGGGCAGAGCAGCACGTCGTACCGGTCGAGCAGGGTGCCGAGCGCCGCCTGCACCTCGCCCTCGACGACCAGGCCCTCCAGGAAGGCGCCGGGCTCGGCCACGTACCGCGCGGTGTCCTCCGCGAAGGCCAGCGCGTACGGGGTGAGCAGCCCGGCGTGCTCGGCGGCGACCGAGGCCACGTAGGGGCCGAAGACCGAACCGAAGTGGATCATCGCCGCCTTGCGCACCTGGGCCCGGGTGACCGGCACCTCGACCTCCTCCACCAGCGCCCCCGCCGCCCGCAGCGCCTCGGCGACCGCCCGGGTGTTGGCCTCGACCTCGGGGTCCACCGGCCAGTCGCCGAGCCCGACGGAGAGCGCGACCCGGAGCCCGGCGGCGCCCGCGGCGCCCGCGTGGACCTCCGGGAGGAGCAGCTTGGGCCGCAGCGAGACGGCGTCGAGCGGGTGCGGGCCCGCGATGACGTTCTGGAGGAGGGCGCAGTCGGCGACCGTGCGGGCCATCGGGCCGTCGTGGCAGTACGTGTCGAGGTTGAACGGCGCCATGGCCGGTACTCGCCCGTACGGGGGCTTGAAGCCGACCGTGCCGGTGGAGGAGGCGGGGATCCGGATGGAGCCGCCGATGTCGGAGCCGGTCGCGAGGGTGGTCTCGCCCGCCGCGAGGGCCGCGCCCGCGCCGCCGGAGGAGCCGCCGGGCGAGTAGGCCGGGTTCCAGGGGTTGCGGGTGACGCCCCACAGCCGCGACTGGGTGAAGGCGGCGCTGCTGAACTCCGGGGTGGTGGTGCGGGCGTGCACGATGCCGCCGGCGGCCAGCACCCGCTCGACGACCGGGTGGGTCTCGTCCGCGACCTCGTCCTTGAAGGCGAGGGAGCCGTCGGTGGCCAGGCGGCCGGCGATCGGCTGCTCCTCCTTGGCGGCGACGGCCAGGCCCTCCAGGGGGCGCGGCGGCTCGCCCTTGCCCGCGTACCGGGCCTCGGCCTCGCGGGCGGCGGCCATCGCCGCGTCGAAGGTGCGCTCGGCCAGGGCGTTGACGGTGGGTTCGACGGCCTCGGCGCGGGCGATGACGGCGCCCATCAGCTCGACGGGCGACAGGGTGCGGTCCCGGAAGCGGCGCAGCGCCTCTGTGGCGGGCAGGTAGGCGAGCTCGGTGGTGTCGGTCATGTGCCAGTTCCTTGTGACGTACGGCCCGATGGGGACGGCGGGTTGACGTGTGCGCGCTCCGGATGGGCGCCATGAAATCCGCCGCGCCGGGGACACGTCAATGCCGTTGTCGTAAGCGCCGCGCACCGGTCCGGACCCGGCCCAGGCCCCGCCGCCGCCCCGGCTCAGGCCCCGTCCTCGCCCGCCGCCCAGGTCAGCGCGGCCTCCCGGGTGCCGAACACCGCCCAGGTCGGCGCGCGCCCCTGCGCCGCCGCCCGCTCCAGCCGCAGGGTCTCGGCGACGGCGACCCTGTGGCCCCGGGCGACGAGGTCGGCGAGGACGGCGGCCAGGGCGGTGGCCGCGCCGGGGAGCGCCCGGGAGACGCCGGTGAGGTCGAGGACCAGCCGGCCGGGCGCGGGCGGGGTGAGGTCGCGCAGCGCGTAGAGGAGCGCCTCGGTCTCGGTGAACTCCAGGCCGCCCTGGGCGGTGACGACGGCGACGCTCCGGCCCGCGCGTTCGACCCGCTCGGCGCCGGTCACGGTCGCGGCGTGCAGCCCCGAGTTGTGCATGATGTGCAGCCCGAAGCGCCGGGCCATCTCGCCGAGGGCGGCCACCGCGCGGACCGGGTTGCCGGAGGCGTCGAGCGGGGGGCTGTGGACGGCGACGCCGAAGCGGCCGGGGCTGGCGGCGATCAGGCCGCCGGAGACGCCGCTCTTGGCGGGCAGTCCGACGTCGAGCAGCCACTGCCCGGCGCCGTCGTACATGCCGCAGGTGGCCATGACGGCGAGGGTGCGCACGGCGTCCGGTTCGGCGACGGCCCGGACGCCGGTGACCGGGTTGAGCCCGCCGTTGGCGAGGGTCGCGGCCATGACCGCGAGGTCGGCGGCGGTGACCCGGACCGCGCACTGGCGGAAGTACGTGTCGGCGGTCTCGACCGGGTCGGCGCGCAGCGAGCCGGCCGAGCGCATCAGGTAGGCGAGGGCGCGGTTGCGGTCGCCGGTGGCCGCCTCGCTGGCGTAGACGTCCTCGTCGACGTCGAGCGGGCGGCCGGCGAAGGCCGACAGGCAGCCGAGGACGCGGGCGAAGCGCTCGGCCGGCCCGTCGGCGCGCACCAGCGCGGTGGTGGCGAGGGCACCGGCGTTGATCATCGGGTTGGCCGGGCGGCCGGTGCCGGGCTCCAGGCTGATGGCGTTGAAGGCGTTGCCGCTGGGTTCGACGCCGACGTGGCGCAGCAGTTCGGCCGGGCCGAGGTCGCCGAGCGCGAGGGCGTAGACGAAGGGCTTGGAGACCGACTGGATGGTGAAGGGGGTGTCGGCCCGCCCGGCCCGGTAGGTGTTGCCGCCCATGCTGACCAGGGCGATGCCGAAGGCGTCCGGGTCGGCGTGGGCGAGCTGGGGGATGTAGTCGGCGACCCGCCCCTCGCGCAGCCCGCCGAGCCTGCGGTGGATCTCTTCGAGGGCGTCTGTCACCGGATCCATGGCACCGGACCTCTTTCGCGCGGGAAGGGAACGCTGGCGGGTAAGCCCTTCCCCGGAGCTCAGGAAAGCTCCGCGGCCTCCCGGGAGATCCGCTCGAACTGCTCCCCCATGGCCTCGGCGAGCGCGTGCGCGGCGGACAGCGGGCGGACCATGACGGTGAGGTCGTCGATGAGGCCGTTCTCGTCGAGGTGGAGGAAGTCGCAGCCCTGGATGCTGCGCCCGCCGACGGTGGCGGTGAAGACGAGGGCGTGGTCGCGCGCGCCGGGCTCGCCGATCTCGCGCACGTAGGCGAAGTCCTCGAAGACGCGCAGCACCCCGCGCAGGATGGCGGCGGTGATCGCCTTGCCGGGGTACGGGGCGAAGGCGACGGGGCTGGTGAAGACGACGTCGGCGGCGAGCAGCGCTTCGATGGCGGCGACGTCACGGGCCTCGACGGCCGCGCGGAACGGGTGCATGGACACGTACCCCCTCGATACTCAACGAGATGGTGAGACTATGAGATTACTCAACGAGTTGATTAGCCATGCCGGACATTACTTTGTCCGGGGAGCGCCCACAAGACTCGTCGGGCGTCGTCAGGGCGAGGTCGCCGACACCACGTACACGCGCGGGAACGCCGGGTCCGTCAGGTCGACCGTGATGTCGCTCGTCGGGCGGGGGCTCTCGCGGGCGACGGTCGTGCCGCTCCAGGCGCGGTCGCCCGGGAAGGACCAGCCGACGACCTCGATGTCGTGGGAGCCGACGGTGACCCCGGGGGTCAGGGCGGCGCGGCTGGTGCCGCTGTCGTGAAGGTAGCCGTCGAGGCCTTGCGCGGTGGTGCGGAACTGGACGTAGAGCCGGCTGGTCTTCCAGTTGCTGGTCTCGTAGTAGCTGACGTCCCAGGCGTTCGACGGGACCGGGATCTCGAAGACCCGGCGCTTCATCTGGGAGGGCCAGTTGTTCTGGAGGCCGACGGCCGAGGACTCGCGCTCCTTGTCGCGTCCGCTGTCGCGGCTCTGGCCCGCGGAGATGACCAGATAGCCGGCCGGGATGCCGACCAGGAGCACGATGATGATCGCGGTCAGCCAGCGGCGGCGCAGCATGTGCCGCCGGTCCTCGGGGAGCTTTCCGTCCTGGGGGGCCGTCGGGTGGGGCAGGGTCATGAAGGCGGGTCCTGGGGGTTGCGGGCGTCCCGGTCCGCGGCGGGCGTCCCGCGCAGGACCTGGGCGTAACGGCCGTAGCGCTCGTAGCGCTCGACCCGGCGGCGGTTGGCCCGGCGGAAGCGGCGGGCGACGAGGCGGGCGAGGTCGGCGGCGCCGACCATGCCCGCCTCGGGGCCGAGCTGGGCGCGGGCGATCCGGGCCTCGGGGCGGTAGCCGCGGCCGGTGAGGTGGCGCCGGAAGGCCTCCCGGGCGGGGCCGATGAGCAGGTCGTCGGCGGCCGAGACGCCGCCGCCGATGACGAAGCAGGAGGGGTCGAGCGCGGCGGCCAGGTTGGCGATGCCGACGCCGAGCCACTGGCCGATGTCCTGGAGCAGCTCGACGCACATGGCGTCGCCCTCGCGGGCCAGCTCGGTGATGAGCGGGCCGGTGATGTCGGGGACGTGGCCCTTGACCCGCTCGACGATCCCGTACGCGACCGGGGAGTCGGCCGCGGCCAGCTCCCGGGCCTCGCGGACCAGGGCGTTGCCCGAGCTGTACTGCTCCCAGCAGCCTCGGTTGCCGCAGGGGCAGCGGTGGCCGCCGGGGACGACCTGCATGTGCCCGAACTCGCCGGCCACCCCGTACTTGCCCCGCTTGACCTGGCCGTCCTCCAGGATGGCGCCGCCGATGCCGGTGCCCAGGGTGATCATGACCAGGTGGTCCTCGCCGCGCCCGGCGCCGAAGCGCCACTCGGCCCAGGCGGCGGTGTTGGCGTCGTTGTCCACCATGACGGGGACGGCCAGCCGGTCCTGGAGGGCGTCGCGCAGCGGCTCGTTGCGCCAGGCGAGGTGGGGGGCGAAGAGCACCCTGGCCCGGTCGGCGTCCACCCAGCCCGCCGCGCCGATGCCGACGGCGTGCACGTCGTGCCGGTCGGAGAGGTCGAGGACCAGCTCGGTGATGGTGTCCTCGACGACCTTGGCGCTCTTCGACTTGTCGGGCGTCTCGGTCTTGATCTTCTCCAGGATGTTGCCGTCCGCGTCCACGACGCCGGCCATCACCTTCGTACCGCCGATGTCGATGCCGACGGTCGGCACCCGGGGGGCGGTCAGGTGCGAGCGCCGCTCTCGGGTGCCGACGGTCCGCAGGACCGTGCCGCGAGCCGAGCCGCGGTGCGTGAGGTCACGGTAGGTACTCATCGGCTCGATTCTGCCAGGAGGGGTGTGTGGGACGCGTTACGAAGCGGCGGCCGGTCCCGCGGGTCCGGAGGGGCGCTCCAGCTCGTGGCGCAGGTCCTCCAGCTCGCTGCCGCCGGCCATCTGGCGGGTCAACTCGTCCAGGGTGACGGAGTCCTTGGTGTGGCTGCCCGCCATGACCCCGCGCTTCAGCAGCACGAAGCGGTCGCCGACCAGATAGGCGTGGTGCGGGTTGTGGGTGATGAGGACCACGCCGAGGCCCTGGTCACGTGCGGCGGCCACGTACTTCAGGACCACCCCGGACTGCTTCACACCCAGCGCGGCGGTCGGCTCGTCCAGGACGAGGACCTTGGCGCCGAAGTGCACCGCGCGGGCGATCGCCACGCACTGCCGCTCGCCGCCGGACAGGGTGCCGATCGGCTGGTCCACGTCCCGCAGGTCGATGCCCATGCGCAGCAGCTCGGTCCGGGTGGTCTCGCGCATCAGCTCGACGTCGAGCCGCTTGAAGGGGCCCTTGCCCCGCGTGGGCTCGGAGCCGAGGAAGAAGTTGCGCCAGACCGGCATCAGCGGGACGACCGCGAGGTCCTGGTAGACGGTGGCGATGCCCCGGTCCAGGGCGTCGCGCGGGTTGGCGAGCTCGACCTCCTCGCCCTCGATGCGGAAGGTCCCGCCGTCGTGCCGGTGCAGCCCGGCGACGATCTTGATGAGGGTGGACTTGCCGGCGCCGTTGTCGCCGAGGACGCAGGTGATCCCGCCCGCCCGGACCTCCAGGGAGACCCCTTCGAGGGCGCGGATGTTGCCGTAGTACTTGCTGACGTCGTCCAGCTCCACGAGCGGGGCGGCCTGTGTCGCCGGGGCTTCGGTGGTCACTTCACGGCCTCCACGCGCTTGCGGATCCAGGCGTTCAGGAGCGTCGCGAGGAGCAGCATGGCGCCCAGGAAGAACTTGAACCAGTCGGGGTTCCACTCGGCGTACACGATGCCCTTGCCGGTCATGCCGAAGATGAAGGCGCCGACCGCCGAGCCGATCGCGGAGCCGTAGCCGCCGGTGATCAGACAGCCGCCGATGACGGCCGCGATGATGTAGATCAGCTCGTTGCCGACGCCCTCGCCGGACTGGACGACGTCGAACGAGAAGAGCAGGTGCTGGCCGGCGATCCAGGCGCAGAAGGCCACGCCCATGTAGAGGCCGATCTTGGTCTTGTAGACCGGGACGCCGACCGCGCGGGCCGCGTCCGCGCCGCCGCCGACCGCGAAGATCCAGTTCCCGAAGCGGGTGCGCAGCAGGATCCAGGTGGCGACGGCCACCAGGGCGAACCACCACAGGATGGTGACCTTCAGCTCGACCCCGCCGACCGTCCAGGTCGAGGCGAAGACCTTCCGCGCCGAGGGGAAGCCCTCCATGTCGGCGATCGACTTGGTGGAGACCGTGCCGCTGATCAGCTTGGTGAAGCCGAGGTTCAGACCGGTCAGCATGAGGAAGGTGCCGAGCGTGATGATGAAGCTGGGCAGCTTGGTGCGGGTCAGCATGAAGCCGTTGAACACGCCGATCGCGAGCGTCACCAGCAGCGAGACGCCGACGCCGACCCAGACGTTCGCCGTCATCTGGTAGCTGAACATCGAGGAGATCAGCGCCGAGCTGGTCACCAGCACGCCGGCGGACAGGTCGAACTCGCCGCCGATCATGAGCAGCGCCACCGGTACGGCCATGATGCCGATGGTGGAGGCCGCGTACAGCACGGTGCCGAGGCTGGAGGCCTTCAGGAAGCTGTCGGCGGCGAGCGAGAAGAAGACGAAGACGGCGATCGCGCCGACCACCGAGCCGAGCTCCGGCCGGGCCAGCAGCTTCTTCAGCGGCGAGGTGCGCAGCAGCCGCTCGTCGACGTGGTCCAGGCCGTCGGCGGGCGCCGGTGGCGGGACGGCGGCGGTCATCGGGTACCCCGCTCCGTGTAGCCCTTGAGCGCGGCGGCCTGGTCCTTGGTGATGATCTGCGGGCCGGTCAGCACCGGCTTGCCGCCGCCGAGGACGTCGGCGTTGTAGCGGTACAGCCACAGCAGGTCCACAGCCTCGTACCCCTGGAGGTACGGCTGCTGGTCGACGGCGAAGCCGAGGGTGCCGGCGGAGAGCCCGTCGGCGACCTTGGCGTTCAGGTCGAAGGTGTCGACCTCGGCCTTGCTGCCCGCGCTCTTCTTCGCCTGGACGGCGGCGTCGGCGAACGGCGCGCCGAGCGTCACGACGGCGTCGATGGACGGGTCGGACTGGAGCTTGGCGAGGATGGACGCCTGGACGTCGGGCATGTTGGTGCCGTCGACGTAGAGGTTGGTCAGCTCGCCGCCGAAGGTCTTCTTCGCCCCGGCGCAGCGCTGCTCGTGCCCCACGTTGCCCTGCTCGTGCAGGACGCACAGGGCCTTCTTGCGGCCCCGCTTGTCCAGCTCGTCGCCGACCGCCTCGCCCGCGACGCTCTCGTCCTGGCCGATGTGGGTGAGGGCGCCGAAGGCCTTGGACGCCTCGGCGCCGGAGTTCACCGTGACCACCGGGATGCCGGCCTTCACGGCCTTCTCCACCGCGGTCTTCATCGCGTCCGGCTTGGCCAGCGTGACGATGAGCCCGTCGACGCCCTTGGCGACGTACGAGTCGATCAGCTGGGCCTGCTGCTGCGCCTCGTCGCTGTGGGCGTAGAGGAAGTTGATGTTGTCCTTGACGGCGGCCTGCTTGGCGCCGTTCTGGACGATGTCCCAGAAGGTGTCGCCATCGCCCGAGTGGGTGACCATGGCGAAGGTCCAGCGGGGGGTGTCCACCGCTGCCCGTCCCTGGGCCGCGGCCGCCTTGCGGGCGTCCTCCGCGCGCTTGCCGCCGGTGCTGCTGCATCCCGCGAGCGCGGCGGTCAGCGCCACCGCGAGCACGGCGCCGATGGCCGCGCGTACCCCTCCATTAGGAACCCTGGTCACGAGGCCGTGCCCTCCTTTGTGTCCTTCTGCGTGCATTGAAGTATCGGTCATGGGGATCGCTCGGATGTTCAGGGGGCCTACCCACGGGCCAGCAACTGGAACTCGAAGGAGTAACGGGAGGGCCGGTAGAGGTGGCTGCCGTACTCCACCACGCGGCCCGTCGCGTCGAAGGTGACGCGCTCCATCGTGAGCAGCGGGGCGCCCGGGCGCTCACCGAGCAGCTCGGCCTCGCCGGGCGCGGCGGCCCTCGCGCCGACGGTCTGGCGGGCGCTGTGCAGGGTGAGCCCGGCGGCACGCAGCAGCCGGTAGAGGCCGGTAGCGGCGATCCGCCCGGCGTCCGCGTCGAGCAGCCGGGCGGGGAGGTGGTTGCGCAGGTGCGCGAGGGGTTCGCCGTGCGCGGTGCGCAGCCGTTCCAGGCGGCGCACCTCGGTGCCCTCGGGGACGCCGAGGGCGGCGGCGACCTCGGCGTCCGCCGGTTCGAGGCGGTCGGCGAGGATCCGGGTGGCGGGCCGCTGCCCAGCCGCCTCCAGGTCGTCGTAGAGGCTGCTGAGCTCCAGGGGGCGGCGGACGGTGCTGTGCACGACCTGGGTGCCCACGCCCCGGCGGCGCACCAGCAGTCCCTTGTCGACGAGGGTCCTGATGGCCTGCCGGACGGTGGGCCGGGACAGACCGAGCCGGGTGGCCAGCTCGATCTCGTTGCCGAGCAGGCTGCCGGGGGCGAGCGCGCCGCCCTCGATGGCCGCCTGGAGCTGCTGGGCGAGCTGGAAGTAGAGCGGGACCGGGCTGGCGCGGTCGACGGCGAGCGGCGGCGGGACGGGGGGTGCGGGTGATCCGGGAGGGGCGGGGGGTGCCTGGGTGGTCGGGGGTGCCTGGGTGGTCGGGGGTGCCTGGGTGGTCGGGGGTGCCTGGGTGGTCGGGGGTGCCTGGGTGGTCGGGGGTGCGCTGGGTGCGGGGGGTGCAGAGGGTGTGGGGGGTGCAGGAGGTGCGGGGGGTGCGCTGGGTGCCGGGGATGCGGAGGACGGGGGTCGCGGCGGCTGGGGAAGCACGTGCGGGAGCGTAGCCCCGGGGGTCGGCCGCGGGAAGGCGTGGCGTCCTGTTGTCCTGACATTTCCTTGACAGGGGGTCCGTTCCGCACGACCTTGGGGCCATGCGCATCGGACTGATCGGTACGGGACGGATCGGGGCCTTTCACGCGGGGGTGCTCGCCCGGCATCCGGAGGTCGGGGCCCTGGTCCTGGCCGACGCCGACCCGGCGCGGGCGGCGCGCCTGGCGGAGGCGCTCGGGGCCGCGGCGGCCCCGACGGTCGACGCGCTGCTGGCGGAGCCGCTGGACGCGGTGGTGATCGCCTCGGCCACCGCGGCGCACGCGGAGCTGATCGGGCGGGCCGCGGCGGCCGGGCTGCCGGCCTTCTGCGAGAAGCCGATCGCGCTGGACGTGCCGGGGACGCTGACGGCGCTGGCGGCGGTCGAGGCCGCGGGCACCGAGCTCCAGCTGGGCTTCATGCGCCGCTTCGACGCGGGCTACGCGGCGGCGCGGGAGGCCGTGGCGGACGGGCGGCTCGGGCGGCTGCACACGGTCCGGGCGGTCACCTCCGACCCGGCGCCGCCGCCCGCCGCCTATCTGCCGGAGTCGGGCGGGCTGTTCCGGGACTGCCTGGTGCACGACTTCGACATCGTGCGCTGGGTGACCGGCCGGGAGGTCGTGGAGGTGTACGCGACCGGGTCGGACGCGGGGCCCGCGATGTTCCGGGAGGCCGGGGACGTGGACACGGCGGCCGCGCTGCTGACGCTGGACGACGGGACGCTGGTGACGGCGACCGGGACGCGGTGCAACGGGGCCGGGTACGACGTGCGGCTCGAACTGGCGGGCGAGCTCGACCAGATCGCGGTGGGCTGGGACGAGCGGACCCCGGTCGAGTCGGTCGAGCCGCTCGGGCCCCGCCCGCCCGCGAAGCCCTGGACCGGCTTCCTCGACCGCTTCGGCCCGGCGTACGAGGCCGAGCTGGACGCCTTCGTGCGCCTGGTGCGCGGCGAGCGGGACAACCCCTGCGACGGGGCGGAGGCGCTCGCCGCGCTGCGCGTGGCGGAGGCCTGCGAGCGCTCCCGCCGGGAGCGGCGGCCGGTGCGGGTGGCGGAGTCCGGGTAGGCAGCGCGCCTATCCGGCCGTGGAGAGCACCGTGCCCTGGGCGACGGCGCACAGGGTCTCGGCGGCCGAAGGATCGCCGGGGCCGCCGGGGCCGCCGGGATCGGCGGCGTCGACGGTCGACAGGTCGCAGCGGACGACGGCCTGGCGGCGCCCCGCGTGGACCACGGAGGCGCGGGCCCGCAGCAGGGTCCCGCGCGCGGGGCGGACGTACTGGATGGAGAAGCCCGCGGTCAGCACCGCCGGGCCGAGGGCGGCGCCTGCGGCGAAGGTGAGGGCGTTGTCGGCGGCGTACGAGAGGACGCCGCCGTGCACGAAGCCGTTCTGCTGGTGCAGCTCGTCGCGGATGTCGAGCTCCAGGGTCGCCCCGTCCGGCCCGAAGGCGGTGATCCGGGCGCCGAGCAGCCGGCTGAAGGGCTGCGCGTCGAGGATCCCCCGCGCGAGCTCCAGCGCGGCGGAGGAGCCGGAGGCGGGTCCGGCAGCGCCGGAGGCGGGTCCGGCAGCGCCGGAGGCGGGTCCGGCACCATCGGAGGCGGGTCCGCCAGCGCCGGGGGCCGGGCTTTCGGTGGTCACCCGCGTCACCATACGACCGGCAGCCGGCGCGTGCCGCGGATGAGCATGCCGGGGAGCCACTCCAGCGGACCCGCCTCGGGGTCGAGTTCGAGCCGGGGGAAGCGTTCGAGAAGGGTCCGGATCGCGATCTTGCCTTCGAGGCGGGCGAGCGGGGCGCCCAGGCAGAAGTGGATGCCGTGGCCGAAGGCGAGGTGGCCGCGCGTCTCGCGGTGGAGGTCGAAGCGGTCCGGCTCGGGGAAGCGGCCCGGGTCGTGGGCGCCGGCGGCGAGGCCGACCAGGACGATGGCGCCGGCGGGTATCTCGGTGCCGCCGATGACGACCGGCTCGGCGGTGAAGCGGAGCGTGGCGTTCTCCACCGGTCCCTCGTACCGCAGCCCCTCCTCGACCGCGGCGTCGATCAGGCCGAAGTCGGCGCGCAGGGCCGCAAGCTGGTCGGGGTGGGTGAGCAGGGCGCGGACGGTGTTGGAGATCAGGTTGACGGTGGTCTCGTGACCGGCGATCAGCAACAGATAGGCGAGGGCTCGGAGTTCGGGCAGGGAGAGCCGGTCGCCGTCCTCGGCGCGGGTGGTGATGAGGGCGGAGAGCAGGTCGTCGGCGGGGCCGGCGGCCCGCTTGTCCTCGATGAGCTCGTCGAGGTAGGCGCCGAAGCCGGCGACGGCCTCCAGGTCGCTCATGGAACCGTCCCCGGTGACCAGCGCGTCGGACCAGACGCGGAAGGCGTCGCGGTCGGCGGCCGGGACGCCGAGGAGCTCGCAGATGACGGTGATGGGCAGCGGGAAGGCGAAGGAGTCGACGAGGTCGGCGCGGCCGACGGGCTCCATGCTGTCGAGGAGTTCGTCGGTGAGCCGCTGGACGCGCGGGCGCAGGGCCTCGACGCGACGGCCGGTGAACTCGCCCGCGACCAGCTTGCGCAGCCGGGTGTGGTCCGGCGGGTCGACGATGAGCAGGTTCGGCCCGACCAGCTCCTCCTCGGGCAGCGGCATCCCGAAGGCGGTGAAGGACTTGGACAGGCGCTGGTCGGCGAGGGCGGCGCGGCCCTCCTCGTACCCCACGACGAGCCAGGCCGGCATCCCGTCGGGCGTCAGTACCTCGTGGACGGGCCCCCGCGCGCGGAGCTCGGCGTAATACGGGTACGGGTTCGCGGTGAAGTCCGCGCCGTACTCCCCCAGATCGATGACGGACATCGGTCCAGCCTATGCACCGTCCTCGCCGTCGTGAAGGTCGATCAGTCCGGCGTCGTGGACGAGCAGGGCGATCTGGACCCGGTTGTTGAGGCCGAGTTTGGCGAGGATCCGCGAGACGTGCGTCTTGACGGTGGGGACGCTCAGATAGAGGGCGGCGGCGATCTCGGCGTTGGAGCCGCCTCGGCCGACGGCGACGGCGACCTCGCGCTCGCGGCCGGCGAGCAGGGCGAGCCGGTCGGCGGCGACGGCGCGGCGCGGCGGTTCGTCGCTCTGCCCGGCGACGTGGCTCATCAGCTGGCGGGTGACGGCCGGGGAGAGCACGGGCTCGCCGGCGGCCACCCGGCGGACGGCGGTGACGATCTCGGCGGGCGGGGTGTCCTTGAGCACGAACCCGGCGGCGCCGGCCCGCAGCGCGCGCAGCACCTGCTCGTCGGCGTGGAAGGTGGTGAGGACGACGACCTCGGGGGCGCCGCCGGCGGCGCGGAGCCGTTCGGTGGCGGTGAGGCCGTCCACGCGCGGCATCCGGATGTCCATGAGGACGACGTCGGGGACGTGCCGGGCGACGAGCGCGGGGACCTCGGAGCCGTCGGCGCCCTCGCCGACGATCTCGATGTCCTCGGCGCCGCCGAGCATCAGGGCGAGGCCCCCGCGGACCAGGGGGTCGTCGTCGACGATGAGCAGGCGGATGGTCATGCGGGCCACGGTAGCCAGGCGCGCAGCGCGAAGCCTCCGTCGGGGGTGGGCCCGTGGTCCATCCGGCCACCGGCGAGGGTGGCGCGTTCGGTGAGGCCGATGAGGCCCTGTCCGGAGCCGGGGACCGGGGGGACGGGTCCGGTGGGGGCGGGGTTGCGGACCTCGACGGTCAGTCCATCGCCGGGGCGTCCGCGCAGGGTGACGGTGACCTCGGCGCCGGGGGCGTGCTTACGGGCGTTGGTGAGGGCCTCCTGGGCGATCCGGTAGACGGTGCGGCCGGTGGAGGCGGGGACGGAGCCGGGTGCGGTGACGGTGGAATCGAGGACGACCCGCATCCCGGCCTCGGTGACCTCCTCGACGAGGTCGCCGAGGGTGTCGAGGGTGGGCTGGGGCCGGTCGGCGGCCTCCTCGCCGGGGGCGCGCAGCACGCCGATGATCTCGCGCAGGTCCTGGAGGGCCTCGTGGGCGCTGTCGCGGATCACCCCGGCGGCGCGGGCGACCTGCTCGGGCGGGGCGTCGGGGCGGAACTCCAGGGCGCCGGCGTGGACGCTGAGCAGGGTGAGCCGGTGGGCGAGGACGTCGTGCATCTCGCGGGCGATGGCCTCCCGGGCGAGCCGCTGGGCCTGCTCGAAGCGCAGTTCGGCCTCGGCCTCGGCGCGCAGGGCGCGGTCGCGGAGCGCCTCGACGAGCTGACGGCGCGAGCGGACGAGCATCCCCCAGGCGGTGACGAGGAGGATGAGGACGATGCCGAGGCCGATGGCGACGACGACGTTGACCGTGGGGTCGGGGCGTACGAAGACCTGGACGACGCCGGCGGCCATGGCGAGGCCGCCGATCCAGGCGACCTCCCGCAGGGGGCGCCGTACGGCGACGCTGAAGAGGGCGGCGAGGACGGCGCCGCTGGCGGTGGGGGCGACGACGCTGACGGCGGAGACGGCGAGGGCGAGCCCGGCGGGCCACCGGCGGCGCAGCCAGAGGGCGCAGCAGGCGAGGCCGCCGATGATCTGGTCGGCGAGGGCGACGGGCTCGCTGGCGTACTTGACGCTGGTCTCGGCGGCGAGCAGGCCGACGAAGGCGGCGAGCAGGAACATGACCGTGTCGATGATCCAGTCGCGCACGGTGCGCCGGGGCCGGCCGCGCGGGCCGGCGGCCTCGGCCCCGGCGGCCTCGACCAGGTGGGAGGGGAGCAGCCAGGTGAGGCGCTCCGGGCGTGCCGTGCGTGTCATACGGGAAATGTACGCAGCCGGGGGCGGCCGGCGGGGGGTGGAGCGGCGGGTCGGATACCAAAGTCGCACCGGCCGCGACTTCGGTCGTACGGCCGGGGCGCGGGTGGGATACCGGCGGCCGACGCGGCCCGGGGCCCGAGTGGATCATGATCGGGGCATGAAGAGGATTCTTGAGGTCACGGGATTTCTGGTGATGGTCTTCGGAGTGTGCGGGGTGATCCGCGAGCTGACCGGGGGCTGGTTCAAGCTGATGGGGGTGACCCGCTTCCTGACGGACCACGTGTGGTTCCTGGAGGGCCGGGAGCTGTTCGCGAACATCGTGATCGCGGCGCTGGGGCTGGTGATCCTGGTGGTCTCGGACCGGGTGCCGAAGTCCTGAGGCGACCGGGCCTCAGGCGGCGTCGGCGGTGCGGCGGCCCCAGGCGGTGCCGGCCAGGACGAGGGCGGCGCCCGCGAGGCCGAGCGGGCCGAGGCGGTCCCCGGCGAGCGCGATGCCCGCGGCGGCGGCCCACAGCGGCTCGGTGCCGAGCAGCAGGCTGACCCGGGACGGGGAGGTGCGGCGGACCGCCCACATCTGCACGAAGAAGGCGAAGAGGGTGCAGAGGACGGAGAGGAAGAGGAGGCCGGCCCATTCGCGCGGCCCGAAGCCGAGGGCCACGGTCCAGGGGGCGGCGCCGGTGCCGGGGAGGGCGGCGAGCACGGCGAAGACGGCGACGGCGGAGCCGAGCTGGACGGTGGTGAGGGAGAGCGAGTCGGCGCTCTCGACGGCCTTGATCCGGGACATCGCGAGGACGTGCGCGGTCCGGGCGATCGCGGCGAGCAGCATCAGCAGGTCCCCGCCGGAGGGGGTGGTGAAGCCGCCGCCCTGGGTGAGCAGGACGACGCCGGCGACGGAGAGCGCGGCGGCGGCGAGGAAGGCGCGGGACGGTCTGCGGCGGGTGACGGCGGCCTCGGCGAGCGGGGTGAGGATCATGGTGAGGCTGATGATCAGGCCCGCGTTGGTGGCGGAGGTGTGGACGACCCCGTAGGTCTCCAGGAGGAAGATCCCGGCGAGGATCAGGCCGAGGGTCGCCGCCCCGCGCCACTGGGCGCCGGTCAGGGCCCGCAGCCCGCGCCACCCCGCCGCCACCAGGACGGGCAGCACCACCGCGAAGCGCAGGACGAGCACCGCGACGACGGTGTGGGTGGTGGTGATGCCCTTGGCGGCGAGGTAGCTGGCGCCCCAGACCACCGCGACGAGGAGCAGGGGCAGGTCGGTCAGCCAGGCGCGGCGCGGGGCGGGCAGGGCTGCGGGTACGGCGAGGGAGGACACGGGAGCCGGCTCCAACTGGACTAAAGGGGTGGAGACTTCGACGGCTCGCACGCGGAGCGATCACCGTAGCCGAACCGGCCCGTGGTGGCTACACCTGGTCCATGGCGGCGGCCTCAGTAGCTCCCGTACACGGGGCGGCCGGCCAGCTCGTACGTCTGGATGGCGACCCCGGCGGGGGTGGTGCGGGCGGCGGTGAGCCGGAAGGCGGTGGGGGTGGCCCCGTCGGCGAAGAAGCGCAGGCCCTTGCCGAGGACGACGGGGAAGACGGCCAGGTGCAGCGTGTCGATGAGGTCGTGCTCCATCAGGGTCTTGGCGAGGCCCGCGCTGCCGTGCATCTGGATCTCGCCGTCGAGCCGCTCCTTGAGGTCGGCGACCTGCTGGGCGACGTCGCCGGAGAGGACGGTGGTGTGCTGCCAGTCGGCGCTGGTGAGGGTGTGCGAGGCGACGTACTTGGGGAGGGCGTTGAGCTTGCCGGCGATGGGGTTGGCCGGGTCGTCGTGCTTCGGCCAGTACCCCGCGAAGATGTCGTAGGTGCGGCGGCCCAGGAGGAAGGCGGTGGGCCGTTCGAAGACCTCGTCCATGAAGCGCCCGAAGCCCTCGTCCCCGTACGGGACGGACCAGCCGCCGAGGTCGAAGCCGTCGGCCGGGTCCTCCTCGGGGCCGCCTGGGGCCTGGTGGACGCCGTCGAGGGAGAGGAACTGGGTGAGGCTGAGGGTGGCCATGGCGGGTGCCCTTTCGCTGGTTCCGGACCATCGTGTCTCACTCCTTTCGACCGCGCCGCCCGGCGGAACTCATCGGTCCCGGACGTCCCGGACCGGGAGGGGCCTCGGCGTCCGTTTCCCGCCAGCGCCGGGACCGCGCCCCGCGTTTGATTGAACTCGCAACGAAACAACGGGGCATCGTCACTTCGGAGGAGTTCGACATGGCAGGCATGAGCGGCAAGGCGGTCCTGGTCACCGGCGGCAGCCGGGGCGTGGGGGCGGCGACCGCCGTCCGGCTCGCCCACGAGGGCGCGGACGTGGCCTTCACCTACGTCCAGGACGAGGAGCGGGCCCGCGAGGTCGCTGCGCGCGTCGAGGCGGCCGGCGGGAAGGCGCTGGCCCTGCGGGCGGACGCGGGGAGCGCGGGCGACGCGGCCGGCGCGGTGGAGTGGGCGGCGGACGCCCTGGGACGGCTCGACGTGCTCGTCAACAACGCGGGTGTCGGGGTGCTGGGCCCGCTGGAGTCACTGACCCTGGCGGACGTGGACCGGGTCCTGGCGGTGAACGTCCGGGCGGCCTTCCTGGGCGCGCGGGCGGCGGCCTCGCGGATGGGGCGCGGCGGCCGGATCATCACGGTCGGCAGCTGCATGGCGCTGCGGGTCCCGGGCCCGGGCGGCACGCTGTACACGATGAGCAAGGCGGCGCTGGTCGGCCTGACACGGGCGCTGGCTCGGGAGCTGGGCGAGCGCGGGATCACGGCGAACATCGTCCACCCGGGCCCGACGGACACGGACATGAACCCGGCCGACGGCCCGTACGCGGAGTCCCAGGCGCGCCTCACGGCCCTGGGCCGCTTCGGCACCGCCGAGGAGGTCGCCGCGACGGTGGCCTTCCTGGCCGGGCCGGACGCGGCGTACGTGACGGGCGCGGAGTTCTCGGTGGACGGCGGGCACGCGGCGTAGCGGCCCCCACGAGGGCCCGGCGGGTGAGCCGAAGGGCGTGCCGGGCGCCGAGAGCCCGGCGCACGTCGCCCGGAGGCGAACCGAGCCCCAGGAAAGAGGGGGCGAGGGCGCACCGTTGCTGTCGGTCGGTGCGCCCTCGGATGCCGGGCGGGGTGTCGTACCCGCCCAGTTCTGGGGGGCCTCCGGGCCGGTGGTGTCGGCCACCAGCGCCCGCGGGGCCCGTCGGGGTCAGCCGCCCAGCTCCTGGTGGCGGGCGGTCAGGCGGGCCGCGCCGGTCTCGGTGAGGGAGCCGAAGAGGCGGAGGCGGGAGATGCCGCCGTCGGGGAAGATGTCGATCCGCACCCGGGAGCCGACCGCCGGCACGTCGAGGACGAAGCGGTGGTTGGTGTCGGGCTGGAGGCGGGTCCGGGGCAGGATCTCGGTCCACTCCTCGGAGCCCTCGGCGGCGACGGAGAGCGCGGCCCAGCCGGCGCTGTTGCCCTTGAGGTACGCGGTGTCGATCTCGACGGCGCGGATCTCGGACTCGGCGGCGAGGCTGTAGCGGATCCAGTCGTTGCCCTTGTCGCGGCGGCGGCGGGTCTCCCAGCCGTCGTCCATCTTGCGGGAGCGGCCGGGCTGGATGGTGTTGGTGGCCGGGGAGTAGAAGCGGTCGGAGGCGTCCTCGACCTGACCGCCGTTCTCCAGCGCCGCGAGGTCGAAGGTGCCGAGCACGCCGAGCCAGCGCGGGTCGGGGGCGACCTCGCCGTAGACGCGCAGGCGGGCGATGCCGCCGTCGGGGTGCTGGTTGACGCGCAGGTGCGTGAAGCGCTGCTCGACGTCGACGGCGAAGCCGTTGGCCGCGTGGCCGCCGATCGCGGTGCGCGGGACGAGGGTCGTCCACTTCACGTCCTCGGCGAGCAGGTCCTCCGGGGAGGGCGAGCCGGCGACGGAGGCGGCCTCGACGGAGACGGCCTGCGGGTAGTTGCCGCGGAAGTGGGCGGTGTCGACGACGATGCCGCGGATGACGCCGGGGGCGCCGAGGCGTACGAGGGCCCAGTCGTGGTCGTCCTCGGTGGGGTGCGGCACGGCGGCCGAGACGCCGCGGCGGCGGCGGGTCTCCCAGCCGTCCATGATCTTGCCCTTGTGGCCGAAGTGCTCGGGGTCGAACTCGGCGGCCTCGGGCTTCAGCAGGTTCTCGCGCTCGGCGAAGAACTCGTCGTTGGCGGCGATCACGCCCGCGCCGAGGCGGCGGTCGGCGAGGTCGGCGTACTGGGCGAAGGGGAAGTCCGCGGTGCGGTAGTCGGCGTAGGGGTCACCGCCGCCGTAGGGGCTGGCGTCACCGGTGAAGCTGGGTATGGACGACACGTCAGTTGTTCCTTTCGAGGAGGCGGCCGGTGGGCTCGGCGAGGACGCCGCGGTCGGCGATCCGCTCCCCGCGCAGCCAGGTGGAGGTGACGACGCCGTACAGGGTGCGGCCCGCGTAGGCGGTGACCCGGTTGCGGTGCTGGAGCTCCGCCGGGTCGACGGTGAAGGTGGCGTCCGGGTCGATGACGGCGAAGTCGGCGTCGCGGCCGGCCTCGATCGCGCCCTTCTGCCCGAGGCCCGCGAGCCGGGCCGGCGCCTCGGACATCCAGCGGACCACGTCGGTGAGGTCGTGGCCGCGGCGGCGGGCCTCGGTCCAGATGGCCGGCAGGCCGAGCTGGAGGGAGGAGATGCCGCCCCAGGCGGAGGCGAAGTCGGGGGTCTTGAGGTCGGCCGTGGACGGCGAGTGGTCCGAGACGATGCAGTCGATGGTGCCGTCGGCGAGGCCCTGCCAGAGCAGGTCCTGGTTGGCCTCCTCGCGGATCGGCGGGCAGCACTTGAACTCGGTGGCGCCGTCGGGGACCTCCTCGGCGGTGAGGGTGAGGAAGTGCGGGCAGGACTCGACGGTGACGCGGACGCCCTCGGCCTTGGCGGCGGCGATCAGCGGCAGCGCGTCGGACGAGGAGAGGTGCAGCACGTGCACGCGCGCGCCGAGCCGGCGGGCCTGGTTGACCAGGTTCTCGATCGCGGTGTTCTCGGCGACGCGGGGCCGGGAGGCGAGGAAGTCGGCGTACTTCTCGCCGGTCTTCTGGGGCGCCGCCGCGAGCTCGTGCGGGTCCTCGGCGTGGACGATCATCAGCCCGCCGAAGCCGGCGATCTCGGCGAGCGAGGCGGCCAGCTGCTCCTGGTCGAGCTGCGGGAACTCGTCGACGCCGGACGGCGACAGGAAGCACTTGAAGCCGAAGACGCCGGCGTCGTGCAGGGGGCGCAGGTCCTTGACGTTGTCGGGCAGCGCGCCGCCCCAGAAGCCGGTGTCGACGTGCGCCTTGGGGCGGGCGACCTCCTGCTTGACCCGCAGGTTGTCCACCGTGGTGGTGGGCGGCAGCGAGTTCAGCGGCATGTCGATCAGCGTGGTGATGCCGCCGGCCGCGGCGGCGCGGGTGGCGGTCCAGAAGCCCTCCCACTCGGTGCGGCCGGGGTCGTTCACGTGGACGTGGGTGTCGACGAGTCCGGGCAGGACGACGTCGTCGCCGACGTCCTCCAGCCGGGCGCCGGCCGGTACCTCGGCGTCGTACGGCAGCACGGCCGCGATCGTCCCGCCGGCGACGGCGATCGAGGCGGCGCGCGTCCCCTCGGGAGTGATGACGCGCGTCGAGCGCAGGACCAGGTTGACGTCCACCCGTACCCCTTCTTCCACAAATTCAACGAACTGTTGAAGGAGTCTTCACGCGAGACGACATGTCGTCAAGGGCACACTTCCAGCATGGGCTCCTGACGAACCCACCTTGGATGTTTCCACAGAGTGGAATGTAAATTTCGTACAGTAGAACGTAGCTCCGTCCATGCGGGGTCCGCCAGGATCGTTCCCGACCGCCTCCGACACCGGACAAACACCCCCCTGACCGGCACGTACGCCGGAACCGGACCGGGTGTGCCGCCCACCCGACCGGTAGGCTGCTGCCTTGCCCGCCTGCCCCGAAAGGACCGTTGCCGTGCCGACGTCCAGCGCCAGCACCACCGACGCCGCCAAGCCCGCCGCCGCGAGCGGTGGCGTCCAGTCCCTCGAGCGTGCCTTCGACCTTCTGGAGCGGATGGCCGACGCCGGCGGCGAAGTCGGGCTGAGCGAGCTCTCCGCCAGCAGCGGACTCCCGCTGCCCACCATCCACCGCCTCATGCGCACCCTGGTGGCCTGCGGCTACGTCCGCCAGCAGCCGAACCGGCGGTACGCCCTGGGCCCCCGCCTGATCCGCCTCGGCGAGTCCGCGTCCCGGCTGCTCGGCACCTGGGCCCGGCCGTACCTGGCCCGGCTCGTCGAGGAGACCGGCGAGACGGCGAACATGGCGCTGCTCGACGGCGACGAGATCGTGTACGTGGCCCAGGTGCCGTCCAAGCACTCGATGCGCATGTTCACCGAGGTGGGCCGCCGGGTGCTGCCGCACTCCACGGGCGTGGGCAAGGCCCTGCTGGCGTACACCCCGGCGGACGAGGTCCGGGCGCTGCTCTCCCGCACCGGGATGCCGGCCGCGACCGAGAAGACCATCACCACCCCGGAGGGCTTCCTCGACGCGCTGGAGGCGGTGCGCGAGACCGGGTACGCGGTCGACGACAACGAGCAGGAGATAGGGGTCCGCTGCCTCGCGGTCTCGGTCCCCGACTCCCCCACCGCCGCGGCGATCTCCATCTCGGGCCCGGCGGGCCGGGTGACCGAGGCCGCGACGGAGAAGATCGTCCCGATCCTCCAGCAGGTCGCCCGGGAGCTGTCCGCCGCGCTCGCCAGCACGGCGGGCAACGGCCAGCAGCAGGGCTGAGCCCGCGCCGTACGACGCCGGAGGGGGGGGGGGGGGGGGGGGGGGGGCCGGGGGCCCCCGCGGGGGGGGGGGGCCCCCCCGGGGGGCCCCCGGGGGGCCCGGCCCCCCCCGGGGGGGGGGCCGGGGCCGCGGGGCGGGGGGGGGGGGCGGCCCCCCCCCGCGGCCCCCCCCCC
>NZ_JBVJDK010000027.1:0-56086 GCF_055582325.1 Streptomyces sp. NPDC042100
CCCAACCCCCACCCCTTGCTGTGTGGTGTGGGGGGGGGGGGGGGGGGGCCCGGGGGGGGGGGGCCCCCCCCCCGGGGCCGGCCCCGGGGGGGGGGGGGGGGCCCCCCCCCCGGCCCCCACGGCGTCTCCGTCTCCTAGCAGGCCGGGGCGTAGCCGGCCGGGCGGCTGGTGAAGGCGCCGCGGCCCTGTGTGCGTCCGCGCAGCCGGGAGGCGTAGCCGAACAGCTCGGCCAGCGGCACCGTCGCCGTCAGCACCGCCGTACCGCCCCGGGCGGTCGAGTCCGTGACCCGGCCGCGCCGGGCGGACAGGTCGCCCAGGACCGTGCCGAGGGCCGCCTCCGGGACGGTCACGGTGACCTCGGCGAGCGGTTCGAGCAGTACCGTCCCGCCCGTCCGCAGCGCCTCGCGCAGGGCGAAGCGCCCGGCGGCGCGGAAGGCGAGCTCCGAGGAGTCCTTCACATGGGTCGCCCCGTCGGTGAGCGTGACCCGCACGCCGGTGACCGGATGGCCGCCGAGCGGGCCTTCGGCGAGCGCGTCACGGCAGCCGGCCTCGACCGCGCGGACGTACTCCTGCGGAACCCGGCCGCCCGTGACCGTCGAACGGAACACGAAGTCCCCGTTCTCTCCCGCAATCCCCTTGTCCCCCCGGTCTCTCTGGTCTCTCTCATCCTGCTTCTCCAGCGGCTCGACGTCGATCACGACCTGGGCGAACTGGCCCGAACCGCCGTCCTGTTTGACGTGCCGGCGCACCAGCCCGGTCACGCGCCCGGCGGGCGTCTCCCGGTACGCGACCCGGGGACGGCCGACCGTGACCTCCAGGCCCTGGGCGCGGCGCAGCCGCTCCACCGCCACCTCCAGGTGCAGCTCGCCCAGGCCCGACAGCAGCGTCTGGCCCGACTCCGGGTCGGTCCGCACGACCAGCGACGGGTCCTCCTCGGCGAGCCGGGCCAGACCGGTCGCGAGGCGTTCGGTGTCGGTGCCGCGCCGGGCCTCGACGGCCACGGAGACGACCGGGACGGCACAGACCGGCGGTTCGAGCAGCAGCGGGGCGTCCGGGGCGCAGAGCGTCGCCCCGGCGCGGACCGCCTTCGGGCCCACGACGGCGACGATGTCCCCGGCCACGGCCGCGTCCGTCTCGCCGGTGCGGTCCGCCTGGACCCGCAGGATCCGCGCGATCCGCTCGGTGCGGCCCGCGGTGGCGTCGAGCACGGTGTCCCCCTTCCGGAGCGTTCCCGCGTAGACGCGGAGGTAGGTGAGGCGGCCGGTGGGCGTGCTGCCCACCTTGAACGCGAGCGCGGTGAACGGCGCCTCCGGGTCCGCCGGGCGGTCCCCGCGCACCGGCGGCAGGTCGGCCGGGGCCGGCAGATAGGCGACCACGGCGTCGAGCAGCGGCTCGATCCCCCGGTCACGGTAGGCGGAGCCGCACAGCACGACCACGCCCGCGCCGGAGAGGGTCAGTTCGCGCAGCGCGGCAACGAGGGTCGCCTCGCCGAGCGTGCCGTGCTCGCAGTACTCCTCCAGGGCCGCCGGGTGCAGCTCGGCGACCGTCTCGGCCAGCCGGCGCCGCCGCCGGGCGGCCTCCTCGCGCAGCTCCTCGGGCACCGGGCCCTCGGTGTACGGGCCGCCGCCGTCGGGCCACGCGTACGCCCGGAGGCGGACCAGGTCGACGACTCCCCGGAAGCCGGACTCGCGGCCGATGGGGAGCTGGACGGGCAGCGGTACGGTGCCGAGGCGGGTGCGCAGGGAGTCCACGGCGGCGTCGAGGTCGGCGCCCGCGCGGTCGAGCTTGTTGACGAACGCGAGGCGCGGGACGCCGTGCCGGTCGGCCTGGCGCCACACCGACTCGCTCTGCGGCTCGACGCCCGCCACGCCGTCGAAGACGGCGACGGCGCCGTCCAGGACGCGCAGTGCGCGCTCGACCTCGTCGGAGAAGTCGACGTGCCCCGGCGTGTCGATCAGGTTGAGACGGTGTCCGGCCCAGTCGCAGCTGACGGCCGCGGCGGAGATGGTGATGCCTCGGGCGCGTTCCTGCGGGTCGAAGTCGGTGACGGTGGTGCCGTCGTGGACCTCGCCGCGCTTGTGGACCGCGCCGGTCAGGAAGAGGAACCGCTCGGTGAGCGTCGTCTTGCCGGCGTCGACGTGGGCCAGGATGCCCAGGTTGCGGACGGCGGGACGGGCGGTGGCGCGGGGGGTGCCGGGGGTGCTGGAGGTACGCATGATGGTGGTCTTTCGCGTGCGAAGCGGTTGCTGGGCAGCGCGATTCCCGTGACGGCGGACGAGGCGTGGGGGTGCGGGGTGGTGCGGGGTGCGTGAGCCCTGCGTCGTCGCGGGTCAGCGGTACCGGCCGCGCAGCCGGCACCGGACGGACGAAGAGGCCAGGATCACGTCGTACCGGACGCGGGGGACGACGGGCGCTGCGGTGCTGCGGTCGGCACGCATGGTCGGCTCCCTCCGTCGCTCCGTGGGTGTGGCACGGCGGGCCGGGCGGCCCGCTCCGGGAAGTGTAGGGAGCGGCCGGCCCGGGTGAACAGTGCTTTTCCTGGGGGGGTTGGCGGGTCAGCCCTTCGGGCGGTAGTAGTCCTCGATCGGGCGGCGGGCCTCGTCGAAGAGCGCGGGGCCGTCCTGGACGAGCTCCGGCCAGGCGCCCGACTCCGGGTTGAGCGCGACGAGTTGCCCGGTGGCGAGCGCGTACACGACCCGCCCGACGCCCGAGCGGACCAGCGCGCCCTCGCACATGCCGCAGGGCTGGCAGCTCGTGTAGAGGGTGCTGCCGGCGGCCGTCTCGGCGTCGAGTTCGCGGGCCGCCCAGCGGGCCAGCTTCAGTTCGGGGTGGGCGGTGATGTCGCCGTCGCGCCGGACGGTGTTGTGGTCCTCGGCGAGGACGGTGCCGTCGGGTCCGGCGAGCAGGGAGCCGTACGGGGCGTCGCCGAGGGTCACGGCGCGGGCGGCGAGTGCGATCGCTCGGCGCAGCAACTGCTCGTCGGCGGAGGTGATCTCGTTCATGCCCGGGAGGCTATCCCGGCACTCCCCCCGAGATGCCGAGCGGCCCGCGAGGGCGAACAATTGGCGGAGGAGGCACGAGCCGAGGAGGGAATGCGGCCGTCGGCGCCGTCGTCTTCGCCTCCGCTCGGGGACGCCCCCTACCGGAACGTGGCCACGTCATGAGCGCAAAGGCCCCCGCCACGGGCGGGCTCGCACCGCGTAAGAGTGTCCTGTACCGGCTCGGGCACTGGTGTGCCCGGCGGTTCGTCGTCGTCATCGTCCTGTGGCTCGCGGCCCTGGTCGGCCTCCAGTTCGCCAACCGGGCGGTCGGCGGCCAGTACTCGGACAACTTCACGCTCCCCGGTGTGCAGTCGGCCGACGGGCTCGCCGTCCTGAAGGCGCACGACCCCGCCGCGGGCGGCTACGGCGCCCAGATCGTGCTCAACGACCCCGCGAAGCCGCTGACCCAGGAGGCGTCCGCGGTGAACACGGCGGTCGCCTCGCTGCAGAGGCTCCCCGACGTGCTGAGCGCCCAGAACCCGCTGCCGCCGCCCGGCACTCCCCCGCCGACCAGCCCCTCGTCCGTGCCGGACACCGGGCCGCTGTCCACGGACGGGAAGACCGCGTACATCACCGTGCGCTTCAGCGTGCCGCCGTCCACGCTCGGCACCGACTACCTGAACGGCGTCGACACGGCCGTACAGCCGCTGCGCGACGCGGGCGTCACGGTCGAGTACGGCGGCCCGCTCGGCGAACTGGCCCGGCCCGCCGCCGACGACCGCACCAGCGAGGCGATCGGCTTCGCGGTGGCCATCGTGGTGCTCCTGATCGGCTTCGGCAGCGTCATCGCCGCCGTGCTGCCGCTGGTGACCGCGCTCATCGGGGCGATCTGCGGGCTCGCGCTGCTGGGCCTGACGGCGGCGGCGTTCACCTTCGGCACGGTGTCGCCGACGCTGGCCACCATGATCGGCCTGGGCGTCGGCATCGACTACGCGCTGTTCCTCATCACCCGGCACCGCCAGAACCTCATGGACGGCCACGATCCGGCCACCTCCGCGGGCATGGCCACGACGACCAGCGGGCGGGCCGTCCTGGTCTCCGGCTGCACGGTGATCATCGCCCTGTCCGGGCTGTGGGTGTCCGGCGTCAGCTTCATCGGCAAACTCGGGCTCGCGGCGGCCTTCACCGTGGTCACGGCCGTGCTGGCGGCGCTGACCCTGGTCCCGGCGATGCTGGGCCTGGTCGGCCGCCGGATCGACCGCTACCACCTGCGCACCCCCGTCGCCGAGACCGACGCCGAGCCGGGCACCGACGCGCACGGCACCTGGCACCGCTACGCGCAGCGCGTCGAACGGCGCCCCTGGACCTTCCTGAGCTGCGGCGTCGTGGCCCTCGTCATCCTCGCCATCCCGCTCTTCTTCATCCAGCTCGGGCACATCGGCGACGGCGCCGACCCCAAGTCCTTCACCGACCGGCGCGCCTACGACCTGATCTCGACCGCCTTCGGGCCGGGCGCCAACGGGCCGCTGACCCTCGTCGTCGACCAGACGAACGTGCCGCAGTCCGACCGCGCGGCGCTGGCCTCCCAGCTCCAGAAGTCGCTCGCGAACGTCCCCGACGCCGCGTCCGTCACCCCGCTCCAGACGACGCCCGACGGGGACGTGCTGATCGGCACGGCCTACTCGGTCGCCGCCCCGCAGGACGAGCGCACCACCCAGCTCACCGACCGCCTCGTCGACGACGTCCTGCCGCAGGCCGTCGCCGGGACCGACGCCCGGACGTACGTCACCGGCACCACCGCCGCCCAGGTCGACTTCCTGGACATCGTCTCCAGCCGGCTGCCGCTCATCATCGCCGTGGTCGTCGGGCTGGCCTTCCTGGTCATCCTGACCGTCTTCCGCGGCCTGCTCGTCGCGGTCAAGGCGGCCGTGCTCAACGTGCTGTCGATCGCCGCCTCGTACGGGGTCGTCGTCGCCGTCTTCCAGTGGGGCTGGGGCGGTCCGGCGCTGGGCGTCTCCGGCAAGGTGCCGGTCGAGAGCTACGTGCCGATGATGATGTTCGCGATCGTCTTCGGACTGAGCATGGACTACGAGATCTTCCTGCTGTCGCGGGTACGCGAGGCGTGGCTGCGCACCGGCGACTCGAAGGCGAGCGTCGCGCACGCGCTGGAGATCACCGCCCGGGTGATCACCTGCGCCGCGCTGATCATGGTCAGCGTGTTCGCCGCGTTCATCGTGTCCGACAACATCGTGGTCAAGATGCTGGGCCTCGGCCTCGCGGCGAGCGTCCTCATCGACGCCACGATCGTGCGGCTGCTGCTCGTGCCCGCGGTGATGACCCTGCTCGGCGCCCGTGCCTGGTGGACCCCGCGCTGGCTCGACCGGGCGCTCCCGCACCTGGACACCGAGGGCGAGGCCGCGCTGGAGCGCGACGCGCAGACGCCCGTCCGGCCCAGCTGAGCGGCCCGGCCGGACGGGTCGGGGGAACGGGGGCGGGAACGAAGGCGGGAACGGGAAGGGCAGGTGCCAGGTGCCTGGGGGGGGCCGCAAGGGCGCGCCGTACAGGTGAACGAACTATGGCAGGCTGCCCCCGTGACCGAACCTCAGACGCCCGCACCCCCCGCCGGCTCCCGCCCCGCCGACCGGCTGGTCCTCGGCTGCATGGGCCTCGGCGGGAGCTGGGACCCGAGCCCGCTGACCGGCGCCGACATCGACGCGGCGGAGGCGGCCGTCGAGGCGGCGCTGGAGAGCGGGATCACCGCCTTCGACCATGCCGACATCTACCGGCACGGCAAGGCGGAGGCCGCGTTCGGCGAGGTGCTGACCCGCGCCCCGGGGCTGCGCGAGCGCGTCACCCTCCAGTCGAAGTGCGGCATCCGGCTCGCCGACGGCGACCGGCCCGGGATCTACGACCTGCGCGGCGACTCCATCGTGCGGCGGGTCGAGGAGAGCCTGACGCGCCTGCGCACCGACGTCCTCGACGTGCTCCTGCTGCACCGGCCCGACCCGCTGGCCGACCCGGCGGACGTCGCCGAGGCGCTGGAGTCGCTGCACCGGCAGGGCCTGGTGCGCCGGTTCGGGGTGTCCAACATGAACGGGCCCCAGATCGCCCGGCTCCAGGCGCGGTTGAGCCTGCCGCTCACCGCCAACCAGCTGGAGATGAGCCTGGGGCGGCGGGACTGGCTGGAGGACGGGGTGCTGGTGAACACGCCCGCCTCGGCCGCCAACGGCTTCCCGGCGGGCACGGTCGAGCACTGCCTGGCCCACGGGATCGGGTTGCAGGCCTGGGGGGCGCTGGCGCAGGGCCGCTACAGCGGGCGCCAGGAGACCCCGGCGGAGCGGGCCACCGCCGCGCTCGTCGCCGAACTGGCCGAGGCGAAGGGCACCACGCCGGAGACCGTCGTGCTGTGGTGGCTCCGGCGTCACCCGGCCGGGGTGGTCCCGGTCGTCGGCACCAGCGCCCCGGCCCGGATCCGGGCCTGCCGGGACGCGGCGGCCCAGGAACCGAGGCTGAGCCACGAGGAGTGGTACGCCCTGTGGATCACGGCCCGCGGCGAGCCCCTGCCGTAGCCCGTGGCCGCCGCACCACCGGACCACCGCGACCCGCCCCGAGAAGAGGCCAGTTGACCCCCCAGCCGCAGCGGCCCCCGCAGCCCGGCCCAGCGCCGTCCTACCGGCTCCTCCCCGGCTCGCCGGACTCGCCGGTCCTGCTCCACGTGCCGCACTCCTCGCGGACGGTCCCGGCGGACGTGCGCTCCGGGATCGTCCTCGACGACGCGGAGCTGGCCCGCGAGCTGGACCACATCACGGACGCGCACACGGAGGACATCGCCGCCGTGGCGGCAGCGGCGGCGGGCCGCGCGCCCTGGCGGTTCGTCAACCGGCTGTCGCGGCTCGTGGTCGATCCGGAGCGGTTCCCGGACGAGCGCGAGGAGATGCTGGCGGTCGGAATGGGCGCGGTGTACACCCGCACCACGCACCGGGCCGAGCTGCGGCCGGCCGGCTTCGACCCGGCGCCGCTGGTGGAGCGGTACTTCGCCCCGTACGCGCGGGCGATGACGGACGCGGTCGCCGGACGGCTGGCGGCGGCGGGGCGCGCGGTCATCGTCGACGTCCACTCGTACCCGACCCGGGCCCTGCCGTACGAACTGCACGGCCGGGGCCCCCGGCCGCCCGTCTGCCTGGGCACGGACGCCTTCCACACGCCTCCCGCGCTGCTGGCGGCGGCGCGGGAGGCGTTCGCGGGCATCGGCGAGGTCGGCACGGACAGCCCGTTCGCGGGCACGTACGTCCCGCTGGCCCATCACGGCCGCGATCCGCGCGTGACCGCCCTGATGGTGGAGATCCGCCGCGACCGCTACATGACCGAACCCGGCGGCCCCTCGAACCCGGGCGTACACGCCCTGGGCACGGCGTTGGCCACGCTGGTCGACGCGGTGACGGCGGGCGGCTGACCTCCTGCGCGTACGGCGCGGAGCGTAAAATGGTGCGGGTGAGCGTACACAGGTACGAGCTGGTGTTCGCCGGGGTCGGCGGTGCCGACGAGGACCTGGTGGTCGTCGAGCGGACGGCCGCCAAGGGACCCGGCGGGCATCCCGTGTACGCGGATCCGACCGGGATCATCCGCGCCGAGATCAGCGACCGCGACGAGGTCCGCGTCCTGGCGTCGGGCGGCCACCAGGACGCCCCTCAGGGCGTCGTCGCCCGCCCGCTGCCCGACGCCCCCGGCTGAGCCCCCTCCGCGAGGCATGCGCGGAGCCGGGCGGCCGAGTACCGGGTCGCCGTGCGGACGGCGGCCCAGGATCCGTCGGGAAAGGCGATGTCGACCCGGCGGCGGCGCCGCCTCGGGAGCGGTGTCGTCCGCACCCCGGCGTGCGTGAAGCGCACGCACTCCTCGTCCGGCTGCCAGGGCGCCCGGACGGTCAGGTCCGGGCCCGCGCCGGGCACCAGCCGGAACTCCGCCTCTTCCGCGCGAAGACCGTCCCGCGCCCAGTGCGGCTCGTGCGCGGCGATCAGGAAGCGCCCGGCGTCGCTGCCCCAGCCGCCGCGCACCCCGGGCCCCCGCACCAGCCGCATCGCCAGCCGGTACGCCTTCGTCACCGGCTCGACCAGCGCGGCCAGCGCCTCCAGGGGGTCCTCGGGCAGGGCGAGGAGGAAACGGGCGAGGAAGAAGTCCCTCAGCACCCGGAACCGCCTCCGGCGCCCCTGCCGGGACAGCCTCCGCACCGGCGGCCGGCGGCCGCACGGCACGGTCTCCACCTCGAAGCCGGGGTCCCCGAACCGGGACCGGTCGGCCCACGCCGCGCCCACGCCGGTGTGCGCGTCCGGGCGCGCGCTCGCGACCGTGCCCGTGGGCGGGTGCGCGCTCGTGCCCGTGGGCGGGTGCGCGCTCGTGCCCGTGGGCGGGTGCGCGCTCGTGTGCGTGTCGGCTTCCATTTCCCCGGTCCCCTCGTCCCGGCCCTCCCCGGGCCCCGTGGATCGTACGGCCCGTGCGGACGCGCGGGCCGCGCGCGTCGCCTAAGCTGCCCTGATGACCAGCACCGACCCTTCCGAGTCCGCACCGCGCTACGTACGCGTCACCATCGAGCTCGTCGCCGAGATCACCGACGAGGAGGCGCTCAAGGCCGCCGCCCTCACCCAGGTCCGGGACGACGAGTACCTGGAGGACGACGAGCGCGCCCAGGCCATCGAGGCCATCGACGTGGACCCGTCGGGCTCCCTCGCCCACTTCATCGACCCCGTCGCGCTCCTCGGCGCCGTCCCGGGCGTCGAGCTCGCCTCGGCCACCTGGGAGTCCGCGCACACCGAGTTCGACCCCGACGACGAGACCTGGGAGGAGCACTCCCTGGACTGATCCGGCCGCATGGCGCGATCCTGTCCCGGTACATCGCGCGAGGGGGCAGGATGAAGCCGCTGGAGTCCACCGATCCCGAGTCCGTCGGCGCCGGCGGCTACCGCCTGGTAGGACGCCTCGGGCAGGGCGGCATGGGCGTCGTCTACCTGGGCCGGTCCCGCTCCGGCCGGGCCGTCGCCGTGAAGGTCGTCCGGCCCGAGCTCGGCACCGACCCGGAGTTCCTGCGCCGCTTCGCCCGCGAGGTCGCGGCGGCCCGTCGGGTCGGCGGCTTCCACACGGCCCCGGTCGTCGACGCGGACCCGCACGGCGACCCCCCGTGGCTGGTGACCGCCTACGTCCCCGGTCCCACCCTCCGCGCCGTCCTGGACCGGGTCGGGGCGCTGCCCGAGGACACCCTGACCGTCCTCGCCGCGGGGCTCGCCGAGGCCCTGGAGGCCGTCCACCGGGCCGGGGTGGTCCACCGCGACCTCAAGCCCGCCAACATCATCGTGGCCGAGGACGGCCCCCGGGTCATCGACTTCGGCATCGCGCGGGCCCTGGACGGCACGGCCGACCTGACCCGGACGGGCTACCAGGTCGGCACGCCCGGCTACCTCGCCCCCGAGCAGCTCACCGACGGCGCCGCGACCCCGGCCGTCGACATGTTCGCGCTGGGGATCGTGCTCGCCGAGGCCGCCGGCGGCTCCCCGTACGGCGACGGGCCCTCCGCCGCCCGGCTGTACCGGATGGTCCACGAGGAGCCCGACCTCAGCGCCGTGCCCGCCTCGCTGCGCGCCTCCGTCGCCGCCTGCCTGGCCAAGGACCCGGCGCTGCGGCCCACCCCGACCGCCTTCCTCGGCTCCCTCACCGTCCGCCACCGCGCGGACGGCGGCTGGCTCCCGGACCCGGCGACCCGCCTGCTGCGCGGCCCGGAGCACACCACGCCGCCGGCGGGGCCCGGGGACGCCCCGCACGAGGCCTCGGACGACGCCGGGGACGGCGCATCGGACCACGCCGGGAACGCGGGGAACGCCGCTCGGGACGGTGCCGGAGCGCCCGACGCGCCGGGCGGCTCCGGGCGGCCCGCCACCCTCCTCGTCGCCGCCGAGGCGACACGGCCCGTCCCCGTACCGTCCCCGCCCGGGCCCCCGCTCCCCGTTCCGCCGCCCGGCAGGGGTGCGCCCGCCCGGCCCGGGCGGCGGCGCGCGGCGTTCGGGGCCGTGCTGGCCGGGTGCGCCGTGACGGCGGGGCTGCTGGTGTGGCGGCCGTGGGAGGGGGGTCCCGGCGGCGGTGACGACCCGAGGTCCGGCGCCTCCCCGTCCACGGGCGCCTCCGCCGCCCCCTTCCCGACCGCCCCCCTGCTCGTACGGGAGGACACCGCGCCCGGCTGGCCGGGAACCTGCCACGGGGTGATCGCCGTCCGCGACGCGGCGACGGACCGGCCGCGGCGGCTGCTGCCGGACGGGGAGTGCGACATCCTGCCGCAGTGGGCGCCGGACCGGGCCTCCTTCGCGTTCACTCGGGTCACGTCCGGGGGCAGCGCGGTGTGGACGGCGACGGCGGACGGCTCCGGGGCGCGGCGGATCGCGGCGATCGCGGGCGGCCGGGTCTCCTGGTCCCCGGACGGCACCCGGCTCGCCGTCCTGCGGGTGGCGGGCGGGGTCCAGCAGCTGTTCGCGGTGGACGTCGCGGACGGCTCGGCGCGGCAGCTCACCAGCGGTACGCGCAAGGTGGAGGACCCGGCCTGGTCGCCTGACGGGACCCGGATCGCCGTCTCCCTGGAGGTCTCGCCGGGCGACTGGCAGATCCATCTGGTGGACCCCGCCGATCCCGGGCGGGCGCCGCGCCGGGTGACCCGGCTGCCGCACCCGGCGGTGGACGCGGTGTGGTCGCCGGACGGGCGCACGTTCGCGTACACGGCGGGCACGTACAAGGGCGCGGCGAAGGGCGACATCCGGCTGGTCGGCGCGGACGGGTCCGGGGACCGGCCGCTGGTCGTGACGGAGGCCCACGAGATGGATCCGGCGTGGTCGGCCGACGGGCGCTGGGTGGCCTTCGTCCGGGGGCCCTACGAGGAGCCGGCCGTGTGGGCGGTGCGGGCCGACGGGACGGGCGAGCGCAGGCTCACCACCGGAAGCGCGCCGGAGGGGCATCCGGCCTGGCGCTGACGGGTGCCGCCGGGCGGCCGGGAACGGCGGGACGCCCCGCGCCCCCTGCGGGGGGGGCGGGGCGCCTGGGGTGGAGACGGTGGAGCAGGTGCGGCGGGTGGATCAGAAGGTCAGGTTCCAGGCGTCGATGCGCCCGGTGTCCTGGCTGGCGATGTCCTGGACGCGCAGCTTCCAGGTGCCGTTGGCCACCTCGGAGGAGGCGTTGACGGTGTACGTCTTGAGGACGTCGTCGGCGCTGTCGCTGTTGGCGAAGTCCTCCAGCGGGTACACGGTGCCGTCCGGGGCGACGAGGGTGAGCACGAGGTCGCCCCGGTAGGTGTGCTTGATGTCCACGCCGACCTTGAGGGTGGCGGGCGCGTTGCCGGTGACGCCGGAGACGGTGAGGGCGCTCTCGACGGTGGCGTTGTCGACGATGGTGACGTCGTTGACGTTCTCGAAGTACGGGCCGGTGGGCGTGGTGCCGCCGCCGACCGCCTTCAGCGCGTCGACCGAACCCTCGCCGAAGAAGCCGTTCTTGGCGGTGGTGCCGGTGCAACGGGCGTCCGAGGGGCAGGCCTTGTCGGTCGCCTGGGTGCCGAGCGCGTTGCGGATGTCCGCCGGGGTGTACGTCGGGTTGGCGCTGGCGATGAGGGCCGCGACGCCGGTGACGTGCGGGGAGGCCATCGACGTGCCGCTCATGTTGCCGTACTTGCCGCCCGGGAGCGTCGAGTACACCTGGGTGGCGCCGTCACCGCCCGGCGCGGCGATGTCGATGACGCCGTTGCCGAAGTTGGAGTACGAGGCCTTGGCGCCGCCGCTGGCCTGCGCGGCGACGGTCACGACGCCCGGCAGCTCGGTCGGGATGTCGAGGCAGGCGTTGGTGATGGTGCGGGTGACCGGGGTGGAGTCGTTGGGGCTCTCCGTGTCGGTCGTCTTGTTCGCCAGGTCGTAGTTGGAGTTGCCGGCGGCGGCGACCTGGAGCGAACCCTTGCCCTCGGCGTAGGCCTGGGCCCGGCGGACGCCCTCGATGATGGCGGCCTGGTCCACGTTGTCGGGGCAGTTGAACTGCCACGGGTCCGTGTAGTAGCTGTTGTTGGTGACCTTGAAGCCGTGGTCACCGGCCCAGACGAAGGCGCAGACGGTGTTCTCGGCGAAGAACAGGCTGCTGGTGGGCTCCGCGACACGGACCGAGGAGATCTTGACGCCCGGCGCGACGCCGATGACGCCCTTGCCGTTCTTGGCGGCGGCGATGGTCCCGGCGACGTGGGTGCCGTGGGTGCCGACGTCACGCCAGGCGCCGGCGCGGGTGTCCGGCTTGCCGTAGGCGCAGGAGACGGAGTCGGCGGCGTTGAAGTTGGGCGCGATGTCCTGGTGCTGGTCGTCGACGCCGGTGTCCAGCACACCGACCTTGACCGAGGCGGACCCGGTGGTGACGGCCCAGGCCTGGTCGGCCTTGATCTGGGTCATGTCCCAGCGGTTGGACTCGGTCAGCGTCGTCGCCGACTGCGTCGGGTTCGCGGGCAGCGCCGGGTTGTAGGCGTCGGCCGGGACGTCGGAGGTGCGGGTCGCGCCGACCTGCTGCACTCCGGACACGCCGCGCATGGTGGCGGCGAAGGAGGCGCCGGTGGAGTGGGCCACGATGACGCCGATCGCGTCATAGGCGGCGAAGACGGTGCCGCCGTTGGCGGTCACGGCCGTCTGCGCGGAGGCGGTGGCACCGGGCGCGGTGATCACCAGGTAGGCGCGGGTGCCGGCGGCCCAGGCACCGGCGGCGGCCGGCGCCGCGGCGGTGGGGGCGGTGCGGGCGCTCGTCGCGGCGGCGGGGACCTCGGGGCCGGTCGTGGGCGCGGCCTGGGCCGGGGCGGCGAGGGCGAGGGCGGCGCTGACGACGGCAGCGGCGGCGATCGGGAGTCTCAGCCTGCTGGATATCTGGGAAAACAATGCGTCCTCCGATGGCCCGGAGACGCTGGTGGCGCCGTCCGGGTCCTGTGATGTGTGGGGTGGACGCAAGATCCCAGGCCACAGGTACCGGAGGGAAGGATTCTGTCCGACAAGCGTTTTTTCGTTACACGTTGTTGATCTGACGTGACAGCAATCCGACTGCATTCAGCCGCAGTTGGCTGGAGTTGTTCGAGGTGAGTCGACATCGGCGCAGAATGATCCACTATGAGACTGCCCGCGCCCCTGCACGCCCTCAACGAGGCCCTCGCCTTCCTCCTCGAACTCGCCGCCCTGGCCCTCCTTGCCTGGTGGGGCTGGACCACTCCCGGATCCCTCCTCCCCGGCCTGCTCCTCGCCGTGGCCGCCCCCGCCGCCGCGGCCGTGCTGTGGGGCCTGTTCGCCGCGCCCAAGGCCCGGATCCGCCTCCCCCTCGTGGGCGTCCTCGCCGTGAAGGCCCTGGTCTACGGCGCCGCCACGGCCGCGCTCGCCGCACTGACCGGCCCGGGTCCCGCGCTCGCCTTCGCGGTCGTGGCGCTCGTCAACACCGCGCTGGCCACGGCGGAGAGGCGCGCCCGGGCCACCGCGCCGTGACGCCTGGGCCGGGGGCTCGCCGAGTGGCGCGACGGGTCATCCGCCTGGCCGCCGCGCTCACCCTCCTGCCCGGCTGAGCGCGCCGTGCCGGGCCCGCTGTGCCGAAGCTGGGTGCGGCCCCGCCACGGCGGCGGACGGCACGGACGCCGCGCGCGGGCACGGCGCCAAGCCGACGGTGGTCCTCGTGCACGGCGCCTTCGCCGACGCCTCGGGGTGGAACGACGTCGTCGACCGGCTCCAGCGCGCCGGCTACCCGGTCGTCGCCCCGCCGAACCCGCTGCGCGGCCTCGCCAACGACTCCACGTACGTCGCCAGCGTGCTCAAGAGCGTCAAGGGCCCCGTCATCCTCGCCGGTCACTCCTACGGCGGCGCCGTGATCAGCGGCGCGGCGGCGGGCAACCCGAACGTCAAGGCGCTGGTCTACATCGCGGCCTTCATGCCCGACAAGGGCGAGTCTCCGGCCGAGCTCTCCACCAGGTTCCCCGGCAGCGAGCTGGGCACCGCCGTCCGGCCCGTCCCCTACACGGACGCCAACGGCAGCGGCACGGACCTGTACATCCAGAACGACAGGTTCCACAGCGTGTTCGCCGCCGACCTGCCCGAGGAGCAGACCCGGGTCATGGCGACCGAGCAGCGTCCGGTGACGGCCGCGGGCTTCGCCGAGAAGGCGACGGCGGCGGCCTGGAAGACGATCCCGTCATGGTTCCTGGTGGCCAGGCAGGACAAGGCCATCGCCCCCGACCTGGAGCGGTTCGAGGCGAAGCGGGCGAGGTCCCGCACGGTCGAGATCGACTCCTCGCACGTCGCGATGATGTCCCACCCCGACGTCGTCACCCGCCTGATCGAGCAGGCCGCGGACGCCACCTGCTGACGGCTCAGCCGAGCACGAACGGGAGCCGCGCGGCGAGCGGCCCGAGCGCGTCCCGCTCCGTCCCGGCCGGGGCGCGCCGCCCGGTGCCGACGAGCAGCGCCGCCCCGTCCGTGAAGGCGGCGGGGAACGCGGCCCCGGCGATCCGTTCCAGGGAGCCGCGCGCCGCCGCCAGCGCCTCGGCGGGCGGGGGCGGCACGGCGGGGCCGAGGTCGAGGTGGTGCAGGGTCCATTCGAGGACGTACGCGGTGAGGTAGTCGCCGGCCGTCAGCACCTGGTCCTGGGTCGCCACGAGGGCGCCGGGATCGGCGAGCCCGGCGGCCCGGCCCGCCGCCGCCCCCACGTCGTCGAGGTGGAACCGCAGCAGCGCCGGGTCCCCGTACGCGGCGGCGAGGCGCGGGATCAGCGCGTCGAGCGGATCCTCGCCGGTCGGCGGCGGCACCAGCCTCCAGTACGTGTCGGCGTCGGCGGTCGGCGGCCCCTCGGCGGGCGTGACCAGGGTGATCAGCACGTCCTGGGCATCGATGACCAGATGACAGACCAGGTCCCGCACCAGCCAGCCGGCGCAGCCCGAGGGACGGGCGAAGTCCTCGTCGGGCAGGTCGGCGACCGCCGAGCGCAACGCCGACCAGGAGCGCGAGAAGAGGTCCACGCGGGCACCGTACGGGCGCCGGAGCGTCCGGACAAGGAGGCACCGCTTGGGGGCGTGCGGGCCTTGCGCGCCTAGCGGGGCTTGCGGGGCTTGCGGGGCTGGCGGGGCTTGCGGGACCGTCGGGCCTCGTGGGGCCGATGGGGCTTACGATCCTGCGGGCCGTGCGGGACCTTCGGGCCTCGCAGGCCCGACGAGCCGCACGGGGCCCCGGGCTGCCCGGGGCCTCCGGGCTGCCCGGCACCCACGAGCCGTCCCAGGCGCGGGCCCCGCCTCAGGATCCCGTCGCCGCCGCCTCGGTCGCCTTCAGGGCCGCCGCGACCGACCCCTCCCCGGCGGGCAGCAGCGGAAGCCGCACGTCCGGGGTGGGGATGCGTCCCTGGGCGTGCAGGACTCCCTTGACGACGGTCGGGTTGGGCTCGGCGAACAGCAGGGCCGACAGCCGTGCCAGGCGGTGCCCGAGCGCCCGCGCACGGGCCGTGTCACCCGTCCGCCAGGCCTCGACCAGCTCGGCGAAGCGGCCGGTGGCCAGGTGCGCCGAGGCGAGGATCCCGCCGCTCGCGCCGAGGGCGAGCAGCGGCGAGGCGAAGACGTCGTCGCCCGCGAGCACCGCGAAGCCCGGCGGCAGGTCGCCGAGGAGCCGGACGGTGTCCTCGTCGACGGCGCCGGCCGCGTACTTGACCCCGACGACCCCGGGAAGGCTCCCGAGCGCGCGCAGGGTGCCCGCGTCCAGCGGCCGGCCGGTGCGGTACGGGATGTGGTAGGCGATCAGGGGCACCGGACTCGCGGCGGCGAGGCGCCCGAAGTGGGCCAGCACCCCCTCCGGCGAGGGCCGGACGAAGGCGGGCACCGTGACCAGGGCCGCGCGGGCCCCGGGCCACCGGCCGAGCGCCGCGAGGTCCCGGGCGACGGCGGCCGTGTCGCCCCCGGCGGCGCCGACGACGAGCTGGGCGCCCCGCTCGCGGCAGACCCGCGCGCAGGTGTCGACGACGGCCCGGCGCTCGTCGGCGTCGAGCGCGCCCGCCTCGCCGGTGGTGCCGAGGGCGACGAGCCCGGCGGCGCCGTCGTCGAGGACGGAGCGGGCCAGGCCCTCCAGGGCGTCGAGGTCGGGGCGGCCGTCCCGCCCGAAGGGAGTGACGAGGGGGACGTAGATGCCGTACGGGTCGAATCCGGTCGTCGCGGGCTCCGGCACGGCGTCCCTGTCGGGAGCCGGGGTGGGAGCGGCGGTCTGTTCCTGTGCCATGTCTTCGAGAGTGGGCGCGGCGGACCCCTCAGGTCCAGTTCGCTTTTCCGATCAGAACCGTAAGCTGAGCTGATGCTCGATGTCCGTCGTCTGCGCCTTCTGCGCGAACTGGCCCTGCGCGGCACCATCGCCGCCGTCGCGGAGGCCCTGTCCTTCACCCCGTCCGCCGTGTCCCAGCAGCTCGGCACCCTGGAGCGGGAGGCGGGGGTGCCGCTGCTCGAACGGACCGGGCGGCGGGTGCGGCTGACACCAGCCGGGGAACGGCTGGTCCGGCACGCCGAGGCCGTGCTCGAACGCCTGGAGCTGGCCTCCGCCGAGCTCGCCGAGGCGCGGGGCGGCCCGGCGGGCCCGCTGCGCATCGGCGCCTTCCCCACGGCGACCCGCACGATCCTGCCGGGCGCGCTGGGCCTGCTCTCCGCCCGGCATCCGGCGCTGGAGCCGATGGTCTCGGAGGTGGACCCGGCGGGCGCGGCGCACGCCCTGCGCGCCGGGGATCTCGACGTGGCGCTGGTCCACGGGTACGACCTGGTGCCCGCAGCGCTCGAACCGGGGCTCGCGGAGGAGCCCTTGTGCGAGGAGGCGATGTTCCTGGCCACCCCCGCGTCCACGGCCGGCGCGCCGGACCGGGAGGATCCCGGCCCGCACGTGTCGGGGCCCGGTGCCGCCTCCGGGCTCTCCGGGCTCTCCGCGCTCTTCCCCTGGAGGGACGCGCCGTGGATCGTGTCGTCCCCGGACACCCTCTGCCGCGCGGTCACCGAACGGGTCTGCCGGGCCGCCGGGTTCGCACCGCGCGTGCGGCACCAGGTGGACGAGTTCGCCACCGTGCTGGCCTTCGTGGCGGCCGGTCAGGGCGTGGCCGTCGTCCCTAGGCTGGGGGCGCTCGATCCCCCGCCGGGCGTACGCCTCACGCCGCTTCCGGTGCGCCGTCGGACCCGGATCGCGTTCCGGGGCGGCGCGGGCCCGCACCCGGCGGTCACCGCCCTGGCCCGCGCCCTCCGCGACTCCCTACCGCCGGTGCTGACCGGCCCGCCCGAGGACGGGGCCGGGTGACGGGGCCGGGTGACGGCCCCGGCGCGCGGCGCGTGGGTCAGCGCGGGACGACCACGACCGCGTTGCCGACCCTGCGCTCGGTGGGCGCGGCCGCCTGCCAGCTGTCCATCGGACGGTTGTAGAGGGTGCCGTTGACGAGGAGGGTGGTGTCGCCGCCGGAGCCGAGGCTCAGGGCGTCCTTCGCGCCGAGCCACTTCATGACGGCCGCGGCCTCGGGCACGGTGACGCCGACGCTGGTCTGCGGCAGCCGTCCGTCGATGGTGACGAGCAGCAGTTCCCCGGTCGCGGTGACCCCGGCGAGGGTGCGGGGGTGGCGCTGCACGATGCCGTTGGTGGCGACGTTCGTGTCGGGGTTGAGCAGCCCGTTCGCGTCGGCGTTGATCATGATCTCGCCGTCGCGGACCAGAGCGGGCCCGCCGCCCGCGACGGCGGACAGGGCGGAGCCGCTGACCGCCGCGCCCCGGGAGTCCGTGATGCTGGTGCCGGGCTTGAACGCCTTGCCGAGCTCGCTGTGGTCGCGCAGCCACCGCGCCCCGGCGCCGATCCCCTGGAGGACCCGCCCGCCCGCGGGGACGGGGCCGCCGGCGGGGCTGCGGAGACCGGTGACGACCCAGCTGCCGTTCATGAGCACGTCCACGCTGTCGCCCGTCGGCTGGGAGGGCGTGTCGACGCCCCACTCCGGGCGGAACACCACGATCTCGTCGGGATCGACGCACAGGATGTTGCGCACCGGCCGCAGTTCCAGGACGAGTTGGCCCTTGGCGTCGCGGCGCCGGTCGTCGCCGACCCCGCCGCAGCCCACGTTGCGTCCCGGCATCCGGTTGATCCCGTCCACCACCCGGGTGACGCCGTCGGGCGCGGTCACCTGGGTGCGCGTGGTGATCTCGTCGACCCGGACCCGGGCCCCGGTGCCCTCCAGGATCAGGGCGGTGCGCCCGTTGTTGGCCTCGCTGAGGAGGTCCTTGCTCCGCACGTAGAGTCCTTGCGGATCGCCGTCGTACCCGGAGAAGGCGGGGTTGTTGGTCGAGTCGATGTCGAAGTCGGAGCCGTTCACGGCGACCAGCGCCCCGGCCGCGGCACCCATGTCCCGCACCGTCTCGGCGCGGGCGACATCGGCGCCGTGGACGGCCTTGAACGTGAGGGCGGCGGAGGGGTCGACCCTCATCACCCGGACCTCCCAGGGACCCCGGCTCGGGTTGCCGTCCTGCGCCGTGTAGACCGTCCGGGCGGTGAACCCGGCCGCCTGGAGCGACTTCAGCTGCGCCCCGGCGTCGGCGTACCGGTCGGGGGCGAAGGAGCCGACCCGGACCATGTACTGCGTGGGCAGCCCGGCGCCGACCCCCGGACCGGCGGGGAGCGCGACCGAGTCCACGCGGCCGGTGAAGCCCTTCGCCAGCAGGTCGGCGACGACGGCGTCGGCGTTCGCCTTGAGGCCCGCCGTCCAGGTGGCGGGCTGCCTGACGAGCACCTCGACCGACCACACGTCGGTGGCCTCGCCCTGGGTGTACTTCTCGTACGTGATGCCGGGCGCCGGCGTCTGGACGGGCTTCGCGACGGTCTCCAGGTCGCCGGGCCCCAGGGGCATCCGGCCCGTGGGCGCCGCCGTCTCCGCCCGAGCGGTCGCGTCGGCGACGGCGGCGCCGGTGGCGGTGGTGGCCGTGGCGGGCGCCAGGGTGACCAGCGCGGCGAGCGCGACGCTCAGACCGGTGATGCGGCGTATTCGATTCACTCTCGGAACTCCTCGGACAGGCGGTGAAGACGGCACGGGGAGGACCAGCGGTCCACACAGACCACGAAGACCGCGGAGACCAGCGCACTTCGCGGATCACGCGGACCGCGCGGTCGAATGATCCCTCCCCCGCCCGCATCCTACGAAGCCGCCTCGACATGATCACGTCACCCCGCTCGGCAAAGGAACCGTCCGGACATGACGACTCCTCAGCCCGGCACCGCACGCGAAGCCGCAGGTCAGACGAGCGGGCCGGACCTACGACCCGCGCCGCACGGGACCTTGGTCCCGGACGGCGGCCCTCCCGCGTGGGGTACGGTCGAGGGGTCGCCGCGCGGTGGACGTCCTGGACTCCCGCGCCGCACCCGCTGTGCGGTGGGCGACGGGCATACCGGTGCGAGGCGAGGAGGTGTTCGGGATGAGTCCCGAAGGAAGTCCTCGCCCCACCCTGCCGGCCGGCTGACCCCGACACGTCCGCCACCGGGGCCCCGCGCCCGGCCCGTACCGGCTGTTCCCCAGCGTCGCCTCATCGCCGCCCCGCCCCGCACGTGACCTCCTGACGAGCGCGCGCCCGCGCGCCCCCGTCCGGTGAACCGGCTCCCGATCCGCCCCCGCGCGGACCCTTCTCGGTGCCCGCGTGCGCACGACCGTCCGTGACCCGGCGTGCCCGGAACCGCGGAGGGAGGATCCGTCATGACCCTGTTCACGCCCCAGAAGCTCGCGCCGCCGGGCCGGGGCACCCGTATCCGCCGTGAACGCGAGGCGGCCGAACTGGAGGCCCGTACCCGCCGGGTCGCCGCCCGGCTCGTCGCCATCGCCGGACACCCGGGCGACCGGGTCCTGCGGGAGTTCGCCGCCACCCACAACGGACTCACACGGGGCGAGGCCGCCGCGCGCCTGGAGCGCCACGGCCCGAACACCGTCGCCCGGGAGCGTGCGCCGCGCTGGTACGTCCAGCTCGCGAAGGCGTACGCGAGCCCCTTCGTCGCCGTGCTGGCCTTCCTCGCCACCGTCATGTTCTGGCAGGAGCCCGCCGACCCGGGTGTCGTCATCCTGTCGGTGATGGTGCTGGTCAGCGGCCTGCTGCGGTTCTGGCAGGAGTACCGCTCCGGCCGGGCGGCGGACGCGCTGGCCCGGCTCGTCACGACGACCGCCGCCGTCGTGCGCAGGGCCGGCCGCAACAGCCTGCCGACGCCGTGCGAGGTCGGCATGGACCAGATCGTCCCGGGCGATCTCGTACGGCTGGCCGCCGGCGACCTGGTCCCGGCCGATCTGCGGCTGATCGCCGCCAAGGACCTGATGGTCGCCCAGGCGGCCCTGTCGGGCGAGTCGCTGCCCGTGGCCAAGGACGACATCCGGGGCGTGGACGACGGCCGGCCGGAGGTGACCGACCCGGTGGAGGCCGGGAACCTGTGCCTGATGGGCACGTCGGTGACCTCCGGGACGGCGACCGGGCTGGTCGTCGCGACCGGCTCCGACAGCTACTTCGGCTCGATGGCGGGCGCGCTCGCCGGCGAGCGCCCGCGGACCGGCTTCGACGACGGCGTGCGCCGGGTCAGCTTCCTGCTGCTGCGCTTCATGCTGGTGATGGTGCCGGTCGTGTTCGCCGTCAACGGCCTGACCAAGGGCGACTGGGACGCGGCCTTCCTCTTCGCCGTGGCCGTCGCCGTCGGCCTGACGCCCGAGATGCTGCCGATGGTCGTCTCCGCCAACCTGGCCCGGGGAGCGGTCGCGATGGCGAAGCGGAAGGTCGTCGTCAAGCGGCTCGACGCGATACAGAGCCTCGGCGCGATGGACGTGCTGTGCACGGACAAGACCGGCACGCTGACCGAGGACCGGATCGTCCTCGACCGCTCCCTGGACGTGCGCGGGGACGAGGACCGGGAGGTCCTGGCGTACGGCTACCTCAACGCGCACTTCCAGACCGGGCTGCGGAACCCGATGGACCGGGCGGTCGCGGCCCGGATCGACGAGGCCGAGGAGGTTGTCGTCGACGCGCGGTTCACGCTGGTCGACGAGATCCCCTTCGACTTCGCCCGACGCCGTATGTCCGTGGTCCTGAACCGCAACGGGCTGCTCGAAGCGGATCCCGGAGCAGACCCTGGAGCGGGCCTCGGAGCGGGGCTCGGGCGCCCCGAGCACGTCATGATCACCAAGGGCGCGGTCGAGGAGGTGCTGGCCCTGTGCACCCGGATGCGGGACGGGGGCGAGACCGTCGCGCTCACCGAGCGGCTTCGGCAGGACGCGGCCCGGGTCGCGGAGGAGCACAACCGGCAGGGGCTGCGCGTGCTCGCGGTGGCCGCCCGGGCGCTGCGGACACCGCGCGACACGTACGGCGTGACCGACGAGTGGGACCTCACGCTGATCGGCTTCCTCGCGTTCCGCGACCCGCCGAAGGCCGACGCGGCCGAGGCGCTGCGGGCGCTCGCCGACAAGGGCGTGAGGGTGAAGGTCGTCACCGGCGACAACGAGCTGGTCGCCGCGCGGGTCTGCGCGGACGTCGGCCTGGACGTCGGCAGGGTCGTCACGGGCGCCGAGCTGGACGGCCTGGACGAGGCGGAGTTGCGCGAACTGAGCTCCCGAACCAGCGTGTTCGCGAAGGCCGACCCCGTACAGAAGGCGCGGGTCGTGCGCGCGCTGCGGGCGGAGGGCCACACGGTCGGCTTCCTCGGCGACGGCGTCAACGACGCCGCCGCGCTGCGGGACTCCGACGTCGGCGTCTCGGTGGACACGGCCGTGGACATCGCCAAGGAGTCGGCCGACGTGATCCTCCTGGAGAAGGACCTCACCGTCCTCGAACAGGGCGTGGTGCAGGGGCGCACGACCTTCGGCAACACCGTCAAGTACATCAAGACGACGGCGTCGTCGAACTTCGGGAACGTCTTCTCGGTCCTCGTCGCCGGCGCGTTCCTCCCGTTCCAGCCGATGCTCGCCGTGATGCTGCTCGTGCAGAACCTGGTGTACGACTTCGCCCAGTTGGCGACGCCGTGGGACCGCGTGGACGAGGCCTACCTGCGGAGGCCGCGCGACTGGGACGCCAAGGGGATCGGGCGGTTCATGCTGGTCATCGGCCCGATCAGCTCGGTGTTCGACATCGCGATGTTCCTGGTGATGTGGCACGTGTTCGCCGCCGACACCCCGGCGGAGCAGGCTTTGTTCCAGTCCGGCTGGTTCGTCGAGGGGCTGCTGTCGCAGGCCCTCATCGTCCACGTGATCCGCACCCGCGAGATCCCGTTCCTCCGCGGCCGGGCCTCGTGGCCGGTGCTGGCGATGACGGCCCTGGCGATTCTGACCGGCCTGTACCTGCCGTTCTCGCCGCTCGCGGACAGCCTGGGCCTCGTGGCCCTGCCGGCCGCGTACTTCCCGTGGCTGATCGGGGTCCTGCTCGCCTACTGCGCGCTGACGCAGGCGGTGAAGACGCTGTACATCCGCCGCTTCGGGACCTGGCTCTGAAGACGGGTGACGAGAAAGAACCCACGGACGGCGGCGGACATGGCAGGCTGTTGGTCATGGGCATGGCCGTGAGCGGTAGTGCGCGAGCAGGGGTCGGTGCCGTCGGCCGGGGGAGCGCGTGGACGTTACGACGCTGATCCTCCTGGGGGCGGCGGGCGGGCTGCTGCGCGGGGCGCTGGACGTGTACGCGCGGTTCGTCTCCTGGCAGGAGGACCGCCGGGCACACCGGCGGTCGGCCGCGGAGGGAACCTCGACGGGCGAGGCCCCTCGGTTCCCGGCCTACTTCGACCCCGCTGTCGATGCCGTCGCCGCCGTCGTGCACGGGGTGATGGGGGCGGGTGCGGCGGTCCTGTTCGGGACCACGGGCCAGATCAGCGGCGGGTACGCCGCCCTGGTGGTCGGCATCTCGGCCCCGATGCTCCTCACTCAACTGGGGCGCGTGCAGACGGTGAACGAGGCCGTCACCGGCGAACGTCAGCCGGCCGCCCCGGCCCCGGAACCCGCGCCACCGCCACCGCCACCGCCGGGTGAGAACCAGGCCGCCCCGGAACAGGAGGGCCGGGAACAGGACGGCCGGCCCGCTGTTCCACCCGGAGCACCGCACTCCCCCACCGTCCCCGCGCGCGCGGTGCGACGGCCCGCCGCGACGGATCCCCTCACCCCCGATCCCTCGCCACGATGGCGGCAGGGGCCCGTGCTCGGGGAGGAGGGACCGTGACGCACCATCCGCACCTGCTGACCGAGGACCGCCCCGACTACGAGCGGATCATCGACGAGGTGCTGCGCACCGCCCACGAACGCCCGGAGCTGTCGGCCCTCGTCGGGCGCCGCGACGCCGAGCGGGTGCGCACGCTGGCCCTCACCGCCTCCGGCGTCATCAACGCGGCCGCGGCCGTCGAGTACGACCGCTACGTGCGCGTACGAGAGCACCACCGCGGCTCCGCCCCACGCTCCCCCGCCCCGTCCACCGCTCCCGCCCGAGGATTCGCGGCCGCCGTGCTGGGGGGCGGACGCCCGGCGGGCACTGAGGTGACCCCCGCGCGCTGGGCGCGGATGTCCTTCGGCCGCCGCCTGCTCGCGGCGCTGCTCGGGCTCCACGTACGCCCGGAGACACCGAAGGCGCCGAGGGCACCACGGGCGCGCGGGATCCGGAGGCCGACGGCGCCGCGTGCGCACCCCCGCACGCCCCGCGAAGATCCTGCCGAGACGCGGTACGGGGCGGGAGTCCCGGCCGTCGTCGCCGTCCTCGCTCCCGCGTTGGCGGGGACCGCCGCGCTGATCTTCCTGCTGGTCGGCTACGTCCTCACGGTGCTCGATCCAGCGTCGTCCTTGGCCAGCGCCCTGGTCCATACGGGCTGGTGGTGCGCGGCGGTCGCCGGGGCGGGCACCCTCGTCGCCGTCGTCGGCCTCGTCGTCACCGCCCTGCGCGCGGGACCGCCGCCACCGGCACCCGAGCGGGACGACGTGGCCGCCGCCCGGGACGCCTGGCGGAACGCGCTGCTGGAACGCGGCATCGTCCCCTTCCTTCGCGTCGCACTCGACACGGATGGGGATACGGGCGCGGGTACGGATAAGGGCACGGGGCCGGGCACGGGCACCGATGCGGGCGGCCCCTTCTCCGGTCCCGATGCCCGTTCCACGCGGCGCACGGCCTCCCACCCGCTCAGGCGCCTCCCGGCCCTGGGCTCCCTTGAGCCCGACTTCGCGAGCCCGGACTTCACCGCTCCCGGCCAAGCCGAGGGGTCGGAGCCCCGCCCGGAATGAACCACCCGCCCCAGGAGCCCGCATGACGCACTCCGTCCGCCCGCTCCTCACCGGCCTCGGCCGGAATCCCGAGGCCCCGAAGGCACCCTGCTCCGCCCGGCCGCGCACCCGGCCGGGCAGACCGGCATCCTCCGGCGGCCCGGGGTGGTCCCCGACGCCGTGGTGGAAGCCGTGCTGCGCCATGAGCCGGGGGCCGCCGCCAGGCTCCGGGGCGCGCGGCTCTCCCCCGCGACGCGCCGCACGATCGCCGGCCAGCTGCTACGGACACCGGCGCTGCCCCGGACGCGTACCCGCGGATGGCGGTCGCGCGCGGCCGGCGCACCGACGCCGAACCGAGGGCGCGGCTGTACGCACTCGTGGAGGCCGAGCTGGATCCCGGCGACGGCACGGCGCGGGCGGCGTTCCACTGGGACGTCGGCGAGGCCGAGTGGCTGCGGCCGCTGATCGTCGAGCACCCGTGCTGTCCCAAGGGCCGGATCCGCCACCTCGCGGACGCGGCCGATCCGCACGTCCGGGCCGTGGCGCTGCGGGACCCGGGGCTGCCGCCCGCCGACCCCGCCGGACCGACGGGACACGGCGGGGACTACGGAGAGGCTCAGCCCTCCTCGGTCCTACTCGGGCCTACTCAGGCTTCGCGGCCTTCGCGGCCTTCTCCGCCTTCTCGGCGTGGAGCTCCTTGATGCGGACGGTCTCCTTGCGGACGTCGGCCTGCGTGGCGCGCTCCTTCTGGAGCCACTCCGGGTTCTCGTCCTTGATCGCGTCGATCTGCTCGGTGGTGAGGGGCTCCGTGATGCCTCCCCGGGCCAGGCCGGAGATGGAGACGCCCAGCTTCGCCGCCACGACGGGGCGCGGGTGCGGACCGGTGCGGCGCAGCTCGCGCAGCCACTCCGGCGGGTCGGTCTGGAGGGCGTTGAGCTCGGCGCGGGAAACGACGCCCTCGCGGAAGTCGGCGGGGGTGGCGTCGAGGTACACACCCAGCTTCTTCGCCGCGGTGGCGGGCTTCATCGTCTGGGCGGTCTGGTGCTGCGTCATGCTGACAAGAATATCGGGCGGGTGCGCCTTCGCCGACCACGGCCGGTAATCTGGGCAGGTGACAGGCTCGGACACATCCCCCACCCCCGCTCCCGCCCCCTCCCGTTCCTCCGGTTCTCCGGCTTCCCCCGCATTCCGGCTCGCGTACGTGCCGGGGGTGACACCCTCGAAGTGGGTGCGGATCTGGAACGAGCGGCTGCCCGACGTCCCGCTGGAGCTCGTGCAGGTCGAGCCCGCCGAGGCGGAGGGCCTGCTGCGGGAGCGGAAGGCGGACGCGGGCTTCCTGCGGCTGCCGGTCGACCGTACGGAGCTGAGCGCCATCCCCCTGTACGTCGAGACGACCGTGATCGTGGTGCCCAAGGACCACGTCGTGGCGGCGGCGGAAGAGGAGGTGGCGGTCGAGGACATCGCCGACGAGATCCTGCTGCACCCGCTGGACGACACCCTCGGCTGGGAGGCGCCCCCGGGCCGTCCCGCGTTCGAGCGGCCGGCGACCACGGCGGACGCGATCGAGCTGGTGGCGGCGGGGATCGGCCTGCTGGCCGTGCCCCAGTCGCTGGCGCGCCTGCACCACCGCAAGGACCTCACATACCGGACGCTGACCGGGACCCCGCAGTCCCAGATCGCGCTGTCGTGGCCGGAGGACGCCACCACGGAGCTGGTGGAGGACTTCATCGGGATCGTGCGCGGCCGCACGGTGAACAGCTCGCGCGGGCGGCGTCCGGAGGAGAAGGACCGCAAGCCAGGCACGGCGGCGAAGCCCCAGCAGGGCCGCCGACAGGGTGCCGGGCAGAAGCAGGGCGGCGGGCAGAAGCCCCAGGGCGCGGGCGGGCGGCGCAAGCCGGCCGGGGGCGCGGCCCCCAAGAGCGGACGCTCCGGGAAGCCGCGCCGCCGGTCCTAGGGCCCGTCGTCAGACGGCGGACCAGCCGCCGTCCACGGGCAGCACAGCCCCGTTGATGTTGCTCGCCGCGTCGGAGGCGAGGAAGACGATCGCCTCCGCCTGGGTCTCGGCCCCGGCGGGCTGTCCGACGTTGCCCATGTAGGCGCCGAGGGCCTGCGGCCCGGCGGCCTCGGGGTCGAGATCGACCCGGATGTTGGTGAGGGTGCCGCCGGGGGCGACCGCGTTGGTACGGATGCCCCGGTGCCGGTAGGTCACCGCGAGCGACTTGGTGAGGCCGACGACGCCGTGCTTGGCCGCGGTGTAGGCGGCACCGGCCGCGGAGCCGCGCAGTCCCGCCTCGGAGGCGGTGAAGACGACGGCGCCCTTGCCCGCCGCCAGCATGTGCGGCAGGACGGCCCGGGTCAGCAGGAACGGCGCCGTGAGGTTGATCCGCAGCAGGCGCTCCCACTCGGCATCGGACACGTCGGCGACGGCGGACATGCTGTCCATGATCCCGGCGTTGTTGACGAGCACGTCGATGGTGCCGTCCGGTCCCCCGGCGTCGAGGGCGGTGGCGACCAGCCGGTCGACGACCGCCTGATCGCTGAGGTCGCCGACGACGGCGACGGCGGTGCCGCCGGCCTCCTCGATCAGCGCGGTGACCTCGGCGGCGGCGTCGCCGTTCAGGTCGGCGACGAGGACCCGGGCGCCGCGGGCGGCGAAGGCGAGGGCGGTGGCGCGGCCGATACCGGAGCCGGCCCCGGTGACGACGGCCGTGCGGCCGGCGAAGTCCTGGGGGTGGGTCATGAGGGTGGTGCTCCGTTCCTGGTGCTCGTGCTGCTGGTGCCGCCTACCGGTGTCGCTTGGGCCGCACGGGTTGCTCGTGGCGCCGCTCACGCCGTGGTCGCGTCCGCCGCCGGGGCGGGGCGCGGCTCGGCGACGGGGGCGGCGGCCGGACGTACGGGAATGAGGGCGGCCACGGCCGAGGCGGCGAGGGCCACGCCGCCGCCGATCAGCAGCGCGATGCGGAAGCCGCTCTCGGACGGCAGCGCGTGACCGCCGAAGTCCGTGGTGAGCTGGGCGAGGACGACGCCGATGACGGCGGCGGACACCGAACTGCCGATGGACCGCATCAGGGTGTTGAAGCTGTTGGCGGAGGCCGTCTCGGCCTGCGGGACGGCTCCCATGATGAGGGCGGGCATGGCCCCGTACGCGAGACCGACACCCGTGTTGCAGATGAGGGTGACGATGAGCAGGCCCCAGGTGGTGCTCATGAGGAGCAGTGAGGAGAGGTAGCCGACGGCGATCACGAGGCTGCCGACGGAGAGGGTGACCTTGGGGCCGCGGGCGGCGGAGAGCTTGGCGCCGAGCGGGGCGAGGACCATCATCATGAGGCCCGCCGGGGCCATCCACAGGCCCATGGCCATCATCGACTGACCCAGACCGTAACCGGTCGCCTCGGGCAACTGCAGGAGCTGCGGAACGACGAGCGACTGCGCGTACATGGCGAAGCCGACCAGGATCGAGGCGGCGTTGGTCATGAGGACCTGCGGCCGGGCGGTGACGCGGAGGTCGACGAGCGGGTCGCGGGTGCGCAGCTCGTACCAGCCCCAGGACAGCAGGACCACGGCCGAGGCGCCGAACAGGCCGAGCGTGGTGGCGCTGCCCCAGCCCCACACGGAGCCCTTGGAGACCGCGAGCAGCAGGGCGACGAGGCCGCCGCCGAGCCCGAGGGCGCCGAGCAGGTCGAAGCGTCCGGCGACTGGGGCGATCCGGCCGGTCGGGGCGACCAGCCAGACGAGGACGCCGACGACGAGGCTGAGGGCGGCGGCGACCCAGAACAGCACCCGCCAGCTCGCGTGCTCGGCGACGGCGGCGGAGAAGGGCAGGCCGAGGGCGCCGCCGACGCCCATGGAGGCGCTCATGAGGGCGATCGAGGAACCGAGCCGCTCGGGCGGGAGGACGTCCCGGAGCAGGCTGATGCCGAGCGGCACGACGCCCATGCCGAGGCCCTGGAGTCCGCGCCCGACGACCATCGGGACGACGGAGCTGGACAGGGCGCAGACGACGGAGCCCGCGATGAGCGGGACGGTCGAGGCGAGGAGCAGGCGCCGCTTGCCGTACATGTCGCCGAGGCGGCCTGCGACGGGGGTCGCCACGGCGGCGGCGAGCAGGGTGGCGGTGATCACCCAGGAGGCGTCGGAGGCGCTGGTGTGGAGCAGCGCCGGCAGGTCGCCGATGAGGGGGACGACGAGCGTCTGCATGAGCGCGGCGACGATGCCGGCCAGGGCGAGTACGCCGACGATGCCGCCGGCGCCTCCGGTGCGGGCGGCTGGGGTGGGGGCGGACATGGTTCTCTCCTCGGTCGGCGTGTGCCGTTCGCCGGGGCGCCGGGCGGCGTTCGGGCGATGCGTCGGGGGTGGGGCATTGTGCAACGTACACACGTTATGCATCATGCACAAGCGATGCAACCTGCATATGCTGTGCGATACGCCGCGAACCGAACCCGACGGAACGGAACGGAACCGAACCGAACCTCCTCTCTGCTCCGTACGGATCCGCACCGCTCCACACCGCGCGGCCCCCGCCCGCGAGCCGCCCGCCCCGCCACATCGCCGTGACAGGACCCCGATGAACGACCCGACCCACGCGACCGACGTGACCGACGCGACAGACGAGATCGGCCCGACCACGCCGACCGCGCAGGCCGAGCAGGCCGACCCGCAGGCCGAGCCGGAGGCCAAGCCGACCCATCTGGTCGAGTTCGAGACCATGCTCCTCGGGCGGCACTCGCACCTCAGCACGCCCCGCCCCCGGGCCTCCGGATGGCACCTCGACCGCAGCGCGTACGTCCTGCTCAGCCGGATCCGCATGGACGGCCCGCTGTCGATCAGCCAGCTCACGGACGCCTTCGGGCTGGACGCCTCGACGCTCAACCGCCAGACCGCGGCGATGCTCCGCGCCGGGGTCGTCGAGCGCATCCCCGACCCGGATGGCGGCATCGCCCGCAAGTTCCGCATCACGGAGGAGGGCGAACGGCGCCTCGACGCCGACCGCGCCTTCAACATCCAGGGGCTGGAGCGGGTCCTGGAGCACTGGACCCCCGAGGAGGTGGCCGGTTTCGCCGCCGCCCTCCAGCGTTTCAACCGGGACATCGAACGCCTCGACGGGCGCCCCTGGCCCCGCCCCTGAGACTCCGGGGGCGGGCCGTCACGGCCGGGCACCCGCCCCCGGGCGGGCCGGACTCAGCCCGGATCGAGCGGAAGCCCCGTGTAGTTCTCGGCGAGTTCGGCGGCGGCGTGCGGGGAGCTCGCGACGCGGTCGAGCTGGGACTGCTGGAGGCGGGTGTCGAAGGGGGTCTGGGCCGGGTCGGCGTGCAGGGTCGTGGTCATGAAGTACGAGAAGTGCTCGGCGCGCCAGACCCGGCGCAGACAGGTGTCGGAATAGGCGTCGAGGAGGGCGGTGGAGCCGGTCTCCTTGAGCCGGGCGAAGGCGCGGGCCAGGACGATGACGTCGGCGGCGGCCAGATTGAGGCCCTTGGCGCCGGTCGGCGGGACGATGTGCGCGGCGTCCCCGGCTAGCAGGATCCGGCCGTACCGCATCGGCTCGGTGACCGAACTGCGCATCGGGAGCACGGACTTCTGGGTCACCGTGCCCCGCTTGAGGCGCCAGGCGGGGTCGGCGCGCAGGGCGAGGCGGGCGTCGAGCTCGTCCCAGACCCGCTCGTCGGGCCAGTCGGCGGGGTCGGTTCCGTTGGGGACCTGGAGGTAGAGGCGGCTGACGGAGGGCGATCGCATACTGGCGAGGGCGAAGCCGCGCTCCGAGTGCGCGTAGATCAGCTCCTCGTACACGGGCGGCGCCTCGGCCAGGATGCCGAGCCAGGAGTAGGGGTACGTGCGCTCGTAGGTGCGGCGCTCGCCTTCGGGGACGGCGTTGCGGGTGACGCCGTGGAAGCCGTCGCAGCCGACGACGTAGTCGCAGGTCAGCGTCTGTTCGCGACCCTCGTGGGTGTACCGGACGAGCGGCCGGTCGGTGTCGGCGCCCTCCACGGAGGTGACCTCGGCCCCGAACAGCAGCGGGCCGCCCTCGGCGCGCTGGAGGGCGATGAGGTCCTTGACCACCTCGGTCTGCGCGTAGACCCAGACGCGCCGGCCGCCGGTGAGCGACGGGAAGTCGACGCGGGTGGCGCGGCCGTCGTGGCGCAGCTCTATGCCGTCGTGCGGAATCCCCTCGACGTCGAGCCGGGCGCCCGCGCCCGCCGTGCGCAGCGCGTCGACGGTGGCCTGTTCGAGGATCCCGGCCCGCTGCCGCTGTTCGACGTAGGCGCGGTCACGGCTCTCCAGGACGACGCTGTCGATGCCCGCCCGGTGCAGCAGCCGGGCGAGGAGCAGGCCGGAGGGGCCGCCGCCGATGATCCCGACGGTGGTGTGCATGGAGTCTCCCCTGTTTCATATCCGTTCGCATAGTGAAGAGATCTTCACTATATTGGGAGTGTGGGCGCGGCCGGGCACCCGTGTCAACGGGCCGCCGCGCCCCTCGGCCGGCACGTTCACTACGGTGGACCGGAGATCCACGACGGGGAGCCCATGTCACCGACCACGCACGACACGACGCCGGCCGCGCCGCCCGAGGCCGTCACCCCGCTGCTGCGCGGGATCGACGTGCTGCGCCGGCTCACCGGCGCCGACGGACGGATGCCGGTCGGCGAACTGGAGCGCGCCACGGGGCTCGCCCGGTCCACGGTCGACCGGATCACCGGGACGCTCGCCCGGATGGGGTACGTACGGGTCGAGGGGCGCGACATCGTCCTCGCCCCCCGGCTGCTGGAGCTCGGCAACTCCTACCTCGCCGCCGTCCGCCTGCCGGACCTCCTCGGCGCCCGCGCCGACGCCCTCGCCGACGCGCTGGACGAGTCGGTGTCGCTCGCGGTGGCGGACGGCGACGGCATCCGCTTCGTCCACCAGGCGACACGGCGGCGGGCCATGTCCGTGAGCTTCCGCATCGGCGACCCCCTGCCGGCGGAACGCACCGCCCCCGGGGCTTTGTTCGCCTCCGAGTGGAACGAATCCCAGTGGGCTGGGTGGGCCGAGCGGACCGAGCGGGCCGGACAGACCGAGTGGGCCGCGTGGGCCGATCCCGCGTACCCCGCCCTCCTGCCCCGGCCCGGGGCGGCCGAAGGCTTCGAGGCGCGGGTGGCCGAGGCGCGACGGCGGGGCTGGGCGGTCGACGACCAGCTGATCGAACCGGGCCTGGTGGCCCTCTCGGTGCCGGTGCGCGGACCCGACGGGCGGATCGCCTGCGTGCTGAGCGCCGTCAGCCACACCAGCCGGCACGACGCCGCCGCGCTGCCGGACGCCCTGCTGCCGCGCCTGCGGGAGGCGGCCGACGGCATGGAGCGAACGCTCCGCGAGGCTCCCCCCGCCTCCCCTGCCTCGCCCGCCTCCCCTGCCTCGCAGGCTCCCCCGGCGACTGGGACAGGGACAGGGACGACAGGGCTCGCCGCCTGGACCGGGGCGTCGAAGCAGGAGCTGGGCCGGGAGTTCGTGGAGTCGCTGGCGCGGGGGCTGACGGTGCTGACGGCCTTCGGCGAGGGCCGGGAGGCGCTGCCGCTGACGGCTGTCGCCGAGGCGACCGGACTCGCCCGGGCCACCGCGCGCCGGGCCCTCATCACGCTGGAGCACCTGGGCTGCGTGGCGGCGGACGGGCGCGCCTTCCGACTCACTCCGCGCGTGCTGTCGCTGGGCTTCCCGCCGCTGTCGCGTACGACCCTGACCCGGATCGCCCAGGTGCACCTGGCCGCGCTGGCCGCACGGGTGCGCGAGTCCGCCTCGCTAGCTGTGCTGACGGGCGACGAGGTCCAGTACACGGGCCGGGTGGAGACCACACGCATCATGAACGTCCACATCACCATCGGCACCCGCTTCCCCGCGTACGCCACCTCCATGGGCCGCGTCCTGCTCGCCGGGCTCGACCCCGAGGACCGCGCGGACCGCCTGGCGCGCACCGAACCGGCCCCCCTCACCCCGTACACGGTCACCGGCCGCGCGGAGCTCGACGCGCTCCTGGAGGAGGTCGGACGGCGGGGATACGCGCTCGTCGACGAGGAGCTGGAGGTCGGCCTGCGCTCGATCGCCATGCCGGTGCGGGACCGCGCGGGCACGGTCGTCGCGGCGGTGAACGTGGCCCTGCACAGCGCCCGCAGGACCCGCGAGGAGTGCGTGAGCGAGGTGCTGCCGGAACTGTCCCGCGCGATCGCGGACATCGAGGCAGACCTGCACGTGACGGAGCGCTTCGCCCGGGTCCCGACGTTCTGAACGCCGCCGCCCCCGCCCCGCCCCGCCCCCGGACAGCGGGTGAGGGCCGCACTCCCTGCCGGAGTGCGGCCCTCAGAGCGTGTCGTTACAGCGTGCCGTTACGAGGTCCAGCCGCCGTACGGCACGGTGATGAGCTCCATGAAGTGGCCCGCCGGGTCGATGAAGTACACGCCGCGTCCGCCGTCGTTGTGGTTGATCGTGCCGGGCTGCTTCCGATGGGGATCGGCGTAGTGCTCGATGCCGCGCCGTCCGATCTGCGCGTACGCCGTGTCGAACAGTTCCTCGGAGATGAGGAAGGCGTAGTGCTGAGGGGTGATGCTGTCCACAGGGATGGTGGCGAAGTCCAGGGTGACGCCATTGCCCAGGGCGACCGCGATGAACGGACCCCACTCGGTGGTGATCTCTAGATCGAGAAGGTCCGCGAAGAACTCGGCGGACTCCCGGTTGTCCCGGGCATGGACGATCGTGTGGTTCAACTCGACTGACATGGAATGCCTCCGACGGCATGTCCCGACACCTCCATGCCTCACCCAGCCGATGACCGACACGCGATGTCGCCGTCGATCATAGTCACCGTCGCCCGAATGGGAAGCCCTCGATTCTTGAAACGTGATCAAGTGATAGTGATGTCGGCTGCCGGAAGGGGCGGGCTGGATGCGCGCGGAGCGTGCCAAGCGGTGACTGATCAGTGACTAAGGGGCCGGGGGCGGGGGTTCCTCGGTCAGGGCGCGCTGGGCCACGGTGAAGGCGGCGTTCGCGGCGGGGACGCCGCAGTAGACGCCCGACTGGAGGAGTGCGGCGGCGATCTCGTCGGGGGTGAGGCCGTTGCGGCGGGCGGCACGGACGTGCAGGGCGAGTTCGTCGTGGTGGCCGTGGGCGACCAGGGCGGTGAGGGTGATCAGGCTGCGCTCGCGGCGGGAGAGGGTCGGGTCGGTCCAGATCTCCCCCCAGGCGTAGCGGGAGATGAAGTCCTGGAAGCGGGCCGTGAACGGGGTCTGCGCTGCCTGCGCCCGGTCCACGTGCGCGTCGCCGAGCACCTCACGGCGTACTTTCATTCCGCTCCGAGCGGAAGTCCCCGACAGGTGGGAGCGGAGCGCGGCGAGCACGTCCTCCGGGCGCTCGGCGGGGGCCAGATGGGAGGCACCGGGCAGTTCGGTGAGGGCGGCTCCCGGGATGCCGTCGGCGAGCTCACGCAGATGCGCGGGCGGGGTCGCGGGGTCCTCCCGGCCGGCGATCAGCAGGGTGGGCACGGTGATGTCCCGCAGCCGTTCCCGCAGGTCGAAGGCGGCGAGTGCGTCACAGCAGGCGGCGTAGGCGGCGGGGTCGGCGGTCCGGTGGTCCTCGACGAGGCGCGGCACGGTGAAGCCTGGTGTGAACCAGCGGGCCCCCGCCGTCGCCGCCAGCGCCGCGAGGCCCTCCCGCCGCACCGTCGCCGCCCGCCGCGTCCAGGGATCGGACCCGCCGAAGTGGGCGGAGGAGCAGACCACCGCGAGCTTTTCGATCCGCTCGGAGCGGAAAGCCGCCAGGTGGAGGCCGATCGCGCCTCCGAGGGAGACCCCGGCGTACGAGAAGCGCTCGGCACCGAGCGCGTCGGCCAGGTCGAGCACCAGCCCGGCGAGGTCGGCGACGGTCGCCCCGGGCCCGATGAGACCGGCGGGCGAGCGCCCGTGGCCGGGCAGGTCGAACCGTACGACGCGATGGGTGAGGGAGAGCTCGGGGGCGACGGCGTCCCAGAGGGCGGTGGAGGTGCCGAGCGAGGGCCCGAGGATCAGGACGGGCGCGCCGGCCGGGCCCTCGGCTCGGTGGTAGAGACTCATCGCGGGGTTCACCGGATTCGACGGAGTCAAGGGGGTCAAGGGGGTCACCGGATTCGACGGGTTCAAGGGGGTCAACGTCGCTCCAGGGCGCGGTCGGTGAGGTGTCCGGCCAGGCCGGTGGCTCGGGTGGGGTCGGTCAGCGCGGTCAGCTGGGCGGGGTCGGCCAGGCCGGTGCCGGCCAGTTCCGGTACGTCGGTGGCGGCCGCCTCGGCGAGGAGGTCGGCCAGCGCCCGGCCCTCGGCGCGGCTGCGGGCGGCCAGCTCGGCCAGCAGGGCGCGGGCCCTGGACCGTCCCAGGAACGGGGCGAGGGCGCCCGCGAGGCGTTCGGAGACGAGGAGCCCCCCGGTCAGGTCGAGGTGGGCCCGCATCGCCGGGGCGTCGACGCGGAGTCCTTCCGCGAGGGCCGCGGTGTGGTGGGCGGCGCCGCCGGTGAGGCGCAGCAGTTCGCGCAGCGGCTGCCACTCGGCGTGCCAGGCCCCGGCGGGCCGTTCGTCCTCGGCGGGCAGGCAGGCGTACAGGCTCGCGGCGAGGTGCGGGGCCCGCCGGGCGGCCGAGGCCACGAGGGTCGCGCGGACCGGGTTCGCCTTGTGCGGCATGGCGGAGGAACCCCCGCCCGTCCCTTCCCCGACCTCGGCGATCTCGGTCCGGGAGAGGGTGAGCACATCGGCGGCGAGCTTCCCCAGCGCCCCGGCGGTGAACGCGAGCGCCCCCGCGAGGTCGGCGACCGGGGTGCGCAGGGTGTGCCAGGGGAGGTGGGGCACGGCGAGCCCGAGCTCACGGGCGTACGCGGCGGGCAGCGCGAGCACGCGGTCGGCGTCGGGTTCGGAACGGTCGGGTTCGGAACCGTCGGGCTCCGAACCGTCGACCGCCTCGGCGAACGCCGCCAATGTCCCCGCCGCGCCGCCGAGTTGGGCGGGCAGTCCGTCCCGTACGGCGATCAGCCGGTCCCGCGCGTCCAGCACGAGGGAGCGCCAGCCCGCCGCCTTGAGCCCGAAGGTGGTGGGGACGGCGTGCTGGGTGAGGGTGCGACCGGGCATCGACGTGTCACGGTGGGCGGCGGCGAGGGCGGCCAGCGCCGCCTCCGTGCGCGCGAGGTCCGTGAGGACGGCCTCCAGGGTGCGGGCGGCCACCAGCATCGCGGCCGTGTCCAGGATGTCCTGGCTGGTCGCGCCCCGGTGCACGTAGGCGCCCCACTCCCCCGCCGCCGCGGTGAGGTCCGCCACGAGCGGGATCACCGGGTTGCCGCCGTCCAGGGCGCGCAGGGCGAGCGAGCGGGCGTCGAAACGGCACGGGTCCGCCGCCGCGTCCGTGACCGCGCGGGCGGCCTCGGCGGGGGCGGCGCCGAGGGCGGTCTGGGCCCGGGTGAGGGCGGCTTCGGCGTCCAGGAGGGCGCGCAGGAAGGCGGTGTCGTCGGTGGCCGCCTCGGCGGGCGAGCCCGCCCGTACGGGATCGAGCAGTCCGGCGTCCGGGGCCGCGGGCTCCGGGGTGGCGGGCCCGGTCACGGGAACTCCAGGAAGACCGTCTCGCCCTCGCCCTGAAGCCGGATGTCGAAGCGGTGGACGCGGTGCGGTTCCTCGGCGGCGACCAGGGTGGCGCGCCGGTCGGCCGGGAGGCGGTCGAGCAGCGGGTCGGGGCCGTCGCGGAGGTAGGCGCGGGTGTACAGGTGGTGCAGGAGGCCGCGGGCGAACACGGCGACGGCGACGTGGGGTTGGCCGGGGTTGCCGGGGGCCAGGGTGTGGACGGCGTAGTGGCCGTCGGCGTCGGTGGCGACGCGGCCGAAGCCGGTGAAGCGGGTGCCGTCGCGGCCGAGGAAGCCGCCGGTGACCGGGTCCCGGCGCAGCGAGCCGGGCGCGCCGGCGAGGGAGCCGTCGGGGGCGGCCTGCCAGAACTCCAGGAGCGCGTCGGGTACGGGTTCGCCGGCGCCGTCGCGTACGTAGCCGTGGAGGGTGACGCGGTCGGGGTGGCCCTCGGGCGCGAGGCGTTCGCCGCCGGGGAAGGGAAGGGCGTAGCCGTAGAAGGGTCCGACGGTGCTGGAGGCGGTGGGAGGCAGGGGGAGCATGGGTCGCATGGGTCAGTTTCCTTCCTCGGTCCAGGTGGCGGCGGGTCCGTCGAGCACGATGTCCCAGGTGTAGCCCAGGGAGAACTCCGGCTGCGAACGGTCGTGTTCGTACCGTGCGACGAGGCGTTCGCGGGCGGCGCGGTCGGTGACCGAGCGCATGATCGGGTCGTGGGCGAGGAGCGGGTCGCCGGGGAAGTACATCTGGGTGACGAGCCGCTGGGTGAACGCCGTGCCGAAGACGGAGAAGTGGATGTGGGCGGGGCGCCAGGCGTTGGTGTGGTTGCGCCAGGGGTAGGCGCCCGGCTTGACGGTGGTGAAGCGGTAGGTGCCCTGATCGTCCGTCAAGGTCCTTCCCACACCGGTGAAGTGGGGGTCGAGCGGAGCCGGGTGCTGATCGCGCAGATGGGCGTACCGGCCCGAGGCGTTGGCCTGCCAGATCTCGATCAACTGGCCCCGGACGGGCCGCCCGGAGCGGTCCAGGAGGCGCCCGGAGACGGTGATCCGCTCGCCGAGCGGCTCGCCCGCGTGCGCGCGGGTCAGGTCGTTGTCGGTCTCGGTGACGTCGGTGGCCCCGAAGACGGGCCCGGTCAGCTCGACGGCGTCGGGGTCCCCCGCACCGCCCACCGGCACGAGCGGCTGCCGGGGGTGGCGCAGCAGGGAGCTGCGGTACGGGGCGTAGTCGCGCGGCGGGTGGTGCCGGGGCGGGGCGCCGGAGGCGAGGGCCTGGTCGTACGCGTCCTGGTGGGCGGCGATCTCGGCGTCTACGCGCGCCTGGGTGAGGTCGGCCATGAAGGCTCCTGGGTGGATCGGGGGAGGCGGGGGGGCGGGGCGGGCGGCGGGTCAGGCGGGCCGCGGGGCGGGGGCCGGGACGTGTACCGTTGCCGCCGTCTTCGCCGCGACCTCCTCCGCCGTCACGCCGGGGGCGGTCTCGACGAGGACGAGTCCGTCGGCGGTGACGTCGAGGACGCAGAGGTCGGTGATGATCCGGTCGACGCAGGCGCGCCCGGTGAGCGGCAGGTCGCACTCCTCGACGAGCTTCGGGGAGCCGTCCTTGGCGGTGTGCGTCATGACGACGATGACCGTGCGGGCACCGTGGACGAGGTCCATCGCGCCGCCGATGCCGGTGACCAGACGCCCGGGCACGGCCCAGTTGGCGAGGTCGCCGCGGGCCGAGACCTGCATGGCGCCGAGGACGGCGACGTCGATGTGACCGCCCCGGATCATGCCGAAGGAGAGCGCCGAGTCGAAGAAGGAGGCGCCGGGCAGGACGGTGACGGTCTCCTTGCCCGCGTTGATGAGGTCGGGGTCGACCTCGTCTTCGGTGGGGTACGGGCCGGTGCCGAGGATGCCGTTCTCGGATTCGAGGACGACCTCGACCCCGGCGGGGAGGTGGTTCGGGATGAGGGTCGGCAGGCCGATGCCGAGGTTGACGTACTGTCCGTCGCGCAGTTCGCGGGCGGCACGGGCGGCCATCTGCTCGCGGTTCCAGGTCATGCCGGGTCTACTCCGTCTCGTGCGTCATGGGGGTCTCGTACGTCACGGGGGGCCGCGTGCTCTGCCGACGCCGACGCCGCCGACGCCGCCGTCGGCTCGGAGGTCGTGCGCCGTTCGGAGGTCGTGCGGCGTTCGATGCCCTTCGCGGCGGCCTGGGCGGGGGTGAGGGCGACGACGCGCTGGACGAAGATCCCGGGGAGGTGGACGTGGTCGGGGTCGAGGGCGCCGGGTTCGACCAGTTCCTCGACCTCGGCGACGGTGATCCGGCCGGCCATCGCGGCGAGGGGGTTGAAGTTGCGGGCGGCGGCGTGGAAGACGAGGTTGCCGTGCCGGTCGCCCTTGGCGGCGCGGACCAGGGCGAAGTCGGTGCGGATGGCGTGCTCCAGGACGTACGGGACGCCGTCGAACTCCCGTACCTCCTTCGCGGGCGAGGCGAGCGCGACCCCGCCACGGCCGTCGTAGCGCCAGGGCAGTCCGCCGTCGGCGACCTGTGTGCCGACTCCGGCGGGCGTGTAGAAGGCGGGGATGCCGCAGCCGCCGGCCCGCAGGCGTTCGGCGAGGGTGCCCTGCGGGATCAGCTCGACGTCGAGCTCGCCCGCGAGGTACTGGCGGGCGAACTCCTTGTTGGCGCCGATGTACGAGCCGGTGACGCGGGCGATGCGGCCCGCGGCGAGCAGGACGGCGAGGCCCGAGTCCATGGCACCGCAGTTGTTGGAGACGACGCCGAGGCCGCCCACGCCGCGCTCGTGGAGCGCCTGGATGAGGACGTTCGGCACGCCGCTGAGGCCGAAGCCGCCCACGGCGAGCGAGGCGCCGTCGGGGACGTCGGCCACCGCGTCCGCGGCGGTGGCGACCACCTTGTCCATAGGGAAGCCCTTCGTTCCGGTCCGAGCGAAACGAACGCGGGACAGCTGCTCCCCCACGGACGTCGCCGACTGCGACAATTAGTCAGTGCACTGAGTATCTGCATCGACCCGGGCATCGTCAACGGGTCGAGGGCAGCAGGTTCGGGGGCGGGTATCGTTCCGTGCACCAACGAATGGCAGCGGGAGGCGCACTCATGGCCGCGGTGGACCTGACCACGCACCCCGGGCATCTCGCCCGGCGGCTCCAGCAGGGGCACCACCTGCTGTGGACGACCATGGTGTCGGAGGAGATCACCTCCCCCCAGTTCGGCGTCCTCAACGCGCTGCTGACCGAACCGGGACTCGACCAGCGCACGCTCGGCGAACGGGTGGCGCTCGACCGATCCACCATCGCGGAGGTCGTCGGGCGGCTGACCCGGCGCGGGCTGCTCGACAAGGTGCGCGACCCGGACGACGGGCGGCGCTCCCTGCTCCGGCTCACGGAGGACGGCGAGCGGACCCATCGGAGGCTGGCCGTCCGCACGGCCCGGATGAACCAGGTCTTCCTCTCCCCCCTCTCCCCCGAGGAGCAGGCGCACTTCCTCTCCCTGCTCCGCCGCGTCTCGGACGCGGCGGAGCAACTGCGCACCCCGGCGGAACCGCCCGCCACGCCCTGACCCCTGGCCCCTGACTCCTGCCCCCAGCCCCTCGTGACCCGTGACCCGTGTCGGGTCCGGCCTCATCCGGCCCGATCAGCGTCAGGCGAGGCCCGGGGCCGCCGCCGCGCCGAGGAGGGCCGGGGCGGCCCGGTCGAGGACGGTCCCGATGCGCGCCCAGGTCTCCTCGTCGCGCGGTGCGGGGCCGAGCGTCCGGCCGTCGCCGGTCCCCCAGGAGCGGGCGAGCGCCACCGGCTCCGCTCCGGTGGCCGCCGCGGCGGCGAGGGCGGCGGCGCCGAGGGCGACGAGTTCGGTGGCGGCGGGGACCACGAGCGGGCGGCCGGAGAGGCGGCGCACGGTCTCGGTCCAGGCCCGGCCCCGCGCGCCGCCGCCGATCAGGCGCAGCGGCCGGTCCCGTACCTCGGGCGCGGCGGGGGCGAGGCCGCAGGCGGCGAGGAGTTCGTCGAGGGCGCGGAGCACCGTGAAGACGGCGCCCTCGTAGGCGGCGCCCAGAAGCGCGGGCGGGGTGGCGGCGTGGGTCAGGCCGGTGAGCAGCCCCGTGGCGTGCGGGAGGTCGGGGGTGCGTTCGCCGTCGAGGTACGGCAGGAGGACGAGGCCGTCGCCGGGCCGGGCGTCCTCGCGGTCGAGGCCGAGGAGGGTGGCGATCCGGTCGACGGCGAGGGTGCAGTTCAGGGTGCAGCCCAGCGGCAGGTAGGTGCCGTCGGTGGCCGCGAACCCGGACAGGCCGGGGCTCGCGGGGCGGGTGCGGGTGGCGGCGAAGACCGTGCCCGAGGTGCCGAGGCTCACGACCGGGTGGTCGAGGAGGCCATGGGCACCCAGGCCGAGGCCGACGGCGGCGGCCATGTTGTCGCCAGTTCCGGCGGCGACGGCGATGCCGGGCGGCAGGCCGAGGGCGTCGGCGGCGGTGCGGGTGAGCGAGCCGGCGCGGGTGCCGCCGGAGGGCGCGACAGCCGGGAGGAGCGCGGGGTCGAGGCCGAGGAGGGCGAGGATCTCCGGGTCGTAGCGGCCGGGTCCGGCGGCGGGGGCGGCGGGGCCCTTGAGATGGGGGCCAGGTCCGGCGGCGGAGGCTGTGGAATGGGGGCGGGATCCGGCGGCGGGGCCCGTGGAATGGCGGCCGAGTCCGGCGGCGGGGCCCATGGGAGGGCGGCTCGGGCCGGCGGCGGGGCCCGTGGAAAGGCGGCTCGGGCCGGCGGCGGGGTCCGTGGCGTACCAGCCGGTGCCCGACGCGTCGCCGGGGTCGGTGACGGCCTCGCCGCAGAGTCGCTCGGTGAGGAAGTCGTGCGGGAGCCGGACGGCGGCGGTCCGGTCCGCCGTGGCGGGGTCGTGCTCGCGCAGCCACCGCCACTTGGCGGCCGTCACGGCGGCGACGGGGACGGAACCCGTGCGGTCGAGCCAGCGTCCGGGCCCGCCGAGCGCGGCGGTGAGGGCGGCGGCCTGGGGCGCGGAGCGGGTGTCGTTCCAGAGCGGCGCCGGGCGGAGCGGGCGGCCGGAGGCGTCGAGGGTGACGAGACCGTGCTGCTGCCCGGCGACGGCGATGCCGGTGACGGCGGAGGGCGGCACGGCGGCCTCCTTCAGAGCCGCGGTGACGGCCTGCCCGAGCGCCGCCCACCACTCCTCGGGGTCGCTCTCGCGGGCCCCGCCGGTGCCGGTGACGGTGTGCGGCGCGCGGCCGACGGCGAGCAGGGCGCCGCTCTCGGCGTCGACGACCGCGGCCTTCGTGGACTGGGTGGAGCTGTCGACGCCGATGACCACCGGGCGTGCCGGCATGACCCACCTCTCCTTCCGGTTCTGTCCGTCGTCGTGGGCGGGCACTGGCGCCCGCCCCTTCCCCGACGGTATTAGTTATCTCAGAAAACAAAACCCACGGCCAGCCTCGTCAAGGAGCCGGACATGCCGCATGAGCTTCTTCCCACGCCCGACGACCGCTTCACCTTCGGCCTGTGGACGGTCGGCTGGCAGGGGCGCGATCCGTTCGGCGACGCCACCCGCCCCGCGCTCGACCCGGTCGAGACGGTGGAGCGGCTCGCCGCCCTCGGGGCGTACGGGGTGACCTTCCACGACGACGACCTCATTCCGTTCGGAGCGGAAGAAAGTACCCGGGCGAAGGCCGTCGCGCGCTTCCGCGCCGCGCTCGACCGCACGGGCCTGAAGGTGCCGATGGCCACCACCAACCTCTTCACCCACCCCGTCTTCAAGGACGGTGCCTTCACCGCCAACGACCGCGACGTCCGCCGTTTCGCGCTGCGCAAGACGATCCGCAACATCGACCTCGCCGTCGAGCTCGGCGCCTCGGTCTACGTGGCCTGGGGCGGACGGGAGGGTGCCGAGTCGGGTGCGGCCAAGGACGTGCGGGTGGCACTCGACCGGTTGAAGGAGGCCTTCGACCTGCTCGGGGAGTACGTCACCGAGCAGGGCTACCCGCTCCGCTTCGCGATCGAGCCCAAGCCGAACGAGCCCCGCGGCGACATCCTGCTCCCGACGATCGGGCACGCCCTCGCCTTCATCGAGCGCCTGGAACGGCCCGGACTCGTGGGCGTCAACCCGGAGACGGGGCACGAGCAGATGGCCGGGCTCAACTTCCCGCACGGCATCGCACAGGCACTGTGGGCGGGGAAGCTCTTCCACATCGACCTCAACGGGCAGTCCGGCATCAAGTACGACCAGGACCTCCGTTTCGGCGCCGGGGACCTGCGCCAGGCGTTCTGGCTGGTGGACCTCCTGGAGACGGCGGGTTACGCGGGACCTCGGCACTTCGACTTCAAGCCCGTGCGCACCGACGGCTTCGACGGGGTGTGGGAGTCCGCGAAGAACTGCATGCGCAACTACCTTCTGCTCAAGGACCGTTCGGCCGGCTTCCGTGCCGACCCGGCGGTCCGGGACGCGCTCGCCGCCTCCCGGCTCGACGAGCTCGCCGCCCCCACCGCCCCGGACGGCCTCGCCGGCCTGCTCGGCGACCCCACGGCGTACGAGACCTTCGACGCGGACGCCGCCGGAGGCCGTTCGATGGCCTTCGAGCGGCTGGACCAACTGGCGCTGGAGCATCTTCTCGGGGTGCGCTGAACACCGGCACCGGCCGTGCCCTGTACGGCCGGTGACCGCTGTGCCATCCTCCGAGCACCACTTCATCGTCGGGGGATCGGTGACGCGTCATGTGGATCTCGACCAGCGCTGCCCGCGTGGCCGTCGCGCTCGTCCTGTGCCTTCCCGCCGCCGTCGCCTGCGACAGCGAGGGCGGCAGGGACGGCGACCCGGGCGGGCGCTCCGGCACGAGCGGGCGGCCCTCTCCCGGAACGAGCGGGAGCGGCGCCCCGGGCGAGGGCGGTGACGACGGCGCCCCGATCCGGATCCCGGAGTGGGGCAGGAACGGTTTCCTCTTCGACGACGACTCGGCCGTCGGGCGCGCGAACTGGGAGGAGATCAAGAAGCTCTTCGAGGGCGCCTGCGGCGACGGCACCCTCTGCGTGATCCTGGAACGCGCCTACCGCGAGGAGAGCGGCGGTCTCACCGACGGGCCCTGCGGCTACACGCGCATGGAGCCCGCCGCGAACACCCTGGTCAAGCGGGGCGGCACGGTGACCGTCGTGGGCGAGTGCGCGGCGGAGCCCACCGCTTAGCGCGTCGTTCGTGGTCCGGCTGACGTCCTTTGGTGGTCGCCGGTCGCGGCGCGCTGAACGATCCGGTCAAGGACCGTTGGGAGTCCAGGACCGTGTTCTCGAATTGTGGCGAGGTGAGCCTGGATCAGGGGGAGGAGCAGAGGAAACAGGCGGCGCGGGAAATCGACTGTCTTCAGCGAGGCCTGAAGAAGGGTGAGAGCGCGGAACTGAAGGTGACGCTCCTCACCGGCTCCGCGCCCCACGGGCGTTGTCATCGGGTCAGGTGGGGCGGCCCATGTCGGTGGCGAGGCGGGCGACGTGCAGTGCGAGGTAGCTGACCTCGTCGTCGGTGATGCCCCGCGCGTCCATCTCAAGGATCTCCCGCAGCCGTTCCGCGGTGCGGAAGGACAGTGGATGGGACTGTCTGATGGCGTCTGACAGCAGTGAGGGTGCGCTGGTGATCTGCTGTTCCTGGGCGATCCGCGCGAAGAGGTAGCGCAGGTGCGTGACGAATCGCGTGACCGACAGGGAGTCCGTGTCCAGCGGTGTCCCCATCGCCGCTCCGACCACGTCCAGGAGTTGGGTGATGCGCCGCGTCATCGCGACCGTCCGGTCGAAGTCCCCGGCCAGTTGCGCGTTCACGAAGTGCAGGGCGAAGGCCGTGGCCTCTTCGGCCGGCAGACGGACACCGTGCCGCTGCGCGATGATCTGGAGCGCCTGCCGGCCCGCGGCGAGCGCGTCGGGGAAGAGCTGGGACACCTCCCACGCGAGGGGGTAGGCAGCCGTGCCGTGGTCGCCCCGTCGCACCGCGAAGGCGAGGTGGTCGGCGACGGTCAGCAGCAGTGCCTGGTTCGGGGGCACTCCCGTGTGTGCCTGTGCGGCCCGGACGATCAGGCCCGCGGTCTCGGTGATGTCGATGGGCAGGTCTCCCACGAGGTCGGCGAGCCGCCCGATCGGATGGGGCCCGGTGGGGACGAAGGTGTGCCGCACGGCGGCCCTGTCGACGGGGTCCCCCAGCCGTCTGCCGAAGCCGATCCCCTTGCCCATGAGGACGACGCGCCGCCCGTCGGAGCGGGAGGCCAGCACGGTGTTGTTGTTCAGCACCCGGACGACCTGCACGTGTGCTCCTCCGTTTCCGTCGGGTGGGGTTCCGGCCTCGGCCAGTGGTGAGGTGTGCGCTGTGGAGTCCCGTGGCGGGAGGGGTGGGGTGTGGGGCGGGCGGCCGCCCGCCCCACACCGTCGGGCAACCCGATTCAGAGTTCGGCTCCGTTGCTGGCGATGACCCGCTTGAACCAGGTGAACGAGGTCTTGCGGCTGCGTTCCAGCGTGCCGTTACCCGCGTTGTCACGGTCCACGTGGATCATGCCGTACCGCTTCTTCATCTCACCCGTCGTGAACGAGACGAGGTCGATGACGCCCCAGGGGGTGTAGCCGATCACGTCCACCCCGTCCTCCAGGACGGCGCGCCGGACCTGCTCGACGTGACGGCGGAGGTAGTCGATGCGCTCCGGATCGTGGAACGACCCGTCCGCCTCGGGCTCGTCGACCGCGCCGAAACCGTTCTCCACGATGAACAGCGGAAGGTCGTAGCGCTCGTAGAGCGCGTTGAGCGTCCAGCGCAGGCCGACCGGGTCGATCGGCCAGCCCCACTCGGTCGCCCCGATGTGCGGGTTGGCGACCGCCCCCGGCAGACCGCCGGAGACGACGTTGGCCTCGTCGAGGTCCTTGTCCCGCGCCGCCCGCACGGCCACCGACATGTAGTAGCTGAGTCCGATGTAGTCCACCGTGCCGGCGGCCAGGATCTCCGCGTCGCCGTCCTGGAACCCGACGTCCCAGCCCTGGCGCTCGAACTCCTTCAGCGCGTATCCGGGGTAGTGGCCGCGCACGTGCACGTCGCTGAAGAAGTAGCGGGAGTGGTTGGCGGTCTGCGCCGCCATCATGTCGTCCGGGTCGCACGACAGGGGGTAGACCGGGACGGACGCGATCATGCAGCCGATCTTCAGTCCGGGATCGATCTCGTGGCCGACGGTGACCGCCCGCGCGCTCGCGAGGAGCTCGTGATGAGCGGCGCGGTACATGACCTCCCGTGCGTCCTCGCCGGGCTCGACGCTCACCCCGGAGTTGGTCCACAGGAAGATCGGGGCGTCGGTGTTCATCTGGTTGTTGATCTCGTTGAAGGTCATCCAGTAGCGGACCTTGGACGCGTAGCGTTCGAAGCACACCCGGGCGAAGCGCTCGAAGAAGCCGACCAGCTTACGGTTGCGGAAGCCGCCGTACTCACGCGCGAGGTGCAGCGGTATCTCGAAGTGCGAGAGGGTGATCACGGGCTGGATGCCGTGTGCCAGCAACTCGTCGAAGAGCTCGTCGTAGAAACGTAGGCCCTCCTCGTTGGGCTCGGTCTCATCGCCGAGGGGGAATATCCGGGTCCAGGCGATCGAGGTGCGGAAACACTTCAGTCCCAGCTCCGCGAAGAGCGCGACGTCCTCGCGGAAGCGGTGGTAGAAGTCGATGGCCTCGTGGTTGGGGTAGAACTCGCCGGGCTCGACGTTCCGGGTGATGCGCCGCGGTACGCCGTGCGCTCCGGCGGTGAGGACGTCGACGACGCTGGGGCCCTTGCCGCCCTGGTCCCATCCGCCTTCCAGCTGGTGGGCGGCGACGGCGCCGCCCCAGAGGAATTCGCCGGGGAACGCGTTCATGGTCTGCTCCTTGATCATGCGGTGACGGGTCATGCGGTGACGGGCGCGGTCCGCAGGGCGGTCAGGACGGGGTCGCCGCGGCGGACGGAGACATCCGTCTCGGCGATGACATCGGCGTAGGAACCGCTGTTGGTGACGACCAGGATGGTGGTGAGGGGGTAGCCCGCCTGGACGAGGGCGCGGCGGTCGATGTCCAGCAGCGGTTCACCGGCCTTGACCCGGTCTCCCTGCTGAACCCGCGGGGTGAAGCCACGGCCGTTGAGCTTGACCGTGTCCAGGCCGACGTGGATCAGCAGTTCGATCCCGCTGTCGGCCCGCAGCCCGACGGCGTGTGGCATCAGGGCCACCACGGTGCCGCTGAACGGCGCGTGGACCCGGTCATCGGTCGGTTCCACGGCCACGCCCTGGCCCATGGCGCCCGAGGAGAAGACCGGGTCGGGCAGTTCCGCCAGCGGGATGATCGCGCCGCTCACCGGGGAGGCCACGGTGAGCGGGGCCGGTTCCTGGGCCGGCACCGAGGCGGTGGCGAGCCGATCGCCCCCGCCACCGGTGTCCTGCGGGTCCCGGGCGTCGCGGGGCTCCTTGAAGCCGACGAGGTAGACGAGCGCCGCGGACACGACGAAGGCGGTGAGGCAGCCGACCGTCTGCCACAGCAGGGAGTTCGTGCCGGGCTTGGCGGCGTTGACGATGGTCAGCGGGCCCGGCAGACCGGCGTAGGCGTAGTACCGGGCACCGAAGAGGGAGATGACGACGGCGCCGACGGCTCCGCCGACGCACCCCATCAGGAAGGGCTTCTTCAGCCGCAGGGTGACCCCGTAGATCGCGGGCTCGGTGATGCCGAAGAAACCGGTGGCGGTCGCCGAGGCGGCCACCCCGCGCAGCTTCTTGTCCCGCGACTTGAGGAAGACGCCGAAGGCCGCGCCGACCTGGCCGATGACGGCGGCGGTCTGGAACGCCTGGAAGGAGTCCTCGCCAAAACGGGCGAAGTTGGACAGGTTCATGGGCGTGACGCCCCAATGGACCCCGAAGATCACGGCGAACTGCCAGGCGCCGCCGATCAGTGCGGCGGCGACCGGCGGTGCCGCCTTGACGAGGGCGTTGTACCCGTTGGCGATTCCGTCGGCGGCGCCCGCGCTGAGCGGGCCGATGACGAGCAGGGTCAGCGGAACCATGACGAGCAGGCACAGCAGCGGCGTCAGGAGCTGCTCGGCGGTGCCCCGCAGGTGGCGGGAGAGGAAGCGTTCCAGATAGGACAGACCCCAGACGAGCAGCAGGGGCGGCAGGACCGAACTGGTGTAGACGGTCTCGCTCAGGCCGATGCCGGCGAAGGTGACGGTTTCGCCCTCGGCGATGCGCGCGGCGATCGCGGCCCAGCTGGGATTCATGATCGCGGCGCAGCACACCACGGCGATGAAGGTGTTGGTCCTGAAGTGCTTGGACGCCGTGATCGCGATGAACACGGGCAGGAAGGTGAAGGGCGTCCACGACATGAAGGAGAGCACCTCGAAGGTGCCGCTCTGTTCGAACGCCGGCCAGCCCAGTTTGGCCAGGATCAAGCCGCCCTGGAGGATGCCGGCGGCAGCCAGGATGTAGATGAAGGGTGCGAACACCGCGGACATGGTCGCGATCACTCGGTTCACGACCGACTGCTTCTCGGCCCCCGCGTCGGTGGCCTCGTCGGTCCGGGCGATGCGCAGGAACTCCTCGTGGACCTCCCCCACGTGGGAGCCGATGACCACCTGGAACTGCCCGGCGGTCTGGACCACGGTGATCACACCGGGGAGTGCGGCTATCTGTTCCTTCGCGTCGGCGGGAACCTCTCCGAGGACCAGGCGCAGCCGGGTGGCGCACCTGCTGGCCCGTGAGACGTTTTCGGGGCCGCCGACACGTTCGAGGATGTCGCGTGCGAGTTTGGGGTAGTCGCGGACTGGCTCAGTCACGATGCTGGTCTCTCTGCACTCCCGGCCGTCGACCGGGTCACTCGGTTGGGGTGACTGGGCGGACCCAGCTTCTCCCGGTGGCCGGCGCGACAAACCAAAAGAGGCAACACGTCAGAGACGAAGCGGACGCTCCGACCTCGAGTATTGCCTCTTGCGAGTAACAAGCCCGATATCCGGATAGATACGCATGTCACCCTATAAGCCCCATGACCGGACCGCAAAAACGGTACGCGCGTCCGGATGCCCGAGTACCGCCGTTCGTTGTCATGCTCAGGGCCCCCCGGCGGCCTCCTCCGTACGGGGCCCGGGCAAGATCGGCGGCATGAAGAACACCAGCCGACGCTCCGTCCTCGCCACCGCCGTCGCCGCGGCGGCGGCCCTCCCCACGCTCAACGCCATCGCCGGCAGCGGCGCGACACCTGCCGCGGCGGCCGATACGTACGGCTCCAACACCGAGCTCTACAGCAAGACCGCGCACCTGGAGGGCACCGACTGGATGCGCCGCTTCCGGCTCGGCGCGCCGGCCGTCTCGGACAACGCGAAGGCCGGCAGCCTCCCCGTCGGCAGCACCGCCGTCCTCGCCCCGCACGGCGGCGGCATCGAGGCGGGCACGAGCGAGCTGTGCATGGCCGTCGCGGGCTACCGGCCCTTCGCGTACGACACCGACCCGGCCGTGTCGGCGGTGCCCGGCGAACCGCAGCGCGACTTCTGGATGTTCGAGGCGCTGAAGAACTCGGGCCCCCAGCACGTGACCTCCACCCACTGCGACGACCCCGCCGCGCTCGCGGTGTGCGCGAACAACCTGTACGCCGTCTCCCTCCACGGCTTCGACTCCGCCGAGCGGAAGATCGTGATCGGCGGCCGGGACGAGCGTCTCAAGCGCAATCTGCTGGCCTCCCTCGCGGCGAACGGGATCACCTCCCCCGGACCGGGGGCCGACCGGAGCGTCGGCGTCGTCGTCGCGGGCGCCGACGACCCGATCAACGGCGACGACCCGGCCAACATCGTCAACCGCACCCGGACCGGCGCGGGCGCCCAGCTGGAGCTGTCCACCGGGCTGCGCGAGGCGATGTTCGGCACCTTCTCGGGCGCCGACAACCGCCGCACCACGGCGGGCGTCCCCAGCACGGCGAGCCCGTACGCGGACCACTTCTGGAACGGCTTCGTCAAGGGCGTGCGCGAAGCCGTCAGGAACCACGAGCTCGGCCTCGACCCGAAGTTCACGGCCTCCTGATCCGTCCGAAACCTCCGGGACCGGGAGCGAGACCGGGACCGGGCGGGCCCTCCCGCGGGTCCGCCCGGTCCCGGGCCGTGCACGGCGCACCGCACAAGGCACACCGTCAGGAACTGAACCAGTGGGAGCGCTCCCACTGTGCAGAATCGGCGACACGCCGTCAAGACGCGCGAAGAGTCGAATGCGATCGGCCGGCGAATCCGCCGGTGCCTCTTTTCCTCGGAGTCGGTTGACGCTACGGTCTGGCCCCACCAGTGGGAGCGCTTCCATTCCGCCGGCACGCCGTCAGGGCCGTGCCCCCGCCGAAGGACTCGCTCATGCGACATCCCCCGTCTCCGCAGCGGAACCCGTACTCGAACCCGCACCCGAATCCGCACCCGGGCCCGCACCCGCGGCGGCTCCGGACCACCCCGTACGACGGCACCCCCCTCGCATTCGGCTTCGGGCCGCGCGTATCCCCGCGCACCCCGAACGGACACTGAAAGGGGTCACACCCCCATGAGCCGCTCCACCAGCCGCTCCACCAGCCGCTCCACCAGTCGTACCGCCCTGCTCGCCGCGCTCGGTCTGATCGCCGCGACCGGCACCACCGCGACCGTCATCGGCACGGGCGCCGCCCGAGCCGCCACCCCGGGCTGCCGGGTCGACTACCAGATCTCCAGCCAGTGGAACACCGGCTTCGGCGCCAACGTGACCGTGACCAACACCGGGGACCCGCTCGCCGCCTGGACCGTCGGATGGTCCTTCGGCGGCGACCAGAAGGTCACCCAGGGCTGGAACGCCACGATCACGCAGTCCGGCGCCGCCGTCACCGCGAAGAACGTGTCCTACAACGGAGCCCTGTCCACCGGGGGTTCGGCCTCCTTCGGCTTCAACGGCTCCTACAGCGGCACCAACGCCGTCCCGGGCACCTTCACCCTCAACGGCGTCGTCTGCAACGGCACCGCCCCGACCGCCCCGCCCACCACACCCCCGACCACCCCGCCCACCAGCCCGCCGCCCACGACACCGCCGGCCGGGAGCCGGGTCGACAACCCCTACGCGGGGGCCAAGGTGTACGTGAATCCCGAGTGGTCCGCCAAAGCCTCGGCCGAGCCGGGCGGGAGCCGGGTGGCGCACCAGCCCACGGGCGTCTGGCTCGACCGGATCGCCGCCATCGGCGGGTCCGCCGGCTCGATGGGCCTGCGCGCCCACCTCGACGAGGCCCTGCGCCAGAAGGGCGCCGGGGAGCTCGTCGTCCAGCTCGTGATCTACAACCTGCCGGGCCGCGACTGCGCGGCCCTCGCCTCCAACGGGGAGCTCGGGCCGACCGAGATCGACCGCTACCGGACCCAGTACATCGACCCGATCGCGGCGATCCTCGGCGACGCCGCGTACGCCGGGCTGAGGATCGTCACCACGGTCGAGATCGACTCCCTGCCCAACCTCGTCACCAACGTCTCCGGCCGCCCGACGGCCACCGCCAACTGCGACGTGATGAAGGCCAACGGCAACTACGTCAAGGGCGTCGGCTACGCCCTGAAGACGCTGGGCGCCATCCCCAACGTCTACAACTACGTGGACGCCGGGCACCACGGCTGGCTCGGCTGGGACGACAACCTCGGCCCCTCCGCCGACCTGTTCAGAACCGCCGCCACCGCCGAGGGCTCGACCGTCGCCGACGTGCACGGCTTCATCGTCAACACCGCCAACTACAGCGCCCTCAAGGAAGACCACTTCGCGATCGGCGACTCGGTCAACGGGGTCTCGGTGCGCCAGTCGAAGTGGGTGGACTGGAACCGCTACACCGACGAGCTCTCGTACGCCCAGGCCATGCGCGACCGGCTCGTCTCGATCGGCTTCGACCCGCGCATCGGCATGCTGATCGACACCTCCCGCAACGGCTGGGGAGGCACCGCCCGGCCCACCGGCCCCGGGGCCACGACCAGCGTCGACACCTACGTGAACGGCGGGCGCTACGACCGGCGCATCCACCTCGGCAACTGGTGCAACCAGTCCGGAGCGGGCCTCGGCGAGCGGCCCCAGGCGGCCCCGGCGGCCGGCATCGACGCGTACGTCTGGATGAAGCCCCCGGGCGAGTCCGACGGAGCGAGCAAGGAGATCCCGAACAACCAGGGCAAGGGCTTCGACCGGATGTGCGACCCGACGTACACCGGCAACGCCCGCAACGGCAACAGCATGTCCGGGGCACTTCCGGACGCGCCGCTGTCGGGCCAGTGGTTCTCCGCCCAGTTCCAGGAGCTCATGAGGAACGCCCACCCGGCGCTGTGAGTACGGGGGCGGGGCCCCGTGCCCCGCCCCCGTCCGCCCCGCTCAGCCGGGCCGCACCCACGCGCGCGGACAGGCGCCCGCGCCCCCGGCAGCCGAGGACCGGGCCGGGACCCGTCATCGGTTCCGCCGCCGCCCGTACCTCACGACGACTCCCGCCGCACGAGCGTCGTCGGCAGCACGCTTCCCCGCGCCGGGACCGGGACCGAGGCAGAGGCCGGCATCGACGGCACGGCACCGTTCGGCTCGGCCGACGCCCCCGCCGCCTGGTCCCCCGTCCCCCCGATCCGGTCGAGGAGCATCCGTGCCATCGTGCGGCCCATCTCCTCGATCGGCTGGCGCACGCTCGTGAGCGGCGGGTCCATCAGGCGGGCCACCGCCGAGTCGTCGACGCCGACCAGGGCCACGTCCTCGGGGACCCGGCGGCCCGCCTCGCGCAGGACGCCGCGCGCGCCCGCCGCCATGACGTCGGAGGCGGCGAAGACCGCGTCCAGGTCCGGGGCGCGGAGCAGCAGCCCGCGCATCGCGCTCCGGCCGCCCTCCTCGGTGAAGTCGCCCGTGGCGACGAGGAGTTCGTCGGGCGCGAGACCGGCCGCCGCGATGCCCTCGCGGTAGCCGTCGAGGCGGGCCCGGGCCGCGTACATGTCGAGGGGACCGGTGATCGTGGCGATCCTGCGGCGCCCGCGCTCGGCGAGGTGGGCGACGGCGGCGCGGCCCGCTCCGGTGTTGTCGGAGTCGACGTAGGCGGCGGGCTCGTCGGCGGAGCGCCGGCCGCCGAGGACGACCGGGAGCCCGAGCGCGTCGACGAGGTCGGGCAGCGGGTCGTCGGCGTGCAGGGAGGTGAGCAGGACCCCGTCCACGCGCTGGGCGGCGAGGTACTGCGCGAAACGCTGCCGCTCCCGCTCGGTGCGGACCAGGGTGAGCAGCAACTGCTTGTCGGCATCGCCGAGTTCGGCGCTCACGCCCCGGACGATGTCGAGGAAGTAGGGCTCCGCGAAGAGCCGCGCCTCGGTCTCGGGGATCACCAGGGCGATGGCGTCGGTGCGGCTGCCGGCGAGGGTGCGGGCGGCCTGGTTGGGCACGTAGCCCAGTTCCTCGATGGCGCGGTGGACGGCCTGGCGGGCCTGTTCGCTCACCCGGGGCGAGCCGTTGATCACGCGGGACACGGTGCCCCGGCCGACCCCGGCCCTGGCGGCGACCTCTTCCAGCGTGGGCCTGCCACTCTGCCGTCCGTTCACGGTCTTCGTACTCCCCTCGTGCGGGCCTCGGCCCCCATGCGCCGATCTGGTCAAGATAGGCCACGACCGGCGGTCCCGGCAGGACCGGGCCCGATTCGGCCGCCACGACCTGGGAGCGCTCCCAATCCGGCCGACGCAGGGGGCGGTCCACGCGGTGGTCCAGGGGACGGGTCCACGAGAAGGGCCCGCGCCTCGGACCCCCGGGGCGACCCGCGCGCCCGCCCAACGTCCAATCCGCGCACGTGTCTTGACACCGGCACCCGCCAGGCAGGAACCTTCCGGCAACGACGACGTGGGAGCGCTCCCACACACGGGTACGGCGATACGCCGGCACACCGGCCGGGCCGCGAGAGCCGTCCGTACCCCTTGGCGCACAACCGGCACCACCTTGGACGAGGAGAGTGGAATGCGCACTTCCAGCAGCAGACGGACGTCCGGCCGCGGACGCCGCCGTACCGTGCTCGCCGCCGTGACCGCCCTGACGGCCGGCACGGCCCTGCTCACGGGCTGCGGCGGCGACGGGCCGGACGCCGCCGCGGACGGGAAGATCACGCTGCGGATCGGCACCTTCGGTTCGTTCGGCTACGACGACAAGACGGGTGCCAAGCTCTACGCCGAGTACGAGAAGGCGCACCCCGACATCAAGATCGTCGAGTCGAACGTCGCCGACGGCCAGAAGTACTGGGACACCCTCAAGCTGCGCCTCTCCCGCGACAGCGGCCTCGCCGACATCCAGGCGATCGAGGTCGGCTACATCGCCGAGGCCACCGGCCCGTCGATGGCCGGCAAGTGGGTCGACCTGTCCAGGACCGGCGGCGCCGACCTCGGCGCGTTCCTCGACTGGAAGGTCAAGCAGGCCACCACCTCCGACGGCAAGGTCATCGGCCTCGGCACCGACATCGGCCCCATGGCCATCTGCTACGACAAGGAGCTCTTCGCCAAGGCCGGGCTGCCCACCGACCGGACCGAGGTGGGCAGGCTCTGGGCCGGCGACTGGTCGAAGTTCCTGGAGACCGGCCGTACGTACCAGAGGAAGGCGCCCGCAGGGACGTCCTTCCACGACTCGGCGAGCGGCCTGTTCAACGCCGTCATCTCCAGCGAGCCGGAGCAGTACGCGGACCCGAGCGGGCGACTCGCCTGGGAGACCAGCCCGGGCGTGAAGAAGGCCTGGGACACCGCCGTCGCGGCGGCGCGGGGCGGACTCACCGCCAGACTGCGCCAGTTCGACGAGAAGGGCACCTGGAACGCCGCCTTCAAGAACGAGAAGTTCGCCACGGTCGCCTGCCCCAGCTGGATGACCGGCATCATCAAGGACCAGGCCGGTGCGGCCAACCAGGGCAAGTGGGACATCGCCGCGCCCCCGGTGGCGGGCAACTGGGGCGGCTCCTTCCTCGCCGTGCCCAAGTCCGGCAAGCACGCGGAGGAGGCGGCGAAGCTGGCCGCCTGGCTCACCGCCCCGGCACAGCACGCCAAGGTCTTCGCGGTGAACGGCAACATCCCCTCCACGAAGGGCACGCTCAGCTCCCCCGCCGTGGTCGGCGCCAAACTGCCGTACTTCGGCGACACCCCGGTCGGCGAGATCTTCGCCACCGCAGCCGCGAACATCCGGCCCGCCCCGATCAGCCGCTGGGACGGGCAGCTGAAGACCTTCCTCACCGACAACGGCATCCTCGACATCGAACAGCGCGGCACGGACCCGGCGAAGGCGTGGGAGAACGTCCGGAAGCTGGCCGAGGACAAGATCGACCAGTAGGAGCCCCGGGCCCGCGGCGGCCCACCCGGGCCGCCGCCCCCACCTCGCACCTCACGTGCCCCTTCTGCCCCTCGTGCCCCTCGCACCTCCCGTACTCCCCGTACCCCGCACGCACCGACCCGGAAGGACGCCCTCGTGGCCACCTCCCTTCGGGCGGGGGACGGCGGCTCCCCGTCGCCCGGCGCACCGCCCTCCCCCGTCCCGTCCCGCCGTACCGGCCCCGCCGCCGCGGCCCGCCGGACCCGGCTCTACCGCTGGGACCTGAAGGCCACCCCGTACGCCTTCGTCGCCCCCTTCTTCCTCACCTTCGCCGCCTTCGGACTCTTCCCGCTGCTCTACACCGGCTGGCTCTCGCTCCACCGGGTCGAACTCGGCGGCGACGCGCGCTGGAAGGGGCTGGCGAACTACACCGACCTGGCCACCAGCGAGTTCTTCTGGAACGCGCTGGCCAACACCTTCACCATCGGGGTGATCTCGACCGTCCCCCAGCTCCTCATGGCGCTCGGCCTCGCGCACCTGCTGAACTACCGGCTGCGCGCCCGGGGTTTCTTCCGGGTCGCCGTCCTCGCCCCGTACGCCACCTCCATCGCGGCGGCCACCCTGGTCTTCGCCCAGCTCTTCAACACCGACTACGGGATGATCAACTCCCTGCTCGGCTGGGCCGGGCTCGGACCGGTCGACTGGGAGGCGTCCAAGTGGCCCGCGCAGCTCGCGATCTCGACGATCGTGATCTGGCGCTGGACCGGCTACAACGCCCTCATCTACCTGGCCGCCATGCAGGCCGTGCCGCGGGACCTGTACGAGGCGGCGGCGCTCGACGGGGCGTCCCGGTGGCGCCAGTTCCTCAGCGTCACGGTCCCGTCGATCCGGCCCACCATCCTCTTCACCGTCATCGTCTCCACCATCGGCGCCACCCAGCTCTTCGGCGAGCCGATGCTGTACGGCGGCAGCGTCGGCGTCGCGGGCGGCAGCGGCAACCAGTTCCAGACCCTCAGCCTGCTCATGTACGAGAAGGGCTGGGTCACCGGCGCGCTCGGGCAGGCCTCCGCGATCGCCTGGGTGATGCTGCTGATCCTGCTGCTCATCGGGGGCGTCCAGGCGCTCCTGACCCGTTCGCACCGCACGAAGCCGGGGAGCTGACCCATGGCCCGAACCTTTCTCCGGCCGACGGCCGGCCGGCAGCACCACGCGGGTCCGCTGACCTACGTCCTGCTCGGCGCCGCCGCCCTCTTCTCGCTCTTCCCGCTGTACTGGAACCTCGTCGCCGCCTCGCACAGCGGGGAGCGCGTCGTCGAGGCGCCCGCGCCGCTGCTGCCCGGGCCGCGCCTCTTCGACAACCTGTCGTTCGCCTGGAACCAGGTGGACATGGGCGAGGCCCTCGTCAACACGACGGTGGTCGCCTCGCTGGTGGCCGTGTCCACGGTGCTGTTCGCCACGCTGGCCGGCTTCGCCTTCGCCAAGCTGCCGTTCAAGGGGCGTGGCGCGCTGCTGACGCTGGTGGTCGCGACGATGACCGTCCCGCCGCAGCTCAGCGTGATCCCGCTGTACCGGATCATCACGGACCTCGGCTGGGTCGACCAGCTCCAGTCGGTGGTGCTGCCCTCGCTGGTCGCCGCGTTCGGGGTGTTCTTCATGCGCCAGTACCTGGTGGAGGCGCTGCCCGTCGAGCTGGTGGAGGCGGCCCGGATGGACGGGGCGCACTCGCTGCGCATCGTGTGGCACGTGGTGTTCCCGGTGGCCCGGCCCGCGATGGCGGTGCTCGGGATGCTGGTCTTCGTGCAGGCGTGGAACGACTTCTTCTGGCCCTTCATCGCGCTCACCCCGGACGGCAGTCCCACCCTCCAGGTGGCGCTCGCGGGCCTGGGCGCGGGCAACCACACGGTCGACCAGGCCGTGGTGCTGACCGTCGAGCTGGTGGAGGCGGCCCGGATGGACGGGGCGCACTCGCTGCGCATCGTGTGGCACGTGGTGTTCCCGGTGGCCCGGCCCGCGATGGCG
>NZ_JBVJDK010000028.1:0-51916 GCF_055582325.1 Streptomyces sp. NPDC042100
CGCGCCAGCAACACCTCCACCAACTCCGCCACCGCACCCACCACATGCTCACAGTTGTCCAGCACCAGCAGCATCCGCCGCCGCGCACAGTGCTCGACGAGCCGCCCGACCGGGTGCACGGGGTCCTCGCCGAGCCTCAGCTCCTCGGCTCCGGCGCCGCGCAGCACGGTCTCGCGGGCGCCCACGGCACCGAGGACGGCCTCGGCGACGGCGGCGGCATCGGTGACGGGGGCGAGCTCCACGAACCACACCCCGTCGCTCCAGGAACGCCCGACCCGGTCGCCGACCTCCTGCGAGAGCCGCGTCTTGCCGACCCCGCCGGTCCCGAACAGCGTCACCAGCCGGAAGGCGCCCAGCTCCCCGGCGACCTCCGCCAGCTCCCGGTCCCGCCCGAGGAAGCTGGTGAGCCGCGCGACGAGATTCCCGGCGGACCCGCCCGTCCCCTCCTCGGCGAGCAGCTCCCCGTGCAGCCCCCGCAGCTCGGCGGAGGGATCGGCCCCGAGCCGCTCGACGAGCTCCCGCCTGACCCCCTCGTAGGCGGCCAGCGCCTCGGCCGAACGCCCGGCGTCGCGCAGCGCCCGCAGCCGCAGGGCCTGAAGGGGCTCGTCCAGCGGATGCTCGGCACACAGGGCGGTCAGCTCGGGCAGTACGGAGGCACTCTCCCCTTCGTCGAGGGCGAGGGCGAACCGCACCCGCAGGGCGTCGAGCCGCCGAGCGGCCCACCGCGCCCGCTCCCCCTCCACCCCGGCCAGATCGGCGAGGGGCACGGCGTCCCCCCGCCACAGCCCCAGAGCCTCGTCCAGCAGGCGGGCGGCGACGGCGCCCGAGCCCCCCTCCCCCGCCCGCACGCCCTCACCGACGAGCCGCTCGAAACGAAGGAGATCGACGTCGTCCCGCCGGGCGTCCAGCCGGTACCCGCCCTCGGCGGACAGCACCCGCTCCCGCCCCAGCGCCCGCCGCAGCCGCCCCACCAGCGCCTGGAGGGCGGCGACGGCGTCGGCGGGCGGGTCGGCGCCCCAGACCTCGTCGACGAGCACGCCCACGGGCACGGGACGCCCCGCGCGCAGCGCGAGGCCGGCCAGCAGGGCCCGCACCCGGGGCCCGCCCGCGGCGACGTCGGAACCGTCTGACAGCTGGGCCCGCGCCGGGCCGATGACGAAGTAACGCACCCGCCCATTCTCCGTGGCCGACGGCCCGGTCCCCCGCACCCCCACGGGTGAGGCCCGCGCGCGGTACGTTTCCCGACACGGCACAAGGCCGCGTCCGCCCAGGGGAGCCCCGCATGAGCACGACGACCCACCGTCACCACGAGCGGCGGATCAGCCCGGTCTTCCTGGCGATCCTGGCCGTGATGGGCGTCACCGGCTGGGCGGTGTGGACGGAATTCGCGGCCCTGCCGGGCCTGGCGGTCTTCCTCTTCGTGACCTCGGCGTGGATCGTCTCGCTCTGCCTCCACGAGTACGCGCACGCCCGCACGGCGCTGGCCGGCGGGGACATCACGGTCGGCGCCAAGGGCTACCTGACGCTGAACCCGCTCGCGTACACGCACGCGGTGCTGAGCATCGTCCTGCCGGTGCTGTTCGTGATCATGGGCGGCATCGGCCTCCCGGGCGGCGCCGTCTTCATCGAGCGGGACCGGGTCCGGGGCCGCTGGAAGCACAGCCTGATCTCCGCGGCGGGCCCGCTGGCGAACGTGGCGTTCGCGGTCGTGTGCACGGCGCCGTTCTGGCTGGACGCCCTCGACGGCGTCCCGCCCGCCTTCCGCTACGCGCTCGCGTTCCTGGCGTTCCTCCAGGTCACGGCGGCACTGTTGAACTTCCTGCCGGTGCCGGGCCTGGACGGCTACGGGGTGGTCGAGCCCTGGCTCTCGTACCGCTTCAAGCGCCGGATCGAGCCGTACGCGCCGTACGGCTTCTTCGTGGTGATCGCGCTGCTCTTCGTGCCGGCGGTCAACGGGGCGTTCTTCGACGGAGTGGACGCGCTGATGCGGGCGCTGGACGTGCCCGAGCTGACCCGCGCCTGCGGTTCGCGGCTGTACCGCTTCTGGGAGGGGACGCCGGAGGTCTGCCCGGTCTAGCCCTCCGTGGCGGAGGCGCCGGTACCGGTACCGGCGGCCTTGGCGCGTCGGATGTAGTACCAGGCCATGTTGGAGGACAGCCCGGCGAGCAGCACCCACACGATGCCGATCAGGTTGCCCTGGACGAAGGAGACGACGGCCGCGGCGACGGCGAGCGCGCAGACGACCAGGGCGTAGAGAGCGAGGCGGGGCATGGGGGTACGGCTCCTGTCCGGTACGACGGTGGTGCCGTCCCAGTGTCCCCCATGCCCGGAAGGTGTCAGACGTCGGTGACCCGCAGCCCGGCGTGCGCCTTGTAGCGCCGGTTGACGGAGATGAGGTTGGCGACGAGCGACTCGACCTGGTGCGCGTTGCGCAGCCGCCCGGCGAAGACGCCGCGCATGCCGGGGATGCGCCCGGCGAGCGCCTGGACGGTCTCGACGTCCGCGCGGACCTCGCCGAGGACCATGACGTCGGTGTCGATCTCGTCGACGGACTCGTCCTGGAGCAGCACGGCGGACAGGTGGTGGAAGGCGGCGGTGACCCGCGAGTCCGGCAGCAGCGCGGCGGCCTGCTCGGCGGCGGAGCCCTCCTCGGGCTTGAGGGCGTAGGCGCCCTTCTTGTCGAAGCCGAGCGGGTTGACGCAGTCGACGACGAGCTTGCCGACGAGCTCCTGGCGCAGCGCCTCCAGGGTCTTGGCGTGCCCGTCCCACGGCACGGCGACGATCACGATGTCGCTGCGCCGGGCGCACTCGGCGTTGTCGGCGCCCTCGACGCCCAGGCCGAGCTCGGCGGCGGCGGCGGTCGCGCGGTCGGCGGCGCGGGAGCCGATGACGACCTTCTGACCGGCCTTGGCGAGCCGGTACGCGAGGCCGCGGCCCTGGTCGCCGGTGCCGCCGAGGACGCCGACGACGAGCCCGGAGACGTCGGGGAGGTCCCAGGGGTCCTTGGGGGCGGGGCTGCTGGAAGGGGGCGTGGAAGTCATGCCCCCGACATTACCGACCGGTCGCACCGGGGGACCCCGTACGGGTGAGAGTTCCGCGAACGGCCGCGGCGGCCCGTGCGGCGGGCGCAGGATGCGGGGCCATGGACGCCGTACGTGTCGCGCTGCTGCGCGAGGTGCTCGCCGGTACGGAGTGGCCGGCGGCCGCCCGCCGCTTCGCGGGTTCGCTGCGCTCGTCCGTCGTCTCGCACGGCGGCGGGCTGTTGCTGGTGGGCACCGAGGAGTACGAGCCGTGGCACCTGGCCGCGCATCTGGTGGACGAGGCGGCGTGGTCGGGCTGTCCGGAGCTGGCGCCGACGCTGGTGCGGCACCGGGTGCGCCCCGGGGACCCGGCGCACCTGGCGGTGGGGCTCGGCCGGATCGAGTCGGCGCGGCGCGGGGCGACGCTGCTGATGGTCGCGCCGACGCGCCCGGCGGACGCGCTCCTGGAGCGGGTGCACGACGCGCGGCGGGCGGGGGCGACGGTGCTGTCGCTGGACGCGGGCGACCCGGAGCTGAGCGGCCTGGCGCACGAGACGCTGCTGGTGGGGGCGGACGCGGAGGTGGATCTGGACACGGTCCAGCACCTGGTGAGCGCGGCGACGGGGGAGAACCTGCCGCCGGCGCCGCGCGGGCGGCTGCGCTTCAAGGACCGGCTGTCGCGGCTGGCGGACCAGCTGACGGCACCGCCGCCGGCGCGGTGGTAGCGAGCGGCGGCCGTGCGGCGGCGTCCGGCACCGAGGCGCCGTGGCGCGCGGAGGCGCGGCGCGGGGGGGGCGCGGGGGCGCGGGGGTAATTCGTTTGCCCCCGCCGGACGCCCCGCCGACCATGTCCCCTCGTGAAACGACTGCTTCCCGATCTGGCGCCCTGGCGCGCGTCCCGTGATTTCCGGCGCCTGTGGTGGCAGGGGCTGGTCGCCGTCTTCGTCAGCTTCATGGCGCTGGTCGCGCTGCCGCTGCAGATCAAGGAGCTGACGGACTCGCCGCTGGCGGTCGGCGCGATGGGCGCGGTGGAGCTGGTCCCGCTGGTGGTGTTCGGGCTGTACGGCGGGGCGCTGGCCGACGCGGTGGACCGGCGCAAGGTGATCGTGGCGACGGAGGCGGCGTTCGGGCTGCTGGCGGTGGTCCTGCTGCTGAACGCGCTGCTGCCGGAGCCGCTGCTGTGGCCGCTGTACGTGGTGGCGGCCGGGGTCTCGGCGCTGGCGGGGCTCCAGCGCCCGGCGATCGACTCGACGCTGGCCCGGGTGGTGCCGCACGAGCAGCAGACCGCCGCGGCGGCGCTGAACTCGCTGCGCTGGCAGCTCGGTTCGATCGCGGGCCCCTCTCTGGCGGGTCTTGTGGTGGCGTACGCCGGGCACGCGGCGGCGTACGGGATGACGGCGGTGGGGTGCGCGGTGTCGGTGCTGCTGTGCCGGGGGCTGGCGCCGGCGCCCCCGGCGCGGGACGCGGACAAGCCCTCGCTGCGCGGGATCGCGGAGGGCGCGCGGTACGCGTGGTCGCGGCCGGTGCTGCTGGGCACGTACGCGATCGATCTGGCGGCGATGTTCTTCGCCTTCCCGAACACGATCTTCCCGTTCCTCGCGGACGACCTGGGCGCCCCGTGGGCGCTGGGCCTGATGTACGCGGCGGGTTCGGTGGGCTCGCTGGTGCTGGGGCTGACCAGCGGCTGGACGTCGCGGGTGCGGCGGCACGGGCTGCTGGTGGTGGCGGGGGCGGCGGGCTGGGGCCTGGCGATCGCGGCGGCGGGCTGGTTCGGGAACATCTGGCTGGTGCTGCTGTGCCTGGCGTTCGCGGGCGCGGGCGACATGCTGAGCGGGCTCGGCCGGTCCACGATCTGGAACCAGACGATCCCGGAGGAGCTGCGCGGCCGGCTGGCGGGCATCGAGGTCCTCTCGTACAGCGTGGGACCGCAGCTCGGGCAGGTCCGGTCGGGCGCGATGGCCGGCTGGACGGGCACCCGGGCGGCGGTCTGGTCGGGCGGGGTGGCGTGCGTGGCGTCGGTGGGCCTGCTGTGCCTGGCGCTGCCGAAGCTGCTCTCGTACGACGCGGAGACGGACGAGGACGCGCTGGCCCGCAAGGCGGCGGCGGTCGTCTAGGACCTGTCGCAGGGCCCTCGCCGGGGACGGGGCCGGGCCCGCTGGGTGAGGGCGGCGAGCACGAGGACGCCCGCCGACTCGACGACGAGGGCAGGGACGACGAGGCGCGCGTCGAGGGTCTCCCGGAAGCCGAAGAGGCCCGTGGTGAGGCTGAGGACGAGCGCGCCGAGGGTGCCCGCGGTGAAGAGCCCGGTGACGGCGGCGGCCCCGGCGAGGAAGCGGCGGGGCGCGCCGAGCAGGGCGGCGGCGAGGGCGAGGCCGATGACGCCGTTGAGGAGGAACAGGACGCCGATGGTGGCGAGGTCCCGGTAGCCGTCTCCCCAGAGGGAGAGGTGGATCACGGCCATCGCGACGGTCAGGGCGGCGCCGGTGAGGCGCAGCGCGGGCGTGACGGCGGAGCTCGCGCCGAGGTGTCCGGGGCTTCTAGTAGCCGGTGCCGTTGCCATCGCCGTTTCCGTTCCCGGGAGTGGTCGTGGCGGGGTTCGTCGCGCCGCCGATGGTGAGCTGGGTCTTCATGCCGAGGTCCTTGTGTCCGTCGATGGGGCAGTAGACCTGGTAGGTGCCGGGCTTGAGGTCGACGGTGAGGGTGGTCGACTGGCCCGGGGCGACCGTGTCGCTGCGGTTCTCCGTGCCGTTGCCCTGGATCTCCAGGGCGTGGTCGTGCTGTCCGTCGTTCTTCTCGACGAAGGTGTAGCGCCCCGGCTGGGTGGGTTGCGGGGAGAGCGCGATGTGGAAGTCGGTCAGGTCCGTCCTCACCTGGGTGGTCCCGGCGGGCGCCGGTGCCGTGGTGGACGGCGCGGACGGTGCCGGGGTCGGCGTACCGCTGCCGCTGCCGCTCCCGCCGCCTCCGCAGGCGGCCAGGAGGCCCACCATGGCGGCGCTGGTCAGGCCGAGGGCGATCCGGCCGCCGGTGCGGGTTCGGTGCTGGTGCGTGGTTCCGTTCATGATTCGGTCCTCCGGAGGGAATACGGGCGGGCCGCGCGGAGGGATTGCGCGGACAATGGACGGCAGGCAATCCCTTCGGGGCCGCCGGACGTATCCACGGTGTGCGGCACATGGGCGCTTCCTTCGGGCGCGTACCCGACGAGGCACTGCTCTCCGGTCTGACCACGGGCGACCAGGAGATCGCGGTGGCTTTCGTGCGCCGTTTCCAGGGGGCCGTGTTCGGGGTGGCGGTCACCGTCGTCGGTGATCCGCAGCTCGCGGAGGACATCGCGCAGCAGACCTTCGAGCGGGCCTGGCGGCACGCGCAGGTGTACGACCCCCGGCGGGGCTCGGTGCGGACCTGGCTGACGACGATCGCGCACAACCTGGCGGTCGACGCGGTACGGGCCCGGCGGGCCAGCCCGGTGGCCCCGGAGGAGCTGGACGCGCTGCTGGGCGCGGTGACGGACACGCCGGAGCGGCACGCGGTGGCGGAGGAGGGCTCGGCGCGGGTGCGGCGGGCGGTGGGGGCGCTGCCGCGCGAGCAGGCGCGGGCGCTGGTGATGGCGGGGATCTACGGGATGACCGCGCGGGAGGTCGCGGCGGCCGAGTCCGTGCCGCTGGGCACGGCGAAGACCCGGATCAGGGCGGGCACAGCGAAGCTGCGGGCGGCCCTGGAACGCGAGGAACGGGAGCGGCGGGAGGAGGACCGGCCGTGAACGGCGTGGCGTGCGAGCGGCTGCGGGAGCTCGGTGCGGAGCTCGCGCTGGGGGTGCTGCCGGCCCGGGAGCGGGCGGAGGCGGTGGCACACCTGGACGGCTGCCCGGACTGCCGGGAGTACGTGGAGCGGCTGACGGCGGCCGGTGACGGGCTGCTGGGGCTGCTGCCGGAGGTGGAGCCGCCGGTCGGCTTCGAGAGCCGGGTGGTGGCGGCGCTGGCCCCCGCCCCGGCCCCGGCGGTCCCGGCGGCGCGGCGGGGCCGGTGGGCGCGGCGGCACCGGCTGCGGCGTGCGGCGGTGGCCGGGGCGGCGGCGCTGGCCTGCGGGTTCGGCGGCTGGGCGGTCGGCACGGCGGTGGTGGCGGGCGCTCCGGCGGTGTCCACGGCGCCGGTGCGCGCGGGGCTTTCCGAGGCGGCGCTGCTGTCGCCGGGCGGGCGGGAGGTGGGCCGGGTCTTCGCGCACGCGGCGGGGCCGGGGCGGCCGGGGTGGCTGTCGATGGCGGTGGACCTGGAGGGCGCGGCCGGCGCGGCGGGGCCGGTGCGGTGCGTGGTGGACACGGCCGACGGCGGTACGGCGGCGCTCGGCTCGTTCGCCCTGAAGGACGGCTACGGGTACTGGGCGGCCCCGGTCCCGGCCCCGGCGGGCGCGGGGAGGCCGTCCGGGGTCCGCCTGCTCGCCCCGGACGGCACGGTCCTCGCGACGGCGGCCCTCCCGGCGCCGACGGTCACGTCCACGGCCTGAGCCCGCGGGCGAGCCCGGTGGCCCCCGCGGCCCCGCCGACCCGGCCCCGGGGGCTCAGCCGTCCCGGTCCTGCCCCGAGCCCGAGGGGTCCTCGCCGGAGGGCTTGTCGTGCCAGCGCGGGTCGGTCTCCCACTCCAGGTCGCGCTCCTTCGCCGTCTCCATGGCGTGGGCGGCCTCCTCGGGGGTGCCGTACGGGCCGAAGCGGTTCTTGGCCGGGCACTCGGGGCCCTCCTCGACCTTCTTGTGCTCCAGGCAGTAGTACCACTCGCCCGGCTTGCCCACCGTGCGCTTCTTGAACAGGGCCATCGTCGGCTCCTTCCTCTGTCGCCATGCTGCCCCAGACGCGGTCGTTAGACTCGCTGACATGTCTGGCCAGTCGCTTCTCGTACCGGGGGAGCTCTCCCCCCACCGTTCCGTCCCGGGGTCCATCCGCCGCCCCGAGTACGTCGGAAAGCCCGCCCCGACCCCGTATTCCGGGCCCGAGGTGCAGGACTCCGACACGATCGAGCGGATGCGGATCGCCGGCCGCATCGCCGCGCGGGCGATGGAGGAGGCCGCCCGGCACATCGCGCCGGGGGTGACCACGGACGAGCTGGACCGGGTCGCGCACGAGTACATGTGCGACCACGGCGCCTACCCGTCGACGCTGGGCTACCGCGGCTTCCCCAAGTCGCTGTGCTCGTCGGTCAACGAGGTCATCTGCCACGGCATCCCCGACTCGACCGTCCTCAAGGACGGCGACATCGTGAACCTGGACGTGACGGCCTACATCAACGGCGTCCACGGCGACAACAACGCCACCTACCTGTGCGGCGACGTCGACGAGGAGTCGCGGCTGCTCGTCGAGCGGACCCGCGAGTCCCTGAACCGGGCCATCAAGGCGGTCAGGCCCGGCCGCCAGGTCAACATCATCGGCCGGGTCATCGAGTCGTACGCCAAGCGCTTCGGCTACGGCGTGGTGCGCGACTTCACGGGGCACGGCATCAACTCGTCGTTCCATTCCGGGCTGATCATTCCGCACTACGACTCGCCGCACCACACGACCCTCATCCAGCCGGGCATGACCTTCACGATCGAGCCGATGCTGACGCTGGGCACCCACGACTACGACATGTGGGACGACGGCTGGACCGTGGTGACCAAGGACCGCAAGCGGACGGCGCAGTTCGAGCACACGCTGGTGGTCACGGAGACCGGGGCCGAGATTCTTACGTTGCCCTGACCCGGTAGAGGGGTAGCTTTTTACCGACAGGACGTCGGGAACCAGTTGACTTAGGCAAGCCTAACTTGGCAGGATCATCCTGGTCATGATGGTTCCCGACCCCCGACGGTCCCGGAGGCACGCCTTGGACACGCCCTTCTCGACACTCATCCGCACCGCGTCGCACGAGCAGCACACGGAGGCCGAGTCGTCGACGTTCATGAGCGACCTCCTCGGCGGACACCTGGCCGTGGACGCGTACGCGCGCTACACGGAGCAGCTGTGGTTCGTGTACCGGGCCCTGGAGGACGGCGCGGAGGCCCTGCGGGCCGACCCGGTCGCCGGGCCCTTCATACAGCCCGAGCTGTTCCGCACGGCCGCCCTGGAGCAGGACCTCGCCCATCTGCGGGGCCCCGACTGGCGCGCCGGGCTCACCGCCCTGCCCGCCACCGAGGCGTACGCGGCGCGGGTCGCCGAGTGCGCCCGCGACTGGCCGGCCGGCTATGTGGCGCACCACTACACCCGCTACCTGGGCGACCTCTCGGGCGGCCAGATCATCCGCGACAAGGCCGAGCGGACCTGGGGCTTCGCCCGCAAGGGCGACGGCGTGCGGTTCTACGTGTTCGACGCCATCGGCAACCCGGCCGCCTTCAAGCGGGCCTACCGGGAGCTGCTCGACGGGGTGAACGCGGACGACCTGGAGAAGCAGCGGATCGTCGACGAGTGCAAGCGCGCCTTCGACTTCAACGGGGCGGTCTTCCGGGAGCTCGCGACCGAGTTCCCGCTCAGCGCCGCCTGACCCGCGCCGCCTGACCCGCGCCGTCCGCGTCGCGCCGTCCGCGTCGCGCCGTCCGCGTCGCGCCGTCCGCGTCATGCCCGGCGCGGCCCGTGCGCGCGCACTCGCCCGGCGGAGACCCCGGGGCCCTCCGAGGCCCCGGGGTCCGCGCGTTCCCCGGGGCCTCAGACGGTGAGGGTCCGCTCCAGACGGACGCGTCCGCCCAGCTCCACGATGCCGTCCGGGCCCGGCGCGGTGAGCAGCTGCGAGCCCCGGCCCTGCGTGATGTTCAGCGCCCGGCCGAGCTCCGCCGTCAGCAGCAGCGCCGCCGCGCCCGTCGCCTCGTCCTCGTCGATGCCGTCCCCGCGCCCGGGGAAGGCCCGCGCGCGGATCCGCCCGGCGGCCTCGTCCTCCCAGGCCCAGGCGTAGATCCACTCCCCCGGCTCCGGCACCTCCAGGGCGTCGACCTCGGCGGCCGTCGCGTAGCGCCGCAGGGTGCGCGGCGGGGCCCACTCGGCGCGGGCCTCGATCCAGGTGAACTCGCCGTCGCCGCGCACCCAGACCTCCCCGGCCGGCGGGTGGACGACCTCCAGGTCGAGCAGCCAGGCCGCGCCGACGAGCGGGTGCCCGGCGAAGGGCAGCCGCAGCCCCGGGGTGTAGATGTCGACGACGCCGCGCTCCGGGTCGTCGACGAACACGGTCTCGCTGAAGCCGAGTTCCTTGGCGAGCGCCTGCCGGGAGGCCTCGTCGGGGTGACCGTGCCCGTCCCGTACGACGCCGAGCGCGTTGCCGTACCGCCCGTCCCCCGCGCAGAAGACCCGCAGGACGTCGATGTCAGTGACCGTCGTGTTCATGGCGGCATTGAAGCATCCGGACGTCCGGTCGTGCCGGGGCACCGCGAAGAGGCCGCGCCCCCGGAGGGGCGCGGCCTCGGTCCCGGGCCGGGGATCAGACGCCGGCCGCCCGGCGGCGGACGGCGATGACGATCCCCGCTCCGGCCGCGGCGGCGACTCCGGCGGCGGCCAGCAGGGGGCCGGTGGCGGTGTCGGAGCCGGTCGCGGCGAGCGCGGCGGAGCCGCCCACGCTGCCGCCCGTGCCGCCGCCCGCGGAGCCGCCCGCGGAGCCGCCCGCCGCGCCCGGCCCGCTCGGGAGGGTGGCGTCCCCGGTGGTGGCGAGGCTGACGGTGACCGGGTCGATGGCGGTGCCCGCGGCGTAGAAGGCCTCGCCGCTCGGGCCGGCGAAGGTGGCGGCGCCGTCCTTCGTCAGCTTGGCGGGGAGCGCGGCGAGGGTGACGACGCCGTTCTTGGGCTTCCAGTCCGCCTTGGTGAGGTCGAGGTCGGCGAAGGCGACGTCGCGCTTGGTGCCCTTGGCGGTGGTCACGTCGGCGACGAGGGTGCCCCTGGTGCCGTCGGCCTTCACCGTGACGTCACCGATGGTCCAGTCGATGCCGTGCGCCGCGCAGGCGAAGCGGAGGCTGCCGCCGAAGCCCGCGTCGGCGGTCCGGGCCGTGCTGTCGAGGCTCGCCCGGGTGAGGGCGAGGTCGTAGCCGGAGCCGTTGGTCCGGGCGCCGCCGGCCGGGGTGACCGTACCGCCGCAGGTGCCGGTGACGTACGACCGCCAGGACTGCTTCACGCCCCAGCTCAGGCGTCCGCTCTTGACCGCGCCGGAGTCCGGGGCGGTGGTGGGGGTGCCGGTGGCGGTGGGCTTCGCCGTCGCGGTGGGGGTGGGCGTCGGCTTCGGCGGGGTCGTGGTCGAGGTCGGCGTGGGCGTGGGCCGCACCGTCGGCGGCGTGGTCGGCGGCTGGGTCGGCGGCGTGGTCGGGGCGGTGGGCTCGGCGCCGCCCGGGGTCACGGTGAGAGTGGCCGGGTCGAGGGCCTCGCCCGCCTTGTAGAAGCCCGCGAAGGCGTCGGCGCCCTGAGGGGTGAGCGTGGCGGGTATGCCCGCGAAGACCATCGCGCCGCCCGCGCCCGAGCCGGGCCGGACCGCACTCATGTCGAGCGCCGCGAAGGGGATGTCGTCGCGGGTGGTGTAGCTGCCGTCCTTCTCCTTGGTGACCACGTCGGCGGTGATCTCGCCGGTCGGCGCGGCGGTGCCCTTCGTCGACAGGCGGACGTCGGAGATCCGGATGTCCAGGGCCCCGTCGTGGGCCTCGAAGCGGACGCCGCCCTTGAAGGAGTTGGCGGTGGCGTGGGTGCCCCGGTCGTAGCTGCCGGTGCCGTCGACGAACGTGAAGACGCCGTGGCCGGCGGCCTGGCGGGCACCGCCTTCGAGGGTGGTCCGGCCCTTGGCGAAGGGCTTGGCGAGGTAGGAGCGGAAGGACTCCTTGATGCCCCAGTCGAGGGTGCCGTTCCGCAGCGGGATCGGGGGCGCGGCGTCGGCGGCGACGGCGGGCAGGGCGAGGGCGCCGGTGCCGAGCGCCACGACGGTGGCGAGGGCGGCGGCCCGGACGAGGGCGCGGTGGCTCAGGGGGGTGGCCATGGGTGGGTGCTCTCCTGGTGAGGGTGCGGGCAGGACGGGGTGACGGCGCGCCTGTGTGCCGGCGGCCGGTGCGATGGAGCGAGGAGGTCGGGAGAGGAGGGGGCGAGGGTTCGGGGGTGATGCCCGAACGGGCGGGGGACGTGCCGCCGGGGGGACGTGTCGTCGCGGCGGTATGACGTCCGGTCAGCCGGCCGCGCGGGTGCGGCGCTTGCGCAGGACCGCTCCGAGGGCCACGGCCCCGGCCAGCGCCGCTCCCGCGCCGAGGGCGATCCAGACCGTGGGCGCCGGGGCGCTGTCGGCGGCCTTCGCCGGGGCCGGCCCGGGCGCGGGGGCCGAGGAGGGCGCCGGTTCCGGCGTGCTCGCGTCCGTCCCCAGGTCCGGCAGCGGCGGCAGTTGCGCCGTGGCGCCGACGGCGACGGCGAGGGAGACCGGGTCCATCGCGGTGCCGGCCCGGTACATCCCGCCGAACGCCCTGGCGCCGCCCTCGGTGAGGGTGGCCGGGGCCTCGGCGACGCTGACCAGACCGTCCTCGGCGCGCAGCTTCCCGGCGGCGAAGGTGACGAGCGGGACCGCCTTCCCGGGCGGGCTCCCGGCGGCGGTGACGTCGGCGCTGAGCGTGCCGCGCCCGTCGGCGACCTTCACGGTGACGGCGCCGAGGGTGAGGTCGAGGTGGGCGCCGGTGAAGCGGACGGCTCCCGTGAAGGCGGCGTCGAGGGTGCCGCGTTCGGGGTCGTACGCGCCCTTGCCCGCCGGGAAGCGGAAGAGCGCGCCGCCGTCCTGGGCGCCGCCGCTCAGCGTCCAGCGGCCCTGGGCGACGGCCCCGGTGACGTACTCGCGGAAGGTGCGGCGCACGCCCCAGTCGACGGCGGCGTCCCGGAATCCGGTGGTGGCCTTCCCGTTCGCCGGGGCGGACGCGTCCGGCGTCGGCGAGGCCGGCGGCTTCGTGCCCGCCGCGCCGACGAGGTCGACGGAGAGGGCGACCGGGTCCAGCGGGGTGCCGGCCGTGTAGTAGCCGGCGAAGGCGGCCGCGCCCTGCGCGGTGAGGGTCGCGGGCACGCCGGTGAGGACGAGCGGGCCGGTGCCGCCGCGCATGTCGATCCCGGAGAGGTCGAGCGCGGCGAGCGGGACCCCGGCGCGGCGGGTGAGCGTGCCGCTGCCCTTGGCCTTGCTCGCCATGTCGGCGTACAGCGTGCCCCGGCCGTCCTGGACGCGGATCCGGGGGCGGCTGACGGTGAGGTCGAGCGCGTGGCCGCCGTCGGCCTCGCGGTGCCCGAGGAAGCGCACTCCGCCGCTGAAGGCGGCGTCGAAGGCGCCGGTGGCGGGGTCGTACGAGCCGCGCGCGGAGTGGAAGCGGAACTGCCCGCTGCCGACCGTGGCGGCGCCGCCGGTGAGCCCCCAACTTCCCTGGGCGACGGGCCCGGTGACGTAGCTCTGGAAGGAGGTCTTGATCCCCCAGTCGAGCCGTCCGCCCTGCACGGTCCGGCTGTCCGCGCGGGCGGCGGCGGCCGGGAGGAGGACGGCGAGCAGGGCCGCGACGAGTGTCACGGCGGATGCGCGCCCGGGTCTGGGGAACGGCGGCATGGAACCCTCCGGTTCGAGGAAGCTTAGGTAAGGCTAACCTAAGATACGACCCGGTCAAGACGTCCGCCGCCACCGAGAGACAGGAAGCCCGCCGGTGCGCACCGCCCCCCGCACACCCCATCGCACACCCCATCGCACACCCCCGACTCGCCCCCGCAGCAAGGCGATCGCGCTCCTCGCCCCGCTCGCGCTCGCCCTCGCCCTCACCACGGGCGGCTGCGGCCCGGCGGCCCCCGAGGCCGCGCCCGCGCCCGCCGGGGCCACCACCGGGCCCGACCGGATCGAGCCCCTCGCCGCCCGCGAGCAGGCCCGGCCCCGACTCCCCGTCACCGTCGCCTCGGCCGACGGGCGCCGGGTGACCGTGACCTCCACCGAGCGGATCGTCCCGCTCAGCGGCTCCCTCTCCGAGCTCGTCTTCAGCCTCGGGCTCGGCGGGCAGGTGGTCGCCCGCGACGTCACCGCCACCTTCGAACAGGCCGCGCGGCTCCCGGTGGTGACCCGGGCCCACGACGTCTCCGCCGAGAGCGTGCTGTCGCTGCGGCCCACCCTCGTCCTCGCCGAGAGCACCACCGGGCCCGCCGAGGCCGTCGCCCGCATCCGCGAGGCGGGTGTCCCGCTGCTGGTCGTCGCGCCCGCCAAGGGCCTCGCCGACGTGCCCGCGCGGATCGGCGCCGTCTCCGCCGCGCTCGGCGTGCCCGGCCCGGGCGACGCGCTCGCCCGGCGCACCGAGGCCCGGCTCGACGCGGTGCGCCGGACGGTCCCCGCCCGCTCCGGGAAGCCCCGGGTCGCCTTCCTGTACGTGCGCGGTTCGGCCGCCGTCTACCTCCTCGGCGGCGCCGACTCCGGGGCGAGCTCGCTCCTGGAGGCGGCCGGCGCCGTCGACGCGGGCAAGGAGTCCGGGCTCACCAAGGACTTCACCCCGCTCACCAGCGAGGCGCTGGCCGCCGCCGCGCCGGACGCGATCCTCGTGATGCGCAAGGGACTCGACTCGGTCGGCGGCGTCGACGGACTGGTCCGGCTGCCCGGCGTCGCCGAGACCCCGGCCGGGCAGGACCGCCGGATCGTCTCCGTCGACGACGGCGTGCTCCTCACCTACGGCCCGCGCACCGACCGGGTCCTGAAGACGCTGGTCGACCAGCTGTACGGGGAGCCCAAGTGACCGCCGCCACCACGGAGACGGCCCCGGAGTCCGCCGCCGCGGAGACCGCCGCCGCGTCCGGGGCCGCCCGCCCCCGCGCGGGCCGGACCACCGTGCTGACCGGCGCCCTGCTCGGCGCCCTGCTGCTGCTCGCGCTGCTGTCGGCCGGGATCGGGGCGTACGAGATCCCGCTCGGCGACGTCCTCGCCTCCGTCCTGCACCGGACCGGCCTCGGCGGCCACGCCCTGGACCGGTCGGCGGAGAGCGTGCTGTGGAACATCCGCCTCCCCCGGGTCGTCCTCGCCCTCCTGGTCGGCGCCTCGCTGGGCTGCGCGGGCGCCCTGACCCAGGGCGTGTTCGGCAATCCGCTCGCCGAACCCGGCGTGATCGGCATCTCGGCGGGCGCGGCCGTCGGCGCGGTCGGCGCCATCGCGCTCGGGCTGTCGTTCCTCGGCGGCTGGACCGTCACCGCCTGCGCCTTCGGGGCGGGACTCCTGACGGTGGGCCTGGTGTACGCGCTGTCGCGGTCCGGCGGGCGTACGGAGGTGGTGACCCTGATCCTCACCGGCATCGCGGTCAACGCCTTCGCGGGCGCCCTCATCGGCCTCTTCGTCTTCTTCGCCGACAACGCCCAGCTCACCCAGATCACCTTCTGGCAGCTCGGTTCGCTGGCGCAGGCGACCTGGCCGAAGGTGCTCGCCGTCCTGCCGTGCGCGCTGCTCGGCCTCGCCGTGGCCCCGCTGTACGCCCGCCGGCTCGACCTGCTCGCGCTCGGCGAGCGGCCCGCCCGGCACCTGGGCGTGGACGTCGAACGGCTGCGGGTCGCGCTGGTCCTGGTGGTGGCGCTGCTCACGGCGGCGGCGGTCGCGGTGGCCGGGATCATCACCTTCGTGGGCCTGCTCGTGCCGCACCTGCTGCGCATGGCGCACGGCCCCGGGCACCGCTTCCTCGTCCCGGGCAGCGCGCTCGGCGGGGCGGTCGTCCTGATGGCCGGCGACCTCGCGGCCCGTACCCTCGCGGCCCCGGCCGAACTCCCCCTGGGCGTCCTCACCGCCCTCATCGGCAGCCCGTTCTTCTTCTGGCTGCTGCGCAGGACCCGTCGCAGGCAAGGTGGTTGGGCATGAGACCGAGCATGAAGCCGAGCATGAAGCCGAGCTTCCAGGGCCATCGCGGCATTCCTGGCGTCCGGGCGTTCCCCCGGCGCCGCACCCGCGCCCTCCCCTCCCCCGTCCCGCCCGGCGGGACCGTCGCCGAGGCGGCCGGGCTCCGGCTCGCGCTGGGGCGGCGCCCGGTCCTGGACGGCGTCGACGTGACCGTACGGGCCGGAGAGGTGCTGGCCCTGGTGGGGCCCAACGGGGCCGGGAAGTCCACGCTGCTCGCGGCGCTCGCCGGGGACCTGGCGCCGGACGCCGGGGCGGTGCGGATCGCGGGCCGCCCCGCGGCCGCCTGGAGCGCCGCCGAACTGGCCCTGCGCCGGGCGGTGCTGCCGCAGGACGCGGCGCTCTCCTTCCCCTTCCCGGTCGCCGAGGTGGTCCGGATGGGCCGGGCGCCCTGGGCCGGGACCGCCCGGGAGGCGGAGGACGGGGCGGCGGTCGCCGAGGCGCTGGCGCTGACGGAGACCGAGGGGTTCGCCGCGCGCCCCTTCCCCGCGCTGTCCGGCGGCGAGCGGGCCCGGGTCGCGCTGGCCCGGGTGCTCGCCCAGCGGACCGGACTGCTGCTGCTCGACGAGCCGACCGCCGCGCTCGACCTGCGCCACCAGGAGCTGGTGCTCGGGGTGTGCCGGGCGCGGGCGGCGGCGGGGGTCGCGGTGGTCGCGGTCCTGCACGACCTGGGGCTCGCCGCCGCGTACGCGGACCGGGTGGCGGTGCTGCACGGGGGCCGGATCGAGGCGGCCGGGCCGCCCGCGGAGGTGCTCGGCGGGGAGCTGCTGAGCCGGGTCTACCGGCAGCCGGTGGAGGTGTTCCCGCACCCCCGGACGGGCGCGCCCGTGGTGCTACCCGCACGTAGCCCGAATCAGGACAATCCGCCCTGCTTGACCAGCCCTTGACCAAGCCCTGAAGGCTCCGTGGGACAGCCGTGACCGGGCTGTGTCCGGGGCCCCGGACCTGAGAGCTGAATCACTGGACGGGTGGGTATCGCTCAGGTAAGCCTCGGTTAAGTTAGGTCCGCCTCACCCCGTCCCCCGCACCCTGTCCCAGCGCCGTGTCCCCGAGTGGAGCCCTCATGCGAGCCGTCCGTCTCACCGTCCTCACCGCCGCCGCCACGGCGGCGGTCCTGGCCGCCGCCACGGGCTGCACGCAGAAGAGCGACGCCAAGTCGGAGGACGGCGCGGTCCAGGTGATCGCGAAGGACGACTCCTGCGAGGTCTCCAAGAAGGACTTCCCGGCCGGCCACCTCAAGCTGAACGTGGAGAACCGCGGCAGCAAGGTCACCGAGGTCTACGTCCTCTACCCGGACGACCGGATCGTCGCCGAGCGCGAGAACATCGGCCCCGGCACCAAGGCGTCCGTCACCGCCGAGATCAAGGCCGGCGACTACGAGATCGCCTGCAAGCCCGGCATGAAGGGCGACGGCATCCGCCAGAAGGTCACCGCGACCGGCGCCGGCACCGGCGCCGTGAAGCGCTCGCCCGAGATGGACGCCGCCGTCGCCGCCTACCGCCAGTACGTGCAGGCGCAGGCCGAGGCGACCCTGCCGAAGGTCAAGGTCTTCACCGACGCCGTCCGCGCCGGTGACGTCGAGGCCGCCAAGAAGGCGTACGCCGAGTCCCGCATCGGCTGGGAGCGCACCGAGCCGGTCGCCGAGTCCTTCGGCGACATCGACCCCAAGGTCGACGTCCGCGAGGACGGCCTGGAGGCCGGCCAGGACCCGGCGAAGGACTGGACCGGCTGGCACCGCCTGGAGAAGGCGCTGTGGCAGGACAAGAAGATCGGCGACCGCGAGAAGCAGCTCGCCGACCTCCTCGACAAGGACCTCGCCGACTGGGTGAAGCGGGTCGGCAAGGCCGACATCACGCCCACCTCCATGGCCAACGGCGCCAAGGAGCTCCTCGACGAGGTCGCCACCGGCAAGGTCACCGGCGAGGAGGAGCGCTACTCGCACACCGACCTGGTCGACTTCAAGGCCAACGTCGAGGGCGCCCAGAAGTCCTTCGAGCTGCTGAAGCCGGTCGCGTCCAAGAACGACCCCAAGCTGGTCGCCGAGCTCGACAGGCAGTTCGCCGCCCTGAACACGCTCCTCGACAAGTACCGCGCGGACAAGACGGGCTACGCCTTCACCTCGTACGAGAAGGTCGGCAAGGAGCAGCGCAAGGAGCTCTCGGACGGCGTGAACGCGCTCGCCGAGCCGCTCTCCAAGCTCGCCGCCGCCGTCGTCAAGTAACGGAGGGGGACCCACGATGACCGAGAACCTCCCGGACCCCGAGGAGCGGGGCGGCCCCGCCCCCTCCCGCCGCAGCGTCATCGGCTGGGGCGGGGCCGGGCTCGCGCTCGGCGCCGTCGCCGCCGGCACCACCGTCGCCCTCACCCGGGGCGGCGACGGGGCCACCGAGACCGTCGCCGACAGCGGCGGAGCCGTCCCCTTCCACGGTCCGCACCAGGCCGGCATCGCCACCGCCGTCCAGGACCGGCTGCACTTCGCGTCCTTCGACGTGAAGACGACCGACCGCGCCGAGCTGGTCCAGCTCCTCAAGGACTGGACCCGGGCCGCCGAGCGCATGACGGCCGGCCACGAGGTCGGCGAGGGCGCCTACGGCGGCCTGCCGGAGGCCCCGCCGGACGACACCGGCGAGGCGCTGGGCCTCAGGCCCTCCCGGCTCACCCTCACCATCGGCTTCGGCCCCTCGCTCTTCGACGGGCGCTTCGGGCTGGCCGGCAAGCGCCCCGCGGCCCTGGTCGACCTGCCCAAGTTCCCCGGCGACAACCTGGACCCGGCCCGCAGCGGCGGCGACCTGTGCGTCCAGGCCTGCGCGGACGACCCGCAGGTCGCCGTGCACGCCATCCGCAACCTGGCCCGCATCGGCTTCGGCAAGGTCGCGGTCCGCTGGTCGCAGCTCGGCTTCGGCAAGACGTCCTCGACGACCCCGGACGCCCAGACCCCGCGCAACCTCTTCGGCTTCAAGGACGGCACCCGGAACATCGCGGGCACCGAGACCGACCGCCTCGCGCGGCACGTGTGGGTGTCGGGCAAGGGCGCCGAGGGCCCGGCCGCCTGGCTGGACGGCGGCTCCTACCTGGTCGCCCGCCGGATCCGGATGAACGTCGAGACCTGGGACCGCACCTCGCTCGCCGAGCAGGAGGACGTCTTCGGCCGCGACAAGAAGGAGGGCGCGCCCGCCGGGAAGCCCAAGGAGCACGACGAGCCGTTCCTGAAGGCGATGAAGCCGGACTCGCACGTGCGCCTGGCGCACCCCGACTCCAACGCGGGCGCGACGATCCTGCGGCGCGGCTACTCCTTCACGGACGGCACGGACGGGCTGGGCCGGCTGGACGCGGGCCTGTTCTTCCTCGCGTACCAGAAGGACGTGCGGACCGGCTTCGTCCCGGTGCAGACCTCGCTGTCCCGCTCGGACGCGCTCAACGAGTACATCCAGCACGTGGGTTCGGCGCTGTTCGCGATCCCGCCCGGTGTCCGCGACAAGGACGACTGGTGGGGCCGGGCGCTGTTCGCCTGAGCCGCCGCCACCCCCGTCACCGAACGACGTCCAAGGAGGGACCGCCGTGTTCGGCAACTATCTGATCGGCCTGCGCGAGGGTCTTGAAGCCAGCCTGGTCGTCTGCATCCTCATCGCCTATCTGGTGAAGACCGGCCGCCGGGACGCCCTGCGGCCGATCTGGATCGGCATCGGCGTCGCCGTCGCCGTCGCGCTGGCCTTCGGCGCCGGCCTGACCTTCGGCTCGCAGGAGCTGACCTTCGAGGCGCAGGAACTGCTCGGCGGCTCGCTGTCGATCCTCGCCGTGGTGCTGGTGACGTGGATGGTCTTCTGGATGCGGCGCACCGCGCGGCACCTGAAGACGGAGCTGCACGGAAAGCTGGACGCGGCGCTCCAGATGGGCACGGGCGCGCTGGTGGCGACCGCGTTCCTGGCGGTCGGCCGGGAGGGCCTGGAGACGGCGCTGTTCGTGTGGGCGTCGGTGCGGGCCTCGTCCGACGGCACCCACGCGCCGCTGGTCGGCGTGATCCTGGGCCTGCTGACGGCCGTGTTCCTGGGCTGGCTGTTCTACCGGGGCGCGCTGAGGATCAACCTGGCGAAGTTCTTCACCTGGACCGGCGGGATGCTGGTCGTGGTCGCCGCCGGTGTGCTGGCGTACGGCGTGCACGACCTGCAGGAGGCGGCCTTCCTCGGCGGCCTGGCGGACAAGGCGTTCGACATCTCGGCGACGATCCCGCCGGACAGCTGGTACGGCACGCTGCTCAAGGGCGTGTTCAACTTCCAGCCCGACCCGACGGTCCTTCAGGTCACGGTGTGGGCCGCATATCTGATCCCGACGCTCGCGGTGTTCCTGGCCCCGGTAGGGTCGGGTCCGTCCAAGCGGGTGGCGGAGCAGAAGGCGGCCGAGAGCGATGAGAAGGCTGGGGCGACCGGCGTGGAGGCGGCCGGCTGACACGCTCCTCGCGGCGGCGGCGGCGTCCGTCCTGGCGCTGACCGCGAGCGGCTGCGTGACCGTGCACGGCGAGCGGGAGCTCGTCCCGGCCGCCACGAAGGACGAGGCCGCGCAGGCCCTGAAGGACTTCACCGAGGCCTACAACAAGGCCGACAAGGCGTACGACCCGGCCCTCGACGCGGGCCGGGTCACCGGTCCGATGGGCGAGATCAACCAGGCGGGCCTCCGCTCCCGCCAGAAGTCCTCGCCCGGCGGCAATCCGGACCACCGGCCGCTGGAGCTGACGGACGCGAAGTTCCTCATCCCCCGGAAGGCCGGCTGGCCGCGCTTCTTCGTCGCGGACACCGACTCCAACCGGGACACCGACCAGGGGCCCGGCGACAACCGCTGGCTCCTGGTCTTCGTGCGCGGCGGCGCCCAGCAGCTCTGGGAGGTCGCCTATCTGTCGATCCTGAGCCCCGGCGACGTCCCCGCGTTCAGGACCGAGGCGGGCTACGCGGTGCCGGCCGGCGCCGGTCCCGGGGGGCCGGCGGTCCCGCCCGGGGAGCTGGGCGAGCGGTACGTGGCGTTCCTCAGGAGCGGGGCGGCCGGGCCGTTCGCACCGGGCCCGCACACCACCGCGTGGCGGGCCGCGCGGGAGAAGGAGGCCAGGCGGCCGGGGCTGGTGACGCAGTACGTGGACCGGGCGGAGAGCGGCGGGGACTTCGCGCCGCTGGGGCTCGTCACCGAGGACGGCGGGGCGCTGGTCTTCTTCGCCACCCGCTACTTCGAGCGCGAGACGGCGGCGAAGGGCTACCGGCCGAAGGTCGGCAAGGACGTGAAGGCGCTGCTGACCGGCGAGGTGCGGAACACGGTCACCAAGCGGTGGGTGTCGAGCCAGACGGCGCTGGTGAAGCCGGCGGGCGCGGAGCGCGACGCGGTCGCGGTCGTGGGCCGGCTCCAGGGCGTGACGGCGGCGGAGGGCTCGTAGGAGCTCCACCGCCGGTCCGGGCCCCGCTCCGGGCCCCGCTCCGGGCTCCGGTCAGCGCCCGATCGGCCAGGCGATCTCGTGCTCGGCGCTCTCCCCCTGCTCGGCCTGTGCGGCGGCGTGCCGGGCGCAGGCGTCGGTGAGGGTCTCCAGGAGGTTCAGCGGGTCGGGCAGCGGGTGCTCGGGGCCGCGGACCCAGGACAGGGCGGGCTGGCTGCCCTCGTCACCGGGGAGCCGGGACGGCGGTACGAGCACGTAGCTGCCGCGGCAGTGCCAGCGCAGCCCCGGGTGCTCGTCCATGGTCTCGGGATGGCAGTCCAGCTCGCAGGGCCACCACTCGTCCTCGTCCTCGGGGGTGCCGCGGGTGGCGGTGAAGAAGAACATGCGCCCGTCGTCGGCACGGTCCTCGGCGGCGTCGGAGACGGCCACGGGGCCGACGTCGACACCCTCGGCGAGCAGCCGGTCCAGGGCGGCCCGGCCGGCGGCGTAGGGGACGTCCAGGACGTCGTGGACCATGCCGGTGGCGGTGACGAAGTTCGCCTCGGGCTGGTTGCGCGCCCAGCGCTCGATCTGGGCCCGGTCGGTGGTCGACTGGGTCTGCCAGGCGAAGGAGACGGGGTGCCGGGCGGGGGTGGGACAGCCGATCCGCTCACAGGAACAGCGGTAGCCGAGGGGGTACGCGGCGGGGGCCAGCGGCATCCCGGCGGCGGCGACGGCCAGGAGCGCGTTCTCACGGTCGTTCTCGACGTCGGCCGCGCTCCGCTTGGGGCGCCTGCGCAGCCACTGTGCGAGTTTGCTCTCCGTGCCGCGGTAGCGGCCGATGCCGTCGCCCATCTATCCCCTCACACCTCATGCTCGCCCGTTCGGTCCCACGGGCTCTCCATCGTCCCACCATCCTGCGCCTCGGGTGACCGGAGTCGGGAACCGGGGGGTGGGCCGGTTCTCACCGACGGGCGCCGAGGCCGCGCAGGGCGTAGTCGACGAGGGTGTCGGCGTAGGCGTGGGTGAGCGGCAGGGTGCGGTGCAGCCAGCGGTGGTGGAGGGGGCCGACGAGGAGTTCGAGGGCGATCCGGGGGTCGATCGCGGGATCGACGTCACCGGCCGCCTGGGCGGCCTCGATGCGGCGTACGTACAGCTGGAGCGAGGGTTCGAGGAGCTTCGCGGTGAACCGGGCGCCGAGCTCGGGGTCGACGATGCCCTCGGCGGCGAGCGCGCGGGTGGGGCGGTCGTAGACGGGGTCGTTGAGCTCGTCGACGGTGGCGCGCAGGACCTGCCGGAGGTCGGCGGCGAGGTCGCCGGTGTCGGGGATCTCACTCCCGCCCTCGGCCCCGGCCGCCTCGCCCGCCCGCTCGGCGAGGTCCAGGAAGGCCTCCATGAGGACGGCGGGCTTGGAGTTCTCCGGCCACCAGCGGTAGATGGTCTGCTTTCCGACGCCCGCGCGGGAGGCGATCCCCTCGACGGTGGTCTTCGCGTAGCCCACCTCGGAGACCAGGTCGAGGGCGGCGGCGTAGATGGCGCGGCGGGAGCGTTCGCTGCGGCGGGAGGAGTCGGGTGCCTTGGTGTCCGTCATGACGCAAACCTAGCAGCAGCGAGACGCCCCGTCTCGCTTGCCCGGGGGCGTCGGCGGACGTCGCGGGAGGGCCGGCCCGGGGGCGTCGGCGGACGTCGCGGGAGGGCGTCCGAACCACCCGAACGGTCCACAGCGCGCGGCCCCCGGAAAGCGGACCATGGGCTCAACGCACAGCGACCGTAGAGGAGCCCTCTTTGCGCCCCACACCGCGCGAGGCCTCGCCCCGCCGTTATCTGATGTGCCCACCCGCGCACTTCAAGGTGACGTACTCCATCAACCCCTGGATGGACCCCACCAAGCCGGTCGACCTGCCGCTGGCCCTCGCGCAGTGGGAGGACCTGCGCGACCGCTACCGCGCGCTCGGCCACACCGTGGAGCTGCTCGACCCGCGTCCGGGCCTGCCGGACATGGTCTTCGCCGCGAACGGCGCCACCGTGGTGGACGGGCGCGTCCTGGGGGCGAGGTTCGCCTACCCGGAGCGCTCCGACGAGGCCGCCGCGCACCTCGACTGGTTCCGGGGGAACGGTTACGCGGACGCGGACGTGCGCGTCCCGGAGCACGTGAACGAGGGCGAGGGCGACTTCGCCGTCACCGCCTCCTGGATCCTGGCCGGCCGGGGCTTCCGCTCCAGCCCGCTCTCCCACGACGAGGCCCAGGAGTTCTTCGGGCGCCCGGTGATCGGCCTGGAGCTGGTGGACCCGCGCTACTACCACCTGGACACGGCGCTGTGCGTGCTGGACGACACGCGCGACGAGGTCATGTACTACCCGGGCGCCTTCTCCCCCGGCAGCCGCTCGGTCCTGGAGCGGCTCTTCCCCGACGCCCTGATCGCGAGCGCCGAGGACGCCGCCGCGCTCGGCCTGAACGCGGTGAGCGACGGCCGGCACGTGCTGCTCCCGCAGGCGGCGGTGGGCCTCTTCGCCCCGCTGCGGGAGCGCGGCTTCGAGCCCCTCGGCATGGACCTGGGCGAGCTGCTCAAGGGCGGCGGCAGCGTGAAGTGCTGCACCCAGGAGCTGCGGCCCTAGGAGCCCCGACCGGCCCTAGGCGGTCTCCTCCGGCGGCCAGGCGTCGCCCCACTCGGCGTCCCGGGCCTGCTTGTACAGGGGCCCGTGGCGCTTGGTGACCGTGTCGCGGCCGAGCCCGTCCGGCCCGCACAGCTCCAGCTGCACCAGCCCCTTGCGGATCTGCGGGCGGCGCACCACCCGGGCGGCGGCCGGGGTCACCGGAAAGCGCGTGGCGGCGACGTAGGCGTACTTCTCGTCCTCGTAGGGCAGCGAACCGCCCTTCACCTTGCGGTGCAGCGAGGAGCGGCTGACCCGGGCCGAGAAGTGGCACCAGTCGGTGCCCGGCGCGATCGGGCAGGCGCCGCTGTGCGGGCAGGGCGCGGCGACGGTGAAGCCCGCCTCGACGAGCAGGGTGCGGGCGGCGATGATCCGCCCGTAGCCGTCGGGGGTGCCCGGCTCGACGATGACGACGGCCCGCGCGGCGCGCGCGGCCTCGGTGACGAGCGCGGTGCGGTCCGCCTCGGTGAGCTCGTTCAGGACGTACGAGACGGTCACCAGGTCCGTGTCGGCGAGCCGCAGCGCCCCGCCGATCCGCTCCCGGCGCCAGTCGGCCTCGAAGGCGCCGTCGGCGAGCTCCCGGCCCAGCGTGAGGGCGGGCTCGGCCCAGTCCAGGACGGTGGTGCGGGCGGCGCCCTCCCACGCCTCGGCGACGGCCCAGCCCGCCGCGCCGGTGCCGCCGCCGACGTCGGTGTGGGTGGCGGGCGTCCAGTCGGGGGCGGCGTCCACGAGCCCGTACAGGGCGGCGCGCACCGCCTCGAAGGTGGCGGGCATCCGGTAGGCGGCGTAGGCGGCGACGTCGGACCGGTCACGCAGCACGGGCGCGTCGGTCGGGGTGTCCCCCCGGTAGTTGGCGATCAGCCGCTCGACGGCCTGGGCGGCCTGGCGCGGCGGCAGCCCGTCGAGGACGGCGGCGAGCGCGGCGCGCAGGGAGTCGGCGGAGGGGTGGGAGGCGTTCACCGGCCCATTTTAGGCGGGCGCGGCGGGCGTCCCGGCGGCCCGCCGCCAGGGGCGGCACAGCAGCAGGAAGCAGGCGATGGCGGCGACCGCGCAGCCGGTCTGGACGACCGCCATGGGGACGGCGGTGCCCTCGCCCGCGATGCCGACCAGCGGGGAGGCGATCGCGCCGATGAGGAAGGAGGAGGTGCCGAGCAGGGCGGAGGCGGAGCCGGCCGCGTGCGGGGTCCGCATCAGGGCCTGGGCCTGGGTGTTGGGCATGGCCAGGCCCATCGCGGACATCAGGACGAACAGCCCGGCGGCGACGGCCGGCAGGCCGGGCTCGCCGAAGACGCCGGTGGTCATCAGGAGCAGGGCGACGGCGGCGAGCAGGATGACGCCGAGGCCCCAGCCGAGGACCTTGTCGAGGCTGACCCGGCCGACGAGCAGCCGCCCGTTGATCTGGCCCACGATGACGAGGCCGATGGAGTTCAGCCCGAAGAGCAGGCTGAAGGTCTGCGGGGAGGCCCCGTAGATCTCCTGGATGACGAACGGGGAGGCGGAGATGTACGCGAAGAGGACGGCGAAGGCGAGGCCGCCGGTCAGCGTGTAGCCGGTGAAGACCCGGTCGGCGAGGAGTCCGCGCATGGTGCCCAGCGCCTCGCCGACGCCGCCCGCGTGCCGCCGCTCGGGCGGCAGGCTCTCGGGCAGGAAGCGCCAGACGACCAGGGTGAGGAGGAGTCCGACACAGGTGAGGACGTAGAAGACGCCCCGCCAGTCGGTGATCCGCAGGATCTGGCCGCCGATCAGCGGGGCGACGACCGGGGCGACGCCGGAGATCAGCATCAGGGTGGAGAAGAACCGGGCCATCTCGACGCCGTCGTACAGGTCGCGGACGGCCGCGCGGGCGATCACGATGCCGGCCGCGCCCGCGAGTCCCTGGAGCAGCCGGAAGCCGATGAGGAGCCCGGCGGAGGGGGCGAGGGCGCAGACGGCGGTGGCGAAGACGTATACGGCCATGCCGATGAGGAGCGGGCGCCGGCGGCCCCATCGGTCGCTCATGGGGCCGACGACGAGCTGGCCGAGGGCCATGCCGACGAGGCAGGCGGTGAGGGTGAGCTGGACGGTGGCGGCGGGTGCGCGGAGCGCCTGGGTGACCTCCGGCAGGGCCGGGAGGTACATGTCCATGGAGAGCGGGGGGAGGGCGGTCAGACCGCCGAGCACCAGCGTCACGAGCAGCCCGGCCCTGCGGGCGGCGGTGGCGGCCGGTATGCCGGCTATATGGGTTTTGGTGGTGGTCCGGCCGCTCTCCGGCATCGCTGCTCCGTTTCGTTGAATCCCTCCTATGTTAGGCGGGTGTGAGGCCGGGCCGGCCCGCCTCGGTGACGAAGGACGCGGCCGTGGTCACGGGCGCGCCGGGGCTCGTCACGGCCGACACGGTGCGGAAGTCGGCGCGGGCGCTCTTCTGGTCGAGGGTGACGAGCGCGTAGCCGCGGCGCCCGTTGTAGAACTTCATGTGCGGGTTGGCCTGGAGCAGGGCGGCGTGGTTGCCGGGCTTGTCGGCGCCGTCGCGTCCGCTGGCGATGGAGGTGGTGACGATCTCGGTGCCGACGGTCCGGGACGCCGGGTCGCGGAAGTCGGCCTTGATGTCGCAGGCGAAGGCGACGTGGACGTCGCCGGTGAGCACCAGCAGGTTGCCGACGCCGGCGGCGGCGGCGCCGGCGAGGACCCGCTGCCGGGAGGCCCGGTAGCCGTCCCAGGCGTCCATGGAGAGCTTGTACGCGGCGGTCGGGACGTTGCGCCGCTCGGAGAACATGACCTGCTGCGGGACGACGTTCCACAGGGCCTTGGAGGCCCGCCAGCCGTCGGTGAGCCAGCGTTCCTGGGTGGCGCCGGTGAGGGTGCGGGCCGGGTCGTCGATGACCGGTCCGGGGTTCTGCCAGCCGTCGCCGTAGGCCTGGTCGGAGCGGTACTGGCGGGTGTCCAGGATGTCGAACTGGGCGAGCCGGCCGTAGCTCAGGCGCCGGTAGAGGCGGGCGTCGGGCCCGGCCGGCCGCTGGGGCGGGCGCAGCGGCTGGTTCTCCCAGTAGGCGCGGTAGGCGGCGGCGCGGCGGATGAGGAACTCCTCCGGCGGCACCTGGTCCTGGGAGACGGCGCCGGCGTAGTTGTCCTCGGTCTCGTGGTCGTCCCAGGTGACGACGAAGGGGTGGGCGGCGTGCGCGGCGATCAGGTCGGGGTCCGACTTGTAGAGGGCGTAGCGCAGCCGGTAGTCGTCGAGGGTGACGGTCTCGTGGTCGTAGACGGCGGGGATGGTGCCGGGCTTGTAGTGGCGGTCGGCCGCGGTGGAGTCGATGGGGTACTCGTAGATGTAGTCGCCGAGGTGGAAGACGACGTCGACGTCCTCGCGGGAGAGGTGCCGGTGGGCGGTGAAGTAGCCGTCGGGGTACGCCTGGCAGGAGACGGCGGCGAGCCGGAGCCGGGAGACGGCGGCGCCGGGCGCGGGCGCGGTGCGGGTGCGGCCGACGGGGCTGAGCCAGCTGCCGAGGCGGAAGCGGTAGTAGTAGACGCGGCCGGGGGCGAGTCCGAGCACCTCGATGTGCACGGAGTGGTCGAACTCGGGGTGCGCGGGGGCGCTGCCTCGGCGGACGTCGCGCGTGAAGCGGGCGTCCTGGGCGAGCTCCCACTGGACGTCGATCCGGCTGCGGGCGGGCAGCCCGCCGCCGGGCTCGTACGGGCGGGGGGCGAGCCGGGTCCACAGCAGGACGGAGCCGGGCTGGGGGTCGCCGGAGGCCACCCCCAGGGTGAAGGGGTTCTCGGAGACGAGGCGGGGGGCGAGCTCGGCGGCGGCGGCCGTGCCCGTGGCGGGCAGGTTCACGGCGAAGGCGAGCGCGGTGGCGGCGCCGGTGGCGGTGAGGAAGCGCCGGCGCGCCAAGTGGCGCGCGACGGCTCGGATTTCATCGGTGTGGGTCTGGTCGGCGGTCATGTAACCCTCCCCTGACAAATGGTGTCCGCAGGTATTGCAGGGGGGCGGGACGACCTCACGTTGTCGGTTACCGAACGTCCACGTGTCGGACGGATGAGTTCGTGGCACGCGGGTCTGCCGTACGCTGCGCGGCCATGAGCATCGCAGTGGTCACGGGAGCGGGATCGGGAATCGGCCGAAGTGTCGCGCGGGCGCTGTCGGCGGCCGGCTGGCGGGTGGCCCTGGCGGGCCGCCGCCTGGAGCCCCTCCAGGAGACGGCGGCGCCGCTCCCCCCGTCGGACACCCTCTGCGTCCCCACGGACGTGACCTCACCCGCCCAGGTGGCGGCCCTTTTCACGGCCGTACGGGACCACTTCGGCCGGGTCGACCTGCTGTTCAACAACGCGGGCACGTTCGCGGGCGGCGGGGTTCCGGTGGAGGACCTGGACCCGGAGACCTGGCGCGCGGTGGTGGACGTCAATCTGACGGGCGCGTTCCTGTGCGCACAGGCCGCGTTCCGGGCGATGAAGGACCAGTCGCCACAAGGCGGCCGGATCATCAACAACGGCTCGATTTCGGCGCATGTGCCGCGTCCGCACTCGATCGCGTACACGGCGACGAAGCACGCGATGACGGGTCTGACCAAGTCCCTCTCCCTCGACGGCCGCCCGTACCGGATCGCGTGCGGCCAGCTCGACATCGGCAACGCCGCCACGGACATGACGGCCCGTATGCAGTCCGGCATCCTCCAGGCCAACGGCGAACTCGCCCCGGAGCCGGTGATGGACGCGGCGGACGTGGCGGCGACGGTGGTCCACATGGCGGCCCTGCCACTGGAGGCGAACGTGCAGTTCGCGACGGTGATGGCGACGACGATGCCGTACATCGGCCGCGGCTGACCCGGCGGCACCGGCGGGCCCGGCGGGACCGTCCGGCGCCGGGGGCCCGGCGGGACGTTAGGCCCGGCAGGACCCGTCAGGCCCGTCCGGCCCGTCCGGCCCCGGGGCGGGCGGGACCTGTCAGGCCTGCCCCGTCTCGAACCGGGTGACCTTCCCGCCGTCCACGGTGAACCGCCAGGCGGTCCGCATGGCGCCCCAGGTGTCGTTGCGGTAGTCGGCGACGAGCGCGAGCCCGCCCTCCGCCTCCGCCTCGACGTCCATGTGGCCCCGGGAGGAGAAGACCTCCCGCTCGGTCCAGTCGGCGACGTCCCGCTCCGACCCGTCGTCGGACATGGTCGCCCCGGGCGCGAGCACGGCGGCGAAGGCGGCCCGGTCGTTGGCGTTGAGCGCGGCGACGAAGGCCCGCACGGTGGGCTCACTGAGCTGCTCCACGGCAATGGTCATGCCCCACGGGTACACCGGAAGGGGGCCGACGGCGGGGAGCGACGCGACTGGCTCGCCCGGCCGGGCGAGCGGGTCCCGCGACGAGGGGTCCGGCGGGGGGATGAGGGGCAGACGAGTCGGGCTGTACGCCGGGTTCTGTACCCCGGGACCTCGCGGTCGTCGGGGTGACGGCCATCCATCTAGGACCGGCGTTGCCGCCGGCCTCGTGCGGTCTACCCGCGGACTCGGGCGGGCAGCCCTCGAACGTCCGCGCAGGAACACCGGGGTGTTCCCTTTTGACCTTGCTCCTGGTGGGGTTTACCTAGCCGCCTGAGTCACCTCAGGCGCTGGTGGTCTCTTACACCACCGTTTCACCCTTACCGAGGACCGAGGTCCCCGGCGGTCTGTTTTCTGTGGCACTGTCCCGCGGGTCACCCCGGGTGGCCGTTAGCCACCACCTTGCCCTGTGGAGCCCGGACGTTCCTCGGGAAGACCCGGAGGTCTCCACGCGGCCGCCCGCCCGGCTCGTCTGCCGTGCCGACCATGCTACCCGGCGATTCCCGGGCGCCACGCCCGCCCGCCGCCGCCTTGACCTTGTCGCCGCGTCAAGGTTTCTACTGAGGGCATGGACAGGGGCAGAGGGATGCGGATCGGCGAGATCGCCGCGCTCGTCGGGGTCACCCCGCGGGCGGTGCGGCACTACCACCACCTCGGGCTGCTGCCCGAGCCCGGGCGGCGGGCGAACGGCTATCGGGAGTACGGGGTGCGGGACGCCGTCGTGCTCGCGCGGATCCGGCGGCTGACCGAGCTGGGGGTCGGGCTCGACGAGGTGCGGGACGTGCTCGCGGACGACGCCGGGCGGGAGCTGGTGGAGGTCCTGGAGGAGCTGGACGGGGACCTGGCCCGCCAGGAGGGCGTGATCCGGGAGCGGCGGGCCCGGCTCGCCGAGCTGCTCGCCGACGCCCGGGAGGGGCGGCTCGCGGCGGACGGGCCGCTCTCCTCCGAGCTGGCCGCGCTCCTCGCCGAGCTGGGCGAGGACCCGGTGCTGGCCGCGTCCCCCATGGCCGCCAAGGACCGGGAGCTGCTCACCCTCCTCGACACCGTCGTCCCGGCCGACGAGCGGGCCCGCCTCATGGAGCTGATGCGGGAGGCCGCCGGGAAGGCCGGCCCGGTGTACGCGCGCCTCGACGAGCTCGCGGACGCGGCGCCCGACGACCCGCGCGTCGCCGCGACCGCCGCCGAGCTCGCCGCCTGTCTGCCGGACGGCATGATGACGGGCCCGCCCGAGAGCGGGCCGGCCGACGTCCTCTTCGGCGACCTCGCCCCCGCCCAGGCCGCCACCGTACGGGAGGCGCTGCGGCTGGTCTGGGAGCGGGCGCGATGAGATACGCCGTCTACGCCGTGCTGCCCGCCGAGCTCGCGCTCGCCGTCTGCCTCGCCGCCGGGGTCGCGATACCCGGCGCCGTCCTCCTCCTCGCCGAGGCCGCCGTCGCCGCGCTCCTCGCCGCCGAGCTCCTCGCCTACCTGCGGCTGCGGCGCCGCGGGCTGTCCCGCCGCGCCGCCGTCGGCCGGCTCGTCCCCGAGCCGGTGCTCCGGCTGGCCGGGCACGAGCTGCGGCTGATGGCCGGCCTGGCGCGCTGGGCGGGGCGGCGGCCCCACGGGGTCGGGCGGCCGGGGGTCACGGCCTTCCCGCACGCGCGCGACCAGGCCGCGCTCATGTACGGCTTCGTCTTCGTCTGCGTCGTCGAGACCGTCGGCATGTCCTATCTGCTCGCCGACTGGCCCGTCGCGCACGCCGTCGTCCTCGTCCTCGACGTGTACACCGTGCTGTTCGTGCTCGGCCTGCACGCCGCCTCCGCCACCCGCCCGCACCTGCTGACCCCGGACGCGCTGCGGGTGCGGCAGGCCGCCCACGTCGACGTCCGCGTCCCGCTGGAGCTGATCGCCGCCGTCCGCCACGAGTCGCTGTTCTCGCACGAGAAGGCCGACGGCGTGCTCGACCTGCCGGTCGGCTCCCAGACCTCCGTCACCCTGGAGCTCACCGAGCCCGTGCCCGCGCCCCGGCTGCTCGGCCCGCCCCGCCCGGTGCGCACGGTCCGCCTCCACGCGGACGACGCCCGCGCCCTCGTCCGCGCGCTGCGCGAGGCCCTCGACCGGTCCGCTACGCCGGCGCGAACAGCACCTTCGCCCGTCCCGGATCCGCCTGCGTCAGCCTGACCCGCAGCGGGTCGCCGAGCGGCAGCGGGGCACCGGCGGCCTCGACCCGGCCGACCACGGCCGGGTCCGGCAGGTGCACGGTGCCGACGTCGGGCGCGTGTTCCCGCACGTCGATGACGATCGCGTCGAACGTCTCGCCGATCCGGTGGCTCATCAGCGCCGCCTCGACGAGGTCGACGCTCTCCCGCTCGGCCCGGTTGGCCAGCCGCGTCCCCTTCGCCATGTCCTGCGGCAGCGCGTCCAGCGCCGCGAGCACCCACCCGGGCGGCGGGGTGCCCTGGGACGCGGCCAGGCTCAGCTCGCCCGCGTACCGGTCCACGAGCCGGCGCAGCGGGGCCGTGCAGTGGGTGTACGGGGCGGCGACCGCCGCGTGCGCCGAGGGCGTGGGCACGTGCCCGCCGGTGAACGGCGTGTAGCCGGAGCCGCGCAGCAGCCCGGTGGCCTCCTGGAGGAAGGCGGCGTGCCGGCTCTTCGCCGGGTCGAGGGTGCGGATGAGCTCCGCGTACGAGACGTGGTGCGGCCAGTCGATGCCGAGCGCCCTGGCCGAGAGCCGCAGCCGGGCGACGGCCCCGTCGGGGGCGGGCGGCAGGGTGCGCAGCACGCCGGTGCCCGCCTCGATCATCAGGCTGGCGGCAGCCATGCCGGTGAGGAGCGAGATCTGGGCGTTCCAGCCGTCCACGGGCAGCGGGGCGCGGTAGTGCAGGGCGAAGCGGCCGTCGGTCTCGACGACCTCCTGCTCCGGTACGTCGAGGGAGATCCCGCCCCGCTCGGCTTCCAGGCGCTCGCGGAGCGGCCCGACGCGCGCGAGGAGGGCGAGCGGTTCCTCGGCGGTGCCCGCGTCGATCCGCGCCTGGGCACCCGCGTAGTCGAGCTTGGCCCGGCTGCGGACGAGGGCCCGGCGCACGTCCACGGCGGCCTGCCGCCCGTCGTCGTCCAGGTCGATCCGCCAGAGCAGGGCGGGCGCGGTGGTGCCGGGGAGCAGGCTGGCGGCGCCCTCGGAGAGCACGGCGGGGTGCAGCGGCACCTTGCCGTCGGGGAGGTAGAGGGTGGTGGCCCGCCGGTGCGCCTCGGTGTCGAGGGCTCCGCCGGGGGTGACGAAGGCGGCGACGTCGGCGATGGCGTAGTGGACGCGGTAGCCGCCGCCGGGGCGGCGGGCCAGGTGCACGGCCTGGTCCAGGTCCCGGGAGGCCGGCGGGTCGATGGTGAAGAGGGGGAGGTCGGTGGCGTCCAGGTCCGGGAGCCGGGGCGCCCCGGCGGCGGCCTCCGCCTCGGCGAGGACGGCGGGCGGGAAGGCGTCGGGGATCGCCAGCTCGGTGCGCAGGGCGCGGAGCGCGGCCGACAGCGGGGCGTCCGCTGCGGCGGTCACGTGGAGGTGTCGGCGGGGCATGGACCGAGCGTAGGACGGGGGGCGGGGGGCGGCATGTCCTTCCGGAGCGGCGGGGGCGGCATCGCGCGCCGTTCGGCGTTCCGGGACCTCGTACGCTGGGCACCGGGGCCGCACCCCCACCCCCGTACGTACGAAGGAGAACCGCCGTGCTCGTCCTGTTGCCGCCCTCCGAAGGCAAGGCCTCCTCGGGGCGTGGGGCGCCGCTCAAGCCGGAGTCGCTGTCGCTGCCGGGGCTCGCGGAGGCGCGGGCGGCGGTGCTCGACGAGCTCGTCGAGCTGTGCGCCGCCGACGAGGAGAAGGCGCGGGAGGTGCTCGGGCTGAGCGAGGGCCTGCGAGGCGAGGTCGCGAAGAACACCGCGCTGCGGACCGCCGGGGCGCGCCCCGCCGGGGAGGTCTACACCGGCGTGCTGTACGACGCGCTGGGCCTGGCGACGCTGGACGCGGTCGCCCGGGAGCGGGCGGAGCGCTCGCTGCTGGTGTTCTCGGGGCTGTGGGGCGCCGTGCGGGTCGGCGACCGGATCCCCTCGTACCGCTGCTCCATGGGCGTGAAGCTGCCGGGGCTCGGCGCGCTGGGGGCGCACTGGCGCGGGGCGATGGCCTCGGTCCTGCCGGCGGAGGCAGGGGACGGGCTCGTGCTGGACCTGCGCTCCTCGGCGTACGCGTCGGCGTGGAAGCCGAAGGGCAAGGTGGCGGAGCGTACGGCGACGGTGCGGGTGCTGCACGCGCCGACGCGGAAGGTGGTCAGCCACTTCAACAAGGCGACCAAGGGGCGGATCGTGCGGAGCCTGCTGGAGGCGGGGGCCGCGCCGGCGGGCCGCGCGGAGCTGACGGAGGCGCTGCGGGACCTGGGGTACGTGGTGGAGGAGGGCGGCAAGGCGGGCGTGCTCGACGTGCTGGTCGACGAGATCCACTGACCCCTCCACCGCTCGCTATTGCATCATGCGCAACGCTCGTTGCACTCCTCGCTTGTCATCGGCAGGATGGGGGTCATGACGAGCGTGCTTGAACTTGCCCCCGTCGTCCCGGTCGTCGTGATCGAGGACGCAGCCGACGCCGTACCGCTGGCCCGTGCCCTGGTGGCCGGCGGTCTGCCCGCGATCGAGGTGACCCTGCGCACCCCGGCCGCCCTCGACGCGATCCGGGCGATCGCGGCCGAGGTCCCGGAGGCGGTGGTCGGCGCGGGCACGGTCCTGTCCCCCGGCCACGTCGCGGACGCGGTCGGTGCCGGGGCCCGCTTCCTGGTGAGCCCCGGCTGGACGGACGCGCTGCTGGTGGCGATGCGGGGCTCGGGCGTCCCGTTCCTGCCGGGGGTGTCGACGACCTCGGAGGTCGTGGCGCTGCTGGAGCGGGGCGTGACGGAGATGAAGTTCTTCCCGGCGGAGGCGGCCGGCGGCGTGCCGTATCTGAAGTCCCTGGCGGGTCCGCTCCCCCAGGCCCGCTTCTGCCCCACGGGCGGTGTCTCGCTGGCCTCCGCCCCGGCCTATCTGGCCCTGCCGAACGTCGGCTGCGTCGGCGGTACGTGGATGCTCCCGGCCGACGCCCTCGCCGCCCGCGACTGGGCCCGCGTCGAGACGCTGGCGCGCGAGGCGGCGGGGCTGGCCCGCCCGTAGGGGTCTCCCCGCTACCTCAGGTGTGAGGTGTCGTTGAGGAGGCGGACCGAGGCGTTGCCGTCCGCGTAGTACGCCACCGCCGAGACCGACGCCGCCGAGAGCTCCATGCGGAACAGGGACTCCGGCGGCGCGCCCAGCGCCAGCCGCACCAGGGTCTTGATCGGGGTCACATGGGTGACCAGCAGAACCGTGCGGCCCGCGTAGGCGGCGGTCAGCCGGTCGCGGGTGGCGGCGACCCGGCGGGCGACCGTCGCGAAGCTCTCGCCGCCGCCGGTCGGGGCCGCCTTCGGGGAGGCGAGCCAGGCGTCGAGGTCGTCCCCGTACCGCTCGCGGACCTCGCCGAAGGTCAGGCCCTCCCAGGCGCCGAAGTCGGTCTCGCGCAGCCCGTTCTCGATCCGCACGTCGAGGCCGAGGCGGGCGGCGACGGCCTCGGCGGTCTGGCGGCAGCGGGTGAGCGGGGAGCTGACGATCTCCTGGATCGTGCCGCGCGCGGCGAGCGCCGCGGCCACGGACTCGGCCTGGCGGCGGCCGGCCGGGGAGAGCTCGGGGTCGCCGCCGCCGCTGCCGGAGAAGCGCTTCTCGGGCGTGAGGGCGGTCTCGCCGTGCCGCAGCAGGACGAAGGTGGCGGGCGCGCCCATGTCGGGCGCCGACCAGCCGGGAGCCGAGGGCGTGGCGGGGGCCGCCCCGGTGCCGTGCGCCGCCTCCGCCTCGAAGTCGCCCGTCGCCGTCCCCGTACCTGTCGCCGTCCCCGTCCCCGACTCCCGGTCCGCCGTGGCGGCCGCCGCCAGCGAGGCGCGCGCCCGCGCGGCCACGGACGGGTCGGCCGCGAACAGGCCCTCGTCCGGGGTGACGGCCCCGATGGCGGGGGCGCCGGGCTCGACGGCGGCGAACAGGCCCTCGTCGGGCACGGCGGGCACGGCGGGCGCCGACGCGCCCGCGCCACCGCCCCCGCGTCCGCCCGTCAGCGCCGCGCGGGCCTTCGCCGCGCCCGCCGTCTGGTCACCCGCCGCCGCACGGGCGGCGGCCAGGTCGGCCGTCGGGTCGGCGGCCGGGGCCAGGGCGGCGGTCGACGCGGCGGGGCTCCACTGCTCGCCCCGGCGGCCCGCGTCCATCGCCTCGTTCGCCAGCCGGTCCGCGTGCTTGTTGCGCTCGCGGGGCATCCACTCGTAGCGGACCCGGCCCGGCGGGAAGACACGGGCGGCCTCGGCCGCCAGCGGCTTCATGTCGGGGTGCTTGATCTTCCAGCGGCCGGACATCTGCTCGACCACCAGCTTGGAGTCCATGCGCACATGGACCACGCAGTCGGGGAACAGCTCCCGGGCGGCCTTCAGGCCCGCTACCAGGCCCTTGTACTCGGCGACGTTGTTCGTCGCGACGCCGATGAACTCGGCCCGCTCCGCCAGGGTCTCCCCCGTCACCGGGTCCAGGACCACCGCCCCGTAGCCGGCGGGTCCCGGGTTGCCCCGGGAACCCCCGTCGGCCTCGACGATCAGCTCCCTCGACTGCGTCATCGCGCGCGGTCCCTACAGGCCGGACTCGGAGGTGCGGACCAGGATCCGGCGGCAGTTCTCGCAGCGCAGCACGGTGTCGGTGGCGGCGGCGCGGACCTCGTTGAGCTCGGTGATGTTCAGCTCGATGTGGCAGCCCTCGCACTTGCGCTGGTACAGCCGGGCCGCGCCCACGCCGCCCTGCTGCTCGCGCAGCTTCTCGTAGAGCTTCATCAGGTCGGCCGGGACGGAGCCCGCCACCAGCTCGCGCTCCTTGGCGACCGAGGCGCTCTCCGCGTCCAGCTCCGCCTGCGCGGAGTCCCGGCGGGCGAGGGCGTCGTCGGTCTTGGCCTGCACCGCGTCGACCCGCTCGGTCAGCTCGGCGACCCGCTCCTGGGCGGACTCGCGGCGCTCCATGACCTCCAGGACGATCTCCTCCAGGTCGCCCTGGCGCTTGGCGAGCGAGGTGATCTCGCGCTGGAGGTTCTCCAGGTCCTTCGGCGAGGAGACCGCGCCGGAGTCGAGCCGCTGCTGGTCGCGCGCGGAGCGCTGGCGCACCTGGTCGACGTCCTGCTCCGCCTTGGTCTGCTCGCGGGCGCAGTCGCTCTCCTCGGTCTGCGCGGCGACGAGGAGGTCGCGCAGCTGGATGAGGTCCTTGTTCAGCGACTCGATCTCGGCGTGCTCGGGCAGCGAGCGGCGCTTGTGCGCGAGCTGCTGGAGGCGCACGTCCAGGGCCTGGACGTCGAGGAGTCGGATCTGGTCGGCGGGCGCGGCGTTCAGTTGGGGGCTCCAGGAGAGGTGGGTGCGGAAGGGGCGCTCGGGGCGCTCCCGGGGAAGGCGTCGGCCGGGCCGACATGGGCCGACCAGGGGTCCGTGACCGTCTTGGAGACGTGCACGCGCAGGTCCCAGCCGTGGCGGTCGGAGATCGTGTCGAGCTGGGCGGCGGCCTGCTCGCACCAGGGCCACTCGGTGGCCCAGTGGGCGGCGTCGACCAGTCCGAGCGGAGAGTGCTGGGTGGCCTCGGAGACGGGGTGGTGGCGCAGGTCCGCGGTGAGGAAGGCGTCCACGCCCGCGGCGCGCACCTCGTCGAAGAGGCTGTCGCCGGAGCCGCCGCTGACGGCGACCCGGCGCAGGACCATGCCGGGGTCGCCCGCGTACCGGATGCCCTGGGCGGTGGCGGGCAGCCGCCGGGCCGCGCGGGCGGCGAACTCGGCGAGGGTCTCGGGGTGGTCCAGCTCGCAGATCCGGCCGAGGCCGTTCTCGGCGACGAGCGGGCCGGTGACCCGCAGGCCGAGGGCGCCGGCGAGCGCGTCGGAGACGCCCGGGTCGGCGGTGTCGGCGTTGGTGTGGGCCACGTGCAGGGCGATGTCGTGCTTGATCAGGGTGTGCACGACCCGGCCCTTGAAGTGCGAGGCGGCGACGGTCGTCGTCCCGCGCAGGTAGAGCGGGTGGTGGGTGACGACCAGGTCGGCCCCGAGGGCGATGGCCTCGTCGGCGATCTCCTGGACGGGGTCGACGGCGAAGAGCACGCGGGAGACCTCGGCGTCGGGGTCGCCGCAGACGGTGCCGACGGCGTCCCACCGCTCGGCCCGCTCGGGGGGCCAGAGGGCGTCGAGCTCGGCGATGACTTCAGACAGACGGGGCACGGAGGAAAGGCTACCTGCCCTCCGTGCCCCGCCGTCCTGGCCTGTGGACAAGCCGCTCCGGCCGCCGGGCCCCGCCGCGCCGACGCTCCGGTGCCGCCGTGGTCCGGTGCCGCCGTGGTCCGGTGTGCTGCCGTGGTCCGGTGTGCTGCCGTGGTCCGGTGCCGCCGTGGTCCGCCGTGCCGGTGCACCGGCGCGCCGGTGCCGCCGGGCCCTACTTCTTCACGAGGTCCGCGCGCAGGTCGTCCAGGACGCTGTTCGCGGCCGTGACGCCGAGGCCCAGGTACCAGGTCTCGTCCGGGACGTCCTTGGCCTGGCCCGCCTTGACGGCCTTCAGGTTCTTCCAGAGCGGGTTCGCCTGCGCGGTGTCGCGCTTGGTGGCCTTGGGGTCGCCGTAGACGCCGGTGAAGATCCAGTCGCCGTCGGCCTGGTCGATCTTCTCGGGGCTGACCTCGACGGCGAGGTCGTTCACCTGCTGGCCGGCGGGCCGGGGCAGGCCGACGTCCTCCAGGATGGTGCCGATGAAGGAGGCCTTCGCGTACAGCCGGATCTTGCCCGGGAGGTAGCGGACCATGGAGACGGTCGGCTTGTTCGGGCCGATGTCCGTGCCGAGCTGCCTCGCCTTGGTCTCGTAGGCCGCCAGCTTCTCCTTCGCCTCCGCGCTCTTGTCCAGCGCGGCGGCGTTGAGCAGGTAGTTCTCCTTCCAGGTGAAGCCCGGACGGATGGAGAAGACGGTGGGCGCGATCTTCGACAGCTGGTCGTACTTGTCGGCCGCGCGGAGCTGGCTGCCCAGGATGAGGTCGGGCTGGAGCTCGGCGATGGCCTCCAGGTTGAGGTTGTTGATGGTGCCGACGGACTTGGGCTGCCCGGCGTCCTTCTTCAGGTAGCCGGGGATGCCGTCGTCGCCCTCGGAGGGGGCGTAGCCGACGGGCTTGACGCCCAGGGAGACGACGTTGTCGAACTCGCCGACGTCGAGGACGACGACCCGCTTGGGCGCGGCGGGGATCTCGGTCTTGCCGAGGGCGTGGGTGAGGGTGCGCGGGAACTGGCCCGGCTTCGCGTCGGTGCCCAGGGCGGCGGTCTTGGCGGCGGCGTCGCCGAAGTTCTTGCCGCCGACGGCCACGTCCTTCTTCTTGCCGCCCTCGTCCTTCGCGGCCCCGCCCGCGGAGCCGTCACCGCCTCCGCAGGCCGCGAGGGTGAGCGCGGCGGCGAGGCTGAGGGCGGCGGCTGCGGTGCCGCGGCGGCGGAAGGACATGAGGGCTCTCCTGTACGCGTACGGGGACGGCTTGCGGGATGGCTTGCGGGGACGGCCACCGACCCCGTAGCGGAGCGTGATCTTCCACTTAGGGTCGCCTTACCTTACCTACCCCCGGCCCCTTCAGCACAACCGGCCCCCTCCGGCGGACGGAACCGCCGGAGGGCCACCCTTTGGGGTGAAGTGGGGCGACACGCGCTGTTCGGCTGGAAGTGCGAAAACTAGCTTCTTGGCCGGAGGTGACGAGTCGATGACAGCCTGTGCCATCGAGACGGCGGCCGGGAACGGCGGAGCCACCCGGCCCGCACCCGCGGGCCGGGGGTCTTTCACGATCACCGCGAACGGCGCCTACGCGGCCCGGATCGCGGGGACCGGGGACGCGCTGTACGCCGAGCGCTGGACGCTCGACGGCCCCGAGCCGTACGCCGTGCCGCTGCCGCTCGCCCAGCCCGAGGAGCGCGGCACGCCCGTGCTGCCGCTGGCCGACGGGCGGGTGCTGGTCGCCCGCCGGGTGGACGGGCGGCGGCACACGTTCTCGCTGCTGTACCCGACCGGGCCCGGGACGGGCGAGCTGCTGCTCGGCGCCGTCGAGGCGCCCGGCCCGGGATTCGGCCCCGGTCCGGGTCCCGGCTTCGGCCCCGGCTCGGGCCCCTGCGGTCTGGTGCTGCTGCCGCCGTCGCCGGACGGCATCTGCGCGTACGCGATGTGCGTCGGCCAGGACACCACGACGCTGTGGCTGGTGGCGGGCGGCGCCTTCGGGCCCGAGCAGGTCGCCGAGGTGAAGGGCCGCTGCTCGGGCGGTGTCTGGCTGGACCGTACGGGCCGGATGCTCGCCCTCGACCGGCGCCTGGACGACGGCCCGGTGAAGGCCGTCGCGGTGGACCTGGAGCGCGGCGGCGAGGTGACCCCGTTGCTCCAGATCACCGAGGACAGCCACGACCGGCTGCTCCTCGCGGACCCCGACAGCGGGCTGCTGCTGATCCGCTCCGACGCGCCCTCCCCGGGCCACGACCGGCTCGGCTGGGGGGTGCTGGGCAGCCTGCTGCCCGTGCGCTTCCCCGACTGCCTGCGGATCGACGACGCGGCCGTGACGCCGTTCGCCACACAGCCGGGGCAGGTGCTGCTGCCGGAGGGCTGCGGGGTGGCGCTGCGGATCGACACGGCCACGGGGAGCTGGGTGGGCGTGTGGCGGCCCTCCGCGCGCCGGATGGCCCACCTGGCCGCGCCCCCCGGCTGGCTGGCCGGCACGGGCCTGTGGACGCCCCAGGGGCTGCTCCGCCTCCCGTACGCGACTCCCGGCACGCCCTGCGGGCTCACGGCCCTGGCGGAGCCCGAGGAGCCGCCGGAGCCCGAGGGGCCGCCGCCCGCGCCTGATCCGGCGGCGGCGGGGGCGGGGCCCACGGGGACGGGGGCCACGGGGACGGGGGCCACGGGGACGGGCGCCTTCAAGGTCTGCCGCCCGGTGCCCCTTCAGCAGGCTCCACTGACGGACCGCCGGCCCGCTCGTTAGACTCACGGGCCGCAAGGCAAGCAGCGAGAACAACGGGGTGAGTTCCACCATGAGCGACAGGGACCCGCAGGAGCCGAACGGCTCGGGCAAGCACCGGGGCGACGCGGCGGGCGCCGAGGACCCGGCGTCGTCGACCGCGGCGCCGCACGGCCGGCACCGCCGTGAGCCGGACGCGCGGTAAGGCGTCCGGCGGACCGCCACGGCGGAGAGCACGCGTACGGCCCCCGGGGTTCTCGGAACCCCGGGGGCCGTACGCGTTCCCCGCCGCACCTCCGCGCGGTCAGCCCTTCTTCAGCCCCAGCACCTCCGCCGCCGCGAAGGTCTCCCCGGCGGGGCGGGCCGCGTAGTGCGGCGTGAGCAGCCCGTCGAGCTCCTCGTAGGTGAAGGCGTCCTTCGCCGTGTCGAACTTCGCGGCCACCTTGGGCCGGTCCACGATCGCCACCATCCCGCCGTGCACGACGAGCAGCTGCCCGTTGACCCCGGCCGCGGCGGGCGAGGCCAGATAGCCGACGAGCGGGGCCACGTGCTCCGGCGACAGCGGGTCCAGCGCGTCGTCCGCCGTCGGCTCGGCGAAGCCCGCGAAGACGTCCTCGGTCATCCGGGTGCGCGCCCGGGGGCAGATCGCGTTGGCCGTGACGCCGTACTTGGCGAGGGCGAGCGCGGTGGAGGTGGTGAGGCCGACGATGCCGCCCTTGGCCGCCGCGTAGTTGGGCTGCCCGGCGGAACCGGCCAGGAACGCCTCGGACGAGGTGTTGACGATCCGTCCGTAGACGCCGCTCTCACCCGCCTTGGCCCGGCCCCGCCAGTGCACGGCAGCGTGGTGGGTGGTGTTGAAGTGGCCCTTGAGGTGGACCCGGATCACCGAGTCCCACTCCTCCTCGCTCATCGAGAAGACCATCCGGTCGCGCAGGATGCCCGCGTTGTTGACGAGGACGTCCAGCTTCCCGAACTCGCCCACGGCCAGGTCGACCAGGCCTCGGGCGGTCTCGAAGTCGGCGACGTCGCCGAGGTGGGCGACGGCCCGGCCGCCCGCCGCGCGGATCTCGGCGGCGACCTCCTCGGCGGGGGCCGCCGAGGCCTCGCCGGAGCCGTCCCGGCCGGGCTGGCCGAAGTCGTTGACGACGACGGCCGCGCCGAGCCGGGCCAGTTCGAGCGCCTCGGCCCGGCCGAGCCCGCGCCCGGCGCCGGTGACGATCGCGCTCAGTCCCTCAAGAGGGAGTGACATGGGATCAGGTCCTCTCAGGTGTGGATGCCGGGTCCGGATCGCCGGGGTCCGGGTCTACGGGTCCGGGTCGCCGGGGTCCGGGTCTACGGGCCCGGTTCGTCGGGTGCCGGTCAGATCTCGATGCAGGTGCGCAGCGCGACGCCCGTCCGCATCTGCTCCAGCGCCTCGTTGATCCCCGCCAGCGGCACCCGGTGCGTGATCAGGGACTCCAGGTCGATGCGGCCGGCCCGCCAGAGCGCGATGGCCCGTTCGTACGAGCGGAGCACGTCCCCGCCGCCGTACATGGAGGGCAGGATCCGCTTCTCGTCGAAGAACAGCTCGAACATGTTGAGCTGGAGGTGGTCGTCGAGCGCGCCCGCGCCGACGACGCAGAGGGTGCCGCCGCGCCGGGTGGTCTCGTAGGCGGTGCGGGCGGTGGCGGACTTGCCGACGACCTCGAAGACGTAGTCGAAGCCCTCGCCGCCGGTGATCCGCTGCTTGGCGTCGGCGAGGCCGTCGGGGGCGACGGCCTCGGTGGCGCCGAAGCGGAGGGCGGCCTCACGCCGGGACTCCACGGGGTCGACGGCGACGATCTCGGCGGCGCCCTGGAGCTTGGCGCCCTGGATCGCCGAGATGCCGACGCCGCCGCAGCCGATCACGGCGACCGAGGAACCGGCCTCCACCTTGGCCGTGTTGATGGCCGCGCCGAGTCCGGTGGTCACGCCGCAGCCGATGAGGGCGGCGATGTCGAAGGGCACGTCGTCGGGGATCGGGACGGCGCAGCCCGCGTCGACGACGACCTCCTCGGCGAAGGTGCCGGTGCCGGCGAAGCCGAAGACGTCGCCGCCGGGGCGCTTGAAGTTGGGGACCCCGGCGTTCATGAAGCCGGCCAGGCAGAGCTGGGTCTGGCCGCGCTTGCACGCGGGACAGCTGCCGCAGGCGGGCAGCCAGCAGAGCAGCACCCGCTGCCCCTCGCTGAGCCCGGTGACCCCGTCGCCGATGTCGACGATCTCGCCGGCGCCCTCGTGGCCGGGGATGAAGGGGGCGGGCTGCGGGAGCACGCCGCTCATCGCGGAGACGTCGGAGTGGCACAGGCCGGTGGCCCGCACCCGGATCTTCACCCGGCCGGGGCCGAAGCCCACCGCCTCGACGTCGTCGAGCACTTCGAGTTTGTCCTGGCCGATCTCGTGCAGTACGGCTGCGCGCATGGTGCGGCTCCCTCGGGCTGTGTCAGGAGGTGAGGAGGTCGGGCGGAGTCAGGCGGAGTCAGGTGTGGCCAGACGTGCTCAGGCCCGGTCAGGCGTGCTCAGGCGTGGTCCACGACGGTGTCGGCGAGTACGGGAGCGTCGTCCCGCTCGACGGCGCTGACCGTGATCTGGATCCGGCCGTCCCCGTCCCCCTCGGCCAGGCGCCACATCCGGATCCGCAGGGTCTCGCCCGGGAAGACGACCCCGGTGAAGCGGGTGCGGTAGGCGCGGACGCGGGTGACGTCGCCGCCGAGGAGGGTGTCGACGGCCGCCTTGAGGGTCATGCCGTACGAGCAGAGGCCGTGCAGGATCGGCCGGTCGAAGCCCGCGAGCTTGGCGAACTCGGGGTCGGCGTGCAGCGGGTTCCAGTCGCCGGAGAGGCGGTAGAGCAGGGCCTGCTCCTCGCGGATGGGCCGCTCGACGGTGGCGTCGGGCTCGCGGCCGGGGAGCTCCAGGCGCTCGGAGGGCCCTCGGTCGCCGCCCCAGCCGCCCTCGCCGCGTACGAAGATCTGGGCGTCGCTGGTCCACAGCGGGCCGTCCGCGTCGGCGGCCTCGGAGCGGAGCACCAGGACGGCGGCCTTGCCCTTGTCGTGGACGGCGGCGACGCGGGAGGTGGAGATGGCGCGGCCGGAGACGGGCAGCGGGCGGTGCAGGGTGACCGACTGGCCGCCGTGCAGGACGGCGGCGAGGTCGATGTCGATGCCGGGGGCGGAGAGCCCGCCGACGACGCCCATGCCGGCTCCGGCGACGGTCGCGAAGCTGGGCAGCACGTGCAGCCGGGATTCGAGGGTGTAGCGCAGCTCGTCCGGGTCGGTCGCGGGGACGCCCGCGCCGAGGCCGAGGTGGTAGAGCTGGACGTCCTTGTGGTCCCAGGCGATCTCCGCGCTGCGGGGCTCGGCGGCGACGGCCTTGGCGGCGTCAATGGGCATCGGCTTGCTGCTCCTTGGGATCCATGGTGAACCTTGGTGACCTTGGTGAACCTTGGAGGTGGAAGACCTCGGTGCGGTCGTCCGCACCGTCGACCGCACCGAGGCCGTGCGGGGACCGAGTCCGGAACGGATTCCCCCAGAGCTAGAACCTGTTCCAGTTCGGTGACCCCCATGTATAGCGGAGGGGTGTGCCGTTGGGAACCCTCCTGACGGCTTGTCAGATCACCTTGACGCCGGGGCGCGAGGCATCCGGGACAGGGGCACCCGGGACATTTGTCACCGCCGAGTCCGTACACCTGCTCCTGCCCGGCCCCGCCCTCCCCTCCGTAGCGTCGTTCCCATGACGAACGAGCCCGCCGTCGCCTTCGAGGCGGCCACCAAGACGTACGGTCCGGTCCGCGCCGTCGACGGCGTCGACCTCACCATCCGCCGTGGCGAGACGGTCGCCCTGCTCGGCCGCAACGGCGCCGGGAAGTCGACCACCCTCAACCTGCTGCTCGGCCTCGACGCCCCCGACAGCGGCCGGGTCCGCCTCTTCGGCGGCCCGCCCGCCCGCGCGGTCGCGGCCGGCCGGGTCGGCGCGATGCTCCAGGACGCCCGCCCGGTCCCCCGGGTCACCGTCCGCGAGCTGGTCGCCTTCGTCGCCCGCACCTACCCGGCCCCCCTGCCGGTCGCCGAGGCCCTGGAGCTGGCGGGCCTGACCGCCTTCGCCGACCGGCGCGTCGACCGGCTCTCCGGCGGCCAGGCCCAGCGGGTCCGCTTCGCCGTCGCCCTGGCCGGCAACCCCGAGCTGATCGTCCTGGACGAGCCGACCGCCGCCCTGGACGTGGAGGCCCGGCAGGTGTTCTGGGACGCGATGCGGGCCTACGCCGGGCGCGGCAACACCGTGCTCTTCTCCACCCACTACCTGGAGGAGGCCGACAGCAGCGCCGACCGGATCGTCGTGGTCGACGCGGGCCGGGTGGTCGCCGACGGCACGGCGGAGGCACTGAAGCGGCGGGTCGGCGGGGCGCTCGTCTCCTTCGACCTGGCCGGCCGCCCGGCCGAGGGGCTGGACCTGCTGCCCGGAGTCACCGCGACCGAGATCCGCGGCGACCGCGCGCACCTGCGCAGCGACGACTCCGACGCCACCGTCCGCGCGCTGGCCGCGCTGGACGCGATCCGGGGCCTCCAGGTCGCCCCGGTCTCCCTCGACGACGCCTTCCTCGCCCTGACCGGCGGGGACGCGGGTGCGGGCACGGGCACGGGCACGGGCACGGGCACGGGCACGGGCACCACCGGCACCACGAAGAACACGCCCCCCGCCACGACCATGGAGACGGCCCGATGATCACCGCCTATGTCCGCCTCGAAGTCCGCCGCACCCTGCGGGACATCGGCTTCGCGATCTCCTCGGTCGCGCTGCCCGTGCTCATGTACCTGCTCTTCACCAACCTCGGCGGCCAGAACGACCCCTCGGTCAAGGCCGCCGCCATGGTCGGCATGGCCGCGTACGGCGCGCTGGGCGCCGCCCTGTCGCTGGGCACCGGCGTCGCCGAGGACAAGTCCTCGGGCTGGCTGCGGCAGCTCCGGATCACCCCGATGACCCCGCGCCAGGTGGTCACCGGCCGCGCCCTGACCGGCACGGTCGTGGTACTGCCCGCGATCGCCGCCGTGCTGCTCGCGGGCGCCCTCGTCAACGGCGTACGGCTGGAGCCCTGGCAGTGGACGGCGGTCGCGCTCGCCCTGTGGGCCGGCTCGCTCCCCTTCACCCTGCTGGGCCTCGGCAACGGCTACCGGCTGTCCGCCCAGACCACCGGCGTGGTCAACGTGGCCTGCAACCTGGGGCTCGCGGTGGTCGGCGGCCTGTGGTTCCCGGTGGACCTGTTCCCGGGCTGGCTGCGCGCGATCTCCTCGTACACCCCGACCAACCGCTTCGCCGAGCTCGGCCGCGAGCTGACCCGGGGCGCGGCCCCGGGGGCGGCGACCCTGACGATCCTGCTGGCGTGGGCGGTGCTGTTCGGGGCGTACGCGGCGGTCTCGTACCGTCGTTCGGCCCGTACGGTCTGACCCCGCACCGGCGGACGCGAACCAAGGAAAGGCTGGACGATCATGCGGAAGCGACGCGACGACGACCGGGCCCCGGAGAGCATGGGCCCGCCCAACGGCTTCGCCATGCTGCCGTGGCTGCTGATGGGCATGGGCGCGGTCTCGAACCTCCTCCAGGGCGAGACCCCCAACCCCTGGGTCGGCGCCTTCGGCCTCCTGGCCTTCAACAGCCTCTACATCTCCGTCGTCTTCCGCGCCTTCGACCGCGCGAAGCGGGAGGCGCCCGCGACCTGGTGGCTGCTGGGCGCGATCACGGCGGTCACCCTGGCCCTCGCCCTCGCCTACGGCGGGCCCTACCTGCTCTTCTTCCCGCTGCTCGGCCTGGCCGTGGGCTCGGTGGTCCGGGGCCGGATGCTGGCCCGGACCGTCTTCCCGCTCTGCGTGGTGGCGGGCACGGTGGCCGGGTTCCGGGACGGGTGGGGCGCGATCAACGTGGCGTACGGGACGTTCATCTCGGCCATGGTGACGGCGGCCGTGCTCACCCTCTCCGAGACGGTGAAGGAGCTGCGCGCCACCCGCGAGCGACTGGCCCGCGCGGCCGTCGAGAAGGAGCGGCTGCGGTTCTCCCGCGACCTGCACGACCTGCTGGGACACACCCTGTCGGTGATCGTGGTCAAGTCGGAGGCGGCCCGGCGGCTGGCGCCGCGCGACCTGGACGCGGCGCTGACGCAGATCGCGGACATCGAGTCGGTGGGTCGGCAGGCCCTGACCGAGATCCGCGAGGCGGTCACCGGCTACCGGGAGACCACCCTGGCGGCGGAGCTGGACCGCGCCCGGGACGTCCTCGCCGCCGCCGGGGTCGAAGCGGTGGTGCGCCGCTCGGGCCCGCCGCTGGAGCCGACGGCGGAGGCGCTGCTGAGCTGGGTGGTCCGCGAGTCGGTGACCAACGCGGTCCGGCACAGCGGGGCGCGCCGCTGCGAGATCGACGTGGCGGGCGGCGGGGAGCGGGTCCGCCTGACCGTCACGGACGACGGGCGCGGCCCGGCCGAAGGCACCCCGGGCAGCGGCCTGAAGGGCCTGCGCGAGCGGGTGGCCGCAGCGGGCGGCACCCTGGAATCGGGCCCGGGCCCACGCGGCGGCTTCCGCGTGACAGCGGAACTCCCGGCGGACCCGGCCCCGGCCCCCGACTAGGCTCCGTGCAGAAAGCGAACGCCGACGTCACCGGCAGAGCGCGGACGGTCTCGGATTCTAGAATTGGCCGATGTAGATCATCAGCGGTATTCCGATGACGATGAGTGCCGCGAAGCATTGCGCCGTGACGACGTAGGAGATGGCGTTCTGCGGGCTGGGGCCGTTCTCCTCCTGGTCGAGCAGCTTGGCCTTCATCGTGGCCCGATGACCGATGACCCCTGCGGGGAGCCCAAACACAGCACCCGTGTACATGGGGAGCAGGACGTCCAGGGACTTGTCGTTGAACAGTCCCCAGGCCACTGCTGCTCCAGCGCCGAGGACCGGGGAGAAGCAGATATTCCGCTGTTGCTGCCGTGTTGGCATGATCGGGATGAAGGTCAGCAGAAAAGTGAGGGTGCCGATAATGGCGAGCGGCCACCATACGGCCAGCGGGATGAACCATGTGTCCATGAACATTCCTCCTGCCTGGCTGCGGGGCAAACCGCCCCGCAGCCAGATGCGTGCGATCTAACCAGAGAACCAGGTGATGAGGGACGGGATGACGCCCCACGCGGCTTCGACTGCCTTCTTCCCGTTCCTGACGATGGCCGCTCCCAGGGAACCGGTGGCTCCGGTGGCGACGCCCATGGCGAGGCCCCCCACGGATTCGCGGAACTCCTGGCTCTGCCAGCCATGACCGATCCCGGTGGCAACTGTACTTCCGATACTAAGTCCCCAGGAAATTGCGGAAAGGCCGAGGGTAACTCCCGGTACCGGAACGAAAACGGAAACCGCTGCGAACACTCCGACCCATGCGCTCAAGTTGTCGAGTTCGTCGGCCCAGTCCTTGGCGGTCTCCTTCCCGGAACTACCACCTTTGTCGGGCTCGTTGACCTTGTCGTTCTTGGGGTCGTCCTGAGGTTTGTAGTTGTTTTTGGCGTCCTCCTCGGCCTGCTTGCGGGCAGCTTCGGCGGCGGCCCGTTGTTCCTGTTGGCGCTTCTCGACCGCGATGCTGTGTGCCTCGTCGGCGGCCTGGCGTGCGGCGGTGGCGTCCTTGCCGGCGTCGATGGCTGCCTGTCGGGCGGTCGCCGCGGATGATGCGGCGCTGGCGGCGTGGCTGGCGGCCTGCTGGGCGGAAGCGGTGGCCTTGTTGGCCGAGTAGGTCGCCTGCCGGGCTGCCTTGTTCGCGGTGGCGGCGGCGTTCTTGGCCTGCTTCGCTGATTCGGCGGCCTGGGCGGCGGACTTGTCGGCCGCGTCAGCGCTGTTCTTGGCGCGCTGTGCGTGTCCCGCCGCCTCCTGGGCGGACTTGCGGGCGTTCTCTGCGGCCTTGGCCGCTTCAGCGGCTGCGCCGCGGGCGCGTTCGGCGGCTTCGAGGGCCGTGCTGGCGTCCTCGTACGCCTGGGCGGTGGCCTTGGCGGCGACGCTGATCTGGGTACGGACCGCTTCGACGTGGGCGTTGGTGGCCTGGTCGGCGGCGGCGGCCTTGTACTGGACGCGGGTGACGAATGCCTCGCGCATCCAGTCGGGCCCGGCCAGCGCGACTCGGGCGGCCGACTTCACGTTCGGTCCGCCCCTTTCCATGATCCGCAGCGTTTCGACCTTGTTGTCGTCGGCGCGCACCTTGGGGTAGGTAACGACGAGGAACTGTTGCAGGGCCTTGGCGGAGCCGTCGTCGAGGGCCTTGGCGGCGGCCTCGACGACGCCCTTACCCGCTCCCTCCTTCGCACGGAGGGTCTGGATGCGGTAGTCGTCCTTCTGCGCCTCGTAGGCGTCGTGGGTGAGGAACTTCTCGACCGCTTCGGGGGTGGAGGCCAGGGCCTGCTCGGCAGCCTGGGCGGCCTTCTCGTTGCCCACGGTGGACAGGACGACCGCGGTTTCGCGGTCGTCCTCCAGGGCAGCCGCCTCGCGCTTGGTCTTCAGCCAGTTCAACGCGTCGGTGTCGTCGCCGGACAGGGCGTCCTTGGCCGCGTGGAGTGTCCACGACGCCTTGGCTTCCAGCAGGTTGAGAGCGGCCTTGCGGGCGATCTCCGCGCCCTTGGCTCCGTCGCTCTTGGCCGCTTCGGCCGCGTCCGCCAGGAGCTTTTTGGTATCGGCGTCCAGCTGCTGGTACTGGGTGCGGACCTCGGTGTCAGGCAGCGCGGCCTGCGGCATGTCCTTGAGGAGTTTGGCCTGCTCGATGGCGGTGGCCTCGTCCTGTTCGAGCTGGTACCGCTCAGCGTCCCGGGCCGTCTTGTCGACGTTCTCAGCCTGCTGGGTCGCCTTGGCCGCATCCTCGGCTGCCTTGAGGGCGGCCTTGGCGTGGGCGGTGGCCTTCTTGGCCTCCCTGTCGGCCTCCCCGGCGTGCTCTGCCGCATCGTCGGCGGCCTGAGCGGCCGCTTCCGCGTGCTCGGCCGCCGAGTTGGCGAAGGTCCGTGCCTGACGGGCCGCAGTGGCTGCCTGAGAGGCCAGGCTCTGGGCGCGGCCGGCCGCACGGGTGGCCTGGGAGGCGGCGGCCCGGGCGGTGGCCGCGGCCTCGCGAGCGCGCCTGGCCTCGGAGGCGGCGACGCCGGACTGCTCGCCGGCAGTGGCGGCCGCGTCGGCTGCCGCGGCGGCGTTCTGCCCCGCGCGGGCCGCCGCGGAGGCGGAGTTGCCTGCGGCGTCGCTGGCGTCAGCGGCGTGGGAGGCGGCCTCTGCGGCGTCCTTGGCGCCGGCGGCGGCATCACGTGCGGCCTGGGCGGCCTTGCGCGCGTCCCCCGCCTTGCCGCGGTCTGCGATCGCCGCGTTCGCCGACCGGTACGCCGCCGCGGCGGCCCGCCCCGCAGCAGCCGAAGCGGCCGCCGCGTTCGACGCGGCTGTGGCCGCGGTACGGGCCGCGGTCACGGCGGTGTTGGAGGCGGACACCGCCGTGCGGGCAGCGGCGGCCGCACCCTCGGCAGCGGCAGCAGCGCGGTCGGCTGCGGCACCGGCCTTGCCGGCGTCTCCCTCGGCGGCCTCGGTCTCCTTGGCGGCCTTCTGGGCAGCCTGCTTGGCCAGGGCGGCGGCCTTGTCGGCTCGGTCAGCGGCCGCCTCTGCCGCCTCCGTCTCCGTCTTGGCCCGCATACTCGCATCCATAGCGACCTGCGCGAGCTGGCTGACGGTCATCAGCTCCTGATCGCGGGCCTGCGCCAGGTACTGGCCGGAGTCGATGAACTCCTGCAGGTCCTGCGGGCTGCCGTTCATGGCCCGCTTCCCGGCTTCCTTCATCGCAGGGCCGGCGGAGTTCATCAACCTGAGGACGGTGACCCGGTTGTCCTCGAACGTGGCCTTGGCAAGGCCCTTGTCGAGGAAGTCGTCCAGCGCCTTCGCGCTGCCGTCGTTCAGGGCTTTCTGGCCTTCGCGGTTGACCGCGCGCCCGGCGCCGTTCATCGCGCGCAGCACCGCCACCCGGCGGTCGTCCTGCAGCGGCTTCTCGAAGCCGGACTTCACGAAGTCCAGCACGTCCTGGTCGGTGCCGGACAGAGCCTTGTTCGCCGCGGCTAGGACGCCCTTGTCGGCCAGGGGCAGAGTTTTCAGGATGGCGACCCGAGCGTCTTCCACGCTCGCCTTGTGCAGGCCGCTGGTGAAGAACTTCCGCAGATCCTCGTCATCACCCAGGAGGGCCTTGGCGGCTTCGCGCTTCACCCCCTTCCCGCCCGCGAGCCATTCGTCCACCGCCTGCGCGCGGCTGTTGGGCGGCAACGGCTCGCCGGCTGGAGTGGCGGGCAGTGCCTGCGCCACGGTGGTTCCGAACACCAACATCGACATACCGAGCGCGACCACCGCCGCGCTCTTGGCCCGCACACCGGACAACAACGTACGGCGGGGCCACTTGGACCATTTCATGATGGGGTGCACCATCCTCAGAGAGATGGACTGGGAGGGAGCCTCAGGCGGATCAGCCTGAAGATCGACATCGAAACCCCATCACACCTAGGTCTCAGGCAAATCAAGGACCAAAGACCCGCGCCGCGGTCATCCTGAGTGGAAAATAGTGCCCAGGTTCCGTCCTGACGTGCAGCTTTACCACAGGGCCAATAGTCCCGTGGGGGCAGCCGACGTAACGGGCAGGCCAGCACAGATTGATCTTGATCACAGTGAGCTCACAAGGTGACTGCCAACACCTGTGCTACTTCTAGAAATTGACGCTGCCACAGCCAAGCATCGCTCTACACCTCCGCCTGGCCGGCGCCGTTCCTTTCCTGAATTCCCAACAACCCCAGAGAGGGACTCTTCGTGATGCGCATGCGGTGGCGGTGGCTGATTCTGGCCGTGGCGAGTTGCAGCCTGCTGGCCACAGGGATAGCCGTCGCGGCCGGCCCCGGTGAAAACGCCGGGCCCAATGGTTCCGGCAAGACTGCCGATGCGGTGATGCCCTCGGCGGTGGAGACCTTCGACTACCCGGACGCGGCGAAGATCCTCGAGGAGAAGAACCTCAAACTCAAGCGCGGCGACGGGCATATCGTCCTCGCCGAATGCGACAGCGACCCGAAGCTGATGAGGTTCATCGGCCGCGACAGGGGCGACTTGGGCGACTTCTGCTTCCGCACCATCGGCGACACGGGCTATCTCAGCCTGGAAGTCCCCGCCGTCACCGGAGTGCAGACCACCGACCACAAGGCTCACATCGACATGACCGTCGACGGCAAGACCAAGTCCTACGACGTAGGCAAGAACGAATGGCAGGGCATCGGGGAGACCACTGACCCCGAGGACCGTGATCACACCCTCGTCGAAATCCGCACCAGCAAGTAGGCCGCACGGGCCACACACAGGCTCAGGCGCACGTTCTCTCCTTCACCAGGCCGCTGTCCCCATTTCGTTGAAGGACGATTTCGCCATGCCCTCCGCCTCCGTCCGCACGGCCGGCGGCGAGAAGGCCACCGACGCCCCCTATGCCGCCACTACATGGATCCAGGTCGGCGAAACCCAGTGGGCCCGCTCCGGGGTGCTGGTCGGCCGGCAGTAGTTGCTGACCACAAGGGCCGCTTCGCCGACGGCAACTCAGTAGCGCCCTCGGCCTGACCTCCTGATCACACGCCAGGCCTGGACAACCTGTGCAGCCCACCCATTCCTGAACCGTTCCTCGCAGGAGCCGCTTTGACGAATCCCTCTCGTACCCGCA
>NZ_JBVJDK010000029.1:0-27840 GCF_055582325.1 Streptomyces sp. NPDC042100
ACATCACCAGACACCACCGCGACAGCATCCGGATCACGACCCGCCCACACCTCCACCATCCCCGCCAACGACACCCACTCAGCAGCCTCACCACCATCAGCCACCACCTCCAGAAGCGACACACGCTCCTCAGCCGACAGGATCTCCACCCCGCCGACCCGACGGTCAGGAACCGCCACCAACTGCTCCAGCAGCCGGCCCCACCGCGCCACCAACGACTCCACCGACGACCGGTCGAACAGATCCGTCGCGAACTCGACGACCACGTCCAGGCCGTCGGGCCCGTTCTCGGTGTCGCGCCGCTCCGAAAGGCTCAGGGCCATGTCGAAGCGCGAGCCGCCGCTGCCCATCTGGCCGTAGTCGGTGCGCAGTCCGTCGAGCGGGGTGAGCTGCCCGGTGGCGCTCTGCAGGACGAGCATGATCTGGAAGAGCGGGTGGTGCGCGAGCGACCGCTGCGGGTTGAGCACCTCCACCAGGGTCTCCAGCGGCACGTCCTGGTGCGCGTAGGCGGCCAGGTCGGCCTCGCGTACGCGGGCCAGGAGCTCCCGGAACGTCGGGTCGCCCGAGGTGTCCGTCCGCAGCACCAAGGTGTTGACGAAGTATCCGACGAGCTCGTCCAGCGCATCGTCGGTCCGGCCCGCCACCGGCGTCCCCAGCGGAATGTCCGTCCCCGCGCCCAGACGCGTCAGCAGAGCCGCCAACGACGCCTGAAGCACCATGAAGACACTGACGCCGCACTCCCGCGCCAGCCGCACCACACCCCGATGCACCTCCGCGTCGAACCGGGCCTCCAGGCCCGCGCCTCGGTACGAGTTCACCTCCGGACGGGGCCGGTCGGTGGGGATGTCGAGCTGTTCGGGCAGGCCGGCCAGCGCGTCCTTCCAGTACGCGATCTGCGCGCTGAGCAGGCTCTCCGGATCGTCCTGCGATCCCAGCAGCTCGCGCTGCCACAGCGTGTAGTCCGCGTACTGCACCGGCAGCGGCTCCCACACCGCCACCTCACCCCGGCACCGCGCCTCGTACGCCCGCGACAGGTCACGCGTGAGCGGGCCCAGCGACCAGCCGTCACCCGCGACGTGGTGCAGAGTGAGGACCAGCGAGTGGTCCTCGGGCCCGAGGACGAACACGTCAGCGCGCAGCGGCAGTTCGCGCTCCAGGTCGAACCCGCGTCGTGCGGCGGCCGCCGTCACCGCGCTGAGCTCCGCCTCCGACACCTGGACGACCGAGAAGTCGACCTCCGCGTCGGCCCCGTCCAGGACCCGCTGGTACGGCACGCCGTCGACCTCGGGGAACACCGTGCGCAGGCTCTCGTGCCGCGCCACCACGTCACCCAGCGCCGCCCGCAGGGCGTCCCGGTCCAGGGCGCCGGTGATCCGGGCCGTGGTGACCATGTTGTAGGTGGCGCTGATCCCTTCGAGCCGGTGCAGGAACCAGAGGCGTCGCTGCGCGAAGGACAGCGGCAGCACCTCGGGCCGCACCGCCGGCTGCACCGGCGGACGGGAGTCCGCCCCGGAACCCGCCCCCGGCCCCAGCCGTACGGCCAGGGCTTCGACCGTAGGCGCCTCGAACAGCGCCCGGATCGCGACCTCCGCCCCGAGCACGGAGCGTATCCTGCTGATCAACTGCGTCGCCAGCAGCGAGTGACCGCCCAGGTCGAAGAAGTTGTCCTCGACACCGACCGAGGAGACCCCCAGCACCTCCGCGAACAGCTCACACAGGATCTCCTCCACCGGCCCCCGCGCAGCCCGCCCCGACCCGGCGCTCTCCAGCACCGGAACGGGCAGCGCACGCCGGTCCAGCTTCCCGTTCGATGTCAGCGGGAACGCGTCGAGCACCACGACGGCGGCCGGAACCATGTACTCCGGCAGACGCCCGCCGACATACGCCCGCAACTCCGCCGACGACACCTCAGCACCGCCGTCCAACGTCACGTAGGCCACCAGCATCGCCTCGCCCGAACGGTCCTCACGGGCCAGCACCACCGCGCCACGCACCGCCGCATGCTCACCGAGCACCGCGTCGATCTCACCCAGCTCGATACGGAAACCCCGCACCTTCACCTGATCATCCGTACGACCCAGATAATCGAGCTGACCGTCCGCCCGCCACCGCACCAGATCACCCGTGCGATACATCCGCGCACCCGCCGGACCGAACGGATCAGCGACGAAACGCTCCGCCGTCAGACCCCGCCGCTCGACATAGCCACGCGCCAGACCACCGCCCGACACGTACAGCTCTCCCGCCACACCCACCGGAAGAGGACGCAGCCCGCCGTCGAGGACGTAGGCGTCCAGGTCCGAGAGGGGGGAACCGACCGGGGAGCCCTGGTCCCGCGCGGCGGTGACGTGTCCCGTGGTGACCGGAAGGTGGGTGACGTGCACGGTCGTCTCGGTGATGCCGTACATGTTGACCAGGGTCGGCGCCGTCTCGCCGCGCCGCGCGAACCAGTCGGCCAGTCGCGGCGGCTCCAGGGCTTCGCCTCCGAAGACCACCCAGCGCAGGGCGAGCCGCCGCTCCACCTCCGGCCGCGCCCCGCCGGCGGCCACGAGCTGGTAGAAGGCGGACGGCGTCTGGTTGAGCACGGTGACGCGCTGGTCGGCGAGCAGCCGCAGGAACTCGTCGGGCGACCTGCTCACGTCGAAGGGGACGACCACGACGCGCGCGCCGTGCAGGAGCGCCCCCCACATCTCCCAGACCGAGAAGTCGAAGGCGTACGAGTGGAAGAGCGTCCACACGTCGTCCGGACCGAACGCGAACTGGTCCGCCGTCGCGGCGAACAGGCGCACGACGTTGTGGTGCGACACGAGGACGCCCTTGGGCGTCCCGGTCGAGCCCGAGGTGTAGATGACGTACGCGGGGTGCTCGGGCCGCAGGGCCTCGGTCCGCTCGGTGTCCTGGACCGGGTCGTCCGCCAGGGCCGCGAGCCGTTCGTCCGCCGCCGGCTCGTCCAGGACGAACACGGGAAGCCCCTCCGGGAGGACGTGCCGCGTGGCCGCGTGCGCGAGGGCGACGACCGGGCGGGTGTCCGCGACCATGAAGGCGACGCGGTCCGCCGGAAGCGTCGGGTCGATGGGCAGATAGGCCCCGCCCGCCTTGCTGACGGCAAGCGCCGCGACCACGGTGTCCACCGACCGGGGCAGCGCGAGCGCCACGACCGATTCCGGTCCCACTCCCCGCGCGATCAGGAGGCGCGCGAGCCGGTTCGTCCGCCGGTCCAGCTCCTCGTACGACAGCTCCACGTCCCCGCAGGTCACGGCGATGGCCGCGTGGTCGCGGGGCGCCGCGCCGTAGGTCTCGGGGAGCGTGCGGGGGCGGGCGTCCCGCCCGGTGCGCTGTCGGCGGGCGGGCACGAGGGAGGCGTGTTCGGCGGCGGAGGTGACGTCGAGGCGGCCCAGCCGCTGTCCCGGGTTCGCGGCGAGCCGCTCCACGGTGGCGATGAGGCGGGGGCCGTGCGCCCGCAGTTCGTCCGTCGTGTACAGGTCGGGGTTGCCGTTGAGGTCGATGCGCAGCCCTTCGGCGTCGGGCCGGTCGTAGGCGACGATCGACAGGTCTTCGAGCAGGGGCGCCGCCGGGTTGTGCATGGTGCTGGCGCACTCGCCGAACCGCAGCGACTCGAATCGCATGACGTTGACGATGGGCCCGAAGAAGCGGCGCGGAACCCCGGGGAACTGGAGGTCCCTGCGGATGTCCTCGCCGCGGCGGCGCTGGTGCCGCAGGGCCGACCGCAGTTCGTCGGAGACCTGGGACACGAGGTCGGCGACCGTCGCGCCCTGGTCCACCGACAGCCCCAGAGGCACCACGTTGGCCATCATGGAGGGGGTCCGGCGGGCTTCCTCGTCGAGACGGGCGGCGACCGGGAGGCCGAGGATGACGTCCCGCCGGCCCGTCAGACGGTTCAGGTACAGGGCGGTCGCGGCGATCAGCACCCTGGACCACCGGGTGCCCAGCCGCCCCGCCGCCTCCTTGAGGGCCAGGGTGTCGGACGGCGTCACCTCGTGCCGGTACCGGACGAATCGGTTCTGCGGTTCCGCCAGCTTCTGCGCGAGACTGATCTGCTCCGGGCGCTCCGCGAACCGCTCCAGCCAGAACGCGCGGTCGGCGCCGGACGCGGGCGACGCGACGTAGGCCTCTTCCTCGGCTATGAGCGCGCCCATCGAACCGAAGGCGGCGTCCGGCTCCCCCGGCGCACCGGACCGCAGGGCGCTGTAGAGGCCGGCCACCCGACGGTTGATGAGCGCCGAGCCGTAGGCGTCCAGGACGATGTGGTGGTAGCTCTGGTACCAGAAGAAGCGGTCGGGGCCCGCACGGAAGAGGACCTGCCGGAAGGGCATGCCATCGCGCAGGTCCGGCGCCGCCGCGAGGTCCTTCCGCACCCACGCGTCCACCGCCCGGAGCGGATCCGCCTCCTCGCTGACGTCGACCACGGGCAGCGACCAGTCCGTCGGCGGGACGAAGATCTGCCGGGGGCCGTCAGGGCCGTCCACGAAGCGGGCGTGCAGGCTCTCCGTCCCGGACACGACGCGGGCCACGACCGACCGGAACAGGGGGACGTCGATCGCACCGTGCAGCTCAAGGTAGTTGCCCCACTGATAGGCGGGGCTCAAGGGGTCGATGGACTGTCCCATCCAGATACCGGTCTGCGCTGCCAGCAGCGGGTGCGAACTGCTCTGCGATTCGAACATCGTGATCCCGTTCCGTAAGACGGACGGCCATGGGCCGCACAACAAGAACGGCGCCGGCACTGTGGGTACCGGCGCCGTGGTGTCCCCCGCGCAGGAGGCCCTGGTCACATCAGTCGAGCGCGCCCTCAAGCGCCTCGTTCAGCTTGGTGTCGGCAGGCTCGCTCGCGTCGAGCTCCGGGTAGACCGGGCAGCCGTACATGGGCTCGTAGGGCGAGAAGGTGTCGTTGTCGGGAAGCGACCGCAGGTGACGCCCGAGCGGGTTCTTCTCGCTCCAGAAGTCGCCGCCGAGCAGGCGGGCCACCCACATCGGGGCCACGCGCGCGCCGGTGCTCTTGAGGAACCGGCCCAGGTTGTAGTCGTTCGCGTAGAAGCCGTGGATGAGGCGGGTGTACGTGTCGTAGCCGGTCTTGTAGAACCGCTCGTACTCGTCCACGGCGGCGGCCTCCTCGCGGGAGCCGTCGAGCAGGTCGGCCGTCATCTCGCCGGCGCGCGAGCCGGTGACGAGCGCCAGGTAGACGCCCGCGGAGAAGATCGGGTTCGCGAACGCGCCCGCGTCGCCCACGACGAAGAAGCCGGGGCCCGCGATCTGGTCCGAGTAGTACGTGAACTCGCTCTCGACGTGCGTCTCTTCGTACGTCGCGCCCTCGATGCGCTGGCGGATCCGGGGAATGCGGCCCAGGTGCTCCATGAACAGGTCGTCGGGCGACGAGGCGGCCTGCAGCGTGCTCGCCGCGGTCACCGCGCCGACGCTCAGCTTGTCCGCGCGGACGGGGATCGCCCACAGCCATCCGTCGTCGTGGGCTCCGACCTGGATGTCCCCGAGGAAGCCGGGGTTGTTGGCCTCGTCCACACCCGTGTAGTGGCGGAACACCGCGACGGTACGGGTGGTCTGCGGGTACTTCCGGCTGCGCAGCAGGCCCTTGGTGATGACACCGGCCCGGCCGCTCGCGTCGATGACGCGGCGGGCCCGGGCGGTGTGCTCCTCCCCGCCCGAGGTGAACGTGACGCCGACGACGCGGTCGCCCTCGGTCTCCACCTTGACCACGCGGGCCTCCTGCACGACCTTGGCCCCGCAGTCGGCCGCGTAGTCCAGCAGGATCGAGTCGAAGTCGGCGCGCTCCAGCTGATATGTCGTCAGAGCGCGTCCCTCACCCTGATCGGTGAAGTCTACCCGGTGGAAACCTTCGCCGGTGTGGCAGAACTCGGCGCCCGTCTTGACGGGGAAACCCTCGGCCTCCACCTTCGGGGTGACGCCCAGCTTGTCGAGGACGGCCGACGTGTAGGTGAGCATCGACTCACCGATGTGGAAGCGAGGGAAGGCGGATCGCTCCAGAACGAGGACGGACAGTCCCCGCTGAGCCATCACCACCGCCGCCGAGGACCCCGCGGGGCCTCCACCGATGACTATCGCGTCGTAGCTTGCTTCGGTGTGCGAGTACGTCACTGACACTCCTAGGTTTCCTTACCCCTGGCGAGTGGGCAATAGGGGGAGGCGTCGGCGGTTGGGCCGTGAGCGCCGGCGGTCTCACGACCCGAACTGCCGACTCCCCGTCACACTCATGTGCGCCGCGCGCCATTTTGGCACACCCATGATCGCTTCGCGCTGGGGTTCGAATACTTGACGAGTCGTCACCACCCGCCACTGGGGCCCCACTTACACGGGCGGCTCCTCAGCCGACCATGTCACCCGGCTTCGCGTCAGCGGACGGCGCCAGCAGGTACACGGTGCCGTCCTGCCCGTAGGACCCCAGGAGGAGGAACTCGCTCACGAAGCCGGCGATCCGCTTCGCACCCAGGTTCACGATGCCCACGACCAAGCGGTCCTTCAGCTCCTCCGCCGGGTAGTTGGTCACTTGCGCGCTGGTGGCCAACACCCCTACGTGCGGCCCGAAGTCGACCCGTACCTTGTAGGCGGGCCTGCGGGCCTCCGGGAAGGGCTCCACCGAGAGGACCTGCCCCACCCTCATGTCGGTGGAGAAGAAGTGAGCGGGGTCCGTCTGTTCTTTCCGCTCCTGGCCGTGGGTCATACGTGATCCTCTTCTAGTAGGAGATCCTGACGGGCATGATGACGCACTGGTAGTCCGTGAGGTCCTCCCCCTCGGCCGTCCTGGAGGTCAGAACGGCGGACTTCAGCGGAGCCTGGCAGTTGAGCACGGCGACATCCGTCTCCACCGCACTGAGCGCGTCGAGGAGGAACTGCGGGTTGAAGGCGATGGTGATGTCCTCGCCGTCGACCGCCGCGTCCATCGACGCCACCGCCTGCGCCTCGTCGCCGGTCGCCGCCTCCAGGGTCACCGAGTCCCCCTGGAAGGTGAGCCGCACGGGTGAATTGCGGTTGGCGACGAGGGAGACCCGCTTGATGGCGTCGACGAAGGGCGCCGTCCGTACGGCCGCGCGCGTGGCGAACTCCTTGGGGAGCCGCTGGCGGTAGTTGATGAACTCGGCGGCGATGAGGCGGGACGTGGCCCGGTGCCCTCCGAACTCGAATCCGATCGTCTCCACGGCGGCGGACTCGGCGTTCGCCTTGAGGGTGAGCGAGACGGTCCCCCCGGAGGGCATGGACTTCGCGGTCTGCGCGACCGCCTTCGCCGGCACCACGGCGCTCAGCGACACGTCGGGGTCCACGGGGTTCCAGCGCAGTTCCCGCATGGCGATCCGGTAGCGGTCCGTGCACGCCACGGTCAGGCGGTCCCCCATCGCCTCCACGTGCATACCCGTGAGGACCGGCACGGTCTCGTCCCGCGCCGCCGCCAGCGAGACCTGCGCGACGGCCGCGCTGAACGCGTCGCTGTCCACCGTTCCGGCGAGGCCGGGCATGAGCGGCAGGGCCGGGTACTCCTCGACCGGCAGGGTCTGGAGGGTGAAGCGGGTGCCGCCGCCCTCGACGGTCACCTTGGCCCCGTCGCTCTCGATCTCGATGTGACCGGCCGGCATGCTCCTCATGATCTCGGCCAGCAATCGGCCGGAAACCAACGCGGTTCCCTGTTCGATGACCTCGACTTCGACGTCCGCGCGGGTGGAGACTTCATAGTCGTATCCGGACAGGGTCAGCTTCTCGTCGACCTGCAGCAGGATTCCGGCGAGAATCGGAACCACCGGCCTGGACGCCAGACTGCGCGCGGCCCACGCCGTGGCCTCCACGATCTCGTCGCGCTGTACTCGAAACCTCACGGTCCCTTACCTCCTGCGGATGGCACTGTATGTCAATGGGGTCGAGTCAAACGTGTGACCCGATGGCATTCAAGCAGGATCGGGCGTGGCGGGCGGACCGACCGGCTTCCCGGACGACCGGTCGCCGGGCGCGCCGCCGGAAGGAAGCTCCTTCACCACGCGGGCGGGGTTGCCGTGTACGAGGACCCCGGGCGGGACGTCCTTCGTGACCACGCTGCCGGCTCCGACCACCGAGTCGTCCCCGATGGTGACACCGGGGCAGATGACGGCGCCGCCACCGATCCACACGTTGCCCCCGATGACTATCCGCTCTCCGAACTCGTATCCGGCACGCCGCAGGTCGGCTTCCAGGGGGTGTGTCGCGGTCAGGAGCTGGACGTACGGTCCGATGAGCGTCCCGGCACCGATGTCGATCCGGGCCGTGTCCAGGAACACGCCGCCGAAGTTCACGAAGACGCCTTCTCCCAGGGAGATGTTGCGTCCGTAGAGACAGTGGAAGGGGGAACGCACCTCGACCGATCGCGGGGCCTCTCCGAGCAGTTCGGCGAGGAGCTTCGCCCGCAGGTCGGGCTCGCCGACGGTCGTGGCGTTGTACCGCTCCGCCAGCAGGGCCGCGCGGCGCCGGTCGGCCGCCAGCTCCTCGTCCCCGTAGACGAAGAGTTCGCCCGCGAGCATCTTGTCCTTGTACGTCGCCATCGACAGTCCCCCTGCTGGAATACGGACGCCGCGCACGCGCGCGGCAGCCCTCTCCGGCCGCGGCGACCGTGATCGTGAGACGGCGACCGGATCAGCCTCATCCCGGCCACAGCCTACCCCTCCGGCAAGCGGCACCCAGGGTGACTCACGACGCTCCGGCCCGGGTCCTGTCGTACCGGCGTGCGAGACTCGCGGACAGCTAAGCCCAGCGAAAGCCTTGGTCAGAGCACATAGCATCTGAAAGGACATCAATGCCTCCTCACATAGAGCCACTTGAGGATCGTGACGCTCCGCTGATTGCGGTGCTCGGAGCCGGGCACATCGGCCAGACCATCGTGGAGGGGCTCCTCGCAGGCGGCCATCCCGCCGGGCGTCTGCGCGCGACGGTCCGAACACCCGGACGCGCTAAGGAACTTGCCGACGGGTACGGCATCGCGGCCGGGGTGGACAACGCCTCGGCGGCACAGGGTGCGGACCTCGTCATCCTGTCCGTGCGCCCGGGCGACGCCTCCGCGACGCTGTCCGAGGCGCTCGCCTCCGCCAAGTCCGGTGTTTCCGTGGTGTCTTTCGTCGCCGGCTACGAGCTCCGCCGTATCGGCGAGGCCGCGCCCGAGGGAATCATGATGAACGCGTTCCGCATCGCTTCCAACGTGGCCTCTCTCAAGCGGGGCGGAATACTTGCGATTTCACCGGAACCGAAACCGAGCGCGACAGACGCCATGGCTGACGTCATGTCAGCTCTCGTCCACCTGGGCCGATTTGTGGTCATCCCCGAATCCCAGCAGAACATGGCCGCGTCGTCCCTAGGCAGCGGGGCGGCCTTCCTGGCACTGGCCGCGACCGGCGTGGTGGACAGTGCTGTCGAATCCGGGGTCACGCACAAGGACGCAACTCTCTTCGCGGCCGAGGCACTTGAGTGCGCCGCCGCGCTGCTGCGACAGCAGGAATCCCGGACCGCGACCCCCTGGGCATCGCTCGCCACTCCGGGCGGCATCACCGAGGCGGGCATCAACTCCCTTCAGGGAAACCATGTTTCCCGTCACATGGCAGAGGCCGTGGACACGGCGGTCGCCCGAGCGAATGCGATTGCCCCGCCAGTCAAGACCGCTTGACCCCTGTCGGATGCCCCTGGAGGATGACTCGGGGCTAGATCATTACGGGTGGGACAAGCACGTCACCGCAGGGACCCGGATCCTGGCGGCCCCCACGCTCCTCGCCGCGACCACCTCTCCAGATGAAGGTGAAACACGTTGTACGACGCGATAGTTGTGGGCGCACGGTGCGCCGGCTCCTCGACGGCGCTCCTGCTCGCGCGCGCGGGCTACCGCGTCCTCCTCCTGGAACGGGCCCGCTTCCCACGGGACACGCTTTCCACGTTGTACATCCATCAGCCCGGCGTCGCCCGGCTCGCCCGGTGGGGCGTGCTGGACGAGATCGTCGCGGGCGGGACACCCGCGCTGGACCGGGTGACCTACCGGGTCGCGGACGTCGAGCTCTCCGGCTGCTCCTGGCCCGTGGAGGGCCAGCGGGCCGCCTACGCGCCCCGGCGCCACCGGCTCGACTCCGTCCTCGCCCAGGCCGCCGTCGCGGCGGGCGCGGAGTTCCGGGACGGCTGCACCGTCGAGGGGCTGCTCTTCGAGGACGACCGGGTGGTCGGTGTCCGCTGCCGCACCTCGGGCGGATCCAGCGTGGAGGAACGGGCCAGGCTGGTGGTCGGCGCGGACGGCATGCGCTCCCGGGTCGCCGAGGCGGTGGCGGCTCCCGTCACCACGGACCCGCTCATGACCTGCGCCTACTACACCTACTGGCCCGGCGTCTCGGACCACTTCGAACTGCACGAGGCGCCCGGCCGGTGGATCGGTGTCATCCCCACCGACGACGGGATGACCCTGGTGGCCTCCTACTTCCCGCAGGCGGAGTTCGACCGGGTGCGGGCCGATGTGCCGGCCGCCTATCTGGAGGCGGTGCGCACCACGGCCCCCGGCGTCTTCGAGCGGATCGAAGGACTGGAGCAGGGGGACAGGTTCCACGGGAGCGGCGACCAGCAGAACTTCTTCCGCAGGGCGGCCGGTCCCGGGTGGGCGCTGGTCGGCGACGCCGCCCACCACAAGGACTCCATCACCGCCAAGGGCATCACGGACGCCTTCCTCCAGGCCGAGTCGCTGGCCGGCGCCATCGGAGCCGACCTCCAGGACCCGTCCCTGCTGGGCGCGGCGCTCCAGCGGTACGCCGACGGCCACGAGGACCTGCTGATCGACGGCTACCAGAGCACCCTCTTCACGGCGGCGCTCAAGGTGCACAAGGACCGCCTCGCCATGCTGCGCGCGGTGGCGAGCAAGGAGGAGTTCACCACCCGGTACTTCGCGGCCGTCGCGGGCGACTGCGCGACCGAGGACCTGTACACGCCCGAGCTGCTCGACCTCCTCTACTGATCAGCGCCCACCCACCCCGGAGCGGAGTCTTCGTCATGAGCGTTTCGACCGGCCTCGCGAGCCGCTGGATCCGACGGCATCTGCCGGTCACCCACCCCCGGATGCGGCTCGTGTGCTTCCCCCACGCCGGCGGCACGGCCGGCTTCTTCCGGTCCTGGCACCGGAGCTTCCCCTCGGACATCGAGGTCCTCTCCGTGCGCTACCCGGGCCGCGAGGACCGGGTCAACGAGCCGTTCGTCGACTCGATGGACGCGCTCGTCGAGGCTGTGACGGAGGCGCTGGTTCCGGTCCTGGACCGGCCGCTGGCGTTCTTCGGCCACAGCATGGGCGCCTCCGTCGCGCACGAGGTGGCCGTGCGCCTGGAGTCGCTGCACGGCTTCACCCTCGAACACCTCCTGCTGTCCGCCCGGCCGGCGCCCCAGCTGCTCGGCACGTACGGCCTCTATCTGGAGGACGACGAGGCTCTGGTCGCCGACGTCCGGCGGCTGGACAAGAACAGCGGCGGCATCCTGAGCGATCCGGACCTCAGGGACCTCGTCCTGCCCGCCATCCGGGCGGACTACCGCCTCGTGGGCACCTACCGGCCGGACGGCATCCGGCAGGTCAAGGCCCCGGTGACCGCGTACGCCGGCGAGACGGACCCGGAGGTCTCCGTCGCGGACGTCGAGGGCTGGAGTGCCGTCGCCGCCACCGGTTTCAGCCTGCGCAGCTTCCCCGGCGACCACTTCTACCTCGTGCCCCACGAGCGGGAGCTCACGGCCGACATCGTCGGGCGGCTCACCACGGGCTGATCACGACTCACCCCGCCCTGCTCTGCGCACGCCCCTTCCCACACCATCGTCAGCCATCACGGGTGAGGTCACCTTCATGCGGATCGAATACACGGCCCCCTCGGGTCGACTCACGCGCCATGTCGGCGAGAGCGACGACTACGAGTCGATCGGCGCGTCCGCCTTCCGGCGCATGCTGTACGACATGGCGGTCATACGCGCGTTCGAGCACCAGCTCCTGGAGTGCGCGGCGCGAGGCGAGGTGTCCGGCCCTGTGCACACCTCCATCGGCCAGGAGAGCGTGGCCGCCGCCGTCTCGCGGCACCTCCGCGACGGCGACCAGGTGGTCGGCAACCACCGTTCTCACCACCACTTCCTCGCCCAAGGGCTGTCGCACACCGCGCACGAGGACTGGGACTGCGTGACCGAACCCCTTCCGGCCGCCGCGCACGAGCTCCTCACCTCGGCCCTCGCCGAGATCCTGGGGCGTTCCAGCGGCGTGAACCACGGCGTGGGCGGCTCCATGCACCTGCGGCACGAGGAGATCGGGTTCATGGGGTCCAGCGCCATCGTCGGCGGCGGGATACCCATAGCGGCCGGCCTGGCCCTCGCCGACTCCCTCCGGGAGAACCGATCCTGCGCCGTCTGCTACATCGGGGACGGGGCGGTCAACCAGGGGACGTTCCACGAGACGGCCAACCTCGCCGGGGTGCTGAACCTGCCCCTCCTGATCGTCGTCGAGAACAACGGATACGCCGAGGCCACCCGCCCGGAGGAGGCCTCGGCGGTCCTGCCGCTGGCCACCCAGGGACTCGCCCACGGATTCCGGGCCGCGACCATCGACGGAGGCGACCACTGCGGGCTCTACCGCACCGTCGAGGACTTCCTGGCGTCCATGCGCGAGGGCGCGGGGCCCGCCCTCATCGAGGTACGGACGTACCGCCACCTCGACCACACCGGCGCCCTGCGGGGCAGCGCCGTCGGCTACCGCGACGAGGCGGAGGAGGACGAGTGGCGCGACCGTGACCCGATGGTCTCGCTGCCGAGGGCCCTGGTCGAGCGGGGTGTGCTGACGGCAGCCGAGGCGGAGCGGATCGACACCGCGGCGGCCGCCGCGGTGGCCTCGGCGTACGCGGCCGTCCCCCCGCCCTCCGACGTGGCGCCGGAGCTGGACACCCACGCGCTGCTGCGCGGCCCCGCGAAGCCCGCGTCCGGACCGCTCGACGGGCCGTCCGCCGACGAGGCGGGCGATGCCGGGGACCGGGCCAAGTGGACGTTCAAGGACGCCATCGCCCAGGGGATCGCCGGGGCGCTGCGGCGCTCGGAGGAGGTCGTCTTCCTCGGCGAGGAGGTGGGCAACCCCGGTGGCCTGCTGGCCCAGGCCGGGGTGCTCGACCAGGATCTGGTCGGCCGTCGCGTCCTGAACATGCCCATCTCGGAGGCGGGCTTCGTCGGCATGGCCTGCGGGGCCTCCATGGTCGGCCTGCGTCCGATCGTCGAGCTCATGTACGGCAGTTTCGCCCTGATCGCGGCGGATCAGCTGTTCAACCACATCGGGATGATCCGGGCCCTGTACGGCAACACGGCCCAGGCGCCGGTGATCGTGCGCGCCAAGGTCCCGATCGGCCGGGGCTACGGGCCGCAGCACGGCCTCAATCCCGCCGGGCTGTTCGCCTCGTTCCCGGGCTGGCGGGTCTTCGCGCCGGCCGATCCCAAGGAGTACCTCGGTGCGCTCAACTCCGCTCTGGAGTGTGAGGACCCCGTTCTCCTGGTCGAGTTCGCCTCGCTCTACGACGAGGTGTTCGAGCTCTCGCCGGCCGACTTCACCGCCCGCCTCCCGCTGGAGGGCGCACGGGTCGTCCACGAGGGCGAGGACGTCAGCGTCTTCACGTACGGGATCGGCGTCGGCTGGGCCGTGGCCGCCGTCGGCGAACTCGCGGCGGGCGGCTGTTCGGCCGAGGTCGTCGACCTCCGGGCGCTCGACACCCTGTCGACGGACTGGGCTGCGATCCGGGCGTCCCTGGCCCGCACCGGCCGGGGTCTGTTCGTCGATCCCGCGGCGCGCAGCCAGTCCATCGCGCCCCGGCTGATCGCCGATCTCGTCGACACGGCGGACGGGCCCCACCGGCTGTCGTACCTCGCCTGTGCGGACGTCCAGCCCGTCACGCCCACCCTCGAACGTCAGGCGATCATCGGCCCCGCCGACATCGTCGGGGCCGTCAAGAACTTGATCAAGCTCTGACTAGGAGATTCAGTGCGCTGGCACAACGTGTACATCGCGGGTTCCGGTACCTACTTCCCCGAGGCGGCGGAGACCGCCGAGGAGGCGGTGGCGGCGAAGCGCTACAGCGTCGAGGAGCACGCGGCCAACGGCATCCGCCGGGTCCGCACCGCCGGGCCCGACGAGGCCCCTCCGGTGATGGCGGCGGCCGCGGGCCGGCTGGCGGTGGAGCGCTCGGGTACCGGTGCCGACGCGTTCTCGCTCCTGCTGCACGGCTGCATGGGCTTCCAGGGCCAGGACTTCTGGACCCCCGCCCACTACGTGCAGCGTGAGACGGTCGGCGGACACGGCATGGCGGTGGAGATCCGCCAGGGTTCGAACGGCGGCCTGGCCGCGGTCGAGCTCGCCGCCTCGCACCTGGCCGCCCGCTCCGACGCCACCGCGGCCCTGGTCACCACGGGGGACTCCTTCCGGCTGCCCCAGGTGGACCGCTGGCGTACCGAGAACCAGCAGGTGTTCGGCGACGGCGGTACGGCGCTGGTGCTGACGAACCGGCCGGGGTTCGCCCGGATCCGTTCGACGGCCTCCCATTCCGTCCCGGCCCTGGAGCCGGTCTACCGGGGCACCGGCGGTCTGGCGGCGGCCCCCGATCAGACCGAGTGGCCGGTGGATCTGCGGGGCCGGACCCGCGCGTACCTGCTGGAGGACCCCTTCCGCTACGACGAGGTCATCGCCCGGACCGGTGAGGGCCTGGCCCTGGCGGTCCGGCAGGCCCTCACCGACGCGGAGGTCACCCTGGACGACGTGGCGTTCGTGGTGCACCCCGCGATCGGCCGCACCATCGTCGAGTACTCCTACCTGGGCCAGCTCGGTATCGACGCCGGGCGGACGGTCTACGACTGGGCGGCCGACTACGGGCACCTGGGCGCGGGCGACCAGATCGCCGGGATCGACCATCTGGTGACGAGCGGCCGGGCCGGCCGGGGAGACCTGATCCTGGCCGTCGGCGTGGGCATCGGCTACATGTGGACGGCGATGGTGGCCGAGGTGACGGGCACACCCGGCTGATGATGCCCTCCCGCCGCGTACGAGTGCCCCTGGCCGCGTCTGCTTCCGCGGCCAGGGGCACTGTCGTCTCTTCCCGTCAGCGCGCGTGCCGGACCAGCGTGATGCCGTCCTTGACGGTGAGCAGCACCGTCTTCACCCGCGGGTCGGTGGCGACCTTGGTGTTGAACGCCACCACGTAAGCACCCCACTCGGTCAGCATGTTGGAGAGCCATGCGTCGCCGTCCACCCCCTGGTCGGCTTCGCCCGCGGCGAGAATGCGCTCGGCCTCCTCGGACTTCTGCGTCAGCGAGTCGACGACGATGCCTCCCCACAGCGTGTTGTCGATCGCCAGCACGCCGTTGTCGGCGAGCAGACCCCGTTCGAGGATCGTGTCGAAGTAGTTGGCGTAGTTGGGCTTGTCCGCGTCGACGAAGATGAAGTCGAACGGCCCCTCTATCTCGCGGAGGGTCTCCAGGGCGTTGGCCTCGATCAGCTTGATCTTGTGGCCGTGCTCGCTGCGCGCGAAGGCGTCCTGCGCCAGGGTCTTGGCCCGCGCGTCGGCGACGTAGCTGTCGACGGTGACGATCTCCCCGTCCTCGGGGAGGGCCGCCGCGAGTCCGACGGTGGCGTGCCCGGTGAAGGTGCCCACCTCCAGGATCCGCTTCGCCCCCACCATGTCGACCATCATCGTCAGGAACGCCACCTGAGCCGAGGACGTGGCGATGTCCGCCCATTCGGGACACTTCAGCTCGGTGTCGGCATGCAGTTCGAGCAGTTCCGGCGAAGGCTTGGTGGAATTCGCCTCCGCGTACTCCTCGATCCCGGGCTGGAAGATGGACGGCTTCTTGAAGACTACATCCTTGCGATGGAACACTGAGTTCCCTTCCCTAAAAGAACCGGACAATGAACTGACAGGTGTTCTGCTTCTCCTGAAGCGATCTCAGTGCAGCAGGTCTTCTTCCCGGAACTCCGACTCCCGCCGGCCTTCCGGGGACATCTCGAAACGCTTCAGCACGGAGCGGTCGATCTTCCCGAAGGAATTCTTCGGCAGTTGGGAGAATTCGATTCTGCGGATGCGCTGGTAAGGCGCCAGGCGCCCGGACAGGAAGCTGAAGAGCTCTCTGGCCATGTCGGGGCCCGCCTCGTTCGCGGCGGCCAGCGTCACGTACGCCTTCGGCACGACGAGCCGCTGCTCGTCCGCGGCCGGCACCACGGCCACCTCCGCCACGCTCTCGTGCTGGAGGAGCGCGCTCTCCAGCTGGAAGGGGGAGATCCGGTAGTCGGACGACTTGAACACGTCGTCCTGACGTCCCACGTACGTGTAGTAGCCGTCGGCGTCCCGTGCCGCGACGTCGCCCGTGTGGTGGTACCGGCCGTCCGGGGCCACCGTCCGCCGGTCGTCCGCGTACCCGGTCATGAGCCCCAGCGGCCGGTCCGTGACGTCCAGGCAGATCTCGCCCTCGTCCGCCGGGTTCCCGTCCGGACCGATGAGCGCCACCGAGTAGCCCGGCAGCGGCCGCCCCATCGAGCCGGGCTTGACCGGCGCCCCCGGTCCGTTGCCCACCAGGCCGGTGGCCTCGGTCTGGCCGTAGCCGTCCCGGATCGTCACCCCCCAGGCGTCCCTGACCCGGTCGATGACCTCGGCGTTGAGCGGCTCGCCGGCCGAGACGGCCTCCTGCAGGGAGACCTTCCACCGCTTCAGGGGCAGCTGGACCAGCATGCGCCAGACGGTCGGCGGCGCGCAGAACGTGGTCACGCCTCCGCGCACCAGGGCGTCCAGCGTCGCCTCCGGGTCGAAGCGGTGCTGGGCCAGCGCGAGGACGGACGCCTCGGCGGCCCACGGCGCGAAGAGGTTGCTGCACGCGTGCTTGGCCCAGCCCGACTGGGCGATCGTCGTGTGGACGTCACCCGGCCGCAGCCCGATGAGGTACATCGTCGTCAACTGCCCCACCGGGTAGGAGGTGTGGCTGTGCTCGACCAGTTTGGGCTTCGACGTGGTGCCCGACGTGAAGTACCGGAACAGCGTGCCGGCGGCCGGGGTCGGCCCGTCCGCCCGGAAGTCCGTGTCCGAGCGCAGCGCCTCGGCCACGTTCCGCCAGCCCTCCGGAACCCGGGTCTCTCCCGGTTCCGGGACCGCGACGCGGGTCCGGATTCCGGGTACGCGCGCGAACTTTCCGGCGTCCGCCGCCCGGGCCACGACGTGCTGGACGCCCGCGCGGCGGATCCGGTAGAGCAGGTCGTCCTCGCCCAGCAGGACGGCCGCGGGGACGATGACCGCTCCGATCTTCATGGCCGCGAGCATGCAGACCCACAGCTCCGCCCGGTTGTCGAGCATGACCAGCACGGCGTCGCCGCGCCGGACGCCCCGCTCGCGGAGCCAGTTGGCGACCTGGGACGAGCGCTCGGACATCTCCCCGTACGTCAACTCCGCGTCGAGCCGCCCCCCTTCGGACAGGTCCATGACGCGCAGGGCCGTCGAGCCGCGGCGCTCCGGGGAGCGCGCGACCACGTCGAACCAGTCGAGGGCCCAGTTGAAGGTGTCCAGCCGGGGCCAGGAGAACTCCCGGTGGGCCGACTCCTGGTCCTCACGGTGTTCCAGCAGCACGTCACGGGCCGCGCGGAAGACCGCCGTCGGGTCGCTCGCGGCGGCTGCGGCGTCGGTTACGGACACGATGGGTTCCTCTGCGGGGTGGGAGCGGGAAGCGGAAGCGGCGGGCGGAGCCGCTCAGGCACGCGTACTCGACTGGCGTTCCAGCAGAGCCGCCTTGGCCCCGGGCCGGAAACGCGTCCGGACGGGCAGGTGCTTGATGCCCGCGGTGAAGTTGGACCGCAGGTGTTCCACGGGTCCGGCCAGCTCGATCGACTCGAACAGTTCGAGCATCTCCTTCACCAGCATGCGCAGGGTGATGCGGGCCAGCGAGGCGCCCACGCAGTAGTGCGTTCCGTAGCCGAAGGCGAGGTGCCGGTTGCCGGAGCGCGCGATGTCGAAGCGGTACGGGTCCTCGAAGACGGCCTCGTCCCGGTTGGCCGAGCCCAGCCAGACCGCCAGGGCGGAGCCCGCGGGGATGTGCTGACCCGCGAGGGTCACATCGCGTACGGCGTACCGCATGAAGTGGTTCGCGGGCGAGGACCAGCGCAGCCCCTCCTCCACCCCGCTGGCGAGGAGGGAGGGCGTCTCGGCCATCCGGCGGTAGCTGTCCGGGTCCTCGATCAGCTCCAGCATCATCGCGCTCAGGACGTGCGGCGTGGTGACGTTGGCGCCGAGGAGCAGGCTGTAGCAGTTGTAGACCAGCTCCTGGACGTCGAGCGGCTCCCCGCCCGCGTTCATGGTCATGAGGAAGCCGATCAGGTCGTCGGGCGGATCCCCGGCGCGCTCCCTGATCTCTTCCGCGAAGAAGCCGAACAGCTCGTGGTGGACGCTCATCAGCGTCGTCGCGCTGTCGCCCTCCTGGAACTCCGTGTCGTCGGGCGCGATGGCCATCGTCGTGCAGCGGGTGAGCCTCGGCCAGTCCCGCTCGGGGATGCCCATCAGGGCGCCGGTGAACGCCATCGGGAACGCGGCGGCGGCGGTCGCGAGGTCCCACGGGTCCTCGGTGAGGGCCGGCTGGAGCATCCCGCGCACCGCGGCGCGCAACTGGTCCTGGCGGGAGGCCAGGCTCTTGGGCGACAGGGCGCGCGCCAGCGGGTCCCGCATGGCGGCGTGCCGGGGCGGATCGGTGGCCGCCATCATCTTGCCGCCGGCGGGGTCGCCGACGTCCAGCGCCAGCAGGAGCGTGCCGCGCTCCGATGTGAAGTACGCGTGGTCGTCCAGCACCCGGCAGGCGTCCTCGTACCGGGTGACCGACCAGAACGCCCGCCCGTCGGGGAGCACCTGGTGGTGCACCGGTGCCTGCTCGCGCATCACCTTCCAGATGGGGTGCGGGTCTCCGTCGGCGTACAGGCCGGGGTCGAACAGGTCGACCTTCTCCAGGTCGACGTCGGGCTCCCCGGCGGGCACGGTGATCCTCATGCCCGTTCCTCCTCGTCCTGACGGCCGGCACCGTTCCCGGACCGTTCGGCGACCAGCTCCTCGATCGCCAGCACGAGGCCCGCGATGGTGGGGTTCTCGTAGAACCGCTGCGGGGTGATGGCGACGCCGTAGGCGGCCGAGATCTCGGCGGTGACCTGCATCCCGACCAGCGAGTAGCCGCCGATCTCGAAGAAGTCGTCGTCGACGCCCACCTCGGTGAGCCCGAGCAGGTCCGCCCAGACCGAGGCGAGGGCGGTCTCCAGCTCCGTCGCGGGCGCGCGGAACGGCGCGTTCACCTCGGGGCGTTCCTCGCTCACCCGCCCGGCCAGGTCGGCGCGGTCCACCTTGCCGTTGGGCGTGAGGGGAAGGACGTCGAGGAGCTGGTACGACGTGGGTACGGCGTACTCGGGCAGCGTCTCGGCGAGCCGGGCGCGCAGGGCCAGGGTGGAGAGGCGGGCACCGCGCTCGGGTACGTAGAACGCCACGAGCTTCAGGTCGCCGCCCGGGGCGCGCTGCGGTACGACGGCGGTGTCCCGGATGCCCGCCTGCGCGGTGAGCGCGGCCTCGACCTCGCCGGGCTCGACCCGGAATCCGCGGATCTTCACCTGCTGGTCGACCCGGCCGAGGAATTCGAGCACCCCGTCGCCCGTGCGGCGGACCAGGTCGCCGGTCCGGTACATGCGCTGCCCCGGGGTCTCGGCGAAGGGGTCCGCGAGGAAGCGCTCGGCGGTGGCGCCGGGGCGTCCGGCGTAGCCGCGCGCCAGTCCCTCGCCGACGGCGTACAGCTCGCCGGGCTCACCGTCCGGAACCGGGTTCAGCTTGCCGTCCAGGACCCGGACGCCGGTCCCCCGGACCGGCCGGCCGATGGGCACACCGGGGGCGCCGGGCGGTCCGTCCACCGTGTGGCAGGCGGTGAAGGTGGTGTTCTCCGTCGGCCCGTAGCCGTTGACGACGCGCAGGCCGGGAAGGAGGGCGCGGACGCGGTCGACCTGCGCGGCGGACACCACGTCGCCGCCCGCCAGCAGGTACCGGAGCCCGGTCAGCTTCTCGATCTGGCGCGCCGAGAGCCGGTGGAAGAGCCCGGCCGTGAGCCAGGCGACGGTGACGCCTTCCTTGACCACCGTGTCCACGAGCTTGGACAGCGAGGCGCCCGCCTCCGGGTACACCGCGAGACGGGCGCCGTTCAGCAGGGGCACCCATATCTCGAAGGTCGACGCGTCGAAGGCGGGGGACGCGAACTGGAGCACGACGTCGTCGGCGGTCACGTCCACGTAGTCGGGGTCGACGGCCAGCCGCCGTACGGCCCGGTGGGGCACGGCGACGCCCTTGGGCAGCCCCGTCGAGCCGGAGGTGTACGCCAGGTAGGCGATGTCGTCCTCGTGTACCTCGACGCCCGGGTCGCTGTCGGGCTGCCGGTCGATCCCGGCCCGGTCGGGTGCGCCGTCCAGGTGGATGACGTCCAGGCCGTCCGGGTCCGGCAGGGGTGTCCCCTCCTGGGTGAGCACCACCGATACGCCGGCGTCGGCGAGCACGGCCCGCCGGCGCTCCGGCGGCATGAGCGCGTCGAGCGCGAGGTAGCTGCCGCCCGCCTTGAGGACGCCGAGCAGTCCGACCACCAGGTCGGCGGAACGCTCGACCGACAGGGCGACGGGGGTCCTCGGCCGCACGCCCCGCTCGCGCAGGTAGTGGGCCAGCTTGTTCGCCCGTGAGTCCAGCTCCTGATAGGTGAGGGCCTGGTCGCGCCAGGTGACCGCCGTCGCTCCGGGCGACGCCGCGGCCCGCGCGGCGAACGCGCCGTGCACCGATGGGGCGCCGCGGCCGCTTGCCGCGGGCGGGGAAGAGGTGGGGCCGCTGGTCACTGACTGCCCTCCATGGCGGTTGCGATGTCCAGTTCCATCTCGGCGCGGAGCGCCAGAGGGGCCTGGAGGAAACTGTGGTGGCTGCCCTGGAGCGTGACGAACCGGACGTCGTCCCCGTACGCGCGCCATCCGGTCATGAGTCCGGGGGCCACCTCCTCGTCGTCCCGCCAGCCGAGCACGGTGATCGCGCCGGGCAGGGGTTCGGGGGCGGGCAGCCGGTAGGCCTTGTTGGCGTCGACGTCGGCACGCATGACGCCCAGCCCGAACCGGATCAGCGCGGGGTCCGGCTCCGCGCCCATCGCCCGGGTCAGGCCGGCGAGTTCGTCGGCCAGTTCGTCGTCCGTCATGCCCAGGAAGCGGCCGTAGGGGCCGTCGTGCGGGGCCACCTGGGAGGAGACGAAGAGCCGGGCGGGTGTCGGGAGCCCCTTGGCGTGCAGCCGGCGCGCGGTCTCGTAGGCCGCCAGCGCGGAGCTGCAGTGACCGAAGAAGGCGAAGGGCACGTCGAGGTAGGGCGTCAGGGCCTCGACCAGCTGCTCGGCGAGCGCCTCGTACGAGCCGTAGTGCGGGTCCTTGGCCCGGTTCTCCCTGCCGGGCAGTTGGATCAGGCAGACCTCGGCCTGCCCTATCCTCCGGGGCCACCGCGCATACATGGACGCGCCGACGCCGGAGTAGGGCAGACAGAAGATGCGGGCTGCGACACCTTCCTTGGGGCGACGCAGCAGCCACCGCTGTGGCGTGCTGGAGGACTGGGATTCCATTGCTTTCCCTCGAAGTAGCGCGTGCCGTCTACGGTCTGCGGGTCCCTGCGGGAGCGTCAGTTCCCGCCGTTCTCCATGGCCTTCACGAGGCTCTTGGGGCGCATGTCGGTCCAGTGCTCCTCGACGTAGTCGAGGCAGGTCTGACGGCCGGCCTCCTCGTGGGCGACGTCCCAGCCCGCGGGCACCTCGGCGAAGGAGGGCCACAGCGAGTACTGGCCCTCGTCGTTGACCAGGACGAGGTAGGTGGCGTCCGGGTCGTCGAACGGGTTCGTCATGATGGTTCCTCTTCTCGGTGGTGGCGGGGGGTGCCGGCGCGGCACCCCCCGCGTGGATCGGGAATGCGCCGGTCTGTCAGCTGAGATCGGCGGCGATGACGGGGCCGTACTCGACCAGCGCCTCCTGGTCGAGGAGCCTTCCGTGCTCGGTCGCGACGTCGTGGACGCGCAGCTCACCGTCCACGTAGGGCGTCCACACCGCCGGGCTGGGCCAGTCCGGATGGGCGTTCGCGCTGGTCGTGATCAGCCGGACGGGGCCCCGGAAGACCTCGGGCTCGTATCCCCGCTGGAGCACGATGTTGTTGTAGAAGGTGTCGACCACGCCTTCGATCGCCCGGTCGTCGAGGGTCGCCAGCGCACTCCCCCGCTCCCGCATGATCACCATGGCTTCGGCGAGGTCGAGTTCCTCCCCCTCGGTCACGGGATGTCCGAGGAAGGCGAGCAGACCCGCGATGATCTCCTTCTTGGCCGGTACGGGGACCTCGCGCGCGATCGCGTTCAGGGGATAGGCGTCGAGGACGGCCAGCATCCCGACCTCTTCCCCGTCCCGCTGGAGCCGGGTGGCGACGGCGTGGGCGACCACGCCTCCGAAGGACCAGCCGAGCAGGTGGTAGGGGCCTTCCGGCTGGACCGTCCGGATCTGTGCCAGGTAGTCGGCCGCCATCTCCTCGACGGTGGACGGGCGGGGTTCGGCACCGTTCAGCCCGCGCGCCTGCAGGGCGTACAGCGGCCGGTCCGCCGGGAGGAACTGGGCCAGCCGGGCGTACGACCAGCTCACGCCGGCTCCCGGGTGGACGCAGAACACCGGGTGGCTCTCGCCGCGCGGGCGCAGCGGCAGCAGGACGCCCAGCGGGTCCGTACCGGTGCCCTCGTCGAGCTTCACGGCCAGTTCGGCGACGGTGGGCGCTTCGAACAGGTCGATGACGCTGACCGGCGCCCCCAGGGTCTCCTGGATGCGGCGCACCAGCCGGACCGCGAGCATCGAGTGTCCGCCGAGCTCGAAGAACCCGGCGTCCACGCTCGGCACCGGCTGGCCCAGGACCTCGGCGAACAGGGCGCGGAGCAGCTCCTCCCGGGGGGAGGCCGGCGGGCGGCCCGCGTCGCCGTCACCGTGTCCGGCCACGGCGTCGTCGTCGGACGGGTCCTCGGGGGCCTGCTCGAACAGGGTGACCGAGGACGGCATCAGCTCCTGCGGCAGCGTCCGTCGCAGGCCGGCCAGGAGGCCCGGCTCGTCGAGGCCGTGTTCCTCGGCGACGGTGACGTAGGCCACCAGCTTCTCCACGCCCGGTTCGTCCTCGCGGACCACGAGATCGGCCTGGAGGACCTCCGGGTGTCCCCGGAGGGCCGCCTCGACCTCGGCGAGGTCCAGGCGGCTGGTGGGCGGCGTACCGGCCGGCCGGGTCGCGCGGCCCATGTCCCTGGCCACCTCGCCGACCGGCAGGTCCGGCGCCGCCACGAGTGCCGCCATGAGGCTCTGCCAGCGGTCCATCAGCGCGTCGACGGTCTCCCGGTCGAACACGTCGGTGGAGTACTCCACCGCGCCCTGGATCCCCGCGTTCCCGCCGTCGTCCGTCCTGCGCTCGAAGAGCTGGAGGGACAGGTCGAACTTGGCCGACCTGGATTCGACGGTCGCCAGCTCCACCCGGAGCCCGGGCAGCTCGAAGGCTCCCTGCGGCGTGTTCTGGAGGGCGAGGGACACCTGGAACAGCGGGTGGTGCGACAGGGACCGCTGCGGGTTGAGCCGCTCCACCAGGTACTCGAAGGGAAGGTCCTGGTGCGCGTACGCGGCCAGGTCGGCCTCCCTGACCCGGTCCAGCAGCTCCCGGAAGGTCGGCGCGCCGGACAGGTCCGTCCGCAGCACCAGCGTGTTGACGAAGAACCCGACCAGATCGTCGAGGGCCTCGTCCAGGCGGCCCGCGACGGGGGTGCCGAGGGGGATGTCCTCTCCGCCGCCCAGGCGGGACAGCAGCGCGGCCAGACCCGCCTGGAGCACCATGAAGAGACTGGTGCCGGTCTCGCGGGCGAGATCCACCAGGCCCTTGTGCGCGTCCGGGCCGATGGCCAGCGTCGTGACGTCGCCTCGGTAGGAGTTCACCGCGCGGCGCGGCCTGTCGAAGGGCAGCTCGATCCGCTCGGGCAGTCCGGCGAGCGCCCCGGACCAGTACGCCACCTGGCTGTTGAGCAGGCTGGTGTCGTCGTCGGCGGCGCCCAGGAGACGCTGCTGCCACAGGCTGTAGTCCGTGTACTGGACGGGCAGCGGCTCCCAGACGGGGTCGCGGCCGAGCAGCCGCGCCGCGTACGCCTGGCCCAGGTCCCTGGTGAGCGGGCCCATCGACCAGCCGTCACCGGCGATGTGGTGCAGGACGATCAGCAGGACGTGCTCGGTCGGCTCCACGCGGAAGACGCGGGCCCGGATGGGGAGGTCCCGCTCCAGCCGGAAGCCCTCCTCCGCGGCGGCCGACAGCGCCGGGGCCAGCTCCTTCTCGGCGATCTCCGTCACGGTGAAGTCCAGCCGTGCCAGGTCCTGCGGGACGATCCGCTGCCAGGGGGCGTCGTCGCGCTCCGGGAAGACGGTGCGCAGGGAGGCGTGCCGGCCCACGACGTCCTGGAGCGCCGCGCGCAGCGCGTCCTGATCGAGGCTGCCCGAGAGGCGCAGGATCAGGGGGATGTTGTACGCCGTCATCCCGGGTTCGAGGTGCTGAAGGAACCACAGGCGGCGCTGGGAGAAGGAGGGAGGCACCAGTTCGGTGCTCTCGGCCGCGATCAGCGGGGGACGGACCGCGTCGGACCGCATCTCGTTGATCAGTGCGGCCAGCGCGCCGGGGGTCGGGGCCTTGAACAGGTGCCCCACGCCGACCTCGGCTCCCAGGACGCTCCGGATCCGCGAGGTCAGCCGGGTCCCCATCAGCGAGTGCCCGCCGAGATCGAAGAAGCTGTCGTCCACCTCGACCGTGGGCCGGTCGAGTATCTCCGCGAACAGGTCGCACAGGATCTCCTCCTGCGGAGCCCGTGCGACACGCCGGCGGGCGGGCCCGAAGTGCGGAGCGGGCAGGGCGGAACGGTCCAGCACCCCCCACAGGTCGGCCGGCAGGGCGTCGACCACCAGCACCACGTCGGGCACCATCGGCTCCGGCAGGACCGTCTGCAGCGTGCGGCGCACGGCCGCGGTGTCGATCACCGCGCCCGGCTCCGGCAGGACGTAGCCGACCAGCCGGGCCTCGGCGGCCGTGGCCGCCCCGTCCTGGCTCCGCGGGGCGGCCGCCGCGCGGGCGACACCGGCACAGGCCTCCATCGCCTCCTCGACGGCGGAGATGTCGACGCGCAGGCCGCGGATCTCGGCCTGTTCGTCGACGCGGCCGAGGAAGCGCAGGGTCCCGTCCGCGTCCGCGCGCACGGCCTCGCCGGTGCGGAACATGCGGGCGCCGGGTGCGCCGTAGGGGTCCGGAACGAAGCGGAGCGAGGTCGCGCCGGGGAGCCCGGCGTAGCCCCGGGCGAGGCCGGGGCCGGCCAGGTAGAGCTCGCCGACGACGTGGGGCGGGACGGGGCGCAGCCGCCCGTCCAGGACGTAGGACCGCACCGCCTCCCGGAGCGGACCCGCCTCGGCCGACGTGCGCGCGTCGACCAGCGCGCGGGGCGCGCCCTCCGGCGAGTCCGGGCGGCCCGCGGGGAAGCGCTCGCCGTCGGCCAGGACCGTCAGTCCGCTCAGGGCGCCCGCCGCCCGGAGGCCGAGGGCGGCCGTGGCGGTGGCGGCGAGGTGGGTCGCCTTCCGGTCCGCCACGAGCGCGCCGAGGTCGTCGTCCTCGGAGCGGGGGAAGACCAGCGTGGCCCCGGAGGTGAGGACCGCGAGGACCGTGCCGACGCCGGACTCCGCCGTGACGGCGGACAGGTGCAGGACCACCGCGTCGGCGTCGAGCCGCGCCGTGGTCCCGGCGGCGAGGCGGGTGCCGGCGACCACGACGGGGAGCGGCATGCCGTCGCCGCCGGAGACGTGCGTGACGTAGACGGCGTGCGCGGCCGTGACCGGGGCGGCGAGCTCCTGGCCCGTGAGGTCGTGCGCGGGCTGCCCGGCGATCTCGGCGAGCGTGGCCGGGGCGTCCAGGGCCAGCCGGGGGCCGGGCCCGGCGGGTACGGGACCGGCGGCGCCGTCGGACGTCAGCGTGAGCACCGGTCGCCGGCCGGAGAGCGCGGCCTCGGTGTGCTCCGCCGGCCACTGGGGGTCGATGACCTGGAACGCCGCACCGGTCTTCGCCGTGGCCAGCTGGGCGATCACCAGGTCGAGGGAGCGGGGCAGGGCCAGCGCCACGACCGATTCGGGCTCCGCACCGTGGGCGAGCAGGACGCGGGCCAGCCGGTTCGCCCGCGCGTTCAGCTCCTCGTACGAGAGCGAGAGCTCGCCCGAGACCACGGCGACGGCCCGCGGGTCACGCGCCACCCGCTCTTGCACCGACCGCGCCAGCGGCACCCACGCGGCGAGCTCGCCACCGTCGTCGACGCCCGCCGGCAGCGAGGTGCGCTCCTCGGCCGTGAGGATCTCCACCCCGCCGACGCGATGGTCGGGGGCGGCCACCAGCTCCTCCAGGAAGGAGCACCAGCGCCGTCCTATGTCCTGGGCGGTGGAGTGGTCGAAGAGGTCGGTGCTGAACTCGACGACGAGGTCCAGGCCGGCGGCTTCCCCGTGCGTGCCGTACTTCTCCGTGACGGTGAAGAAGAGGTCGAAGCGGGAGGTTCCGACCCGCTCGTCGTCGGCTTCATGCCGCCGCTCCCCCGGACGGGGCAGTTCCATCTGCCCGCCCGGGGCGTTCTGGAGGGCGAGCATGATCTGGAAGAGCGGGTGGTGCGACAGGGACCGCTGCGGGTTGAGCACCTCCACCAGGTGCTCGAACGGCAGGTCCTGATGCGCGTACGCCGCCAGGTCCACCTCGCGGACCCGCGCCAGGAGCTCCCGGAACGTCGGGTCGCCCGAGGTGTCCGTCCGCAGCACCAAGGTGTTGACGAAGAACCCGACGAGCTCGTCCAGCGCCTCGTCGGTCCGACCGGCCACCGGCGTCCCCAGCGGAATGTCCGTCCCCGCGCCCAGACGCGTCAGCAGAGCGGCCGACGCGGCCTGCAGCACCATGAACACGCTGACGCCGCACTCCCGCGCCAGCCGCACCACACCCTGGTGCGCCTCGGCGCCGACGCTCAGCCCGAAGGCGTCTCCCCGGTAGGTGTTCACCGCGGGGCGCGGCCGGTCGGCGGGCAGGTTCAGCTGTTCGGGCAGGCCGGCCAGCGCGTCCTTCCAGTACGCGATCTGCGCGCTGAGCAGGCTCTCCGGATCGTCCTGCGATCCCAGCAGTTCGCGCTGCCACAGCGTGTAGTCCGCGTACTGCACCGGCAGCGGCTCCCACACCGCCACCTCACCCCGGCACCGCGCCTCGTACGCCCGCGACAGGTCACGCGTGAGCGGGACCAACGACCAGCCGTCACCCGCGATGTGATGCAGCGTCAGCAGAACGACATGGTCTTCGGGACCCAGCACGAACACGTCCGCGCGCAGCGGCAGCTCACGCTCCAGATCGAACCCGCGCCGCGCCGCGACCGCCAGCGCCGAGCCCAGGGCCGTCTCCGAGACCTGGACGACCGAGAAGTCGACCTCCGCGTCGGCCCCGTCCAGGACCCGCTGGTACGGCACGCCGTCGACCTCGGGGAAGACCGTGCGCAGGCTCTCGTGCCGCGCCACCACGTCACCCAGCGCCGCCCGCAGCGCCGCTTCGTCGAGCCGCCCGGGAAGCCGCAGCTGGGCCGGCATGTTGTAGGTGGGCGTCACGCCCTCCAGGCGGTGCAGGAACCACAGGCGGCGCTGTGCGAAGGACAGCGGCACGAGCTCCGGCCGCTCCACGGCCCGCAACGCCAGACGCACCTCACCGGACGCGTCCAG
>NZ_JBVJDK010000030.1:0-27096 GCF_055582325.1 Streptomyces sp. NPDC042100
AGGTCGTCCCACATGAACCAGAAGCGGTCCTGGCCGGGCGTACCGAAGAGGTACAGGATCAGGTCCTGGTCCAGGGTGATGCGGCCGAAGTCCATCGCCACCGTGGTGGTGGTCTTGCCCCCGGTGTGCGTGAGGTCGTCGATGCCCGCCGAGGCGGAGGTCATCACGGCCTCGGTGCGCAGCGGGTTGATCTCGGAGACCGCGCCGACGAACGTGGTCTTGCCCACGCCGAAGCCGCCCGCCACCACGATCTTCGCGCTGGTGGTGGAGCGACCCTGAGTCGCGGAACCGCCGTCAGAGCTTGCGAAGTCCACTGAGCACCCTTTCCAGGAGCGTTACGTCCGGCGTGCCGCCGGCCTCTCCGTTGCCCGGCTGGTGGATCGCCACCATGCCCGCCTCGGCCAGGTCGGCGACGAGGATGCGGGCCACACCGAGCGGCATCGACAGGAGCGCGGAGACCTCCGCCACCGACTTCACCTCGCGGCACAGGTGGCAGATCCGCTGGTGCTCGGGGAGCAGGGTGGCCAGATGCGCCGGGTCGGCCGTGGTGCTGACCAGCGCCTCGATGGCGAGCTGGTAGCGCGGCCGGGTCCGGCCGCCGGTCATCGCGTACGGACGGACCAGCGGCTGGTCGCCCTCAGCTCCGTAGCCGTCGTCTATCGACGCGCCATACGGATCGTGAGAGGCGGGGGGCGGGGTCATGAATCCTCCGGGCGTGACAGCAGAGACTTCTGCCGTCTGATGGGGCCGGTGGGGGGCCGGATGGGGCGGCCGGACGGTGAACGGTCCGGGGGCGGCGCGGAGGGGCGCACCGCCCTGCGGTCGGTCTGGGTTCGACTACGAGGTCGGCGCCCGCTCAGTGGAGCAGGCTGCCCTGGAGCTCGGCACGCAGGTCCGGGGTGAGGACCGTGCCGGCCCGGTCCACGAGCAGCGCCATCTCGTAGCCCACGAGGCCGATGTCGCACTCGGGGTGCGCGAGCACGGCCAGCGAGGAACCGTCGGAGACGGACATGAGGAAGAGGAAGCCGCGCTCCATCTCCACCACCGTCTGGGCGACGGGGCCACCCTCGAAGATCCGGGACGCCCCCGCGGTCAGCGAGGTCAGTCCGGACGCGACCGCCGCCAGCTGGTCGGCACGGTCGCGGGGGAACCCTTCGGACATGGCAAGGAGCAGTCCGTCGGCGGAGACCACCACCGTGTGCGACACCCCGGGGGTGTTGTCCACGAAGTTGGTGATCAACCAGTTCAGATTCTGCGCCGCCTGGCTCATCGCGCTCAACTAACGCTCCTGCTGGTGGGTCGGACCGAGGTCGTGGGAACCCGTGGTCGAGTTACCGGCCTGTCGGCCCTGCTGGATACCGCGGCGCAGATTCGTGAGCCGGCCGCGGACGTCGTCGGGTGCGCGGGAGACCTGGGGGCCGGCCGACTGGGCCTGCTCCTGGGCGGTCCCGGGCACGAGGTTGGCACGCGGCACCCGCCGCGGCAGCCCGGAGGTGGTGACACCGCCGGCCGCGGGCTTGCGCACCCGCTCGGCCTGGCGCACCAGCTCGTCGTTGGGCGAGGTGCGCCAGGCGCCGCCCCGCTGCTGCTGTGCCTGCTGCTGCGTCTGCTGCGGGCCCTGCTGCTGCGGGGCCGTGGCGACGGGCTGCGGGGGGACACCCTGGCCCGGCTGCCGGGACGGCAGGGGCGCCTGGGCCTGGGGCTGGGCCGGAGCCTGCTGCTCCTGGCCCTGCTCCTGGCGGAACCAGTTGGTCTCCAGGGTGTCGTACAGGGGGGTCCGCACCTCGCCGCCGGAGCTGGGCGCGGGCGGCAGGGCCTCCGGCTGGCGCGGCTGCTGGAGCTGCGGCTGCTGCGGCTGCTGGGGCTGCTGCGGCTGCCGCTGCTCCAGCGGGGCCTGCTGCTGGGGCGCCTGCGGGGCCTGGGCCTGCGGGACGAACGGCTGGTGGCCGTACGCCTGCTGCGGCTGGTGGGCCTGCGGGACCTGCGGCTGGTGGGCCTGCGGGACCTGCGGCTGGTGGGGCTGCGGGACCTGCGGGACCTGCGGGGCACCGAAGTCGGGGCGCGCGAACTGCCCGGTGGGGCCGGGGCCTTGCGCGTCGGCGAAGTCGGGGCGCGCGAACTGCCCGGTGGAGCCGGGGCCCTGCGCGTCGCCGAAGTCGGGGCGCGGGAAAGGCGCGGTGGCCGCCGGGTCCTGGACGCCGCCCTGGTAGCCCTGGGGCGCCTGCGGCTGCTGGGGAGCCTGGGGCTGCGGGGCGCCGAAGTCGGGGCGCGGGAACTGGCCGGTGGAGCCGGGCCCCTGCGGGAAGCCGGGCTGCGCGTAGCGGCCCGTGTCCGGCTCCTCGTGGCCACGCGGCGCGTCCAGCGGGGTCATGTCCTGCTGCGGGCGCCGGACCGGCTGCGCCGGCTCGTTGCCCCAGCTGGTGACCTGCGGGCGCTGCGGCATCGGGTTGCCGCCCGGCAGCTCGGCGCGCGGGAAACCGCCCTGCGGCTGCTGCGGCGCCTGGGGCTGCTGGGGCTGCGGGACCTGGGGCTGCTGGGCCTGCGGCTGCGGGGCCTGGGGGACCTGAGGCTGCGGGACCTGCGGCTGCGGGGCCTGCTGGCCGCCCCAGACGTCCGTACGCGAGGGGATCGCGCTGTGCGCGCCGCCGACGAAACCGCCGGGCGCGCCCGCGCCGAGCCCCGGACGCTGCTGCGGCTCGGGCCGCTGCCCGTCCTGCGGGATCTGCGGGAGCCGCTCCGTCTGCGGGCCCTGGGCCTGCGCGGGGAGCTGGCTGCGCTCCTGGAAGAGGTTCGGGCCCTGCGGACCGCCCTGGCCCTGCTGCCCGCCGGGGCGCTGGGCGCCGTCGCGGCCGGGCAGCGCGGTGCGCGGACCGGGGCCGCCGGGGAGCCGCCCGCCGGGAGCGCCCGGAGCGCCGCCCGGACGTCCGCCGGGGGCGCCGGCCGCGCCGGGACCGCCGGTGAGCAGGCCGCCGGGGGCGGACTGGCCCTGCGGCATGGCGCCCGGGCCGCCGGCGCCGGGCTTCGGCGCGGGCTTCTTGCCGCCGTGGGCGACGTCGACCGGGAGCATGACGAGCGCGGTGGTGCCGCCCGAGTCGGACGGGCGCAGCTGGATCCGGATGCCGTGCCGCAGGGACAGGCGGCCGACCACGAACAGACCCATGCGGCGGGAGACCGAGACGTCCACGGTGGGCGGCGAGGCGAGCCGCTCGTTGATCGCGGCGAGGTCCTCGGGGGAGAGGCCGATGCCGGTGTCGTGGATCTCGACCAGCACCCGGCCGTCGGGCAGGGCGTGACCGGTGACCTTGACCTTGGTCTGCGGGGAGGAGAACGAGGTGGCGTTCTCCAGCAGCTCGGCGAGGAGGTGCACGAGGTCGTTGACGACGCGGCCGGCGACCTCGGTCGCGGGGACCGAAGCGAGCTCGATGCGCTCGTACTGCTCCACCTCGGAGGCGGCGGCGCGGAGCACGTCGACCAGCGGGACCGGGCGGGTCCAGCGGCGGCCCGGCTCCTCGCCGGCGAGGACGAGGAGGTTCTCGCCGTTCCGGCGCATACGGGTCGCGAGGTGGTCGAGCTTGAACAGCGAGGAGAGCTGGTCCGGGTCGGCCTCGCGGGACTCCAGCTCGGAGATGAGCGAGAGCTGACGCTGGATGAGGCCCTGGGAACGGCGCGAGAGGTTGGTGAACATCGCGTTGACGTTGCCCCGGAGGAGGGCCTGCTCGGCGGCGAGGCGGACCGCCTCGCGGTGCACGTCGTCGAAGGCCGCGGCCACCTGGCCGATCTCGTCCCGGGAGTGCACACCGACGGACTCGACAGAGGTGTCGACGTCCTGCGGGTCGGACTCGGAGAGCTGCTTGACCAGCTCGGGCAGGCGTTCCTGGGCGACCTTCGTCGCGGTGTCCTGGAGCCGGCGCAGCGAGCGGATCATGGACCGGGCCACGACGAAGGCACCGACCAGGGAGACGCCGAGGACGAGGAGGATCAGCGCACCGTTGATGATGGCCTCGCGCTGCGACTCCTGGCGCAGCTCGCGGGCCTTGCTCTCCATCTCGCCCAGCAGCGTGGCCTCGATGGTGTTCATGGCGTTGATCTTCGTGCCGTACTCGTCGGTGAAGTTCAGGTGACCGCGCTTGACGCGGTCGGACATCCCCCGGTCCGACTGGAGGACCCGCTCGGTGTACTTGTCGGCGGCCTCGATGTTCGGGTTGCCGGAGGTCAGCGCGGCGGTCAGCTCGTCGGCGTTGCCGCCCGTCGACTCGTAGATCGACTGGAAGGTCTTGAGCTCGACGCCCTCGGAGTTCAGCGCGGCCTCGCCGTAGAGGCGGTCACCGAGCTGGAGGCTGCCGGACTGGCTGTCGCTGGCGGGCAGCGCGGCGGCGATGATCGCCTGCTGGATGGAGGCGTACTCCTTGGCGGACGAGAACGCGGCGAGCGCGCGGGTCCGCTTGATCATCTCCGGGTTGCTGGTCGCCTGCGCCATGTCCTGGGACAGGCTGAGCAGCGAGCGGATCAGGCGGCTGTACGCCTCGACCGTCACCGAGTGGGCGATCTTCTTCTCGTACGCGGCGCCGCGGATCGCGCCGAGCTGGCTGACCTGCGAGGCGATCTGGCTGACGTTCTGCCGGATGCTGCGCAGCGACTCGTCGTCCTCGGTGGCCGGGATGTCGTTGGTCGCGTCGAGGAACGCCTTGTACGCGCGGTCGGTGCGCTGGCGCGGGTTGGAGACCTGGTAGTCGGAGGCCGACTTGCCGTTGGCCAGCGGGCCGGCCGACAGGTCGCGCTCGGTCTGGAGGGCCTGCGCGAAGTCGGTGGCCTCCTTGGTCAGCTTGGTGAGCAGCTGCATGTGGTCGAGCTGCTGCATGTCGTCGAGCGACTCGCTGATACGGATGCCGCCGAGGCTGGTCGCCGCGACCACGGGGAGGGTCAGCAGGGCCACCAGGCGGGTGGAGATGCGCCAGTTGCGCAGGGCTATTCGGGGCCCGACCTCGTTCTCCGAGCCCGTCTTGGCGGGTGCGGGCTGCTCGGCGGACGCCTCGGCGGCGCCGCGCGCGCCGGTGCCGCCGGCGTCGGGGCCGCCGTTCTTGTCGCCCGGTCCCGGGTTCGGCTGCGGGGCGGAGGAGCCGTGCGGGGCTCCGGCACGCGGATCCTGCTCGGCGGGAGCTTCCCCTCGGCCCTCACGGGCCTGGGAAGAGCCCGTGCCATCCCTCTTGAAACGTCCCTGCACTAGCGTCGCAACCTCTGGACCAGGCGTCCTTCCGGGTGAACGGAGAGGACGGTGTCGGCTTCGTGGGGCGCAGGCGCGCCCCAGTGGTGGTCGTAGGTGACCGGCGCAGATCCCCCTTTCCCGCCACTCGGCCGGCGCTGTGTCGCGCCTCCTGCGCGCCGGCTTGCAAACCCGCGGCGGTGCGGGAATTCCAGCACAGTGCCGGATCTCCAACAAGAGCTGTAGGGCGTGGCGCGAAGGGGATGACAACGTGTGAACGGCGTGTCACCCCATGTAGAAGATGATCACGGAGGAATCGGACGTATCGCACCGAAGGGGCGAGGTGGTCCGGGTGTCCCAGTCGCCATGATCAGGAGCGGAATGGATCATTCAATGGCGGAATGTCCGTTTCGGTGACGACGCATGGCGGTGCGTAATGCCCTATTTGTTCTCGCATGGGTGAGCAAACTCACACGTAGTTCGTTGGATCCGCCAGGCATTCGAAGGGAATTGCATGTTTAGCCTGACGCTTTACAAAATGGGCGGTGCACCCCCAGCCCCTCCCCAGACAAGGGAACCGAGACCGCGATGAACACGACGCCCGTACTCCGCACCACGGCCAACCCCCGCCGCGCCACCCTCGCCCATCTTGAGGACGCCGCCCAGCTGAGCCGCGGCGCCCAGCCCGAGTACGCCGTCCAGCTCCCGGCCCAGACGGCCAACCCGCGCCGCACCATCCTGATGGTCGCCCCGGAGCCGTACCGCCCCGAGCGCTAGTCACCGGCGGTGCGGGCCGCACCGGCCCGTACCGGCCGCCCGGCGGTATTCCCGCAGGGCCGGGCCCCTCGCCGCGTTAGCCTGGAGCGTCAGACTCCAGCCAGTAGCAAGTGAGGGGCGACAGCACTCGTGCGCATCGCCAGATTCTCCATCGACGGCAACGTCGCCTTCGGCGCGGTCGAGGGCGAGGGGACCGTCGAGTCCGGCGGCCTGGTCCTCGACATCATCAAGGGCATCCCGTACACCGACTTCGAGCTGAGCGGCACCAAGGTCCCGCTCAGCAAGGTCCGGCTCCTGCCGCCCGTGCTCCCCAACAAGGTCGTGGCCATCGGCCGCAACTACGCGGAGCACGCCAGGGAACTCGGCAACGAGGTCCCCGAGCTCCCGGTGACCTTCTTCAAGCCCACCACCTCGGTGATCGGCCCCGGCGACGCCATCGAGTACCCCTCCTTCTCCGAAGAGCTGCACCACGAGGCCGAGCTGGCCGTGGTCATCGGCCGCATGTGCCGCGAGGTGCCCCGCGAGCGCGTCAAGGACGTCGTCTTCGGCTACACCTGCGCCAACGACGTCACCGCCCGCGACGTCCAGAAGCGCGAGCTCCAGTGGGCCCGCGCCAAGGGCTTCGACACCTCCTGCCCGCTGGGCCCCTGGGTGGAGACCGGCCTGACCCCGGCCGCCGCCGGCGACCTGACCATCCAGGCCACCGTCAACGGCGAACAGCGGCAGCTCGGCCGCACGAGCGACATGATCCGCTCCATCGAGGACCTGGTCGTCCACATCACCGAGGCCATGACGCTGCTCCCGGGCGACGTCATCCTCACCGGCACTCCCGCCGGGGTCGGCCCCCTCAACGTCGGCGACGAAGTCGCCGTCACCATCGAAGGCATCGGCACTCTCACCAACAAGGTGATCAAGCGTGGCTAACGCGATCCGCGTACGTTTCTGTCCCTCCCCGACCGGCAACCCCCACGTGGGCCTGGTCCGCACCGCCCTCTTCAACTGGGCCTTCGCCCGGCACAACCAGGGCACGATGGTCTTCCGCATCGAGGACACCGACGCGGCCCGCGACTCCGAGGAGTCGTACGACCAGCTGCTCGACTCCCTGAAGTGGCTCGGCCTCGACTGGGACGAGGGCCCCGAGGTCGGCGGTCCGCACGCCCCGTACCGCCAGTCGCAGCGCATGGACATCTACAAGGACGTCGCCGACAAGCTGCTCGCCGGCGGCTACGCGTACCCCTGCTACTGCACCGCCGAGGAGCTCGACGAGCGCCGCGAGGCCGCCCGCGCCGCCGGCCGCCCCTCCGGCTACGACGGCCACTGCCGCGACCTCACCGCCGAGCGGAAGGCCGCCTACGAGGCCGAGGGCCGCACGTCGATCGTCCGCTTCCGGATGCCCGACGAGCCGATCACCTTCACCGACCTGGTCCGCGGCGAGCTCACCTTCACCCCGGAGAACGTGCCGGACTACGGCATCCTCCGGGCCAACGGCGCCCCGCTGTACACGCTGGTCAACCCGGTCGACGACGCCCTGATGGAGATCACCCACGTCCTGCGCGGCGAGGACCTGCTCTCCTCCACCCCGCGCCAGATCGCGCTCTACAAGGCGCTGATCGAGCTGGGCGTCGCCAAGGAGATCCCCGCCTTCGGCCACCTGCCGTACGTGATGGGCGAGGGCAACAAGAAGCTCTCCAAGCGCGACCCGCAGGCCTCGCTCAACCTCTACCGCGAGCGCGGCTTCCTCCCCGAGGGCCTGCTGAACTACCTCTCGCTGCTCGGCTGGTCCTTCTCCGCCGACCGGGACATCTTCACCATCCCCGAGATGGTCGAGAAGTTCGACATCGCGGACGTCAACGCCAACCCGGCCCGCTTCGACCTCAAGAAGGCCGAGTCGATCAACGCGGACCACATCCGCATGCTCGACGTGAAGACCTTCGCCGAGGCCTGCGAGCCCTGGCTGGCGGCCCCGCACGCGAACTGGGCCCCCGAGGACTTCGACCGCGCCGCCTGGGAGGCCATCGCGCCGTACGCCCAGACCCGCCTCACCGTCCTCTCGGACATCACGGCCAACGTCGACTTCCTCTTCCTGAAGGAGCCGGTCTCCGACGAGGCGAGCTGGACCAAGGCCATGAAGGAGGGCTCCGACGCCCTCCTCGTGACCGCCCGCGAGAAGCTGGACGCGGCCGACTGGAACGACCCCGAGTCGCTCAAGAACGCCGTCCTGGCCGCCGGCGAGGCCCACGGCCTCAAGCTCGGCAAGGCGCAGGCCCCGGTCCGCGTCGCCGTCACCGGCCGCACGGTCGGCCTGCCGCTCTTCGAGTCGCTGCAGATCCTGGGCAAGGAGAAGACCCTCGCCCGCGTCGACGCGGCCCTCGCCAAGCTGGCCGGCTGACACCCTTCCGTACGCCCTCGGGGGCGGCGCCCGGATTCCTCCGGCCGCCGCCCCCGAGGCGTTCCGGGCCCGGAAACACCCGGCCGTGCCCCTCGTCACGGCGGTACGGTCGGGGCATGGGCATCCGCGCCGTCCTGTGGGACATCGACGACACGATCTTCGACTACGCGAGCGCCGACCACGAGGGAATGCGCGCACACCTCGCCGCCGAGGGCCTCGCGGGCGGCCACGAGACCGTCGAGGGGGCCCTGGCCCGCTGGAAGGAGCTCACGACGCTGCACTGGCGCCGCTTCGAGGCCGGCGGGGTGGACTTCCTCGACCAGCGTCGCGACCGGGTCCGCGACTTCCTCGGACGCCCCGGACTGGACTCCGCCGAGGCCGACGCCTGGTTCGAGCGCTACCTCGCCCACTACGAGGCCGCCTGGGAGCTCTTCCCGGACGCCGTGCCCGCGCTGGACCTGCTCGCGGGGGAGTACCGGCAGGCGGTCCTGTCGAACTCCAGCATCCACAACCAGGAGCGCAAGCTGCGCGTCCTCGGGGTGCGCGACCGCTTCGAGGCCGTCCTGTGCGCCGCCGAGCTCGGGGTCGCCAAGCCCGCCGCCGGGGCCTTCCACGCCGCCTGCGACGCCCTGGGCCTGCCGCCCGAGCAGGTCGCGTACGTCGGGGACCAGCCCGACATCGACGCCCGGGGCGCGGTCGAGGCGGGGCTGCGGGGCATCTGGCTGGACCGCGCGGACACCGGCGGACGCCCCGAGCTGACCCGCGTCACCGACCTCCGCCAGCTGTCCCGGGTCCTGCGGGGGGATACGCGTTTTGGAGCACCGTCCACCTTCGGGTAATGTTCTTCCTGCGCCGAGGGAAACGGGCCGAAAGGCCGGAAAGCCCCGGAAGCGCAAGCCGAGCAAGATCCTCTCTGTGGAGAGGTCGCGCCCCGGTGGCCTATGGTGTAATTGGCAGCACGACTGATTCTGGTTCAGTTAGTCTTGGTTCGAGTCCAGGTAGGCCAGCTCGCAGAGCTCATCTGCAAAACCGTGGATGGCATCCACAAAGCCCCCGTTGTGTAGCGGCCTAGCACGCCGCCCTCTCAAGGCGGTAGCGCCGGTTCGAATCCGGTCGGGGGTACAGATCCTTCCCGCGGGATCACTTGGGTAGCTCCCGGTGAACCCGATGCAGGATCGCTAGGGCCCCCGTTGTGTAGCGGCCTAGCACGCCGCCCTCTCAAGGCGGTAGCGCCGGTTCGAATCCGGTCGGGGGTACGGTGTAACCACCATGGCCTATGGTGTAATTGGCAACACTACGGTTTCTGGTACCGTCATTCTTGGTTCGAGTCCAGGTAGGCCAGCTCGCAGAGCTTATCTGCATCGCGGATCTGATCCGCAAGGCCCCCGTTGTGTAGCGGCCTAGCACGCCGCCCTCTCAAGGCGGTAGCGCCGGTTCGAATCCGGTCGGGGGTACGCACGAGGAAGCCCTTCCCTTCGGGGGAGGGCTTCTTCGCTGTTCGGGTTTCCGGTAGGTACAACTCCGGCCCACCGCTGCGGCGTTGGAGCGGTGGGCCGGTACGAACGGACGGCCCGGGAGCGGGCCGGGGGAGGGGTCAGCCGTTGCGGCGCAGGGCCTCGGAGAGGCGCGCGGCCGCGTCGATGACCGCCTGGGCGTGCATCCGGCCCGGGTGGCGGGTCAGGCGCTCGATCGGGCCGGAGACCGACACGGCGGCCACCACCCGGTTCGAGGGGCCGCGCACGGGCGCGGAGACGGACGCGACACCCGGCTCGCGCTCGCCGATCGACTGGGCCCAGCCGCGGCGCCGTACGCCCGACAGGGCCGTCGCCGTGAAGCGGGCGCCCTGGAGGCCGCGGTGCAGCCGCTCGGGCTCCTCCCAGGCCATCAGGATCTGCGCGGACGAACCGGCCTTCATGGTCAGCGTCGAGCCGACCGGGACGGTGTCCCGCAGTCCGGACAGCCGCTCGGCCGCCGCCACGCAGATGCGCATGTCGCCCTGGCGCCGGTAGAGCTGCGCGCTCTCGCCGGTGACGTCGCGCAGATGCGTCAGCACCGGCCCGGCCGTCGCCAGCAGGCGGTCCTCGCCGGCCGCGGCGGCGAGCTCCGACAGCCGCGGTCCGAGGATGAACCGGCCCTGCATGTCGCGGGCCACCATCCGGTGGTGTTCCAAAGCCACGGCGAGACGGTGTGCCGTGGGTCGTGCGAGTCCCGTCGCCGCGACCAGACCTGCGAGGGTGGCCGGACCGGACTCCAGGGCGCTCAGGACAAGGGCTGCCTTGTCGAGAACGCCTACGCCGCTAGAGTTGTCCATGCAACGATATTCGCGTCTCACTCTGTGAAACGCAAGTTCAATTTTCCGAGGAACTTGTCACTCTGGTGGGGCGGCCGCACAACGGCTCGCCAAACGGGTCTCTAGTGGTGCCGGCGCACGCCGCCGGCCGGAGGGAAAGCGATGGGTAGGACACTCGCGGAGAAGGTCTGGGACGACCATGTCGTCCGGCGCGCCGAAGGCGAGCCCGACCTCCTCTTCATCGATCTGCACCTGCTGCACGAGGTGACCAGCCCGCAGGCCTTCGACGGGCTCCGGCAGAACGGCCGGCAGGTGCGGCGCCTCGACCTCACCATCGCGACCGAGGACCACAACACCCCCACCCTCGACATCGACAAGCCGATCGCCGACCCGGTCTCCCGCGCCCAGCTGGAGACCCTGCGGAAGAACTGCGCCGAGTTCGGCGTCCGGCTGCACCCGCTCGGCGACGTCGAGCAGGGCGTCGTCCACGTGGTGGGACCCCAGCTGGGCCTGACCCAGCCGGGCACCACCGTGGTCTGCGGCGACTCGCACACCTCCACCCACGGCGCCTTCGGCGCGCTGGCCTTCGGCATCGGCACCAGCCAGGTCGAGCACGTGCTGGCCACCCAGACGCTGCCGCTGGCCCGCCCCAAGACCATGGCCATCACGGTCGACGGGGAGCTGCCCGAGGACGTCACCGCCAAGGACCTGATCCTGGCGATCATCGCCAAGATCGGCACCGGCGGCGGCCAGGGCTACATCCTGGAGTACCGGGGCTCCGCCATCGAGAAGCTCTCGATGGAGGCCCGGATGACCATCTGCAACATGTCGATCGAGGCCGGCGCCCGCGCGGGCATGATCGCCCCCGACGCCACCACCTTCGACTACCTGAAGGGCCGCGCCCACGCCCCCGAGGGCGAGGACTGGGACGCCGCCGTGGCGTACTGGAAGACCCTGAGGTCCGACGAGGACGCCGTCTTCGACGCCGAGGTCGTCATCGACGCCGCCGCGCTGGCCCCCTTCGTGACCTGGGGCACCAACCCGGGCCAGGGCGCGCCGCTTTCGGCGAACGTCCCCGACCCCGCTTCGTACGATGACGCTTCGGAGCGCCTGGCCGCCGAAAAGGCGCTGGAGTACATGGGGTTGACCGCCGGGCAGCCGCTGCGGGACATCAAGGTCGACACCGTCTTCGTGGGCTCCTGCACCAACGGGCGCATCGAGGACCTGCGCAACGCGGCCTCGCTGCTGGAGGGCCGCAAGGTCGCCGACGGCGTCCGGATGCTGATCGTCCCCGGCTCCGTCCGGGTCGCGCTCCAGGCCGTCGAGGAGGGCCTGGACAAGGTCTTCAAGGAGGCCGGCGCCGAATGGCGGCACGCGGGCTGCTCGATGTGCCTGGGCATGAACCCCGACCAACTGGCCCCCGGCGAGCGTTCCGCGTCGACCTCCAACCGCAACTTCGAGGGCCGGCAGGGCAAGGGCGGGCGCACCCATCTGGTCTCCCCCCAGGTCGCCGCCGCCACGGCCGTCCTGGGCCACCTGGCCTCCCCGGCCGATCTGTCCGACGTCGCCACCACCGCGGGGGTCTGAGGAACCATGGAAGCATTCACCACCCACACCGGCCGGGCCGTCCCGCTGCGCCGCGGCAACGTCGACACCGACCAGATCATCCCGGCGCACTGGCTCAAGAAGGTCACCCGCGACGGCTTCGAGGACGGCCTGTTCGAGGCCTGGCGCAAGGACGAGCAGTTCGTCCTCAACCGCCCCGAGCGCCAGGGTGCCACGGTCCTGGTCGCCGGCCCCGACTTCGGCACCGGCTCCTCCCGCGAGCACGCCGTCTGGGCGCTCCAGAACTACGGCTTCAAGGCGGTCATCTCCGCCCGCTTCGCCGACATCTTCCGGGGCAACTCGCTGAAGAACGGCCTGCTGACCGTGGTCCTGCCGCAGGAGACCGTCGACGCCCTCTGGGAGCTGACCGAGGCCGACCCGACCGCCGAGGTCACCGTCGACCTGGAGGCCCGCAAGGTCGTGGCCCCCGGGATCGACGCCGACTTCGAGCTCGACGAGAACGCCCGCTGGCGGCTGCTGAACGGCCTGGACGACATCAGCCTCACCCTTCAGAACGAAGCGGACATCGCGTCCTACGAGGCGGCTCGACCGGCCTTCAAGCCCCGTACAATTACGGTCTGAGCAGCGCTTTTCCAAGACTGCGCCCCCCACCGCCCGGTGGGGGGCGCAGTCGCTTGTTGAGACCCCGTCGGGCGACAACTCGCCCTAGATGGCACAATCGGTGCATGGAACGCGACAGCCAACTCAAGCTCTACGAGGCAGTCGCCGCCCGATTGAAGGAAGCGCACACAAGAGTGCGCTCACTGCAAGTCCCGGAGGGCGTAAGGATGGCGCTGTCCCGGAAGCTGCTGGTCATCACGGCTGCGGCGAAGCACGATCTCTCGGACGCGGCAACGCGTCTGGACCGGTTGATGAAGGACCTCGACGAGGGCCGATTCCCTGAAGACGACTGACACCAGGAACTCCGCAACGTGCTTCCACGTTGCGGCACTAGGGTGATTAGCCCGTTTCGTGTTTGATTTGCGGTATATACATGCCTAACGTGCGAAATAGCTTGAACACTTTCGTTCCGGCAATGTCTCCGAAGGGGAAGACGTGAACAAGGCGCAGCTCGTAGAAGCGATTGCCGACAAGATGGGTGGCCGGCAGCAGGCCGCCGACGCCGTCGACCACGTGCTGGACGCCATCGTGCGTGCCGTGGTCAGCGGGGACCGGGTCTCGGTCACCGGCTTCGGCTCGTTCGAGAAGGTCGACCGTCCGGCCCGTTACGCGCGCAACCCGCAGACGGGTGAGCGCGTCCGGGTCAAGAAGACCTCCGTTCCGCGCTTCCGCGCGGGTCAGGGCTTCAAGGACCTGGTCAGCGGCTCGAAGAAGCTCCCCAAGGGCGGCGAGGTCTCCGTCAAGAAGGCCCCCAAGGGCAGCCTGACCGGCGGCGCGGCCTCCGCGACCGTCAAGAAGGCCGCGGCGAAGAAGGCCACGACCGCCAAGAAGGCCGCCGCGAAGAAGGCGACCCCGGCCAAGAAGACCACGGCCGCCGTGAAGAAGGCCACCACGGCGAAGAAGACCACCACGGCGGCGGCGAAGAAGGCCACCACCGCGGCGAAGAAGACGACCGCGGCCGCGAAGAAGGCGACCCCGGCGAAGAAGGCGACGGCCACGGCCAAGAAGACCGTCGCCAAGAAGACCGCGCCGGCGAAGAAGGCCACCGCGAAGAAGGCGCCCGCCAAGAAGACGACGGCGCGCAAGACCACCGCGAAGAAGGCCACCGCGAAGAAGTAAGGCGGCAGCTGCTCACCCGCCGGGCCGGGCTCCCTCCTGGGGAGCCCGGCCCGCGGCGCGTCCGCTCAGAAGGTCTGCAGGGTCACCAGCGTGATGTGCCGGTCCGTGCCCTCGCCCGCCGTCTCGATCCGCACCCGCTGCCCCGGACGCAGCAGCCGCAGCCCGCCCGCCGCGAAGGCCTCGGCCCCGAAGTCCACCGGGGTGCCGTCGTCGAGCAGCACACTGCCGCTGCGGGTCTCGGGGTCGTACGTGTACGCGGTCGCCTGCATGGTCCGCAGCCTATCCGGCCGCGCCCACCCAGCGGGCCGCCGTCCGGGGGCCCACGCCCAGCGCCAGCGCCGCCGCCAGATCCTCCCCGGTGTCCACGTCCCGGCGCACGGAATCCACCCCGGCCAGCCGGATTTCCACCGCCCCCGTGGACAAATGCCGCAGGCGCGAAGCGCCTCCGAATGCCGGTTCCAATTCCGTACCCGAGCCCGCCGAGAGGAATGTCGTACCTATTTCGGCGGCATCCGCGAGAAATGCCCGAGGGAATTGCCCGGCGGCCTCCAGGACCCGGCCCAGGTCCACGGGACGCAGCGCCGGCAGGTCCGCGTTGAGCGCCGCCACCGCCGCCCTCGGCCGCCCCGCCCGCACCGCCCGGGCCCCGTGCGCGAGCGCCGCGTTGAGCCCGCCGCCCGGCACGTCGGGCACGATCCGGGCCCCGAGCGCCGCCAGCGCCCCGGCCGCCGCCGGATCGTCCGTGACGACCACCACATCCCGTACCGCCGCGCAGGCCAGCACCGCCGCCACGGTGTCCTCGGCGAACGCCAGGGCCAGCCGGGGCCGCAGCCGCCCGGCGGCCACCGGGGCCAGTCTGCTCTTGGCGCGCGCCAGCGGCTTCAGGGGGACGAGCAGGGACCAGCCGTCGGCGGCGGTATCGCCGGGGCGGCCGGCGGCGGAGTTCCTCATCGGGCCCCATTCTGTCCCGCTCGCGCGAGGGGGCCGAGCCCCGGGGCGTACGGTGTCCTCGACAGACCAGGAGCGGGGAGTGACACTTGACCCCCTGCGAACCAGTCCCGGAGAAAGGTGTCCGAGTGCCCCGCCGCAGAATCGGCTTCTGGTACCGCCTCGCGGCGGTCATCGCCAAACCCCCACTGGTGGTTCTGTTCAAGCGGGACTGGCGCGGGACGGAACACATTCCCGCCGACGGCGGATTCATCACCGCCGTGAACCACAACTCCTACCTGGACCCGCTGTCGTACGCGCACTACCAGTACAACACCGGGCGGGTGCCCCGCTTCCTCGCCAAGGCGGGCCTCTTCAAGGGCTTCGTCGGCACCATGCTCACCGGCACCGGCCAGATCCCGGTCTACCGCGAGACCACCAACGCCCTGGACGCCTTCCGGGCCGCCGTGGCCGCCATCGAGCGCGGCGAGTGCGTCGCCTTCTACCCCGAGGGCACCCTCACCCGCGACCCCGACATGTGGCCGATGGCCGGCAAGACCGGCGCCGCCCGGGTCGCGCTGCTGACCAGAGCGCCGGTCATCCCGGTCGCCCAGTGGGGCGCCAACCTGGCGATGCCGCCGTACGCCAAGGAGAAGAAGTTCCGGCTCTGGCCGCGCAAGACGCTCATCGTGCAGGCCGGTCCGCCCGTGGACCTCTCCCGCTTCCACGACCTCGAACCCACCCCCGAGGTGCTGCGCGAGGCCACCGAGGAGATCATGGCCGCCATCACCCGCCTCCTGGAGGAGGTCCGGGGCGAGCAGGCGCCGGCCGAGCCGTACGACCACCGCAAGGCCCGGCTGGAGCAGCGGCGCAAGGCCGCGGAGAAGGGCGAGAAGTGACCAAGGCAGCCGTCTTCGGCAACGGATCCTGGGGCACGGCCTTCGCCATGGTGCTCGCCGACGCGGGGTGCGAGGTGAGCCTGTGGGGCCGCCGCGCCGCCCTCGCCGACACCATCAACGCCACCGGGACCAACCCCGACTACCTGCCCGGGGTCGAACTCCCCAAGGGCATCACGGCCACCGCCGACCCGGCCGAGGCCGCCCGCGACGCCGACTTCACGATCCTCGTCGTGCCCTCGCAGACCCTGCGCGAGAACCTGGCCGCGTGGAAGCCGCTGCTCGCCCCGCACACGGTGCTCGTCTCCCTGATGAAGGGCGTCGAACTCGGTACGGCCGAGCGGATGAGCGAGGTCATCCAGGAGGTCGCCGAGGTCCCCGCCGAGCGCGTGGCCGTCCTCACCGGACCCAACCTGGCCAAGGAGATCGCCGCCCGGCAGCCCGCCGCCGCCGTCGTCGCCTGTGTCGACGAGACGGTCGCCCAGCGCTTCCAGGCGGCCTGCATGACGCCGTACTTCCGCCCGTACACCAACACCGACGTCGTCGGCTGCGAGCTCGGCGGGGCGGTCAAGAACGTCATCGGGCTCGCCGTCGGCATCGCCAACGGCATGGGCCTCGGCGACAACTCCAAGGCCACGCTCATCACCCGCGGCCTCGCCGAGACCACCCGCCTCGGCCTCGCCATGGGCGCCGACCCGCTGACCTTCTCCGGTCTCGCGGGCCTCGGCGACCTCGTCGCCACCTGCTCCTCGCCGCTCTCCCGCAACAACACCTTCGGCACCAACCTGGGCCGGGGGATGACGCTGGAGGAGACCATCGCGGCCACCAAGCAGACCGCCGAGGGCGTCAAGTCCTGCGAGTCCGTGCTCGATCTGGCCCGGCGGCACGGTGTCGACATGCCCATCACCGAGACGGTCGTGTCCATCGTCCACGACGGCAAGCCGCCGGTCGTCGCCCTCAAGGAACTCATGTCCCGCAGCGCCAAGGCGGAACGGCGCTAGGACCTGTCGTCACCCGCCCGTCGCCGCCCGGAGGGCGGTCTCGCGGCGTCAGGCGCGTGCACGCCGTCGCGGGGCGGGCGGGAGGGTGACGACGGGTCCCGGCGGCCACGGCTTGACCCGTACGCGCGCGGGGGCAGCGGGGCGCTCAGGAGTTCGGACGTCGCAAGGTACGCTCAACGCGATATGAGCGAGAACACCCAGAGCCCCCGCAAGCCGCGCGTGGCCGTCGTCTTCGGCGGACGCAGCTCCGAGCACGCCATCTCCGTCGTCACCGCGGGCGCCGTCCTCGGCGCCATCGACCGGGACAAGTACGACGTGCTGCCCCTCGGCATCACCACCGACGGGCGCTGGGCGCTGACCGCCGACGCCCCGGAGCGGATGGCCATCGCCGACCGCGCGCTGCCGAGCGTGACCGACCTTGCCGAGTCCGAGACCGGCGGCGTGGTCCTCTCCGTCGACCCGGCCAGCCGCGAGGTCGTGTACAACGAGCCCGGCGCGGTGCCGAAGGCCCTCGGCGAGGTCGACGTCGTCTTCCCCATGCTGCACGGCCCGTACGGCGAGGACGGCACCCTCCAGGGCCTGCTGGAGCTCTCCGGCGTCCCGTACGTCGGCGCCGGCGTCCTCGCCTCCGCCGTCGGCCAGGACAAGGAGTACATGAAGCGGGTCTTCGTCTCCTTCGGCCTGCCGGTCGGCCCCTACGAGGTCATCCGGCCGCGCGAGTGGGAGCAGAACCCCGCGGCCGCCCGCAAGAAGATCGTGGAGTTCGCCGCCGAGCACGGCTGGCCGCTCTTCGTGAAGCCCGCCCGAGGCGGCTCCTCCATGGGCATCACCAAGGTCGACGACCTCTCCGGCCTGGACGAGGCCGTCGAGGAGGCCCGCCGGCACGACCCGAAGATCATCGTCGAGTCGCTGATCCGGGGCCGCGAGATCGAGTGCGGCGTCCTGGAGTTCGAGGACGGCCCGCGCGCCAGCGTGCCCGCGGAGATCCCGCCGGTCACCGACCACGACTTCTACGACTTCGAGGCCAAGTACATCGACTCGGCCTCCGGCATCGTGCCCGCGCCGATCGGCGACGAGGCCACCGCCGAGATCCAGCGCCTGGCGATCGCGGCCTACGAGGCCGTGTCCTGCGAGGGCCTGGTGCGCGCCGACTTCTTCCTCACCGAGGACGGCGGCTTCGTCATCAACGAGATCAACACCATGCCCGGCTTCACGCCCATCTCCATGTACCCGCGCATGTGGCGGGAGAGCGGCGTGAGCTACCCGGAGCTGGTCGACCGGCTCATCCAGGCCGCGCTGAACCGCTCCACGGGCCTGCGCTAGCGGCGCCCTCGGGGCCGGCTCCCGGAGCCGGCCCACCGGGCCCTAGAGGCTGGCGGGCACGGCCTTCCGCACCGGGGCGGCGAGCTCCGCGAGCGGGCCGACGTCGTGCGCGTACCGCTCGTCCAGCGTCACCTCGACGTACGCCTCGCGGTACGTCGTGGTGAAGCGGGGGCCGTCGTCCGCGCGCCGCTCGTAGAGCCAGTTCACGCCGTTCGCGTCGATCCCCTGTGCCTGCGGATCGTTCATCTTTTCGGGCCGGGGGACCCCGCAGCGCAGTACGATCGCCGCATCCCCCCACGCGGCGGTCAGCTCGGAGTCCGGCTCGGTGCCGGAGCGCTCCAGACCCGCCACGGTGCCGGGCAGCTCCTTCGCGAGCGAACGGCAGACGGCGGCCTCGGCCGCCGGCGGGCTGGGAACCGGGACCGACGCCTTCGTGTCCGGAGTGGAACAGCCCGCGACGGCCAGCAGCAACAGGGCCGCGGCGGCGGAAGCGGGCAGACCGAAGGGCCGGTGGGAAGACATCACCGGCCTAGGGTAGACGGGGGCTAGATATGCACGACCGGGCAGGTGAGGGTGCGCGTGATGCCGTCCACTTGCTGGACCTTGGCGACCACCATGCGGCCCAGCGCGTCCACGGTGTCTGCCTCCGCCCGCACGATCACGTCGTACGGTCCGGTCACGTCCTCCGCCTGGATCACCCCCGGGATCTTGGCGATGGTCTCGGCGACGGTCGACGCCTTGCCCACCTCGGTCTGAATAAGGATGTACGCCTGTACCACGGAACCTCCAGGGCGGCCACGAGGATCTTGTGGGAGAAAGAGACGCCACGGTACCGCGTCGCCTCGCGCCGCGGGGAGACCTGCGCGCCCCAAGGCGCTCGCAGTGTGGCGTACGCACGTAAGAAGTTGACGGTCTACTTGACGGTATCCGGCACGGTGACGGCCCGCGACCCGCAGCGCGAGGAGCTGCGGAGCGGCGCGGCGGCCGGCACGACGACACGAGGTGAGACGCGGTGAAGGGCACAGTCGGAGAACTGGGCGAGTTCGGGCTCATCAAGGAGCTCACCTCCCGGCTCACCGCCACCCCGGCGGTACGGATCGGACCCGGCGACGACGCCGCGGTCGTCTCCGCCCCCGACCGGCGGGTGGTGGCCAGCACGGACATCCTGCTCGAAGGGCGCCACTTCCGCCGCGACTGGTCGACGGCGTACGACGTCGGCCGCAAGGCCGCGGCCCAGAACCTCGCCGACATCGCCGCCATGGGCGCCGTGCCCACCGCGCTGCTCCTCGGCCTGGTCGTCCCCGCCGAGCTCCCCGTCACCTGGCCCACCGAGCTCATGGACGGCCTGCGCGACGAGTGCCAGGTGGCCGGCGCGGCCGTCGTCGGCGGCGACGTGGTCCGCGGCGACACGATCATGGTCTCCATCACCGCCCTCGGCGACCTGCGCAACCAGGACCCGGTGACCCGCGGCGGCGCCCAGCCCGGCGACGTCGTCGCCTACACCGGCTGGCTCGGCTGGTCCGCCGCCGGCTACGCGGTGCTCTCCCGGGGCTTCCGCTCCCCGCGCGCCTTCGTCGAGGCGCACCGGCGCCCCGAACCCCCGTACCACGCGGGCCCCGCGGCCGCCGGGCTCGGCGCCACCGCCATGTGCGACGTCAGCGACGGCCTGATCGCCGACCTCGGGCACATCGCCGAGGCCAGCAAGGTCCGCATCGACCTGCGCTCCGGGCTCATCGACATTCCCACCCAGATGAACGACATCGGCCAGGCGGTCGGAGTGGACCCGCTCCAGTGGGTGCTCACCGGGGGAGAGGACCACGCCATCGTGGCCACCTTCCCGCCCGACGTGAAGCTGCCCGCCCGCTGGAAGGTCATCGGCGAGGTCCTCAACCCCTCGGCGCTGCCCCAGGTGACCGTCGACGGCGCCCCCTGGCACAGCGTGGGCGGCTGGGACCACTTCGGGGAGACCGAGTGACCTCCCGGACCCCGCTGGTGCTCACCGTCGCCGGATCCGACTCCGGCGGCGGCGCGGGCGTCCAGGCCGACCTGAAGACGATGCTGGCGCTCGGCACCCACGGCATGAGCGTGCTCACCGCCGTCACCGCGCAGAACTCGGTGGGCGTCCAGGGCGCCTGGGAGCTCCCCGAGGAGGCCGTGCGGGCGCAGTTCCGGTCCGTGGTGGACGACATCGGCGTCCAGGCCGTGAAGACCGGGATGCTCTCCTCCGCCGCGCTGGTGCGGACGGTCGCCGAACTGCTCGCCCCGGTCGGCGTGCCCGTGGTCGTGGACCCGGTCGGCGTCTCCAAGCACGGCGACCCGCTGCTCGCCGCCTCCGCGCTCGACTCCGTCCGTACGAAGCTGCTGCCGGTCGCGACCGTCGCCACCCCCAACCTGGACGAGGTGGCGCAGCTCACGGGCCTGGTCGTGGCGGACGAGCCCGGGATGCGGCGGGCGGCCGACGCGATCCTGGCGTACGGGCCGCGCTGGGCGCTGATCAAGGGCGGCCACCTGCCCTCCGGCGAGCAGGCCGTGGACCTGCTCACGGACGGCGCCGAGGAGCACTGGCTGCGCGCCCCGCGCCACGACAACCGGCACACCCACGGCACGGGCTGCACGCTCGCCTCGGCGGTCGCGGCGGGCCTCGCCAAGGGGCTGGACGTGCCGGCGGCGGTGCGGGAGGCCAAGGAGTACGTGACGGGGGCGATCGCCGCCGGCTTCGCGCTGGGCGCGGGCATCGGCCCGGTCGACCACGGCTGGCGCTTCCGGGACTGAGGGGCCCACGGGCGGCCGGGGCTGAGGGCCCACGGGCGGCCGGGGCTGAGGGCCCACGGGCGGCCGGGGCTGTCCCCGGGCATGGCAAAAGGCCGGTTCACCGAGGTGAACCGGCCTTTCAAGGCAACCGCAGGGGCTGCGCTACGACGTGACGTCGGCGGGATGACCCCCCGCTGACGCGGGGAGCATCTCTTAGCGCGAGACCTTGCCGGCCTTGATGCACGAGGTGCAGACATTGAGCCGCTTCGGCGTCCGACCGACCACGGCACGCACACGCTGGATGTTCGGGTTCCAGCGACGAGACGTACGGCGGTGCGAGTGCGAAATGTTGTTGCCGAAGCCCGGCCCCTTGCCGCAGACGTCGCAGTTGGCAGCCACGGGTCACTCCAAAGACTTCAGATTTACAGTGAAACCGGCGCACCGGAATCAGGTATCTGAAGTGGCTTGCCGGGGGAATGGCCCGACGTGTGTCGGGCAACCGAAGCAGCATACAACGACTGCTTCGGTGGAACGAAACTACCACGGTCTCCGCGGCCCCCGCCCCGGGTCCGGGGCGATCACCGGTCTACCCTGCGGTGAACCGAACGCAGCGCACAGGAGGACCACCCGTTGCCGCGAGCTCCGCAGACCCTCGACGCCGAAGCGGTCCGATCCTGGTGCGCGGGGGCGCTGAAGGCCCTCGGCCGGGAGCGCGAGGAGATCGACGCCATCAACGTCTATCCCGTCGCGGACGGCGACACCGGCACCAATCTGTACCTCACCGTGGAGTCCGCCGCCCGGTCCGTCGAGGACGCCTTCGCCGCCTCCGCCGGGCGGCCCGATGTGGCCGAGGTCATACGGGCCATGGCGCACGGCGCGCTGCTCGGCGCGCGCGGCAACTCCGGCACGATCCTGTCCCAGCTGCTGCGCGGCATGGCCGCCGTCCTCGCCGACGGGAGCGACGGCGACCACCTCGCCCGCGCGCTCGCCGAAGCCGCCGACGCGGCCCACGGCGCCGTCGCCCACCCCGTCGAGGGCACCGTCCTCACCGTCGCCCGCGCCGCCGCCGACGCCTGCGCGGGGGGCGGGGAGCTCGTGGCGGTGGCCACGACGGCGTACGAGGGGGCCAGGAGCGCCCTGGAGCGGACCCCCGGACAACTGGACGTGCTGCGCCGCGCGGGCGTCGTGGACGCGGGGGGACGCGGTCTGGTCGCCGTGCTCGGCGCGCTGGTGCGGAGCCTCACCGGCGCGGCCCCCGAGCCGCCCGCCGCCCCCGCCCACCGGCCGGTCCTCGACGCCCTGCTCGACGCGGGCTGCGAGGACGCCGACGGGCCCGGCTACGAGGTGCTCTACCTCCTGGAGGCCGAGGACGACGCAGTGGAGCGGCTGCGGACCCGACTGGACGCGCTGGGCGAGTCCCTCGTCGTGGTCGGCGGCGACGGGCTGTGGAACGTCCACGTCCACGTCGACGACGCGGGCGCGGCCGTCGAGGCGGGCGTGGAGGCGGGCCGCCCGCACCGCATCCGGATCACCCACTTCGCCGCCGGGCAGCCGCGCGAGCCCGCCCAGCGGGCCGTCGTCGCGGTCCTGCCCGGCGAGGGCCTGGCCGGGCTCTGCGCCGAGGCCGGGGCCACCACGCTGCTCGCCCTGCCCGGCGCCCCGCCCTCCGCCGAGGAGCTCGCCGAGGCGATCCGGCGTGCCCACGCGCGCGAGGTCGTCCTGCTGCCCAACGACACCGAGCTGCGCCAGGCCGCCGCGGCCGCCGCCGAACGCGCCCGCGCGGAGGGCATCCGGGTCGCCCTCATCCCGACCCGCGCCGCCGTCCAGGGCATCGCCGCCCTCGCGGTGCACGAGCCGGACCGGCGCTTCGACGAGGACGTCGTCGCCATGAGCGCGGCGGCGGGCGCGACCCGCTACGCCGAACTCGCCGTCGCCGAGCGCCAGTCCTTCACCTCGGCCGGCGTCTGCCAGGCCGGCGACGTCCTGGGCCTGATCGAGGGCGACGTGGCCGTCATCGGCCAGGACCTCACGACCACGGCCCGCACGGTTCTCGACAGGATGCTGTCGGCGGGCGGCGAACTCGTCACCCTGATCGTCGCCGCCGACACGCCCCCCGACCTGGCCCGCACCCTCGAACGGCACGTCCGGGCCACCCACCTGGCCGTGGACACGGCCGTCTACGAGGCGGGCGCGGGGGCGCCGGCGCTGCTCATCGGGGTGGAGTAGGCGCCCCGCGCGGGACGCCGCCGCCGACGTACGGGGCGGGTTCTCGGCACGCGGTAGGCCGGCGGGCCGGCCGGTCTTGCCGGGCCGCCGGTGTTGCCGGGCTGCCGGTCTTGCCGGGCGCAGGCCGGTACCGCCGGTGCTGGCCCGCGCCCGGCCCGCCTGCCTGTTTGCCCGCCCGCTTGTCTGCTGGCCTGCCGCCTGCCGCCTGCCGCCTGCCGCCCGCCTGCCCGCCTCAGGCCGCCGCCGTCGCGCGCGCCAGCAGGGTGTCCGCCTCCTCCCGGTGGTCCGCCGATGCCGTGGCCAGGACCGCGCGGGCCAGGGCCGCCGCCGGGCCCGGCTCGCCCAGGTCCAGGTGGATCCAGCCGGTGAGCAGGTCCGCGGAGAGCCGGGCCCCCGCCCTGCCCGCCCCCGCGTAACCGGCCGAGGCCCGCTCCGCATACGCAAGGGCCTCCCGCAGCCGCGCCGGTTCGCCCGCGCGGGCGAGCAGTTCGGCGGTCTGCCGGTGGGTGTCCGCCAGCTCCTCCGGGTCGCCCGCGCACACCTCCGCCGCCGTCGCCATCAGTGCCCGGCCCCGCTCGTCCGGGCCCGCGATCCAGGCCCGGATCCGCAGCGTGCGGACATAGGCAGGGACGTCGCCGAGGGACAGCCACAGCGCCCCGGCCCGCTCGAACGCGGCCTCGGCCGGCTCCTCCAGCTCCGCGCGCAACAGGGCCTGCGCGGCCAGGTTCGCCAGCATCGCGTGGTCGTGCTGCTCCGGCCACGCCGAGGCCAGCTCCGCGGCCCGCAGCCACCGCTCGGCCGCCGAACGGTGCTCCGCCAGGGCCGACAGGCAGTCCCCGAGCCACCACAGCGTCTGGACGACCGTCCCGTCCCCGTGCTCGTCCGCCGACAGGTCCGGCAGCACCGCCTCCAGGATCACCGCCGCCTCCTCGCGCCGGCCCTCCCGCAGCAGCCAGCCGCCGAGCAGATGGCGCGCGTACGCCCCGAGCCCGCGGCCCTCGCCGGCCTCGTCCGCCCAGTGCGCCGCCTCCAGGCCGTGCTCGGCCGCCTCGCCGAACCGGCCCGCCGCGCCCAGCACCTCGGCGAGCCGCAGCCGCAGTCGCGCCTGCCAGGAGGGGCTCGCGTACCCGGCGGCGTGCGCCAGGGCCGCCCGTGCCGCCCGCTCGGCCGACACGAGGTCCCCGCCGCGCTGCGCCAGCACCGCCAGCCGGGCCTCGGGCTCCACCGCGTACCAGGGCAGCCCGGCCTCGTGGAACATCCGCGCCGACCGCTCGTACCGCTCGGCCGCCCCCTCGTCGTCACCGTCCCGCGCGGCGACGTCACCGAGCAGCCACTCGGCCTCGGCGAGCCGGTCGGCGATGTCGGGGACGCGGGGCGGGGTGCGGGCGGCGGCACCGGGCGGGACGTCGTCCCGCGCGCCCGGCGGACGCGCGTCGTGCTTAGACGGCTGGCCGCTGGGCGTGCCTGCCGATCTGCCGTCCCGCGCGCTCGCCGGGTCGCGGTCGAGCGTGCCCGCCGACCCGTCGTCCCGGGGGCCGGCCGGGCCGCCGTGCCGTGTGGCCGTCGAGGCCGCGTCCCGCCCGCCCGCCGGACCCGCGTCGGGACCCGCCCCCACGCCGTCCCGCGTACCCCCCGACCCCCCGTCCCGCGCGCCCGCCGGGCTCTCGTCCCGCGTGCCCGGCGGCGTGTGGGCGGTCGTCCCCGCCGGAGCCTCCTGCCGCGCGTCCCGCGCGAACGCCAGGATCTCCTCCGCCGCCTCCGCCGTCCCCAGCAGCCGGGCCCGCAGGAGCAGTGCCCCCGTCAGCCGCCGCGCCTCCGCGTCGCCCGACATGGCGTGCAGCGCGCGGAGGCGGGCGATCGGCTCCGCGCAGGCGTCCGGGTCGCCCAGGGCGTAGGCGGCGCGGGCCCGGGCGGCCCAGGCCTCGCCGGGTTCGCCCGCCGCCTCGTACGCCTCGGCCGCCGCGCGGAACAGCGCCGCCGTCTCGGCCGGGTCGCCGGGGTGGACCATCGCCCGGTGGTCGGTCAGCTCGGCCGCCGCCTTCGCGTCGAGCGTCAGCCGGCCCTCCGCCACCGCCCGGTCCACCGCCGCCCACGCCGCCTCGGCCTCCGGGCGCCGCTCGGCCGTCAGCCGCCGGGCCTCGGCCAGCGGGTCCCGCGCCTCGGGCCGGGCGGACGCGCCCGGCCCGGCCGGGGCGGGCACCGGTACGGGCCGGCCGGCCGCCCGGACGCCCAGCGGCAGCCGCTCCAGCAGCGGCCGTGCGGCCATCCGCTCCCGGACCAGGGCGCTCACCCGGTCCGAGCCGTTGCGCGCGTCGAAGCGCGCGGCCAGCGCCTCCGCGCCGTCCCGCGCGTGCCGGGCCAGCGCCGTCGCCGTCCAGCCGCCCGCGGGCCGCGCGTCCGAGGGGCCCGGCACCTGCTGCCGACCCAGCCCGAGCGCGACCAGCCGGTCCATCAGCAGCGCCGTCACCGCCAGGAAGTCCAGCTCGCTGTCCGGGTCGCCGTGGTCCGTCAGATACGCCGGGCGCTCCGCCAGCAGCTCCAGCGCCCGCGCCTCGTTCCCGGTCAGCGCGCAGAACTCGATGTGCAGCGCCATCGCCCCGCGCATGCTCTCCATCGGCCGCACCAGCCGGTGCCCGCGCAGGTGGTTGGCCCGCGCCCGCTCCGCCCGCCCCAGCCGCAGCAGCGGCAGCAGGGAGGAGGCGAGCACCGCGTGCGGCTCGTGGGCGCAGGTGTGCTCGCCCTCCAGCACCGGCGCCCAGGCCGCCAGCGCCGCCTCGTCGTCGCCGAGCTCGGCCTGCCACAGCCCCTGCCCGTGCAGCTCGCAGGCGTGGCAGTCGGCCATGTCGTCGCGCTCCGCCGCCAGCCAGGCCGTGTACGCGCGCCCCGCCCGGTCCAGATCGCCGATGTGCCGCGCCACCCGGAACTCGCCCTGCCGCACGGCCCGTTCGGAGTGCCCGACGAGCCGGTAGCGGTGCTCCATCTCGCCCAGCCACTTCTCGATCGAGGCGAGCGGGATGTGCGGCTGGTCCAGCATCCCGCTGGAGACCCACTTGAAGACCCAGTGCAGCGAGTACGTCTCGTAGGCGTCGAAGTCGCCCGGATCCCGGTCCCACATCGCCAGCAGCCGGGAGAAGGGCACGAACAGCTTCGCCTTCTCCGAGCTGTAGTTGTACACCTGCAACTGGTGCCCGAGCGCCTCGATCACCGCGAGCGGCTCGCCGATCCGCTCCGCGTCCGCCAGCAGCCGCTCCGCGCGCGCGTTGCGCTCCGCGCCCTCGGGCCGGGCGTGGTTGTCCCGCATGGCCTCGCGCAGGGCCTGGAACTCCGGACTCGTCATGCCCCGGTCCCCCCGTCCGCGCCGTGCCCGGTGCCCCATTCGAGGAGGCCGAGGAAGGTGCGGTTGAGGAGGGCGTTGTCGGCGGGGCGGAGGGGGCGTTGGGCCATGAGGAGGGCTTGTCCGTAGAGGGCTTCGACGGCGGTGGTGGTGAGGTGGGGGTCGTCGAGGGTGGCGATGCGGCGGACGAGGGGGCTGTGGTGGTTGAGGACGAGGCGGGCGCGGGGGGCGCTGCCGCGCAGGGAGCCGAGGATGCCGGCCCAGAGGGAGTCGGCCTGTTCCTCGGCCTCCGCGCGGGCCTGCTCGTGCCGGGCCGCCCGGTCGTCCAGGTGCAGGGCGGGGACCGTCACCGGGTGGAAGGACCGCAGCGACACGTCGCAGCCCAGCGCGTCCAGCGTCGCCCGCGCCACCGTCAGGAAGCCCGACAGGGCGAGCTCCCGCGCGGGATCGACCGCGTCCAGGTGCGCCGTCACGGTGTCCGCGTCGAGCTCGGCCACCACCGTCCCCGGCCGCACCTCGGGCAGCCGCTCGACCAGCTCGGAGTCGTAGGTGTAGCCGCCGTTGACGACGCCGATGCCCTGGGCGGCGGCGATGGCGGCGACCTGGCGGAACTCCTCGACGGTGCGGGTGAAGTGGA
>NZ_JBVJDK010000031.1:0-19999 GCF_055582325.1 Streptomyces sp. NPDC042100
GCGCGCTGTCTCCTGCGGAGACAGGACGCGGAGTGACTGCGTCACTCCAAGAGAGCTGCGCCGCTGCGCGGCGCCGGGCGAAGTGAGCCCGGGAGGGCAGTCACCTTCGGTGACTGCGGGGCGGACCGGCCGACCAGGGGGCGCGGCCTGTGGGGTGGGGCCGGTCGGGGGGCCATGCCCGCCTTCGGCGGGCATTTTGGCTGGTCAGACGCCCTGCTGGTGGGAGTGTGGCCGTGGCCCTGGTGGTGAGGCACCTCTGGCCCCTGCGGGGCCGGCGGCTCCTCATCAAACCCTGAACCTGATCACAGTATGCACACGGAACGGCCCCATGTCCACCAGTAGACCCCCTCGGGGAACGGACACACTCCGTGACACAGGAGACCACACCCACCCGACAAGTGGTCTACACCAGAAAAGACAAAAGCGCAGCTACGGGGGTGGGGGTCCAGCCCGGAACCGACACCGCACGCCGAATCTGGGAATGCACAACACGCATAGACACAAAGGGACCTGACGACCTGACGGAAAGGACACCCGAAAACCCACATACACAACCCGCAAAAGCCGCCCTAGAAGAGGCCGTTGACCCGCCAACAGGAGGCCTGCGCTGAAAGCGAATTCACGCCGTATGCGGAATCGGTACAGGGTCGATGCGGCTTCCGCAAATCAGATCCGGAGTGCAGGTCTGGGCTGGCACGATGCCCCGCATGAGCTCTGCTACGTCTCCCTGCTGGGACTGCGATGGCACCGGCGCGATCGCCAACCCGTACCACCACGAGTGCCCCAGCCCGCTGTGCCAGGACCCCGCCGTGATCCCGTGCGACATCTGCGACGGGAAGGGCGTCGTGCCCGCCGACGCTCCCGCCGGCTAGTCCCGCGCCGCCGCCAGGCCGGCCTCGGGCGAGGGCGGCCTGGCGGCGCTGCCCCGCGTCACGCGCGCGCACGGCACGCGGGGCACGCGTCACGCGCGGCACGCGGTGGACCTGGTCCTCACGGCCTGGTCCTCATCGAGGCGGACGTCGGCCGCCCCGGCCCCGGGGGCCTCACGCGTGCGTGGCGCGGGTGACCGTGGGCGGGCAGGCCAGTGGGCGGGCGTGCGGGCGCTGGAGCTCCCCCGCAACCCCCTCCATGCCTTCCGGGACCAGGACGGGGACGAGCGGCCGCCAGACGGGCACACAGACCCTCCAGCGCCCCTGGGAGCGCCGCCCCGGGACCCGGCCCCGCCCTCCCAGGGCGCAGCGGGCCGCCTGTCGGCCTACCAGGGTCGCCGCTTCTTCAGCTGCTGGAGGTGGTACTCGTCCCACAGGGCCCTCCGTACCGGGCACACGCTGGCGAGGGCCATCGAATCCAGTTGCCGCCGCAGCCTCTCGGACGGGGGGAAGAGGGTGTGGCCGCGGGCGTACCAGCGGACGGCCCACCGGCTGAGGCCCGTCCCGGCGGTCACGCGCTCGATGCCGTCGTGCTCCAGGAGGTAGGCGAGCTGTTGCTGGGGGCCGACCGGCATCTCGCTCTCGCACTCCTTTCTCGTGTCCGGGCTGCTGGCGTTGTGGTACTCGCAGGTGGGTGCTGTGGGGTCGTTTGTGTTTCGCATGAGCCCCACGCTGGGCCGGGTGTCCTGTGGACAGAGAACGCGGGCGCGGCGCCGGGGCGTGTGTCACGCTCCCGGTCACACACGCGGCTGGGGTGGGGGTTTGGGGGTCTGACCTGCGGCGGAGCGTGTTACTGGGCCCTGTGTGACAGGCAGCGTGACAGGCGCCGTGACAGGGGGCGTGACAGGCGTCTGCGGCGGGGCCGGCGGCGGGTACGGCGCTGCGGGGCGCCGCGACCTTACTGCGGCCCGGGGCGGGCCGCTGGCGCGCCTCGCCGGGCGGGGGCCGGGCACCGGGACCGGGGCGGCCGTTCCGGGGGCATCGGGTCCAGGACGTGCGCGTGCCCCCGGCCGGGGGTGGCCGGGGGCACGCGCGGCGGGGGGCGGGGGCGAGTCAGGCGCTGATGCCGACGGAGGAGACGTATGCGTATGCCGCATAGTCCGAATCGAGGTCGGTGATGACGTCGTCCCAGATTTCGTCTATGGCGGTGGAATTGCGGGATGCCCATGCGCCGACGAGATCGGTCCAGATGTATCGGACGGTGATGGTGCGGGTGTTCAGGTCGCGCCGGTATTTCGGGTCTACTCGGGATTGGTCGACGGGGTAGATTTCCATGCGCTGTCCGCGTCCGTCGTTGTCGAGGTGTTTGGCGAGCCAGCCGGAGCGGATCAGGTTTTCGCGGCGACGATTCCAATAGGCGGTGTCAATTCGGTCCCGGCTGGCGGAAGTCGGCGACGTCTTTCCCTTGGATTTCATCCAGGTGCGGATGGTGCGCGGTGAGATGCCCTGGGCGGCGAGTTCGGCGCGGCCGGCGGGGCTGTCGAGGTAGCGGAGTCGGGCGGCGAGGCCGCGGTTCGAGGTGACGGTCGAGGTGATGCCGGAGCTGTGGACGATGCGGTTCAGCTCCAGGATCAGGGCCTCGCCGCCCTTCATGCCGGTGGCGTGGGCCTTGCGCCAGTCGCCCCAGCGGGACCACAGGTCGGGGGATCCGGACATGGTGGGTCACCTGGCCTTTCAGGCGAAGTGGGCCGCTGCGGCGGCGGTGAACGTGTCGGCCTCGCGGATGGCGGCCTCGCGCAGGGTGCCGAGGGTGGCGGTGTCGGGGGCGCCGCGCAGGGCGTACGACGCCTTCGCGGCGCGGTCGGCGGCGGGGGCGAGGGTGGGGGCGAGGATCGCGACCAGGACGCGGGGGGCCTCGATGGCGGAGCGGGTGGCGTGGGACTCGGCGCGGGCGGCGGCGACGGCCTGGTCGTCGGCGCCGGTGAGGCGGAGGTCTTCGCGGATGGCCATGGCGCGGCGGTGTGCGGCGACGGCGGAGGCGAATCCGGTGACGGCGGCGAGTTCCTGGTCGCGGCGCTGGTCGGTGCGCTGGGCGTCGCGGCCGGTGCGGGCGGTGCGGTGCTGGATGATCCCGGCGACGATCGCGCCGAGGAGGGTGCCGAGGACGGCGATCACGGTGGCGAGCATGGGAGTCCCCCTCCGGGTGGTCTTGGGTGTGGTGCCGGTACGTGCGGGCGGCGGTCCGGGGGCCCGGACCGAACGCGGGGCGCTGTACGGCGATCTGACGGCCTTTCGTGCCCCCGGATGATCACGGGTGCCTTTTTGATCTCCGGGGCCGTCAGATCGCCGCACAGATGGCTTCCTGGGCCTCAGCGGATCTGCTGGTCGTCCCAGGACTCCGGCTGTGCTGCGGGGGCGGGGATGAGCCCTGCGGCCACCGCCCGCTGTTCCTGGTCGTCGGTGAGCGTCAGGTGCGGCACGGGCGCGTTCCCGGCGTGCTGGATCGCCTGCCAGGGCCAGGTGACGCCCTCGCAGAACTGTGCGGGCCAGTCCCGCTCGGAGCGGGGGCCGCGCCAGGCGAGCCAGTCCCGCAGCCGGATCTCGTCCGCGCCGGCCTCCTTCGACTCCGCCAGGCCGAACCCGAACTCCGGCCACCTCATCCACAGTGAGCTGCCGATGGGGCGCAGGTCGCGCCTGCCCATCGAGGCGTGCGGCGAGTGCGCCTCCAGGACCATGGCCGCGCCGCCGGAGACCGTGCGGACCATCTCCAGCGCGCTCATCAGCGGCCGGGCCGCCTCCTCGTCGGAGGCGCCCGAGGTGGTGAGCTTGTAGAGCGGGCCGATGCTGATCAGGTCGGGGCGGGTGCGCTCGACCGTGCGTGCCAGCCACGCCCGGTCGGTGGCCGTGGTCAGGTCCAGTCCCTCCGGGCGGACCTCCAGGTGGAACTGACCCCGGGAGACGGGGGCGCCCTCGCCCTCGGCGGCGGCGGCCATGCGCCGCAGCCACGGCCGGATCTGCCCGTCGGCGTTCTCGGCGTCGACCAGGAGCACGCGGACCGGGGCGATCCGCGCGCGCTTCCACGGGTGCAGTCCGGCCGCCGCCCGCATGAGGATCTGGCGCAGCAGCAGGCTCTTGCCGCCGCCCTCCCCGGCCGTGATCATCAGCCGCTCCCAGCGGGCCAGGACGCCGGGGATCACCCACTCCGGGGTGTCGTCCTCCTCGGCCAGGAAGTCGATCAGGTCCCGGGCCGGGACCTCGGCGGCGCCCTGGCGGTCACGGACGGCGCGGGCGCCCTCGACCGCCGACTCGGCGGCCTCGGCCACGGAGCCCTCGCGGCGGTGCGCGGCGGCGACCATGCGGGTGCCGGCCACCGCGAGCGACCGCCACTGCGCGTCCTCGCGGACCAGCTCGGCGTAGTGCAGGGCATGGCCGACGGCGGGCACCGCGTTGTAGAGCTGGTGGAGCCAGACCACACCGCCGAGCCGGGCCAGGTCACCGCGGCGCGTCAGCTCGGCCGCCACCGCGGCCGGGTCGCACGGCGCCTTCGCCGCCCACCGCTCGGACAGCAGGGACCAGAGCTCGCCGTGCCGGTGGGAGTAGAAGTCCTCCGGCTCCAGGGCGTCGATCAGGTCCGGAGCGATCTCCCCGGCCTCGTGGTGCAGCAGCGTCCCGCAGGCGATGTCCTCCGCGTCGCTGATCTCCTCACGGACCTCCAGCGCCCCGCTCACAGCCCGCTCCCCAGCATCGCGACCCGTGCCCGCAGCGCCTCGACCTCGGCAGGCGTCGCCCGCCGCTCACCACCAGGAGCACCACCGCCCGCCGCCTGCCCGGCCTGGACCGGCAGCCGGTGACGAGGGTGGCCCACGTGCATCTCCAGGTCCGTCCAGCCGTTGGCCGGCATCTCCGCCGCCCGCTCCGCCAGCCACCCGACCTCACGGCCCGCCGCGAGGAGCCGGACCGCCTGCGCCCGCAGCCGCTGCCGCGCCGCGTTCGCCAGACGCCGACCCGCCGCCGCCTCGTACGCCGCGACGACCACGTCCGCGCCCTGAGGGACAGCCGCAGCCGTGGCGTCAGCCCCGGCGGGGTTGTCCTCCGGCGCAGCCGCCTCTCTCTCTCCGCCAGCCTCCGACCCGTCACCCGAGGGACCGGCGGGACCAGAGAGAGAAGAGTCTTTAAGAGAGTCCTTAGGGGAGGAAGCCTGATTCTCCGGATTCGGGTCCCCCGAATCCGGAGAAACCGATTCCTGGTTTCCCGGTTCCTGGAAATCCGTAATCGGTGTGACCTGCGGCTTTGTGGCAGGCGGCTTCGTGGCGCCCCGCTTGCGCTCCGCCGGGTCAGACCGCAGCCCCGGCTCGACGGGGCTGCGGTAGATCCGTACGACCCACTCGTGCTGGCCGCGTTCCGTCACCAGCTCCCGCACGAGGTACCCGGCCGTCTCCAGCTCGTAGGAGGCGGCGTACAGGGCGTCGCGGCCCTCCAGGTTCTTCTTCCCCGCGCGCTTCGCCCGCTTGACCATGTCCGGGACGGAGTCGAGCTCCGCGCCCGGCGGCCGACGCAGCCACCGCGTCAGCAGCCCCAGCGCCCGGCACGACAGGTCGTCGTCCACCACGGCGTTGTCGAGCGTCGTCCAGGTGACCGGTGCGTCTTCGCCTCGCTCCCACCTCATCGGCCGGCCTCCGTCAGGGTGTCGAGGTAGCCGTACGTCTCCAGCTCGGCCAGCGCCTTCAGAAGCTTCGCCGGGTCCTCGCCCTTCCTGGACGCGAGCGACTCCGCGGTGAACTGGGTGCCCTTGGGCATCCGGCAGATCCGGACGTAGGCGCCGAGCGCGGTCAGCGACAGGCGGTCGTCTTCAGCCGCCGACTGCTGTGCGGTGACGGCCAGCGACTGCGGGTCACCCGTGCGAGTCCAGACCCGGGGGTGCTGTGGCGTGTCGCGCTGTACATCTCGTACGCTCAAGGGGAGCGCACCTCCACTCATCTCGTGTGCTCGGCCGACCACCGGGATGCGCCCCGGATCGGCCCCCTCAGGCCCCGCATCTGCGGGGCCTGCTGCGTTGTGGGCCCATGCTTGCGCATCGACCCTGTGGACAGTGGCGAGCGCGCGGCGCGCTACTTGGTGGCCTGGTCGTTGTACTCGACGGCCAGCACGACGCCTCGGGGGAACCAGGTCGTCCCGTGCTCGATCACGCCTTGGCCGTCGTGGCGGACGGTGGTGCGCACGAGGACAGGGGTCCCCTGCGGCACTCCGAACGCCTCGACGTGCTGGAGGCCGGTGAGGTCCACGGTGAAGTGATCGGCCGTGAGCTCCGTTTTGCGCCCCGTGGCCGCCTCGATTCGCGCGACGTTTCCGGGCGGCGTCGAGACGGTCTCCAGCAGCTCAGGGACGAGGTCGCCCAGCTCGGCGGGGAACCAGGAGTGGGACATGCGGATCACTCGTCCGGCCCGGGTCACGCTCCCTGTGCGGAGGATCGCCGGGGTCCCCGGGGTGACCCCCAGGACGTCGGCGACGGCGCCGCCGGTGGGCGTCAGCGCGGCGGAGAGGATGCGCTGGGTGTCCTCCGCGGAGTACGCCTCGCCCCGCTCGCGGGATCCGTTGACGCGTACGCGCAGGGTGGCGATGTCGTGGGGGCGGAACGTCGCGGCGTACCCGAGGCCGCGCGCCGCCGAGGCGTAGCCCTCCATGGCCAGTGCCTTCAACGCCCGCTGCGCCGTCTTGGTGGCGACGTTCCACTCGGTGGCGATGTCGCGTACTGACGGCAGCCGCTCGCCGTCGGGGATCTGTCGGTCAGCGATCAATCGCCGGTAGTGATCGGCGATGTCCAGATAGCCGATTTCCATCGTGGGCTCCTTCGTGAGCTGCGGGTTCTGCCTTCTCGCAACTCGATACTACAACAGTGTGGCACTTACGTACACAGTGTAGTACCTTGGTCGCACTGGGGCCGCTCGCGGCGCCAGCGGCCCCACCCGATCACCTTCGACCGATCGCGGGCGGGGCCACCCGGAGCAGTTCCTCAGACCGAAAGGAACCGACGTGTCGATTGTCGCGCAGCGCCTGGTGGGCGCGAGGGCGGGTGGCGGTGAGGACCGCCAGGAGCCGGTGCAGCAGTTGGAGGCGGCGCGGGCGCAGGCGCAGAACGCGCTGGCGGCGGCGAATGAGGCGGCGGGCCGGCTGGCGGAGGCGCTGGGCGAGCAGGCGCAGCAGGGGGGTGCGCGGTGAGGGCCGTGTACGCCTTCTTGGGCGGGCCGGTCGCGGCGCGGTACGAGGTCGAGGCCGGGGAGACGGACGTCTACCTGTCGATCGGCCGCAACACCCTGGCCGGGTTCGAGCCGGTGGTGTTCACCCTCACCGCGCAGGGCGAGCCGCTGAGGACGCCGTCGGGTGAGCGGATGACGGTGGTCGCGCTGGTCGGCGGCTCGGGCCGGGTCCACAGCGCCTTCGCCCTGACCGGGGGTGGCCGCTGATGTACGGGCAGATGCGCGTGCTCCTGGTCGACCGGGCCGCCGCCGCCGTGGCCCGCGCGGCCCGCCTCGCCGGGCTCGCCGTCCGGCTGGCGACCCGGACCCGGATGGGCCCGGCCGACCTGTACGCCGCCGTCGCCACGGCGCGGTTCATGGCGGCGCACGAGCTGATCGAGCGGGCCGCCGTCGCCGTGGAGGCGTCGGGCGACCCGGAGATCGCGCTGGACCAGATCCGGACGCCGATGTGGTTCGGCTTCATGACGCTGCACGACGAGAACGGGGAGACCGGGCGATGAGCCAGCCGACTGTGTACGACTGGAACGACAACAACGACTTCGGGGCGCGCCCGGCGGGGCGGGGGTCGGCGTGGGTGCTGGATGACGGCACGCCGGAGCCGCAGGCCGCGCAGGTGCCGCCGATGCCGCAGCACCCGCCGCGGCAGGCGGTGCCGGAGCAGGCGTTCGGGCACTCCGGCAACGGCGCGTTCCGTGCGCAGAACGTCGCGGGCACCGTCGGCACCGCGGTCGGCTCGGCGGCGGGCGCGTTCGTCGGCGGCGCGGCCGGGCAGATGCTCCCGCCGATCAACGTCCACGTCGGCGGCGGGGCCGCCGGCGGTGGCGGCGGCCGGGGTGGCGGCCGGGGCGGGGCGGCTGCGGCCGACGGCACCGGCAGCTCCGGCTCGTTCCACCAGGGCGACCGGCTGATCTACGCGGTGGAGCGGATCGAGATCCGCTCGGACCGCGACATCCTCGCCCTCGCCAAGGCCATCAACCGCCTCGGTAGGGAGCTCCACCTGATCCTGGGGATGCGGGCCGAGGAGGTCCAGGGCGTCCTCAGCACCTACAAGGGCCGCTGGTACACGTTCGGCGCCGGGTCGAAGGTCAAGGCGCGGCTGGTCGCGGCGCACCTGCGGGTGTCGGCCGAGGCCGCGAAGGCCCTCGGCGTCGGCGCCCTGAAAATGGGCCACGCGTTCGACCGCCATTTCGTGAAGCCGGAGCAGGAGGCCAAGCGGGCGAAGTCCGGCAAGGCCGCCCCGAAGAAGCGCGAGTTCACGATCGGGGACGTGTGATGGCGCGCACCAAGAAGGCGGACACTGCTGCGGGCGGTGTGGGCTCCGAGCTGGTCGCGGTTGCGGGGAACGTGGGCAAGGGCCTCGCGTCGTACGCCCTGGCGAAGGCGCTGCCGTACACGCCGCCGTGGATCGCGGCGGCGACGCTGCCCCCGGCCGCCGGGACCGCCGTCAACCTGCTGTGGGGCGACGCGGCGATGTCCGCGGGCCTCGCGTCGGCCGGGATCGCGCTCGGCGGCGCGGCCCTGTCGGTCGTCACGTGGAAGACCTCCCCCGCGAGCACGAAGTTCCGCCGCTTCCGCAGGGCGCAGGCGACGGCGACGGTGGCGGCCTCGATGGGCTGGCTCACCTGCGCCGTGTCCGCCGGCCCCTTCGGGCACCCGATGCTCGACCTGTGGCTGATGGGCGGCGGCCTGCTCGCCGCGTCGTGGAACGCCCGCCAGATCATGGGCACGGGCGGCGGGGCCGACCCGGAGGCCGAGGAGAGCAACGGCGGGACGCTGGGCAAGCTGGCCGCGGCGATCGGCTGGGAGAAGGTCGCGGTCAAGTCGGCCGAGGGCACCGGCAAGGGCACGGTGCGCGCAGCGATCGAGGTGGGGCCGAGCAGCACGATCGACGCCGTGCAGTCGACGGCGTCGAAGGTCGCGGCCGCGCTCCAGGTCCCGCCGTCCGGGGTGATCGTGACCCCGGACCCGGAGAACGCGGCGCGGGGCACCGTCTCCATCCGCGTGGCCGACCTGCTCAAGGCGGGCGTCCCGTTCACGATGCCCGAGACACTCGGCCTGGACCCGACGCACCCGGTCGTCCTCGGCCGCTACGCCGACGGCGAGACGTGGCTCATCGACCCGTTCAGCGCGGCGATCCTCCAGCATGTCCTGGTCATGGGCGTCCCCGGCGCCGGCAAGAGCGAGCTGCTGCGGACCCTGGCGGTGCACCTGGCCACCCGCCGCAAGATGTCGGTGTTCCTGATCGACGTGGCCAAGGGCCGGCAGACCGTCGGGCACATCACCCCGGGCATCGACTGGCTGGTCCAGGACGCCAAGGAGGCCAAGCGGCTGCTCAAGTCGCTCCCGGCGGCGATCCGGGCGCGCGGCACCGTCCTGGCGGAGGAGGGCCTGGACCAGTGGGCCCCCGCCTCGTCGCTCAACGCGGTGCTGCTGTGGATCGAGGAGGCCGCCGACCTGGCCGATTTCAACGAGATCGAGGAGATCGCGCGCAAGGCGCGCTCGGTCGGGATCTGGCTGGGGATCAGCCTCCAGCGCGCCACCTGGGGCAACATGTCCACCGACGTGCGTGCCAACCTCCAGGGCGCGGTGTGCATGGGCGTCGACAAGGCGGCCGACGCCGGGTTCTGCCTGCCCGACTCCGTCACCGACGCCGGTGCCGTCCCCGCCTGGGGCTCGGACCGGCCGGGCTATGGGTTCGCGACCGGCATGGGCATCCCCCAGGACCGCTGGACGATGGAGGCCCGTTCCGCCCTGACCGACCGCAACGTGCTGGCCGCCCTGGTCGACGCCGCCGCCCTGTGGCGCGACCCGCTCGACGACACCACCGCCGCCGCTCTCGGCCAGGCATACGCCCAGCGCGCCGGGCGCGGCACCAACCGCACCACCCCCGGGGCCGCCGAGCGCTCCCAGGCCGCCATGACGTGGCTCGGCTCCATGGGCATCGAGTTCGGGGCCGAGGTGATGGCCTACCCCGGTCCGTCGCGCTTCCCGGCCTACCCCGGCGGCGCGCAGGCCGCTCCGCCCGCGCCCCGGCCCGTTCCGCCGGCCGTGGTCCCGGTTCCGCTCCCGGCCCCGGCCCCTTCCGCCGACCAGTACGCCACCACCGCCGACATCGCCGACGACGGCGACGAGTTCGAGGACACGACGATGATCGAGCAGACCGCCGAGATCGAGATCCAGGACGCCTACGACGAGATCCTCGGCGCTATCCCGGGCGATCCCGAGCCCGACGCCGACTACGCCCACCTCGGCCTGGAGGACGACGTCCCCGAGACCGACGACGACAGCGGCATCGAATTCGAACAGCCGCAGCGGATGACGACCGACGAGGCCCGCCACACCCTCTACGCCGAGATCGACGGCTGGGTCCAGTCCGGGCGGCTGGAGTTCGAGCCGGCCGACCTCATCCCCGCGACCGTCGCGACCGGCCGCAAGCGCCCCTGGATGCAGGGCGAGCTCAAGCGGATGGTCGAGGCCGGCCTGCTCCAGCGCGACGGGCACGGCGCCTACACGATCCTCCACTCCCCCCTCCAGCCCGCCTAGAGGTCACGGAAAGTGACGGTATGACAGTTCCGGCCGGGCCTGACGTCTGTCTGTCAGGCCCGCCGGGGGCCTAAAGAGGAGTCAAGGAACTCTGCACGTCAGAGGGCATGACTTCGGGCCTTGACTGTCATTTCCCCCGCTCTTGAGCCCGCCTGACGATCACTCACCGTGAGGAGTGGCCATGTTCACCGGACGCCCCGAGGACCTGCGCCGCAAGGAGGCCCAGGCCGCCCAGCACGCCGCCGTCATCGCCGACATGCTCACCCGGATCGAGGCCCTCGGTATCGGCCCGGTCCTGCCCGCCCAGGGCCGCATCACCGGCGCGAGTTTCGAGATCCGCCGCACCGAGCGCGGCTGGACCGTCCGCGCCTGACCCGCCCGACACCAGCGAGGAGGACCCCCCCCATGGAATCGAACAAGCCCGCCCCCGGCGAGGCCGCCGGCCGCGCCGCCGCCCTCATCGCGGCCGTCGAGGACGCCCTGGCCCCCGCCGCCGCCCCCGGCACCGTCCCGGCGGAGCTCCCCGCCGCCCTGGCGGAGCCGCTCGCCACCTCCTACCGCGACCCGGCCCCCGTCCCCGCCTACGGCGACGCCTTCCCCATCGCCCAGCCCGGCCGCGCCCCGATGTCGCAGCGGGCGACGGACGCGTCGGTGGTGATGCTCGCGGCCGGGGCCGGGACGCTGATGGCCGGCACCGGCGCCGGGGTCGCCCTGTGGGCGCTCGCCGGAGTCGACCCGGTCACCCTCGCCCTGGCCGTCGGCGCCCCCGTCGCGGTCGTCGCCGCGCTCACCCGTCTGGTCCGCCGCGCCGGGCAGGCCGCCGCCGAGGCCGCCCCCGTCACGCACCACCACCACTACGCCGGGCCGGTCCGCCAGGAGCACCGCACCACCAGCCAGACCGCCCGCGGCCTCATCGCCCGCACCACGATGCGGACCGGCCGGTGAGCGCCCGGTACCGGGGCTGGATGCCCACCCGGATGCTCACCGACGACGCGATCCACCCCACCGAGCACGCCCACTGGGCGGGCGTCGAGCGGCTGTTCTCCCGCCACGAGCGGGACCGGCGCATCATGGCCGGCCTGCTGGCCACGATCCCCCAGCGGGGCCTGGACCAGCCGATCCTCCTCGGCGTCGATGACCGCAGCCACGAGGTGTACGTCTCCGACGGCCACCACCGCGCCCTCGCCGTGAAGCAGTTGCGCGCCCCGAGGTTCCCGTTCACCTGGTGCTGGCTGCGCGCCTGCCGCGTCGAGCACGCCACCGCCCCGTTCCCGTTCCAGCTCCTCGGCCTGGGCCCGGAGGCGTGACCACCATGACCACCACCCAGACCGCCCTCGCCGCCGTCCTGCTGTCGGCCCTCGCGGCCGGCTGACCCACCCCCAGACACCGAAGCGGGGCCAGGAGAACCACCTCCCGGCCCCGCGCACGACAGAGGAGAACACCCTCATGACGCAGACGGAAACCTACCCGAACCGGCTGAACGGCCACACGCATCCGGCCGTTCCGCCCGCCCCGGCGGCCGTTCCGCCGCGCGCGCCCGGCGCTCCGGATGCGGCCGGTCCGGGAGAGACTGCCGGGATGCAGGACCAGATCACACGCACCCCGGCCAAGCCCGCACCGGCCTCCGTCCCGGCGCCCGCCGCGCCCGTTCCGCACGCTGGCGCGCTCGTTCCGCCGCGCGCGGACGACGCTCCGCCCACCGCCGAGCCCGCCCCGGCGACCGTCCCGGCGTCCGCCGCGCCGGCTGCTGCGGGCGGTGCGCGGCCGTGGTCGGTGAAGGTGATGCGGTGGGTCGTCCGCCTCTCCCTGTTCGCCGCGGCCGTGGTCGCTGGCATCGGGTTCACCGGCTCCTACGACGCGCTCCAGGGGCTCGCCGAGAGGCACGGGTTCGGCTGGTATTCCTGGGCGTTCCCGGTCGGCATCGACGCGGGCATCATCGCCATGTACGGCATGGACCTGGTCCTGGTCCACCGCCGGATGCCCAAGCCGCTGCTGCGCCTGATCGCCCACCTGCTGACGGTGGCCACGATCGTGTTCAACGCCTCGGCGGGCCAGGAGCCCATCAAGGCGGACCCGCTGGGCGCGCTGATGCACGGCGTGCTGCCGCTGCTGTTCGTCGCCGCCGTCGAGGCCGCCCGCCACCTCATCATCCGCACCAACCGCCTGGTCCTGGGCGCGGAGTCCGACGGCGTGCCGCTGCACCGCTGGATCCTGTCCCCCTTCAAGACCTGGGGCCTGTACCGGCGGATGAAGCTGTGGGAGGTCCCCTCCTACAGCCGCATGGTCACCATGGAGCAGGAACGCGTCGTCTATGGGGCGTGGCTCCAGCACAAGCACGGGCGGGCCTGGAGGAAGAAGGCCGGTGCGGAGGCGATGCTGCCGTTCACCCTGGCCGTCTACGGGCTGTCCGTGGACGAGGCGCTGGACCAGCCGCGCAAGCAGCAGGAGGACGCAGACCGCCGCGCCCGGGCCGAGGCCGCCCGGATCGCTGCGGCCAAGGCGGCTGAGGAGGAGCGCCGCCTGGAGGAGGAGGAGCGCGACGCCGACAGCACGATCCGTCGCATGGGCATCGACACCAAGTTGGCGACCGCGCAGCACGACACGGCCGCGGCCAAGGCGGCGGCCGAGGCGAAGGCGAAGGCGGCCGAGGCCGCCGCCGTCGCGGCGGCCGGCACCGCCAAGCACAACGCCGCCCTCGCGGCGGAGGCCGAGCGGCGGGCGGCGGAACGCGCCGCGACGGCGGCGGAGCGCGCCGCCGACCGCGAGGAGGAGGAGGAGCAGACCGCCGTCGCGGCCGAGGCCAAGGCCCGTGCCGCCGTCGCGCTGCGCAAGGCCGAGGAGAACCGGAAGGCGGCGATGGCGGCGAAGGCGGAAGCGGACCGGAAGGAAGCGGAAGCGGCCAAGCACCGCGCGGACACCGCCGCCCGCGAGGCCTGGGCCGCCTCCGAGGAGAAGCGGGAAGCCGCCCGGCTGGCCGTCGCCGAGGCAGACCTGGCGAGGGCGGTCCAGGCGAAGGCGGAGGCCGAGGCCGCGACGCTGGCCGCCCGCGCCACCGCCGCCCGCGCCGAGGCCGAGGCCCTGGAGGCCGAGGCGTCGATGCGGCTGAGCCCGGTCGACCGCGCCGTGCGCAAGGTCGCCCGCATGATCCTCGCCGCGCACCATGCCCTCCCGGACGACGCCCGCCCCGATGAGCCGAGCAAGCTGGCCGTCCCGCTCAAGGACATCGAGGAGGCCCTGGCCGTCTCCCACACGGTCGCCGGCCAGCGCCGCGACGCCGCCCACAAGCTCATCACCGAGGACGGCTACACCGGCTGACCCACCATCCGCACCACCTGCCGTGACGCCATGACGTCACGGCAGCACGAGGCCCCCGCCCGGGACACTGGGCGGGGGCCTTTTCGTCGTTTACGCAGCTAGCGGCGCTGTCGTGGCGTCACGGCGCCACGGCGCCACGACGCCATGGCGTCGTGGCGCCGTGACGCCGTGACGCCGTGACGCCGTGACGCCGTGACGCCGTGACGCCGTGACGCCGTGACGCCGTGACGCCGTGACGCCGTGACGCCGTGACGTCACGGCGTCACGAGAGGTCCTAGGCTCCGGGGCATGGACATCATCGCGATGACGAATCAAAAAGGCGGCGTCGGCAAAACGGCCAACACGATCAACGTGGGGGCCGCGCTCGCGGAGTACGGCCGCCGGGTCCTCCTGGTCGACTGGGACCCGCAGGGCCACCTCACCGACGCGCTCGGCATCCCCGAGTCCCCGGACGGCCGGACGATGAAGGGCTGGGTCCTCGGCGAATGGGCCGGCGACCCGCACGAGCTCGTTGTGCCCTACCGCGACCGGCTTCACGTGCTTCCCACCGCCCTCGACATGTTCCTCCTCGACAAGGGCCTGTACGCCGCCAACGCGAGGGAGATGCGCCTCGCCCGGCTCCTCGCGCAGTTCGAGGACGACTACGACGCCTGCGTCATCGACGCCCCGCCCTCGCTCGGTATCGGCACCGAGTGCGCCCTGATGGCCGCCCGCCGCCGCCCCGGCCGCCGAGGCGGCCTCGTGATCCCCGTGGAGGCGGAAGACTCCAGCATCCGGGCCCTGCGCCTGCTGATGCGTCAGCTCGCGATCCTGTGCGACGTGATGGGCGAGCAGGTCGACATCCTCGGCCTGGTCCCGTCCCGCTACGACATCCGCGACGGCGAGATCGTCTCCTCCATGCTCGAAGCTTTCCAGGAGCTCGGCGACCCGCCGGTGATCGCGGAGATCCGCAAGCGCACCGACATCCGCAAGGCATGGCGGGCGAAAGTCTCCGTCCTGGAGTACGCGCCGAAGTCGGAAGCCGCGGACTGGTACCGCGACCTGGCGAAGGCGGTCGCCGCGTGAGCGCCGCTCGCGGACCGCTGCCCGCACCCGACATGACCGGCCTGACCGGCGACCTCAAGGCGCTCCGCGCACTGCGCGAAGCCTCGGACAAGCCCCGCGACCAGGCCCCGCCCCCCGGCCGTGACGCCACGACGCCACGACGCCACGACGCCACGGACGACCAGGAGCACGGCCAGGAGCACGGCGACCGCCAGGGCGACGGCCACCCAGAGGGCCAGGCCGGGCCCGAGCCGACTCCGAAGCCCCGCCGACAGCCGCCCGCCCGCCGCCCCGCGCCCCGGGCCGCCGACGCGGTCGCGCTCACCGTCCGCCTCGACCCGGACGAAGCCGACGACCTCGACGCGTTCGTCCTGTGGCTGCGCCGCGAGGCCGGCCTGCGACGCCTCGACAAGGCGGAAGCGGTCCGCGAGATGCTCCGTCTGGCACGCGAGCACGAGCCCACCGCGAAGGCGCTGATCCGACGCCTGCGCTGATCCAGCCCACACAGACGCCGTGACGCCGTGACGTCACGACGTCACGACGTCACGACGTCACGAACCCCTTCTCAGAGGCATTGGGCAAGCCTGCGTTCGGATTGCCCAATGCGGGGCGGCCGGGCTTGCCCAGGGCCGCCTAAGGCTTGCCCGCCCTGGAGGAGCCACCAGGTCAGAGCGGAGGTTGCGGGGCTAACCCCCGGGCCCTCGATAGTGCGGACCGCCGCGCCGACCGGGCGGCATCCGCACCTCACCTCTGGGGGATCCGTTGTCCACGACCACCCTGCTCGTCCTGCTGCTCCTGGCCGTCGTCGGCGTGCTGCTGGTGACCGTCCCGGCCTATCTGGTGTGGCGCCACCCCGGCCTGCGCGCCCCGCTGACCGTCGCGGTCGGCGTCGCCACCGTGTTCGTCGCCGCCGTCCTCGGCGTCGCCGCGCTGAAGGTCTGACCCGGGCGCGGCCGGTGGGCAAGCCCGCCGGCCGCGCCCCTTTCGGCGGTTGCACCGTGAGGGGGCTGGAGGGTTGCGTGCAGAGGCGGTCTAGGCGGGGGACCGCAGGTGTGACCGGGAGTGGGACCCCCGGTTTCCCGGACGGCTCTGTTTCCGCATGTCAGGGCCCGTGGGCAAGCCGCCTCGCCGCGCCGACACCTCTTTGTACGCGCAGCCGGACAAGAGGTCTGTCCTCGATGCCGGGGGCCGGGCCGAGCCCCGCCCAGCTCGCCCAGCTCGCCCGTTCAGGACCCGCGACGTGCCAGAGCCTGCGTCGTTGACCCGGCATGACGACGTATCACGAGCCCGTGGAATCGCTCCCGGCCAGCGCCCGTACGCTCGCCCTGTGATCCCGCCCTCGTCCGCCCGCCGCACCCTCGGCGCCGGTCCCACCGCCCCGATCCGCGCCGAAGAGGCCGACATACTCCCCGGCCTGCCGCACCTCGACCTCCCCGACCTCCAGGACCTGCGCGCCCGGGGAGTCCTCGGCCCGCCGCCGGCCCCGGCCTCTCGGGGGCGCCGCGTCCTCGGCGAAGGCGCCCGCACCGAGGCTCCCGCGCCCTAGCCTGGTTCTCCACCACACCCCGGGGAGAGCCGTGAAAGACCACTCCGCCAGCCACCTCCGCGCCCTCGCCGCCGACACCGAGGCGCTCCAGCAGCGCGTGCGCGACACCCTCGCCGCGTACAGCAGCATCACCCCCGACGTGGCGTTCCGGCTGGGTGAGGCGCACGCGCTGCTCGGTCAGGCCGCACGGACCGTCGAGTCGGCCGCCGGGACGACCGCCCCGGCCCCCTCGGGCCGGTAACCGGCCCGTCCGTGGGCTCGTTGGCCGGGTATGACCGCCACCGATTTCCTGGGCCGCTCGCTCGCTGAACCGCCGGCGAACACCGTGACCGCCGTCTGCCGGCTCTGCTCGTTCATGGGCCCGACCCACTGGATCGGAACCCCCCTGGACGACGTCCTGGCGGCGGTCGGCGCACACGTACGCGACGCCCACACGGAGATGGACCCCGGCGCGGCGCAGTCCCACCCCAAGCTCTACTTCGGCTTCGTCAGCGGCCTCACCGAGGAATCCCGGGTCCGCGTGAACGCGAAGCGCGCCGAGAACCCGTACGGCGACGGCGGGACATGCCCGCCCGGCTGCGAGTGCGGGCAGTAGACCCAGCACCCCCTCCAGCCCCTCCACCGACGCCCCGCACGGACACACCGTGCGGGGCGTCCGCGTGCCCGGGAACACCCCGCACGCGCCCCCCGGGCCACCGCCCGGCCGTTCACCCGCACGAGTGAACCGCTGCCTCGTGTACGCGGGCGCGGCTTGTGAGGCCAGCACCTCAACTCACCCTAAAACCATGCCTATTGACAGGAACCGGGATCTATCGGCATGTTTCAGGCGCCACCCGGCGCCTGTACCAGCCGCCCGGCCGCCGACGCCCGTGCACTCCCGTGCACTCCTGTGTACGGGCGTGGACGCCGACGGCGGTCTGGTGCGGGTGCGGCCTGGTGCTCGTACCGCACCACCAACCGCCCGTCCCGGAGGTTCCGCGATGCCCACGACCAAGACCCAGACCACCCCGGCCGAGACCCCGGTCAGCTTCGGGCCGGTCCAGTTCCCCGCCGCCCTCGGCGCCGAGCTGTGGCGGTTCGAGCGCGCCCTGGCCCTCGGTCTCATCCCGCCCGCCGACATCGCCGGCACCCGCTGGTCGGCCGCGGTCGTCCAGGCCGTCCTCGACGCCAAGGCGGAGCTCTGGGCGGCGACCGGCACCCTGCCCGACATGGGCGCCACCCGCGCCGCCGAGTTGTTCACCGAGCGCTTCGGCGTCCCCGTCGAGGCGGACGTGCTTCCCGAGCTCGCCCGCAAGGGCCTGATCCCCCGCACCGGCGACTACAAGGGCCACCCCCTCTACGACGGCCTCGCCATCGAGCACTTCACCGACCGCACCGCCCTCGACAAAGCCCGCCACGACGGCCGGCTCCTCGACCGCACCGCCGCCGCCCGCCACCTGGGCATCCGCGACAGCGACCTGGCCCACCTCACCCGCGCCCGCTGGCTGCTCCCCGCCACCCACGTCCGCAGCCGCCACCAGCCCCGCTCCTGGGCCCCCTCGGTCGCGCTCTACCGCCTCGGCGACCTCGACGTCCTCCTGGCCCACCCCGCCATCGACTGGGACGCCGTCCGCGCCACCCCGAAGGGCCGCCCCTCCGCCCTCGCCCGCCTCACCGCCCAGAACCGCGTCCCGGAGTCCGACAAGGGTCTCCAGGGGAAGTAGTCGGCACGGCCCGACCCCCTTGACCACCCGCCCCGACCTGCGCGTTCCATGAAACGCGCAGGTCCCTGGAGGCAACCTGCAGGGCAACGTGAAGAGCAACTTGTAGAGCAACCCGAAGGACAGCCCGTGCACCACGACACGAACGAGGACCAGGTCGAGGCCGCGCCCCGGCACGCGACCGCCCAGCGCGCCGGTGACCGAGGCTTCCAGTGCGACGCGACCGCCATCAGCCACGCCCCGGACGGCACCCGCGCGTACGCCCTCCTCGACGGCGTCGGCGACACCCCGGCCGTCCGCGCCTGGACCCGCACCGCCGCCCGCCGCCTCGCCCGCGCCGCCGCCACACGCCGCGACGCCCAAGCCGGCCTGCGCGCTGAGTACGACCGCTACGCCGCCGAACCCGCCCGCGCCTCTGCCGAGCACGGTCTGCCGTGCGCCGCGGCCGTCGTCGCCGTCCACACCCCCAACGGACGCTTCTCCGTCGCCTGGTCCGGCGACGCCCGCGCCTACCTCCTCCTCGACGGCCTCGGCCCCCTGCGCCAGCTCACCGAGGACCACAACGCCCGCCGCGCGTACGAGGGCCAGGGCGACCGCAACCTGATCACCGCCTGCCTCGGCAGCACCCGCAGCGACACGGAGACCGAACAGATCTGGGGCCACCCGGCCATCGAGCACGCCGCCGGCCCCGCCCGGCCCGGCTGGCTCCTGCTCGCCTCCGACGGCGCCTACGAACCCCACGAAGACGCAGACCACGACCTCGCCGCCTACCTCACCGGCGACCCACGCGACGCCGCCGAACGCCTCGTCGACGATGCCATCCGCCACCTGCACGAACTCGGCGAGCCCTACGTGGACAACACCACCGCCCTCATCGCCCACCTCACCGACCCGCAGGCGCACCCCTCCGACCCGCAGGCGCGCACCCCTTGACGACCAGCGGAACCCCAGCCCCCCACCCCTTGACGACCAGCGGACCCGAAGGCCCCGGCCCCCGGCCTCGGCGGCCTGTAGTCGGAGACCGGCGCACAGGACCCGGGGCCGCGTTCAAACCCCTCTCGTATTCGAGTTCCGCATTGGGCGTGAATTCGTATTCTGCATAGATGCTTTGTTGGTTGGTCAGCCCCGGCTTTTCCGGGGCCTTTTGCGGGTTGTGTATGTGGGTTTTGTGGGCCCTTTCCGTCAGGCTGTCAGAGCCCTTTCCGTCTATGCGTGTTGTGTATTCCCGGATTCGGCATACGGTGTCGGTTCCGGGCCGGACCCCCGCCCTCGTAGCTGCGCTTTTGTCTTTTTTGGTGTAGACCACTTGTCGGGCGGGTGTGGCCTCGTGTGTCACGGAGTGTGTCCGCTCCCCAAGAGGGTGTACCGGTGGACATGGGGCCGTTCCGAGTGCATACTGTGATCAGGTTCAGGGCTTGATGAGGAGCCGCCGGCCCCGCAGGGGCCAGAGGTGCCTCACCACCAGGACCACGGCCACAACCCCAGCAAAGGGGCGCCTGAACAGCCAAAATGCCCGCCGAAGGCGGGCATGGCCCCCCGACCGGCCCCACCCCACAGGCCGCGCCCCCGGTCGGCCGGTCCGCCCCGCAGTCACCGAAGGTGACTGCCCTCCCCGGCTCACTCCGCCCGGCGCCGCGCAGCGGCGCAGCTCTCTTGGAGTGACGCAGTCACTCCGCGTCCTGTCTCCGCAGGAGACGGCGCGGGATCGGAATATCACCCGGCGGAACT
>NZ_JBVJDK010000032.1:0-2684 GCF_055582325.1 Streptomyces sp. NPDC042100
AGGAAAGCCCGAGAGGGTAAGTACAAAGGAAGCGTCCGCACCTTGAGAACTCAACAGCGTGCCAAAAATCAACGCCAGATTAGTTGATACCCCGTCCATCTTCGGATGGTCGAGGTTCCTTTGAAAAAGTCCACCCTCCGGGGTGGCACACTACAGCGAGGACGCTGTGGACAGTCGGCCATATTCCGGCATGACTGTCCCGCTCAACGCGAGTGTTGAAGCCGGATTACCGGCAAACATTCACGGAGAGTTTGATCCTGGCTCAGGACGAACGCTGGCGGCGTGCTTAACACATGCAAGTCGAACGATGAAGCCCTTCGGGGTGGATTAGTGGCGAACGGGTGAGTAACACGTGGGCAATCTGCCCTTCACTCTGGGACAAGCCCTGGAAACGGGGTCTAATACCGGATACGACTCGGGAAGGCATCTTCTCGGGTGGAAAGCTCCGGCGGTGAAGGATGAGCCCGCGGCCTATCAGCTTGTTGGTGAGGTAACGGCTCACCAAGGCGACGACGGGTAGCCGGCCTGAGAGGGCGACCGGCCACACTGGGACTGAGACACGGCCCAGACTCCTACGGGAGGCAGCAGTGGGGAATATTGCACAATGGGCGAAAGCCTGATGCAGCGACGCCGCGTGAGGGACGACGGCCTTCGGGTTGTAAACCTCTTTCAGCAGGGAAGAAGCGAAAGTGACGGTACCTGCAGAAGAAGCGCCGGCTAACTACGTGCCAGCAGCCGCGGTAATACGTAGGGCGCAAGCGTTGTCCGGAATTATTGGGCGTAAAGAGCTCGTAGGCGGCTTGTCACGTCGGGTGTGAAAGCCCGGGGCTTAACCCCGGGTCTGCATCCGATACGGGCAGGCTAGAGTGTGGTAGGGGAGATCGGAATTCCTGGTGTAGCGGTGAAATGCGCAGATATCAGGAGGAACACCGGTGGCGAAGGCGGATCTCTGGGCCATTACTGACGCTGAGGAGCGAAAGCGTGGGGAGCGAACAGGATTAGATACCCTGGTAGTCCACGCCGTAAACGTTGGGAACTAGGTGTTGGCGACATTCCACGTCGTCGGTGCCGCAGCTAACGCATTAAGTTCCCCGCCTGGGGAGTACGGCCGCAAGGCTAAAACTCAAAGGAATTGACGGGGGCCCGCACAAGCAGCGGAGCATGTGGCTTAATTCGACGCAACGCGAAGAACCTTACCAAGGCTTGACATATACCGGAAAGCATTAGAGATAGTGCCCCCCTTGTGGTCGGTATACAGGTGGTGCATGGCTGTCGTCAGCTCGTGTCGTGAGATGTTGGGTTAAGTCCCGCAACGAGCGCAACCCTTGTCCTGTGTTGCCAGCATGTCCTTCGGGATGATGGGGACTCACAGGAGACCGCCGGGGTCAACTCGGAGGAAGGTGGGGACGACGTCAAGTCATCATGCCCCTTATGTCTTGGGCTGCACACGTGCTACAATGGCCGGTACAAAGAGCTGCGATGCCGCGAGGCGGAGCGAATCTCAAAAAGCCGGTCTCAGTTCGGATTGGGGTCTGCAACTCGACCCCATGAAGTCGGAGTTGCTAGTAATCGCAGATCAGCATTGCTGCGGTGAATACGTTCCCGGGCCTTGTACACACCGCCCGTCACGTCACGAAAGTCGGTAACACCCGAAGCCGGTGGCCCAACCCCTTGTGGGAGGGAGCTGTCGAAGGTGGGACTGGCGATTGGGACGAAGTCGTAACAAGGTAGCCGTACCGGAAGGTGCGGCTGGATCACCTCCTTTCTAAGGAGCACAGTACCGATTGCAGGCAAATGTTCTGCACGGTCAGCTCATGGGTGGAACGTTGATTAGTTGGCGTGAGTGGCCTGATGGTCTCCTAGTACTGCTTCGGCGTGGAACGGGGAACACGGAGGGTGCTCACGCTTGGCACGTTGTTGGGTATCTGAGGGTACGGCCGGTTGGTCGATACCTTCGCGATGCCGGCCCCAGTGAACTTGGTCCGTAAGGGTCAGGGTGATGGGTGGCTGGTCGTTGCTTGAGAACTACACAGTGGACGCGAGCATCTGTGGCCAAGTTTTTAAGGGCGCACGGTGGATGCCTTGGCACCAGGAACCGATGAAGGACGTGGGAGGCCACGATAGTCCCCGGGGAGCCGTCAACCAGGCTTTGATCCGGGGGTTTCCGAATGGGGAAACCCGGCAGTCGTCATGGGCTGTCACCCATGCCTGAACACATAGGGCATGTGGAGGGAACGAGGGGAAGTGAAACATCTCAGTACCCTCAGGAAGAGAAAACAACCGTGATTCCGGGAGTAGTGGCGAGCGAAACCGGATGAGGCCAAACCGTATGCGTGTGAGACCCGGCAGGGGTTGCGCATGCGGGGTTGTGGGATCTCTTTTTCACAGTCTGCCGGCTGTGAGGCGAGTCAGAAACCGTATGGATAGGCGAAGGACATGCGAAAGGTCCGGCGTAGAGGGTAAGACCCCCGTAGCTGAAATTCATGCGGCTCGTTTAAGAGACACCCAAGTAGCACGGGGCCCGAGAAATCCCGTGTGAATCTGGCGGGACCACCCGCTAAGCCTAAATATTCCCTGGTGACCGATAGCGGATAGTACCGTGAGGGAATGGTGAAAAGTACCGCGGGAGCGGAGTGAAATAGTACCTGAAACCGTGTGCCTACAAGCCGTGGGAGCGTCGGAAT
>NZ_JBVJDK010000032.1:2781-5288 GCF_055582325.1 Streptomyces sp. NPDC042100
ATCTCGTGACTGCGTGCCTTTTGAAGAATGAGCCTGCGAGTTTGCGGTGTGTTGCGAGGTTAACCCGTGTGGGGAAGCCGTAGCGAAAGCGAGTCCGAATAGGGCGTTTCAGTAGCACGCTCAAGACCCGAAGCGGAGTGATCTAGCCATGGGCAGGTTGAAGCGGAGGTAAGACTTCGTGGAGGACCGAACCCACCAGGGTTGAAAACCTGGGGGATGACCTGTGGTTAGGGGTGAAAGGCCAATCAAACTCCGTGATAGCTGGTTCTCCCCGAAATGCATTTAGGTGCAGCGTCGTGTGTTTCTTGCCGGAGGTAGAGCACTGGATAGGCGATGGGCCCTACCGGGTTACTGACCTTAGCCAAACTCCGAATGCCGGTAAGTGAGAGCACGGCAGTGAGACTGTGGGGGATAAGCTCCATGGTCGAGAGGGAAACAGCCCAGAGCATCGACTAAGGCCCCTAAGCGTACGCTAAGTGGGAAAGGATGTGGAGTCGCAGAGACAACCAGGAGGTTGGCTTAGAAGCAGCCACCCTTGAAAGAGTGCGTAATAGCTCACTGGTCAAGTGATTCCGCGCCGACAATGTAGCGGGGCTCAAGCGTACCGCCGAAGTCGTGTCATTGCAGCGTATAGCCCCAACGGGTGTTGTGATGGGTAGGGGAGCGTCGTGTGCCGGGTGAAGCAGCCGCGGAAGCGAGTTGTGGACGGTTCACGAGTGAGAATGCAGGCATGAGTAGCGATACACACGTGAGAAACGTGTGCGCCGATTGACTAAGGGTTCCTGGGTCAAGCTGATCTGCCCAGGGTAAGTCGGGACCTAAGGCGAGGCCGACAGGCGTAGTCGATGGACAACCGGTTGATATTCCGGTACCCGCTTTGAAACGCCCAATATCGAGCCCATTAATGCTAAGGCCGTGAAGCCGCCCTGGATCCTTCGGGTGAAGGGGAGTGGTGGAGCCGCTGACCCAAGGTGGTAGTAGGTAAGCGATGGGGTGACGCAGGAAGGTAGTCCAGCCCGGGCGGTGGTTGTCCCGGGGTAAGGGTGTAGGGCGTGTGGTAGGCAAATCCGTCACACATTGAGCCTGAGACCTGATGCCGAGCCGATTGTGGTGAAGTGGATGATCCTATGCTGTCGAGAAAAGCCTCTAGCGAGTTTCATGGCGGCCCGTACCCTAAACCGACTCAGGTAGTCAGGTAGAGAATACCGAGGCGTTCGGGTGAACTATGGTTAAGGAACTCGGCAAAATGCCCCCGTAACTTCGGGAGAAGGGGGGCCATCACTGGTGATCGGATTTACTCCGTGAGCTGGGGGTGGCCGCAGAGACCAGCGAGAAGCGACTGTTTACTAAAAACACAGGTCCGTGCGAAGCCGTAAGGCGATGTATACGGACTGACGCCTGCCCGGTGCTGGAACGTTAAGGGGACCGGTTAGCTCTGTTTCGACAGGGCGAAGCTGAGAACTTAAGCGCCAGTAAACGGCGGTGGTAACTATAACCATCCTAAGGTAGCGAAATTCCTTGTCGGGTAAGTTCCGACCTGCACGAATGGCGTAACGACTTCTCGACTGTCTCAACCATAGGCCCGGTGAAATTGCACTACGAGTAAAGATGCTCGTTTCGCGCAGCAGGACGGAAAGACCCCGGGACCTTTACTACAGTTTGATATTGGTGTTCGGTTCGGCTTGTGTAGGATAGGTGGGAGACTTTGAAGCCGTGACGCCAGTCATGGTGGAGTCGCCGTTGAAATACCACTCTGGTCGTGCTGGATGTCTAACCTCGGTCCGTGATCCGGATCAGGGACAGTGTCTGATGGGTAGTTTAACTGGGGCGGTTGCCTCCCAAAGGGTAACGGAGGCGCCCAAAGGTTCCCTCAGCCTGGTTGGCAATCAGGTGTTGAGTGTAAGTGCACAAGGGAGCTTGACTGTGAGACCGACGGGTCGAGCAGGGACGAAAGTCGGGACTAGTGATCCGGCGGTGGCTTGTGGAAGCGCCGTCGCTCAACGGATAAAAGGTACCCCGGGGATAACAGGCTGATCTTCCCCAAGAGTCCATATCGACGGGATGGTTTGGCACCTCGATGTCGGCTCGTCGCATCCTGGGGCTGGAGTCGGTCCCAAGGGTTGGGCTGTTCGCCCATTAAAGCGGTACGCGAGCTGGGTTTAGAACGTCGTGAGACAGTTCGGTCCCTATCCGCTGTGCGCGTAGGAATATTGAGAAGGGCTGTCCCTAGTACGAGAGGACCGGGACGGACGAACCTCTGGTGTGCCAGTTGTCCTGCCAAGGGCATGGCTGGTTGGCTACGTTCGGGAGGGATAACCGCTGAAAGCATCTAAGCGGGAAGCCTGCTTCGAGATGAGTATTCCCACCTCCTTGAGAGGGTAAGGCTCCCAGTAGACGACTGGGTTGATAGGCCGGATGTGGAAGCCCAGTAATGGGTGGAGCTGACCGGTACTAATAGGCCGAGGGCTTGTCCTCAGTTGCTCGCGTCCACTGTGTTAGTTCTGAAG
>NZ_JBVJDK010000033.1:0-5135 GCF_055582325.1 Streptomyces sp. NPDC042100
GGACCCGACACCCCGATCATCACCACCGACGCCCGCCACCGCGCCGACGCCAAGAGCGCGCTCATCACCCTGGTCGAGCACGCCCTCATGGCACGGCTGAAGTAGTACCGTTCAAGTAGAAGCCGCCATACGGAAGTTGCCGTGGCCCGTCGGCGGCGGCCGCCGGGGCGTCCTGTGTCCTTCGACACGGCGACCCCGGCGTTCATAACATTTCGACAGAGAATTGGGGCGCCTCGGACACCCGACGCATCCGATCGGTGCCGCTGTGCTCACATGAGCCCCGCCATTTGGCGGGGCTCGCTCTTTATGCCCGTTTTATCTCTGGCGTGAAGCCCAAAAACCGGCTGCTTCGCACTGTTTGGAAGGGACCCCCTTCACGTGCTGCAATTCATGAACTCCCGAGTAGTACGGCCCTGAAAGAACACCGGCACAACGTAGGTGCCGACGCCGAGAGGTTGTTGGTCGAGTGAGGCGAAGCAAGGAAAGCTCCGCGGAGCAGCAGGCGCGGGGCAACTTCACGCCGCCGTCGCGCACGGCGATGCCGCCCGCGGACGAGCCCGTCACGCCCCCGGCCCCGAGCCGCAAGGGCAGCTCCAGCAAGCTGTCGCCGCGGAACTGGCGCGTGCCCACGCGCCTGAACGCGATCCTGCTCATACCCGTGCTCGTCGGACTCGTCATGGGCGGCTTCCAGGTGAAGGCGTCCATCGACACCTGGCAGGAGGCCCAGGACGCCGAGAAGACGGCGCTCATCGTGCGCGCCGCCTCGGAGTACGGCCAGGCCCTCCTCAACGAGCGCGACCTCACCGCCGTACCCCTCCTGAAGGCGCAGAGCGCCGAGGACCGGCAGAGCGACGAGGTCTCCCAGACCTACGCCGCCACCGACACGGCCAAGATCAAGTTCGACGAGGCCGTCAAGAACATGCCCAGCGGGCAGGGCCTGGAGCGGCGCCTCAAGCTGTTCCGGGACTCCGAGCCCAAGCTGGAGGCGCTGCGCAAGATCGCCTACACCCGCTCCCAGGACCCGGTGAACACCCAGCTCGGCTACACGGGCATCCAGCACTACCTGATGGAGTTCTCCAACGAGCTCGGCCTGGGCACCGGCAACATCACCAGCTACGGCCGCACGGTCTACGCGATCCAGCTCGCGAAGGCCGCCGAGTCGCTCCAGCGGTCGATCGGCACCCAGCTCCTCGTGCGTCCCTCCAAGAAGGACGACGTCTTCGCGCAGCAGTCGGTTGCGTTCAACTCGTACAACTACCTGGAGCAGATCGCCCTCGGCGAGTTCCAGTCCGGTGGCACCGAGGAAGACGTCGAGCTGCTCAAGAAGGTCATGGCCGGCAAGGCCGCCGAGGGCGCCAAGAAGATGGCGGGCGCCGGCGTCGAGCTGCCCAAGGGCGGCGACGGCTCCATCTACTCGGGCGCGGCCCAGCTGATCGGCTCCGCCAAGGACCCCGCGGCCCTCGCCGACCTGAAGTCCCAGGGGATCACCCCCGAGACCTGGATGGCGATATCCACCGGCAAGTTCGACGGCTACACCGAGGTCGAGAAGTCCCTCGTCGACAAGGCCGTGACCGAGGCCGCCGACATCTCCGCGAGCGCCCAGACCGACGCGTACGTCAACGGCGGCATCGTCGTCGTCGCCCTGCTCACCGCCTTCATCCTGGCCGGGATGATGGCCCGGCAGATGAGCCGCTCGATGCGCGAGCTGCGCACCGCCGCCTTCGGCATCGCCGAGCAGCGCCTGCCGATGCTCGTCGACCAGCTCTCCCGCGCCGAGCCCGGCCGGGTCGACACCCGGGTGCAGCCCATCCCGATCGACTCCCAGGACGAGATCGGCGAGGTCGCCCGCGCCTTCGACCAGGTGCACCGCGAGGCCGTCCGGCTCGCCGCCGAGCAGGCCATGCTCCGGGGCAACGTCAACGCGATCTTCACCAACCTCTCGCGCCGCAACCAGTCGCTGATCGAGGGCCAGCTGACCCTCATCACCGACCTGGAGAACAACGAGGCCGACCCGGACCAGCTGGAGAACCTCTTCAAGCTGGACCACCTCGCGACCCGTATGCGCCGCAACGGCGAGAACCTCCTGGTCCTCGCCGGCGAGGAGCCCGGCCGCCGCTGGGACCAGCCGGTCCCGCTGGTCGACGTCATGCGCGCCGCCTCCTCCGAGGTGGAGCAGTACGAGCGCATCGAGCTGGCCGGCGTGCCGGAGGCCGAGATCCACGGCCAGGCCGTGACCGACCTCGTGCACCTGCTCGCCGAGCTCCTGGAGAACGCCACCACCTTCTCCTCGCCGCAGACCAAGGTCCGCGTCACCGCCACCCGGCTGCCCGACGGCCGCGTGATGGTCGAGATCCACGACAAGGGCATCGGCCTCACCGCCGAGGACTTCGCGGACATCAACCACAAGCTGGCCAACCCGCCGACCGTGGACGCCGCCGTCTCGCAGCGCATGGGCCTCTTCGTGGTCGGCCGCCTCGCCGACCGGCACGGCATCCGCGTGCAGCTGCGCCCCTCGGGCGAGCAGGCGGGCACCACCTCGCTGGTGATGCTGCCGGACGCGATCACCCACGGCGGCGGCGGCGAGCAGCCGGTCCAGAACGACTTCACCGTCTCCCAGATCATCCCGCAACAGCAGCAGCAGCTCTCGGCCTTCGAGCCGGCGCCGCAGCAGCCGATGCGGACCGCCGCCGAGCTCGGCTTCGACGACTCCCGCTACGAGGAGCCGACCGAGGAGCGCCCGCTCGACCCGGTCAACCGCTCGTTGCAGCGCGACGAGCGGCGCGCCGTACTGGAGGCCCAGGCACAGGGCGGGGAGCAGCACCCGCTGTACCGCGAGGACCCCGAACCGGTCGCCCCGCAGCACGGTTTCGCCCCGCAGGAGCACGCGCAGGAGCACGCGCCGCAGCCGCCGCACGCCCAGCAGGTCCCGCACGCCCAGCAGGCGCCGCAGCAGCCGTACGCGCCGGAGTACCCGGCCGGCGGCTACCAGGACCCGGGCTACCAGGCGGGCTACCCGCAGCAGCCGGCGGACGGCTACGGCTACCCGCAGCAGGGCTACGAGCAGCCCGTGGCCGGCTACCCCGAGCAGGCATATGCGGAAGCCGCGTACGAGGCCCAGGGCGATGCCCAGCCGGCGTACGAGAACGGCTACGAAGCCCCGGCCCACCAGGGTGAGTGGCCCCAGCAGACGACGTATCAGACCGGCTTCGCGCAGGAGTTCGGGACGGAATCGGAATCTGTCCAGGCCGCTCCCGAACAGGCCCCCGAGCGCGTAGGCTTCGATCGTCCGGGTCCCACGCAGAGTCCCACCCCGGACACCGGCCACGCACTGACCGACGCCGGTCTGCCGCGCCGCGGCAGCGTCGCCCCGCAGGCGCCGCAGACCCCGCGGGCACCGCAGCAGCCCACGCCGCCGGCCCAGCCCGCGCAGCCGGTCGCCGACGCGGCCGACGGCGGCTCCGAGGACTGGCGCTCCGCCAATGACGAGCGCTGGTCGCGGGCCGAGAAGCTCCGCGACCCGAAGGCGGGCGGGGTCACCCCCTCCGGCCTTCCCCGGCGGGTCCCGAAGGCCAACCTGGTCGAGGGCTCGGCGGAGCAGACCCCGCAGGGCGGCCCCCAGGTCTCCCGCGCACCCGAGGACGTGCGGGGCAGGTTGAGCAACCTGCGCCGCGGCGTCCAGCAGGGACGCAACGCGGGGACGGACACGAACGGATCGGGCCTCGGCCCGGGTAGTACCTACAACCAGGAGCGTTAGTGTGAGCCCGATGAGCCAGGCGGCGCAGAATCTGAACTGGTTGATCACCAACTTCGTGGACAACACCCCCGGGGTGTCGCACACGGTGGTGGTCTCCGCCGACGGACTCCTGCTCGCGATGTCCGAGGGGTTCCCCCGGGACCGCGCCGACCAGCTGGCGGCCGTGGCCTCCGGTCTGACCTCGCTGACCGCGGGCGCGTCCCGGATCTTCGAGGGCGGCGCGGTCAACCAGACGGTGGTGGAGATGGAGCGCGGCTTCCTCTTCATCATGTCGATCTCGGACGGCTCCTCGCTGGCCGTCCTGGCCCACCCGGAGGCCGACATCGGTCTCGTGGGCTACGAGATGGCACTGCTCGTCGACCGCGCGGGAAGCGTCCTGACTCCTGACCTCCGGGCGGAGCTCCAGGGAAGTCTTCTCAACTAACAGACAGACAGTGCGTTTCTCGTCACCGCACCGTAGGGTGCGGTGGCGCGGTTTCACGGGACATGGAGCCGCGAGGCAGTCGGAGGAGGAGACGTGGGAACACCCCCGGGCAGTAACCCCTACAACGGCGGGCACCACGCGCCGCTGGGCGACCAGGCGCAGAACCGCTTCAACTTTCCCTCCACGCCGAGCGGACAGGGCACCCAGCAGCCCTACCCGCAGCAGCCCCAGCACCAGCAGCAGCCCCCGCACCAGCACTCCGCCGCCGGCAGCCCGAGCTCGTCCGGCGCGCAGGGCTACCGGTCGGTCGGGCAGGGCGGTTCGGGCGGGCACAACCCGCTCGTCCGTCCGTACGCGATGACCGGCGGCCGGACCCGGCCGCGCTACCAGCTCGCCATCGAGGCGCTGGTCAGCACGACGGCCGATCCGGCCCGGCTGCAGGGGCAGTTGCCCGAGCACCAGCGGATCTGCCGGCTGTGCTTCGAGATCAAGTCGGTCGCGGAGATCTCGGCCCTTCTCTCCATCCCCCTCGGCGTTGCCCGGATTCTCGTCGCCGACCTGGCCGAGGCCGGACTCGTCGCCATCCACCAGCCCGGCGGCGACGAGGCCGCCGGCGGTCAGCCAGACGTGACACTGCTCGAAAGGGTGCTCAGTGGACTTCGCAAGCTCTAACGGCGGCGCGGCCCGTTCAACCACCAGCGCGAAGATCGTGGTGGCGGGTGGCTTCGGCGTGGGCAAGACCACGTTCGTCGGCGCGGTCTCGGAGATCAACCCGCTGCGAACCGAGGCCGTGATGACGTCCGCGTCCGCGGGCATCGACGACCTCACCCACACGGGCGACAAGACAACGACGACTGTCGCCATGGACTTCGGCCGCATCACCCTGGACCAGGACCTGATCCTGTACCTCTTCGGTACGCCCGGCCAGGACCGCTTCTGGTTCATGTGGGACGACCT
>NZ_JBVJDK010000034.1:0-3908 GCF_055582325.1 Streptomyces sp. NPDC042100
TCGAAGAAATCGTCATCCACACCGACCGAGGAGACCCCCAGCACCTCCGCGAACAGCTCGCACAGGATCTCCTCCCGCGGACCGCGCGCCCGGCGGGGGCCCGACGTCACCTCGTCCGGTACGGGCAGAGCGCGCCGGTCCACCTTGTTGTTCACCGTGAGGGGCAGCGCCTCCAGCACGACGATCGCGGACGGCACCATGTAGTCGGGCAGGTGCGCTCGCAGCCAGTCCCGTACGGCCGACCGCTCGACCCGCGCGTCCGCCCGGGAGGAGACGTACGCGATGAGCCGCGTCGGGCCGTTGTCCTCGTCGACGACGACCACTGCCTGGTCCACGCCCGGGCAGCCGATCAGCACGGCTTCGATCTCTCCCAGCTCGATCCGGAAGCCGCGGATCTTGACCTGGTGGTCGATCCGGCCGAGGTAGTCGAGCGTGCCGTCACCGCGCCAGCGCACCAGGTCGCCGGTCCGGTACATCCGCGCCCCGGCGGGACCGTACGGGTCGGCGACGTACCGTTCGGCGGTCAGGCCGGGGCGGTTCACGTAGCCGCGTGTCATCCCGGTTCCGGTGACGTACAGCTCGCCGGCCACCCCCGCGGGCACGGGCCGCAGTCCCTCGTCCAGGACGTAGACGCGCGTGCCGGGGATGGGGACACCGATCGGCACGGGCGCCGACCAGGCGTCGACGTCGGCCGGCAGCAGGTGCGCCGACACGGTCCACGTCTCGGTCGGGCCGTACAGGTTGTGCAGCTCCACCCTCGGCCGTTCGGCGAAGAACCGCCGGATGTTCCGGCTCAGTGCCAGGGCCTCGCCCGCCTGGGAGATCAGCTTCAGCGAGTCCAGGGCGAGGCCGTTCTCGTGAGCCGCCTCGCAGACGGCCTCGACGACCAGGGTCGGCGCGTACAGCTCCTCGACGGAGTTCTCGTCCAGCCAACGGGCCAGCAGTTCACCGCTGCGGCGCACGTCCTCGGACGGCAGCCACAGCTCCTTGCCCGCGAGCATGGACGAGTAGATCTCCTGCACGGACACGTCGAAGGTCAGCGCGGTGAACTGGGCGACGCGCCGTCCGACGCCGCCGCCCACGACCCGGGCGTGCCAGTCCAGCATTCCGGCGACCGCGCCGACGCGCATCAGGACGCCCTTGGGGACACCCGTCGTGCCCGAGGTGTAGATCAGGAAGAGGCCGTGGTCCGGCAGCAGGGCCGAGCCTCGGTCCGCGTCGGTGGGGTCGCCGTCCGGGGACGCGGCCAGCGCCGCCTCGGTCCCGGGGGTGCCCAGTGTGATCAGCCCGGCCGTGTCCCCCAGCGTGTGCGCCAGCTCCGGGACCGTGACGGCCAGGGCCGGCCGGGCGTCCCCCAGCATGAACGCGACGCGCTCGGCCGGCTGGTCGGCTCCGATCGGGAGATAGGCCGCGCCGCACTTCAGGAGGGCCAGCAGGGTCACGACCGCGTCCGTGGACCGGGGCAGTGCCATCGCCACGACCGAGTCGGGCCGCGCTCCCCGGGCGATCAGCAGGTGGGCCAGGCGGTTCGCCCGGGCGTTGAGTTCCCGGTAGGTGAGGGACGCCGAGTCATCGACGACGGCTATGGCGTCCGGGTGCCGCGCGGCCTGTCCCTCGATGGCCGCGGCCATCGAGGTCCACGGCGCTTCGGGGCCACCGTCGTTGATCTCTTCGAGCAGTGCCCGACGCTCGACGGACCCCATGATCTCGGCGGCGCCGATCCGCCGGTCCGGGTCGGCCAGGAGCTGCTCCAGGAGCCTGAGCCAGCGGGCCGCCAGCGACTCGACCGAGGACCGGTCGAAGAGGTCGGTCGCGTACTCCACCACTCCCTCCAGTCCGCTCGGCGCCCCGTCGGGACCGTGGCGCTCCGCGAGGCTGACAGAGAGGTCGAAGCGGGACACGCCTTCGACGTGCTGCCTCGAACTGATCCGCAGCCCCGGCAGGTCGAAGCGGGCGTGCGGGGTGTTCTGCAGGACCAGAAGCACCTGGAAGAGGGGGTGGTGGGAGACCGTGCGCTGCGGGTTGAGGATCTCGACGAGGTGCTCGAAGGGCAGGTCCTGGTGGGCGTACGCGGCGAGGTCCGTGTCCCGTACGCGGGCGAGCAGCTCGCGGAAGGTGGGGTCGCCGGAGGTGTCGGTCCGCAGCACCAGCGTGTTGACGAAGAACCCGACGAGGTCGTCCAGGGCCTGATCGGTGCGCCCGGCCACCGGCGTGCCCAGGGGGATGTCCGTGCCGGCGCCGAGCCGGGTGAGCAGGGCGCAGAGCGAGGCGTGGAGCACCATGAACAGGCTCACACCGCTGGAGCGGGCGAGTTCGTCGAGTCGGCCGTGCAGTTCGGCGGAGAGGGCGAGCGGAAGCACGTCGCCACGGTGGGAGTCGACGGGGGGCCTCGGCCGGTCCGTCGGCAGCACGAGCTGTTCCGGCAGGTCCGCCAGGGTCTCCTTCCAGAAGTCGACCTGCTGGGTCAGCACGCTCTCCGGGTCCGTGGAAGCACCCAGGAGCCGCTGCTGCCACAGCGTGTAGTCGGCGTACTGCACCGCCAGCGGTTCCCATTCCGGGGCCGTGCCGCCGCGGCGCGCTCCGTACGCCCGGGCGAGGTCGCGCGTCAGGGGTCCCATGGACCAGCCGTCGCTGGCTATGTGGTGCAGGGCGAGAAGCAGGACGTGCTCCTCCGGGCCGAGTCCGAAGACGTGGGCCCGTACCGGGATCTCCCGCTCCAGGTCGAATCCGCGGCCGGCGGCCGCCGCGAGGGCGGCGTCGAGCCCCTCGGCGTCGGCCTCGACGATTTCGAAGCCGATCGCGGCTTCGTCCGGGTCGAGGATGTGCTGGTGCGGCATCCCGTCGATCTCGGGGAACACCGTGCGCAGGCTCTCGTGCCGCGCCACCACATCACCCAGGGCCCCCCGCAGGGCGTCCCGGTCGAGCTCGCCCTCAAGGCGCAGGACGAAGGCGACGTTGTACGTCGCGCCGGCTCCTTCGAGCCGGTGCAGGAACCACAGGCGGCGCTGGGCGAAGGACAGGGGGACCGGGTCGGTCCGCTCCACCGCTGCCAGGGAGGGGCGGGCGGGCTGGGAAGGTCCGCCGTCCGCGCTCGGCGCGAGACGTTCGGCCAGGGCTTCGACGGTCGGCGCCTCGAACAGCGCCCGGATCCCGATCTCCGCGCCGAGCACGGAGCGGATCCGGCTGATCAACTGCGTCGCCAGCAGCGAGTGACCGCCCAGGTCGAAGAAGTTGTCCTCGACACCGACCGAGGAGACCCCCAGCACCTCCGCGAACAGCCCACACAGGGCCTCTTCCACCGGCCCCCGCGCAGCCCGTCCCGATCCGGCGCCCTCCAGCACCGGCACCGGCAGGGCGGCCCGGTCCAGCTTGCCGTTGGAGTTGAAGGGGAACGCGTCGAGCACCACGACGGCGGCCGGAACCATGTACTCCGGCAGACGCCCGCCGACATACGCCCGCAACTCCGCCGACGTCACCTCAGCACCGTCGTCCAACATCACGTAGGCCACCAGCATCGCCTCGCCCGAACGGTCCTCACGGGCCAGCACCACCGCACGGCGAACGGCCGGATGCTCACCGAGCACCGCGTCGATCTCACCCAGCTCGATACGGAAACCCCGCACCTTCACCTGATCATCCGTACGGCCCAGATAATCGAGCTGACCGTCCGCCCGCCACCGCACCAGGTCACCCGTGCGATACATCCGGGCACCCGCCGGACCGAACGGGTCAGCGACGAAACGCTCGGCCGTCAGGCCCCGCCGATTGACGTAGCCGCGCGCGAGACCGCCCCCGGAGAGATAGAGCTCTCCCGCCACACCCACCGGAACCGGACGCAGCCCGCCATCAAGCACATAGGCCCGCTGGCCCGCGATCGGACCACCGATCGGCGGCGTCCCCTCGGCATC
>NZ_JBVJDK010000035.1:0-2830 GCF_055582325.1 Streptomyces sp. NPDC042100
GAGTTGTTGGAGCCGGGCTTCTTCGAGTCCTGACGGCAGTTGGCGTACGTACGGGTGATGGAACCCGCGTTGTAGTCCCAGCCGTCACCGATCCACGAAGCCTGGTTGTTCGACGACGACGTACGCCCGTCGACCGACTGCGAGGAATAGGAGAGGTTCACCTTCGGCATCAGACCGCCGGCGGTCTCCGGGGTCTGCACCTGGTAACCGTAGGTGAAGGCACCGGACGAGGAACCCGAGGACCAGGAACCCGACGAAAGCAGCGGAGAGGCGGTGAAGTCGCCCTGCACCGAGGAGCCGGTGTCGAGCATGCCGACCGCCGAGCCGCCCGCCGCGTTCGCGACCGGCCGCACGCCGTCACGGTACGAGGCCTTCGTCGCGCCGGACTGGGCGGTGAAGCCCTCCCCAAGCAGGCTGGACACCGGCACCGTGCCGGTGACGAGCTTGCGGGTCGGGGCGTTCTTCGCCGCCGTCGTCTTCGTCGGCGCGTCCTTCGCGGAGACGGTCTCCACCGTCGAGCTCAGCCGCTCGAACTTCTCCGTCTTGTCCGCGTCGTCCTTGCCGGACATCGTCGTCGTGCCCGCGTCGTCCGCGCAGTCACCCGTGGTCGGGGACGAGTACACGCACTCCGGCAGCAGCATCAGACCGAAACGATCCGCCGCCTGCGGACCGTACAGGTCCGCGAAGCCGGTGGTGTCGACGGTCAGCGCCACCTCGGCCGCCGGGTCCACCGACGCCGGCGGGGTCACCTTCATGACCAGACCCGACACACCCGCGTCCTGCGACGTCGTCGGCGGCGCCAGGTCGACCTTCCAGTCACCCGCGACGGCCGCCGGGTCGCCACCCTCGGGAACACCCAGCGCGATCGGCAGACCATTGGTCAGCGGCACAGTGGTACCCGGAGCGGTGGAGGCCGACAGCGTCGCGTTACCCGAGCCCGCGGTCCACGCCGTGGTCGCCTTCGGGTCGTACGGGTCGACCGGGACCTCAGGCGCGGTGCTCAGCGTCTTCTGTGCCTCGGCGTCGCCGTCGAGCTCCGTGCTCTTCGGGATGTCGGGCAGGTCGACGTCGGTGGTCGACTCCTGACGGTTCATGCCCGGGCCGGGGATGGCGAGCGCCTGCCCGCCCAGGCTCGTCACGGTCAGTGTCGAGGACAACAAAAGGACGGTCGCCATGCGGCTTCGCCGCAAGCGCCGTCGTTGTGACTCCGTCACGGCTGGGCGTCCTAGCCCCAGCCATGACAGCGGACCTGAAGCACGCATACGCGTCGACTCCCACCCTGGCAAACAGACATCGTGTGAGGTGCGGAAACACCAAAATGCACACACCTGCCTCAGGTGCGTGCCTGCGTACCCTCCGCCATCCGATGAGGGCTGAGCAAGATTGCCCGTTCCCGGTTGCGCATGCGCGAAGTGACTTGGATCACACCCCACTCCGCCGCAGAGACCCACGACTGATCGCCTTTGCGGTACATGCCGCAAAGTCGACATGAACGACTCCTCGGGCCGTCAAATCGCTCCAATCGACTCAGAGCTGACGCCACATCAAGCCAGACCCCCGAATTGGTAACGGTCTCATAAAATTCTAATCCGTAGACGGTCTGTGTGGGGTGTGTGATCGTGTGTTCGCTTTCTGCCCCGCGGCCTGCCGTCTGGGGCTGTTTGTGCTGTCCATCGTCCGTCTGGTTCACACGGGAGTAGACCGCCGTGACCGCGCCGCCCTATCTCAGCCCCTTCGTGCGCACGCGCACGCGGCTGTCTTTGACCATCGGCCTTGTGCTGGCCGCCCTCACCGCTGCCCTTTTGCCCTGGTGGCAGCCCGATTCCGCACCTGTTACAGCTGGTGGCAAGGCCACCGAGGCCAAGCAGGCCGCGACCGGCCCGAAGGACGAGTCCGCCGCGCGGGCCGAAGCCGTTCGCAGTGGCAAGAAGGTCCTCGTCGACACGGCGACCACCGCCACCTCACAGACCTGGGCCCTGCCCAACGGCCAGCTCCGTTCGCAGATGCACGCCCTTCCCCAGCGAGCGAAGAACGCCGCCGGCAAGTGGGCGCCCATCGACAACAAGCTCACCCGCAGCACCAAGGCCAAGGCCGCGCGGGGGCTGGGCGTCACGCCCGTCAACGCCGTCTACCCCGTGCGGTTCTCCAGCGGCACCTCCGCCCAGGGGTCGCGCGCGGACCGTTCCTTCGCCCGCGCCGAGACCCCGGGTGCCTCGCTCCTCGCGGAGATCGAGTTCGGCACCCACACCATCGCCTACACCTGGCCCGGCGCCCTGCCCGAGCCCGTCCTCGACGGGCCCCGCGCCCTCTACCCCGAGGTCCTGCCGGGCGTCGACCTGCTCCTGGTCGCGCGTGAGGAGGGCGGTTTCGCCCAGGTCCTCATCGTCAAGACCCCCGAGGCCGCCCGCCAGAACGCGCTGAAGTCCGTGACCTACGGCCTGCGTTCGGCGACCGCCACGTTCCAGTACGAGGCGAAGGCCAACCGCGTCCTCGTCCTGGACAAGGCCGGCAAGGAGGTCGGCTCGATCCCGACCCCGTTCGCCTGGGACTCCAGCGGCCGCGACCCCGAGCTGCCCGAAGGCACCGTCAACCGGACCGCGGTGAACACGCCTGCGGACGTGCTGAAGCTCTCCGGTCTCACGGGTATCGAGCCGGGTGCCAAGTCCGCCCAGCTCCCGATCACCCTGGCCGGTGACAAGACGGGCGCTGCGAGCCTCGTTCTCGATGTCGCGGCGACGAAGCTGTTCACCGCCCAGGGTGTGAAGTTCCCCGTCTTCGTCGACCCGACGATGAACTCGGGCTGGCAGGCCTGGACCACCGCCTACCGCCC
>NZ_JBVJDK010000036.1:0-2548 GCF_055582325.1 Streptomyces sp. NPDC042100
CTGGAGTCCCAGGCGAACGGGGTCGGGATCGAGCCGACCTCCTTGCCGGCCTTGTCCAGGACGAGGACGCGGTTGGCCTTCGCCTCGTACTGGAAGGTCGCCGTCTGCGAACGCAGGCCGTAGGTCACGGACTTCAGCGCGTCCTGGCGGGCGGCCTCGGGGGTCTTGACGATGAGGACCTGGGCGAAACCGCCCTCCTCACGCGCCACCAGGAGCAGATCGACACCCGGCAGGACCTCGGGGTAGAGGGCGCGGGGCCCGTCCAGGACGGGCTCGGGCAGGGCGCCGGGCCAGGTGTAGGCGATGGTGTGGGTGCCGAACTCGATCTCCGCGAGGAGCGAGGCACCGGGGGTCTCGGCGCGGGCGAACGACCGGTCCGCGCGCGACCCCTGGGCGGAGGTGCCGCTGGAGAACCGCACCGGGTAGACGGCGTTGACGGGCGTGACGCCCAGCCCCCGCGCGGCCTTCGCCTTGGTGCTGCGGGTGAGCTTGTTGTCGATGGGCGCCCACTTGCCGGCGGCGTTCTTCGCTCGCTGGGGAAGGGCGTGCATCTGCGAACGGAGCTGGCCGTTGGGCAGGGCCCAGGTCTGTGAGGTGGCGGTGGTCGCCGTGTCGACGAGGACCTTCTTGCCACTGCGAACGGCTTCGGCCCGCGCGGCGGACTCGTCCTTCGGGCCGGTCGCGGCCTGCTGGGCCTCGGTGGCCTTGCCACCAGCCGTAACAGGTGCGGAATCGGGCTGCCACCAGGGCAAAAGGGCAGCGGTGAGGGCGGCCAGCACAAGGCCGATGGTCAGAGACAGCCGCGTGCGCGTGCGCACGAAGGGGCTGAGATAGGGCGGCGCGGTCACGGCGGTCTACTCCCGTGTGAACCAGACGGACGATGGACAGCACAAACAGCCCCAGACGGCAGGCCGCGGGGCAGAAAGCGAACACACGATCACACACCCCACACAGACCGTCTACACATGAGAATTTTATAAGACCGTTACTCATGTATGGCTCGAGCTAGACACTCTGTCATCGCTGTCCCTAATAAGGGGATTTGGGGCGCTTAAGGTCCATCGATGTCCGGATTGGTTTAGCTGTCGCAAAGATCATTACTGGTGGGTCTCTGTGGCGAACTAGGGCGTGACGCAGTTCACTTCGCTCGTGCGCAACCGAAAACTTTCGCTCTTGCTCGGGGTGCCGTGCATGACGGACAGTACGCACGCACGCACCTGAGACAGGTGTGTGCATTTTGGTGTTTCCGCACCTCACACGATGTCTGTTTGCCAGGGTGGGAGTCGACGCATATGCGTGCTTCAGGTCCGCTGTCATGGCTGGGGCTAGGACGCCCAGCCATGACGGAGTCACAACGACGGCGCTTGCGGCGAAGCCGCATGGCGACCGTCCTTTTGTTGTCCTCGACACTGACCGTGACGAGCCTGGGCGGGCAGGCGCTGGCCATCCCGGGTCCGGGGATGAACCGTCAGGAGTCGACCACCGAGGTCGACTTGCCCGACATTCCGAAGAGCACCGAGCTCGGCGGTGACGCGGAGGCGCAGAAGGCGCTGACGACGGCACCCGAGGTCCCGGTCGACCCGTATGCCCCGAAGAACACGGCGGCGTGGACGTCCGGCACGGGCAGCGCGACGCTGACGACGGCGACGGCGCCGGGCGCCACGGTTCCGGTCAGCAACAACCTGCCGATCGCCATCGGTGTCCCCGAGGGCGCTGACGCCGCCGCCATCGCCGGTGACTGGCAGGTGGGTCTGGCCCCGACGACCACGTCGCAGGACGCGGGTGTGTCCGGCGTCGTCATGAAGCTGACCCCGCCGGCGAACGTGGATCCGGCCGCCGAGGTGTCCCTCACCGTCGACACCACCGGCTTCGCCGACATGTACGGCCCGAACGCCGCTGAGCGCTTCGGTCTCACGCTGCTTCCGGAGTGCGTCTACTCGTCCCCGACCACGGGCGACTGCGCGGACGACGCGGGCGCGACGACGATGTCCGGCAAGGACGACGCGGACGGCGACGTCGAGCGCCTCCGGTCCACCGTGAAGACGGTGGCCGCGAAGGACGCGCCGACCAAGTCGACGGCGGCCAAGGACGCGAAGACCCGCAACATCGTCACGGGCACCGTCCCGGTCGCGAGCCTGCTCGGGGAGGGCTTCACCGCCCAGTCCGGCGCCACCAAGGCGTCCTACCGCGACGGCGTCCGTCCGGCGGCCAACGCCGCCGGTGGCAACGCGGTCGGCCTGCTCGACACGGGCTCTTCCGTGTCCGGTGACTTCACGGCCTCTCCGCTGCTGTCCTCCGGCTCCTGGTCCTCTGGCTCCTCCTCCGGTGCCTTCACCTACGGCTACCAGGTGCAGACCCCGGAGACCGCCGGCGGCCTGATGCCGAAGGTGAACCTCTCCTACTCCTCGCAGTCCGTCGACGGGCGTACGTCCTCGTCGAACAACCAGGCCTCCTGGATCGGTGACGGCTGGGACTACAACGCGGGTTCCATCACCCGTACGTACGCCAACTGCCGTCAGGACTCGAAGAAGCCCGGCTCCAACAACTC
>NZ_JBVJDK010000037.1:0-1388 GCF_055582325.1 Streptomyces sp. NPDC042100
TCCGCCCGTCCTGATTGTGATCCACGGTCAGATCACGCCCGCCACCGCCGAAGTCCTCCCAGCCCGACCAGCCGCCGTTCACCGCCGTCTGGTACTGGTGCTGGAAGGTGCTCCCGTTCAGCGCGAAGACCTCAAGCCGCCCGTCCGGAGACTTCTCGACCTCCACCCGGGCATCGGCGGGACCGCCACCCGTCGGCTCCCAGCCCGACCAGCCGCCGTTGGCCGCCGTCTGATAGCGGTGGAACAGGCCGACCGGACCCGAGGCGAAGACCTCCATGCGCCCGTCCGCATTGGTACCCACGGCGATGTCGCGTCCGCCTCCGCCGAAGTCCTCCCAGCCAGACCAGCCACCGGAAGGCGCCACCTGATAACGGTGCTTGAACGTACTGCCGTTGATCGCGAACACCTCCAGACGCCCGTCCGCGTTCGCCGCGATCGCCAGCTCCGCGCCGCCCGGACCGCCGAGCGGCTCCCACTCGGACCAGGCGCCGTTCACGGCGAGCTGCCAGGCGTGGTGGACGCCGTCGGCACCGGCGGCGAAGGCTTCGAGCCGCCCGTCGGCCGAACGGGCCGAGACGACCCGCCCCGACTCCGCCGGGTAGACCACGGGGGCGGGACCGGGGCCGGGGTTGCCGAGCCGGTCCACCGCGGCGCGCGCCTCGTCCAGGTGGCGCCGGTGGTGACCCGCGTTGTAGGTGGACCAGGGTTCCCAGTTGGTGCCGCCGTTGGAGATGGTGAACGCCGCGTTCGCGTTGCACTGGGCGTCGTACGCGCAGGCGTCGTTCACCTCGGGGTGCCAGTAGTCGTTGATCTGCCACAGCCCTCGGTCGCGCGACGGGGGCGTGTTGTTGGTGGTGTTGGTCGCCGAGGGGTCGCAGCTGGACTCGGCGAGGGCGACGGCGACGGCCGTGACCAGGCCGTCGCCCCGGAAACCGGCCTGATAGCCGACCTGGGCGCACAGGTCGCTCGACGCGGCATGGGCCGGCGAGGCGGTGCCGGTGAGGATGCCCGCCGCCAGGAGCAGCGAGGCGAACGCCGAAAGGACGGCGCGGTGGGGTGCGCGGGGGGACCGCCGTGCGGTTCTCACTGCTGTCTCCTCAATCGATCGCGGGACCGGCGTTGGCGTTCACCCACGCCCACTCGGACCATGTCGTCGGGCCGGTCTGCCATTTGTGGTAGACGCCGGCGTGGCTGGTTCCGAACACCTCGATGCGTCCGTCGGCGTTGCTCGTCGCGGTGATCTCGGTGCCGCCGCCCCCGAAGTCCGTCCACTGGCCGTACGGGGCGTTGATCCCGCTCTGCCAGAGGTGCTGGGCGACGGTCCCGTTGATCGCGAAGACCTCCACCCGCCCGTCCGGCGACCGCTCACTCGTCAGCTGCGAGTCCAC